>NZ_JBQFPS010000001.1:0-737128 GCF_056536485.1 Ruegeria sp. CL5
AAACTCGCAAAACTAGCCCCGCAACCAGAACCAACAGGCTGAGAGGAACATCCCAAGCGGCTTTTGCCATCGCTCATCGGCAGTTCCAACGTCGACTTTTTCAACACTATCTCCGCAGAGCGGTAATTGGAAGGTTTAGACCAAAGAAACCGAGCTTAACTCACCCGATTTCTTTCTCGATCCTTCACTCTTCGGCTTCTTCATCACCCTGGTCTGCAATCCAGGCAACACTGACGACTTCTTCGCCCTTGCCCGTGTTGAAGACTTTCACACCGCCCGCGCTGCGGGAGCGGAAAGAGATCCCATCAACCGGCACCCGGATCGACTGACCCTTTGAGGTGGCCAGCATGATCTGGTCGTCAATATCAACGGGGAAGGATGCCACCAGTTTACCGCCGCGCATGGCCTTGTCCATCGCTGCCACGCCCATACCGCCGCGTCCGCGAACCGGGTAATCGTGGCTTGAGCTCAGCTTGCCCGCGCCCCCTGCCGTAATGGTCAGGATCAGGTTCTCGGCAGCCGACATCTCGGCATAACGTTCCTGAGGCAGCACACTGTCGGCGTTACCTTCATCTTCTTCCGTCTCGGATTCATCGGTGACACCGGCCATAAGGCGGCGCATTTTAAGGTAAGCGGCCCGTTCATCCGAGGTGGCGTTGAAGTGGCGGATGACAGACATCGAAACCACCTCATCATCGCCGGTCAGACGCACACCGCGTACACCAACAGACGAGCGGCTGTTGAACACCCGTACATCTGTTGTTGGGAAGCGGATTGCGCGGCCAGATTTAGTGACCAGCATGACGTCATCATCTTCGGAACAGATACGCGCGTTGATCAACTTGGTGTCGGCGTGATCCTCTTCGAACTTCATGGCGATCTTGCCGTTGCGCTTGACGTTGGTGAAATCTGACAAACGGTTGCGCCGCACAGTTCCTGCACTGGTGGCGAAGATGATCTGCAGGTTTTCCCATTCTTCATCCGGGACATCCACCGGCATAATTGCAGCAATAGAAACCCCGGTTGGAATCGGCAGGATGTTGACGATGGCTTTGCCTTTGCCAGTCCGCCCCGATTGCGGCAGTCGCCAGGTCTTAAGCTTGTAGACCATGCCATCCGTTGTAAAGAACAACAACTGCGTGTGGGTATTCGCCACGAAGAGGGTGGTGACCACGTCTTCTTCTTTGGTCTGCATGCCTGACAGACCTTTGCCACCGCGCTTCTGGGCGCGAAAATCAGCCAGTGGGGTGCGCTTGATGTATCCGCCCGATGTGACGGTCACGACCATGTCTTCGCGCTCGATCAGGTCTTCGTCTTCCATGTCGCCGGACCAATCGACGATCTCGGTGCGACGTGGAACGGCAAACTGGTCGCGCACGCTGCGCAGCTCATCGCCGATGATCGACATGATGCGTTCGCGCGAAGATAGAATATCCAAGTATTCCTTGATCTTCGCGGCGAGTTCTTCAAGCTCGTCCGTGACCTCTTTGACACCCAGTTGGGTCAGACGTTGCAGACGCAGTTCGAGGATGGCGCGGGCCTGAACTTCGGTCAGGTTATAGGTGCCGTCGTCGTTCATCTTTGACAGAGGATCGTCGATAAGACGCAGATAGCCTTCGATATCTGCCGCCGGCCAACGGCGGGTCATCAGCTTTTCACGTGCTTGTGCCGCGTCTGTAGACGAGCGGATCGTGGCGACCACTTCGTCCACATTGGAAACAGCGACCGCCAGACCACAGAGAATATGGCTGCGTTCGCGTGCTTTGCGCAGATCGTACGCTGTACGACGGGCAACCACATCCTCGCGAAAATCGATGAAAGATGTCAGGAAGCGGCGCAAGGTCAGCTGTTCGGGGCGACCACCATTCAAGGCCAGCATGTTGCAGCCGAAAGAAGTTTGCATCGGTGAGAAACGATAGAGCTGGTTCAACACCACTTCGGGTGTTGCATCGCGCTTCAATTCGACGACGACGCGCACACCATTTCGGTCGGATTCGTCCTGCACATGGGACACACCTTCGATCCGCTTCTCACGCACGGCTTCGGCAATCTTTTCGATCATCGCGGCTTTGTTCACCTGATAGGGGATCTCATCGACAACGATGGCGTAGCGGTCCTTACGAAGCTCCTCGACACGGGTCTTTGCACGGATGATGACGCTCCCACGGCCCTCCAGATAAGCTTTGCGCGCGCCGGACCGGCCCAGCATTACGCCGCCGGTCGGGAAATCGGGGCCGGGGACGTATTCGATCAACTGTTCCGAGGTCAAGTCCGGGTCATCGATCAGCGCCAGAGTTGCATCAACCACTTCACCCAGATTGTGCGGAGGGATGTTCGTTGCCATACCCACAGCGATACCGCCGGCACCGTTGACGAGCATATTTGGGAAACGGGCGGGCAGGACGGTCGGCTCTTTGTCTTTGCCGTCATAGTTGTCCTGAAAATCGACCGTCTCTTTTTCAATATCGGCCAGCAGGGACGCGGCAGGCTTGTCCATCCGAACTTCGGTATAACGCATGGCAGCCGGGTTATCGCCGTCCATCGAGCCAAAGTTGCCTTGACCATCCAGTAGCGGCAGAGACATCGAGAAATCCTGTGCCATCCGCACCAGCGCGTCATAGATCGCACTATCACCATGCGGGTGGTACTTACCCATCACGTCGCCGACCGGGCGGGCCGATTTGCGGTAGGCCTTTTCGTGCGTGTTCCCGGTTTCGTGCATTGCATACAGGATGCGGCGGTGCACTGGTTTCAAACCATCGCGCAGATCGGGAATGGCGCGCGACACGATGACCGACATGGCATAGTCCAGATAGGACGTGCGCATCTCGGATTCGATGGATACCGTCGGGCCGTCATAAACGGGGCGCTCGGGCGGTGTTTCATCCATGTTTTCAGGTATTTCTGGCGTATCGCTCACGTAGGCTGCCCGTGTCTTGTTTTTGATCTATATCTTGTGGATGCACCTTATCAGACCAGGCATATAAGGTGCAAGCAAGCAACCGTCTTGTGGCCAAATTAGCCCGGTAACAGTAGAGTAACATATTGTTATCTAAGTATTAGGTGATTTTCGTGTTACCCTGAGAAGACCTTGCAACAAAATTGGAGGTCTGGATGGCGCAAAACGAAACCGAACTCATGTTGAAAGGGTACGGGCTGACAACCGCAGAATTTTTCTATCACATGCCCGATTACATACACGTTCTGAATACGTTTATCTGGCAGGATTATGATCTTGCCCCGGATCACCCCAAACTTTTTGAATTCGTGGATTTCTGGCAAAAAGAAATTGAAGGACCGCTGCATTCTGTTCGGTTCACACATCGAAAGATGATCGCTCCGGGCGAATGGCGGAATATGGTTGGAGAGTTTCGTGTGAACTAATCGGGCGTCGGATATCCTTTCAGGAATCGAAAGTCCGGTTCTCAAATGTCGCGATTGAGATAATGTAATGACCAAACTGATGGTCTTACACGGAATCACTCTATGCTCAGATATCTTATCCTCGCCGCTGCGGTTTTCCTGACCAGTCCTGCCATCGCCGAAGGGGTTCTGGACAAGATCAAAAAGGGGGCTGAGAATACTGCAAACGCGATAGGTCGCGGTGCAGAAGGTGTTGGGAACACAATCGAGAAAGGTGCGAACGCCGTCGACGAAACCATTGATTCGACTTCGGAACTGCTAAGAAACGAGGCCACGCCTGAAGAGACACGTGCCAAGTTGGATTTGATGGCGGGCGAAATTCTTGATCAACTACTTGCCGAGAATCCACAGGCACAAGAACTAAACGATGTCTGCGCTGGATACGCGGTTTTTGACTCGCGCAAGGTGACGGTTTTTCCGGTATCTGCAGGTTATGGGCGCGGTGTGGCCGTTTCAAAAGACACAGGACAACACACCTATATGAACATGGGGACCGGGGGCGTTGGCGGAGCTATTGGGATCGGGGGCTTTGAAACCAAGTTCGTGATCCTGTTCGAAACCTCTGCGGATCTAGAGAATTTTATTGATCACGGCTACGATGCGACCGCGGAGACAGGCGCAATGTATGGTGAGGATCGTGCGGGAGACACGCTGCGCTTTACCGATGGCCGATCCTTCTTTGTTTTGAGCAAGAAGGGGTGGCGGGTGTCAGCGGGAGCCTCAGGTACAAAATTCTGGAAATCACCCGAACTTAACTGATCAACCGGAGCAACTGGCCCCTCCAAGAACGCAGAACTTGGCGCAGTGCGGGTGGTTTAGATGCACGTCGGCTTCGGCCTCGGCCAAGGTTTCGCCCATTTCGAATTCAGGTGAGTATGGCAGCAACGTACATGCCAAAACCGCCGGACGTTCTGCGCCTTTGCGCTTAATCACCATGCGCGAGCTGGCACACATCACAGCATCTGGAGATTTATCAAGAATTCCCCAGCAAGCGGTGGTGATTTCAGGCACTTCTACGGATTCATCCATTTCGGGAAACAACACGGTTTGACCCGGGTCTTGAGGGTCGATGTCAAAACCATGTTCTGCAAAGAATGCGCCATAGCCTGCACGGCTGTCGGCGTCAGAATCTCCCCACACGGTACGCCCGGCGATCGCCATCTTAAAGCCGTTATCCCGCAGCCATTCCATACCGATCAGCGTCTTGGCAAAGCTGCCTTTTCCACGCTCTTCATCATGTAATTCCGGGCGGTAGTGATCGACCGAAATGCGCAGTGTCAGCTTGCCGCCATAGTCACATTGCAGCTCCAGCAACCCTTCACGCATCGTGCGACGCATCATCGGCTGCATGGCGTTAGTCAGAATCAGAACCTCGTAGCCACGTTCAAGCGCTGCGCGGGTCATTTCGATCATTTCAGGGTTCATGAAGGGCTCACCACCGGTAAAGCCAATCTCGCGGATTGGCCACTGGCGTTCTTCGATCTGATCCAGATAAGCGCGAACCTCATCTGCTGCGATGTAAACCAGCGCGTCATTGGTGGGACTGCTGGCGATATAACAGTTGACGCATTCGATATTGCACAGCGTGCCGGTATTGAACCACAGAGTTTCCGGATTGGATAACGCAACAGACGCGCGCGTTTGCCCGTCCGCTGTCACCAAACTGTTTTGAAACTTCCCGATATTTGCAGCCTGAGTGGCGTTGTCTTTCATTCCGGCATCCGGTTTTGTGCATTTACCAAACCGACTTAATCGTTCGTGCCGGTTTAGTTAAGTACGTTGACACCCTGCTGACAGAGTTTTGATGTTCGAAGATTTCGACATTTTGATTGCGCTAACATTGGACATGCCACGACTGGCAAGGTAAGGAAAAGCCATGGTTTCTCGCGTCATACCCGTTGACCCATTTGATCTGGTCATATTCGGCGGAACCGGCGATCTGGCGCAGCGCAAGATCGTTCCGGCTCTGTTTCGGCGTTACTGCGCCGGACAATGGCCCGAGGCCGCGCGGATCATAGGCGCGGCACGGGGTGCGCTGACCGTTGAATCCTTTCGGGATATAGTTGCCGAATCTTTGCGTCAGTATGCGCCAAAACGGTCTAAAGACCCGGAGGCGGTAAAAGGTTTTCTGCAGCGCATAAATTATGTTCCGCTGGATGCCTTGTCCGAAGACGGGTGGGCTCCATTGTCCGAATTGCTGAGCACGGATCGAATCCGAGCGTTCTATTTCTCGGTGGGTCCCAGACTATTTGGTCCGCTGGCCGAGCGGATCAGAGCGCATAATCTCGCCACCCCTCAGACCCGGATCGTTGTTGAAAAGCCGTTTGGGCACGATCTGGAAAGTGCGCGCGCTTTGAATGCAACGTTGGCGTCGCATTTTGATGAGGGGCAAATCTATCGAATTGATCACTATCTGGGCAAAGAAACGGTACAAAACCTGATGGCGGTCCGGTTCGGCAACATGTTGTTCGAGCCATTGTGGAACAGCCAGTACGTGGATCACATTCAGATCACCGTTGCGGAAACAGTCGGCATCGATGGGCGAGAAGAGTATTACGAGCGTGCAGGTGCCATGCGCGACATGATGCAGAACCACCTTATGCAGCTTTTGTGTCTGATCGCGATGGAACCGCCCGCAAAGTTTGACCCGGATGCGGTGCGCGACGAAAAGCTCAAGGTGATCCGTGCGCTGGACCCGGTTGAACCGCACCACATTGTTCGGGGACAGTTTGCCGGTGAAAAACAGGGTCGGGGGTATCGCGAGGTTGTGGGTAACAACCGGTCCACGACCGAGAGTTATGTGGCTTTGCGCGCGCATATCAGCAACTGGAGATGGGCCGGCACTCCATTTTATCTGCGTACTGGTAAGGAATTGGTGGCGCGGTCGTCGGTCATCAATGTGATGTTCAAGGATGCGCCGCATTCGATTTTCGGCGAAGAGGCAGGGCGTCACGCAAACGCGCTTTCGATTCGGTTGCAGCCGAACGAAGGCATTACTCTGAAAGTGACGATCAAAGAGCCGGGGCAGGGTGGGATGCGGCTGGTCGACGTTCCGCTGGACATGAGCTTTGCCGAGGCGCTTGGACCCGAAAATCAGGACCCGCCGGACGCCTATGAGCGGCTGGTGATGGATGTCATTCGCGGCAACCAGACCCTGTTTATGCGCGGTGATGAGGTCGAGGCAGCATGGGCTTGGACCGACCCGATCATTGCGGGCTGGCAGGCGCGTGGTGACGTGCCCAAACCCTATGAAAATGGCAGCACTGGCCCGGGCGACGCCGAACTGCTGATGAAGAGAGATCACCGCCGCTGGCAAGGAATAAACCCATGAATATTAAAGAATATGCAGACCGTGACATGCTGGCCATTGATGTCGCGAATGCACTGGCCGGAGACCTTGAGTCCGCGTTGTTGCACCACGATGTTGTTTCGCTTGCCGTTCCCGGAGGCACCACCCCGGGTCCGGTGTTTGATGTGTTATGCGCGGCTGATCTTGAGTGGGATCGCGTGCGCGTGTTGCCGACAGATGAGCGGTGTGTACCGGGAGACCAAGAACGATCGAACGAGCGGCTGATCCGCGAGCGTCTATTGACCAATCGCGCTTCTGTCGCGCAGTACCTGCCATTGTTTGTCGCAGGTCATGAGCCCGAGGCGGTTCTGCCTGAGATCGAGAGCCTGATCACTCCCGTCTTGCCTCTGTCGGTCCTGGTTCTTGGCATGGGTGAGGATATGCACACGGCCTCTCTTTTTCCTGGGATGCAGGGCCTGACTGCCGCGCTGGACAGCCGCGCGCCCACACTTGCGGTGGCAAGGACAGACGTGCAACCCGAGGCGAGAATAACACTGACCGCACCCGTGCTCGAAGGTGCGTTATCAAAACACCTCATTATCTTCGGAGAATCCAAGCGCGATGCGCTGGATCGCGCCATGTCACTACCGCCAGAAGAGGCGCCTATCGCGGCCGTGCTAACCGGCATGACTGTCCACTGGGCGGAGTAGTCACCATGCAATTGGATCAACTGAAATCTCTGGCTAAATTGATCGGTGATCGCAGAATACTTGATCTGTTCCATGCAGATTCAAACCGGGCCGAGGGTTTTTCCACGTCCAGCGGCGACTTGTTGTTTGATTACTCTAAAACTCAGATCAACGACGACATTCGCTCTGCACTTTTTCAACTCTGTGACCAGGCCAAATTGGCGGATCGCCGGACTGCGATGTTTGCGGGCCAAAAGATCAACGAGACCGAAGGGCGTGCGGTACTGCATACGGTGTTGCGCAACCTCGATGGCGGTCCGGTCGAGGTGGATGGTCAGGACGTGATGCCAGACGTTCTGGAAACATTGCAGCGGATGCGCGTGTTTGCCGAAGAGGTGCGCGGCGGGGCGATCAAGGGGGCAGGGGGCAGCTTTACGGATGTTGTGAATATCGGCATCGGCGGCTCGGATCTTGGTCCGGTCATGGCGACACATGCCCTGGCACCGTATCACGATGGTCCAAAGTTGCATTACGTCTCGAACGTGGACGGGGCGTATATCGCCGACACGTTGCGCATGCTCGACCCGACGCGCACGCTGGTTATTGTGGCCTCGAAAACCTTCACCACCATCGAAACCATGACCAACGCGCGGACGGCGCGGGCTTGGATGGTGGATGGAGGCGGAGACCCGTCGCAGCAATTCGCTGCCGTTTCGAGCGCGGTGGATAAGACAGCTGCATTTGGCATCCCAGAAGAGCGCGTGTTCGGTTTCGCCGACTGGGTGGGCGGACGCTATTCGGTCTGGGGCCCGGTCGGATTGCCGGTGATGATCGCTGTAGGCTCAAATGCATTCGATGCTTTTCTGCGAGGTGGGCAGGCGATGGACCTGCATTTCCGCTCGGCGAAGTGGGTTGAAAACATGCCGGTTATGTTGGCGCTTGTCGGTGTCTGGCATCGGCAGGTTTTGGGTTACGCCAGCCGTGCGGTTTTGCCTTATGATCAGCGCCTTCTGCGGCTTCCAGCGTATTTCCAGCAGCTTGAAATGGAATCGAACGGCAAATCTGTCGCAATGGACGGCAGTGCGTTGGCCATGCCATCAGGTCCGGTGGTTTGGGGCGAGCCTGGCACCAATGGACAGCACGCATTCTATCAACTGATTCACCAGGGCACTGACGTGATCCCGTGCGAGTTCATGGTGGCAGCCAATGGGCATGAGCCTGAATTGGCCCATCATCATCGTCTGCTTCTGGCCAATTGCCTGGCTCAGTCCGAGGCTCTGATGCAAGGCCGATCATTGGATGAAGCCCGCGCGCGGATGGTGGATAAAGGTTTGACCGGCGAAGAGCTGGAGCGTCAGGCGCGCCACCGTGTGTTCTCGGGGGATCGCCCATCAACAACCCTGATATATCCGCAGCTTACGCCATATGTTCTGGGCCAGATCATTGCGCTGTACGAGCATCGGGTTTTTGTCGAAGGCGTGTTGCTCGGCATCAATTCATTCGATCAATGGGGCGTTGAGCTGGGCAAAGAACTGGCGACGTCTCTGGGGCCCATTGTCGATGGCGAAGTTGGCACCGAAGGCAAGGATGGTTCGACAGCCGGTCTGGTCGAGTACGCGCTACGCCATCGAGGTTGACACGGCACTCAGCCAAACTCTCTTATTGTCAGACAATTAAAATCTTGGCAGGGTTTCTGCCAATGTAGAAGGGCGCGGCCAAGCGCTGACGATGGGAGGATTGTCCATGCTGGGACAGATGATGACGCAGCCTTTGCTGATTTCGTCGCTTATTGATCACGCCGAACGCTATCACGGACAGACTGAGATAATCTCGGTCGAGACGGACGGGGCCGTGACCCAGACCAACTGGGCGGGGATCGCGCAGAACGCCCGCCGTATGGCTTCGGCGCTTATGAATCTTGGGCTACAGCCGCAGGATCGAGTGGGCACACTGGCCTGGAATAACCGCCGCCATCTTGAGATCTACTATGCCGTATCCGGCGCGGGCTTCGTCTGTCACACGATCAATCCGCGTCTTTTCCCTGAGCAACTGACCTATATCATCAACCACGCGCAGGATCGGGTTCTGTTCTTTGATGCAACTTTCTTGCCCTTGGTTGCCGCGCTTCAGGAGCATCTGACCGAGGTGCAGCATTTCGTGCTGATGGGTGCACGAGATGAGGCCGCGTTGTCTCAGGTACCTGGTTTGATCTTCTATGACGAGTTGATTGAAACCGGTGATGTGGATTATGCGTGGCCCAGTTTTGATGAGAATACCGCCTCTAGCCTTTGCTACACATCGGGCACAACAGGAAACCCCAAAGGTGTTCTGTATTCGCATCGTTCGACTTTGCTGCACAGTTTCGCGTCAAACACACGTGATGTGATCGGCTATTCCGCGATGGATGTGGTATTGCCGGTGGTGCCAATGTTTCACGTCAATGCTTGGGGTTCACCCTATGCCAGCGCCATGTCCGGCTCACGCATGGTATTGCCGGGGCCGGGTTTGCATGGGGAAGCATTGGTCAATCTGATCGACACTTATGGCGTGACATTGGCAATGGGTGTGCCAACCATCTGGCAGGGCCTTCTGGCGCATGCGGCGACATGTGGAACCAAACTGGAAAGCTTGGATCGTACCGTTATCGGCGGTGCAGCGTGCCCGCCTTCGATGATCGAAACCTTTCGCGAGACTTATGGCGTCGATACCGTCCATGCCTGGGGTATGAGTGAAATGAGCCCGCTGGGCACTACGAACTATCCTATGGCCAAGCATCTGGAAATGCCCATTGAAGCACAACACAAACTACGCGAGAGCCAAGGCCGCCCGCCCTTTGGGGTTGAACTGAAAATCGTAGATGACGATGGCAGCGACCTTCCCCATGACGGTGAAACGCAGGGTGATCTGATGGTGCGCGGCCATTGGGTGCTAGACAGCTATTTCCACATGCAAGATGAGGCTTTGTTGCAGGATGGCTGGTTCGCAACCGGCGACGTGGCAACATTGGACCCAGATGGGTTTATGACCATCCGCGACCGATCGAAGGATATTATCAAGTCAGGTGGCGAATGGATCAGTTCGGTCGAGCTGGAAAATATCGCTGTCGCGCACCCTCAACTGGCGACAGCGGCGGTTGTGGGTGTGCCACATCCGAAGTGGGATGAACGCCCGCTTTTGGTTGCTGTGAAGGCGGAAGGCCAAGAGCCGACCGAGCAGGATTTACTTTCATTCTTCGACGGTAAGATCGCCAAATGGCAGGTGCCAGACAAAGTTGTATTCGTCGACGCTCTGCCATTGAACGCAACCGGCAAAGTCCTGAAACGGAACTTGCGTGCGGATTTTAGCGACGTGCTGATGGGGTGATTGCCAAACGGGGGAAGAATGGCTCCGGCGGTAGGGATCGAACCTACGACCAATTGATTAACAGTCAACTGCTCTACCGCTGAGCTACGCCGGAACGGTCCGCGCCGTATAGCAATCAGCTTTGGCATCGTCCAGAGGGTCAATCGTGATTTTGCTGATTATTAATAGCACCTGATTATTCAAACGTGTTGCTGAAATACGCGCATTCAGAATTCATCAAATTCTTTGATTGAAAGTGGACAATGACGGACCACTCTTAAGTTCTTCAAACTGTATGATACCTTTTGAATTTCAGGTATAGAAACACGCTCGGCAACCTTTTTAGATCAATCATTTTGGCTCAGGCTTGGTCTGTTTCCTTCGATTGCTCTCGCTCCTGACGCGTGAACACCGGTGCTGCCGATGTGTCAATTTTATGCTTCTCCAAAAGAAATTCCATATAGCTACCGGGCTCTGGAAGGCCGCCAATGCTTGAAAGAAACTGGCGAACGCGACGGCCATAGAAGTGAACGGAATAGGTATCGCGCGTGATCGAGCGCCTGACTTTCCGCACCATCTTGCTTCGCATCAGAAAACGTCGGTTCTTGAAGCTTATTGGATACAAACTATTGGTTGGAAGCGCATATTTTGATTCACCGGATTTCTTGAGATAGTGGGTTATGGCGTGTGGCCCCCAAATTCCCCAAGGTAGATCGCTCGCATGGGCCGGAGTGCCCGCATCCTTCAGTTTCTCAAAATGCCGCTTTACATTCGGTCCAAACCACTCGGGTATACCATATTCATCTTCGGTCATTTCAATGAGGTGACCCAATGTTTCGCTGTCGGAAGGCAGGCCCAATACGCCCCCGTTGATGTGATGATCGGATTCCCAGGCAAAGAAATGTCCGGATTCCGTCTCGAAGGGCCTGACGCAATAGGCATCAAGGTCAGCCCAAATCATACGGTCATTTTGCTGCAGAAGATGATAACGGAATACATCTGAAAATAGCGCAAAACTACCTGTGCGACCATGTGTGATGAAACGATCTTCTGCAAGCACAGTGTCGCCACGGACCAGTTCCACACCTTTCGGGATATTTTGAACATCTTTGTAGTGGTAGAGTTTGACATGATGGCCCGCATCCAGAAAGGATTTGGCGCATAGGACTTCAACATAGCTCAGTGGACCTTCGACCCATAGCATCCCAATTTCGTATTCGCGGCCCATATCTGGTCTGAATTCCTACGCTTTTGTTAATCCGCTATCGTCTGCTTCAGGAGAGATTTCACTACACACAGAGTTATCTAATCAGCGGCATCAATGTAGGCAAGCCAATCCTCACGGTTGAACGGGCGGGTGACATTGGTTCGAAATTGATCGACCCCGTGCATGTCATTGCATCAGTTCAGCCCGTGAATTCAGGCGTCCTATCGCGTTGAGTTTTATTTGGATATTGGCTCCGGCGGTAGGGATCGAACCTACGACCAATTGATTAACAGTCAACTGCTCTACCGCTGAGCTACGCCGGAACTGAGGGGCGTATAACAACACGGAATTTCGTCGTCCAGAGGGGAAGCGCATTGCCGATGAAAAAAGTTTGCCGCTAACTGAGCCTGATAAATTCGGACTGTGCTGAAAGCGTCTCAACGGGTGCGACCTGGGCCTTTCCGGTCAGATCGACCAGATGCGCGAATACATTTCTTTCCGCCGCTGGCAGCAATGCACCAGGCGTGTCTACATAAATACGCTGTGCAAGCTGACGTGCAGTGGCCGGGCCTTTGATCAGTTCGTCAAGAATCTGAGATTCGCGCGAAAGACGGTGATGAATCAGCCACTCCAGGCGATTGTTTGGTTCCGTTACAGGAGCGCCGTGGCCGGGATGAAAGACTGACCATTCTCTCGCGCGAAGGCGATGGCAGGCGGCCATGAAGTCGGTCAGATCCCCGTCGGGCGGTGAGACCAGCGAACTGGCCCATCCCATGACATGATCCGCTGTAAAGCAAACATCGCCCCAGGCGAGCGCAATATGGTTGCCGAGATGGCCGGGTGTGTGGATGATTTCAAGCGTCCAGTCGTCCGCAGAAATACATGCACAGTCTTCCAGTTCAATATCAGGGCGAAAATCCATATCGATTCCCTCACCGCCGCCCGCAAACCCATTCTGCGCCAATTCCGTCATAACCTCACTGCGGCCTGCTTGGGGTCCTCCGAAAGCGAGAACCGGTGCGCCTGTATGGGCCGCAAGAGGGGCAGCTAGGGGTGAGTGATCAAGATGGGTGTGAGTGACGAAGATATGGCTGATCCGCTGATTGGGCTGTAATGCATCGAGAATCGCCGACAAATGTGCGTCGCTCAGCGGTCCCGGATCGATGACGGCGATGTCTGTTTCACCCAGAAGGTAAGTGTTCGTACCGCGATATGTCATCGGTGAGGGATTTGGGGCAAGCACCCGTCTTAGGCCTTGAGCAAGTTCCACAGCTTGTCCAGGCACTGGGTTGAAATCATCGGGGGCTTGCATTCTGACCTCTTCCTCTTGTCCAGGCAGCCCGCTAGGTTTAGCGCATGTCGACCCAATGGCTCAAACCCTATATGCCGCGCAGCCTTTACGCGCGGGCTGCACTTATCCTGGTGCTACCGGTCATCGTTGTACTCTTGGTTGTGGCGATCGCTTTTTTGCAAAAGCATCTCGAGGAAGTGACCGCACAGATGACGCGAACGGCAGCCCGTGAGGTCACGCTTATATTGAACGTGATGGAGGGTGCAGAGACGCAGCAGCAGGCGCTGGCTGCCGCACGGCCTGATCTGTCGGCATTGAATATGACGGCTCGTTTTCTGCCGCTGTACCAAGAACCGGTGGTTGGAAAGCGTCGTTGGTATGATTTCATCGCACCACAAGTCGATGCTGAAATGCGGGTGTTGGTGCCTCAAATGCAAGACGTCGCACTGCCGAATGGACAGGAGGTGCGGCTTTATCTGAGCACGCATCTTGGCACTTTGGAATTGAAATTTGATCGACGGCGCCTGTCACCCACGGCACCGCACCAGCTTATCGTTACGATGGTGTTCTTTGCGGCGTTGATCACCACGATCTCATTTTTATACATGCGCAACCAACTGCGGCCGATTACCCGGCTCGCAGATGCGGCGCAGGCGTTCGGCCGGGGTCGCGTGGTGCCTTACTCTCCTGGCGGGGCAATCGAAGTGCGTGCGGCGGGCAACGCTTTTGTTGATATGCGCTCCCGAATCGAAAGGCAGATTGAACAGCGCACTTTGATGTTGTCTGGCGTCAGCCACGATCTGCGGACGCCTTTGACGCGTCTGAAGCTGGGGTTGTCATTGTTGCCCGAGGATGAGGCAGCCCCGCTGTTGCAGGATGTGGATGAAATGCAATCGCTACTAGATGCGTTTCTGGACTTTTCAAGCGGGACTGCAGAAAGCACACCTGAGGCGGTCGAGCCCGAGATTTGGCTGAGTCAGATTGTCGATGACGCGCAACGCGCAGGTCAGCAGGTTGAACTGGTATCGGTCGAGGGGCAGGGGACTGTTATGTTGCGCCCGTCGGCAATGCGCCGCGCGGTGGAAAATTTGATTGGAAACGCTATCCGCTATGGTTCAAGGGCTGAGGTTAGTCTGTCGATGACACCGAAATCGATCCGTGTCCGAGTCGAGGATGACGGCCCCGGTATACCAATTGAACAGCGTACTGAGGCGGTCAAACCTTTCACGCGCCTGGACCCGGCTCGGAACCAGAATCAGGGCAGCGGTGTTGGGTTGGGCCTTGCCATCGTCGCCGACATCGCCCGTGTACACGGCGGCATCCTTCGGCTGGGCAGCAGCGAAAAATTGGGCGGTTTATGCGCAGATATCGTGATAGGGCGGTGATGTGGTAGGCCCGGAGGGACTCGAACCCCCAACCAAAGCGTTATGAGCGCTCTGCTCTAACCAATTGAGCTACAGGCCCGCCGATGCGCCTTGCGTATCACGATGGCAGCCCGCGTCAAGCCTGACCGTTGCAACATCGCCCACAATCGAATAACCCGCGCGCAAAGCACTCATAAGGGATTGGCCATGACAGCGGGCAAGAACGGAATCACCTACGCCGATGCAGGTGTGGATATCGATGCGGGCAACGCTCTGGTCGATCGGATCAAGCCTGCGGCCAAGCGCACCAACCGCTCGGGCGTTGTGAGTGGGCTAGGCGGGTTTGGCGCTCTGTTTGATCTAAAGGCGGCTGGGTATGAAGACCCGATTTTGGTGGGCGCAACCGATGGTGTGGGCACCAAGCTGCGGATTGCGATTGACACCGGCGTTGTCGATGGCGTGGGCATCGATCTGGTGGCGATGTGCGTCAACGATCTGATCTGCCAAGGCGCTGAGCCGCTGTTTTTCCTGGATTATTTTGCCACCGGTAAGCTGGACACCGATACCGCAGCACGGATTATCGAAGGCATCGCCGAGGGGTGTGTCCAATCTGGCTGCGCCCTGATCGGAGGCGAAACCGCCGAGATGCCGGGTATGTATCCCGATGGCGATTTCGATCTGGCCGGGTTCTCGGTCGGTGCAATGGAGCGCGGCGCGACCCTGCCCGAGGGTGTGCAAGACGGGGATGTGCTGCTTGGGCTGGCCTCGAACGGTGTGCATTCCAACGGCTATTCTCTGGTGCGCAAACTGGTCGAGATGTCGGGGCTGGGCTGGGATGCAGAGTCGCCTTTCGGTGGCGGAACATTGGGTGAGGCTCTGCTGACCCCCACGCGGCTGTATGTGAAACCGGCGCTGCAGGCGATCCGGGCAGGGGGCATCCATGCGCTTGCTCATATCACTGGCGGCGGCCTCACCGAAAACCTGCCGCGCGTATTGCCCGACGGGCTGGGGGCCGAGATCGATCTGAGCGCTTGGGACTTGCCGCCTGTGTTCAAATGGATGGTCGAAACTGGCGGCATCGCCGAATCCGAGATGTTGAAAACCTTCAATTGCGGTATCGGCATGATCGTGGTCTGCGCGGCTGAGGATGCTGACAAACTGGAAGCACTGCTGTCCGAAGCTGGTGAAACCGTTGCCCGGATCGGATCTGTCACCGAAACACCCGGCGTCGCGTACTCAGGCAAGCTGCTGTGAGTCACAAGCGCGTCGCGATCCTGATTTCTGGTGGTGGATCAAACATGCTGTCGCTGGTCGATAGCATGATCGGGGACCATGCCGGCCGGCCTTGCTTGGTGCTGTCGAACGACCCTGAAGCCGGAGGGCTGACAAAGGCCGCAGAGCGTGGAATAAAGACTGCCTCCGTCGATCACCGACCTTTCGGTAAAGATCGCGCCGCGTTCGAGGCGGAACTGCTCAAGCCGCTGCTGGCTTCGCAGCCAGATATTGTGTGTTTGGCCGGTTTCATGCGCGTTCTAACCGGCGATTTTGTTTCTCGCTTCCAAGGGCGAATGCTGAACATCCACCCTTCGCTGTTGCCGAAGTATAAAGGTCTGAACACGCATGCCCGCGCCATCGAGGCGGGTGATTCCGAACATGGTTGCACCGTACACGAAGTAACAGCCGCGCTGGATGACGGCCCGGTTCTGGGACAGGCGCGCGTGGAGGTAAGGGCAGGGGATACGCCAGAAGAACTTGCCAATCGCGTGTTGGTACAGGAACATAAACTCTATCCTGAGGTCCTGCGCCGGTATTGTATGGGCAACAAAGACCCAGTTCTGTTGCCTTGAATCTGCGCGGCGATTTACACGCGTAGGGTAATCGTCTTATGGTCGCATATCGCTCGGGACAAGCACGACACGGGCAGTCACAAGAAACAAAAGCAAGAACAGCACCGCGCATGAAAACCCTGACTACGACGCAAGAGCTGGCCGCCTTCTGCACGGCTGCTGCACAATATCCTTATGTCACTGTTGATACCGAATTTCTGCGCGAACGGACTTATTATTCAAAGCTCTGCCTGGTTCAGCTCGCGGTGCCGTCCGAGGATGAGGGCAGTGCTGTTCTAGTCGATCCCTTGGCTGAGGATTTGTCGCTTGAGCCTTTGTATGACCTGTTCCGGAACGAAAGCGTTGTCAAAGTATTCCACGCGGCTCGGCAGGATCTGGAAATTTTCTGGGTCGACGCTGGCGTCTTTCCGACACCGCTGTTCGACACTCAGGTTGCCGCGATGGTTTGTGGCTTTGGTGAGCAAGTCGGTTATGAGACACTTGTCCGGAAAATATGCAGAGAAGGCGTTGATAAGACATCGCGTTTCACCGACTGGTCGCGGCGTCCATTGACGGACGCGCAAAAAAACTATGCGCTGGCAGACGTAACCCATCTTCGGAAAATCTATGAACATCTGTCTACTGAGTTGAAAAAGAGCAAGCGGGATCACTGGGTCGTTGAAGAGCTTCGTATTCTAACACGGCCCGAGACATATGACATTCGTCCTGAAGAAGCGTGGCGCAGGGTCAAAACACGCACAAATTCCGCTAAATTTCTGGCAGTAGTGAAAGAGCTGGCTCAGTTCCGAGAAGCCCATGCGCAAGAGAACAATGTGCCTCGTAGCCGTGTTTTCAAGGACGATGCACTAATCGAAATGGCGTCGACTAAGCCTAAAACGCCCTCTGATCTTGGTGGATCACGTTTGCTGTTGCGAGAGGCCCGCAAAGGGGCGATCGCTGACGGTATCCTGGCGGCAGTAAAAAGAGGTGTGAACTGCCCGCAAGATCAGTTGCCAAAGGTAGACAATAGCCGTGACAAGCTGAAAGTGAATCCGGCCCTCGCCGATCTTCTGCGCGTTTTGCTGAAATCAAAGACCGAAAGCGCAGGCGTCGCCGCAAAACTGATTGCGTCCAGCGCTGATCTGGACCAGATCGCCGCTGGTGAGCGCGATGTTCCAGCCATGTCCGGCTGGCGTTTCGAGGTATTTGGCGAGGATGCACTCAAGCTTTGCGAGGGCAAGATTGCGCTGGCAGCCAAGGGGCAAGCTGTGGATGTGGTTGCGCTTTAACGGCGACGTGATTCTAGCGCGTTCTGCTGGCCTTTGACACGGACCATGCGGATGCCTTCCAGTTCTTGAGCGCTGACGTTTACAGCTTCAGAAACCATTCTAGAGCGTTCGTTTCCCTGAACGGTTGCATAGTCGGGATAATCCACGCGGAATGTATATTCCAAAATGCCATTCTTGGTAAGTTCTTCGGACCTTACTCGGGCAAGTTGCGCATTATATGCGCCCTGCCGAATGGCGGTACCAGCTGCGTATATGATCGCGCCTGAAGGTGTGGGGTCGACACGCAATTCGTTGATGACCGCGATTGGGACGCTATTGTCTTCAATTTCAGGCCGCGCCAACAGGCCCTTACCGTTGTTTTGACGTGGAACCAACGCATCTGCGTCGCTGGCTGAAACCTCTGATGGGGCAGGTGTGCTGCTGCCAAACCAGTTCGATGGGTTCGCCCGAGAGTTGCTCCAACTGTTACAGGCGGAAAGAACAGTGGCGGAGAGCAGAAGAACAGTCAGAGATTTGTGCATGGACCCAACACTTTGCGCAACTTTACCCGCACTGGGTTACCGCAATTTCAGCATCTTGAAAAGCCACACTGGGGCTGGACAGAAGGGGAAGCTGAGCCTAGTTCACAAATGTGATCGCGTAACGCAAGGACAGACCAGCCATGGCAACGCCAGCCTTTGAAGAGATAGTCGAAGATTTCGAGTTTCTGGAAGACTGGGAAGACCGCTATCGTCATGTCATCGAGCAGGGTAAGGCGATGGAACCGCTGGATGATGCGTTCAAGGTTCCCGCGACCAAAGTGAATGGCTGTGCCAGCCAAGTCTGGCTGCATCCCAGCATCGAGAATGGACAATTCAAATTTGACGGGGACAGCGATGCGCTGATCGTGCGGGGCCTGATTGCGGTATTACGCACGCTTTACAACGGCTTGCCGGTAGCCGATGTGCCAAAGGTCGACGCCGGAGGAGAACTTGCCAGGCTGGGGCTGCAGGAGCACTTGTCTGCGCAACGTTCAAACGGGCTACGTGCCATGATTGAACGCATTCGCGAGGTCGCGTTGGCCAGCGCCTGATCTTCATGTAGCCTTGCGTGTTGCCCAATCCGAAAGCGTCATTTCCAAGTCACCGTATCCGGTCTGCCGACGCTCGAATTCCAGTCCCATCCGTTCGGCACATTCTTGTGCGCGACGTGTGAGATCCGGGTTGTCGGTCTGTGCTTGATAAACGAGTTTGGTGTAATTTCCGAAATACATCTCGCGCAGTTCCGGGTGTCTATCCAGACCAAGCGGTTTCCATACAAATGCGTCAAACTGCCGGGCGAGGAAATCGGTTAAGTAAAACGCAGTGGTTTCATCGTCGCCATGTGCGGCAAATGCCAGATTCCCTTCGAAAAAAGAATAGCAGTGGGGCCCTTGAATCATCTCGACGCCCAGACGTTCACATGCAGTCTGCAGCAGGCCTCCGGTTCCGCAATCGGCATATACAACATAGATTCGGTCGTATGAATCCCGGTGTTTGGCGATCGCATCCTCGACCGCTTGCGTGATTTTCTCGGGGTGTACATGCAGAATTGCGGGTAGGCAGGTCAGAGCCATATGATCCCAGCCATTCCGTTCCTTGAGATCCAGAATTTCACGAGCAAGCGCCCCGCATGCGATCAGCAGAATCGACTCGGCTGCGCGCGGAGTGGCGTAACCCTGACGGGTCAGGCTGTCATCATCTGGTATCGGCGCGTCGGTCATGTAATCTCTCTGGTTGGCAACTATATATTTGTCAGGCTTTGGACAAAAATGGCCGCCCCAGAAAGGACGGCCTGTCTCACGGTATGGTCGCGTGCCTTAGCCGGCCAGTTGGTTGTGCTTGCGCGACATGAAGTCCTTGGCCATTTCCACCGCCACGGCTGCGTCACGGCAATAGCCGTCAGCACCGATCGCCTTGCCGAACTCTTCGTTCAGCGGTGCGCCGCCAACCAGAACGGTGTATTCATCACGCAGGCCCTGTTCGACCAGCGTGTCGATTACCACCTTCATGTAAGGCATAGTCGTGGTCAGTAGGGCGGACATGCCCAAAATGTCGGGCTGTTCGTTTTCAAGCGCTTCCAGATAGTTTTCGACCGGGTTGTTGATGCCGATATCGACCACCTCAAATCCAGCGCCTTCCATCATCATCGCAACAAGGTTCTTGCCGATGTCATGGATGTCGCCTTTGACCGTGCCGATAACCATCTTACCAACACGCGGAGCGCCGGTTTCAGCCAGCAATGGCTTCAGGATTGCCATGCCGCCTTTCATGGCGTTGGCGGCCAACAGAACTTCGGGAACGAACAGGATGCCGTCGCGGAAGTCGTGGCCGACAATTGTCATGCCACCAACCAGCGCTTTGGTCAGGATGTCGTAGGGTTGCCATCCGCGCTCGAGCAGGATGTTCACACCTTCTTCGATTTCTTCCTTCAGGCCGTCATAAAGGTCATCGAACATCTGTTCGACGAGTTCGTCGTCATTCAGTTCGGACAGGACGATGTCTTCTTCATCAGACATGGGTATTTCCCTGAGCTGTGCGGGCTCGCGGCCCGTGGTGGCATTTTTTCCGTTTTGGCCATTTCGTCGCAGGACTACTGTGACGATTGCGACCTAGGTCGTTCCGAGACCGACCTATAGGCCGAATTTTGGCGTCGGGCGACCTCGAATTCTGCAAGATCATCCTGCATTTGTTTCATTTGTTCTGATTTCCTTCGCGCAGACCGATTTCAAAAACGCCTCAAGGTGGTCGGATATGAAGCAGGTGTAATCCTTGCCATTGGGCCCAGCTTAAATTAGTACTGACAATCGGAACATATGGTGAACAAATGGCCGTAAGAATGAACCATCCGGGCCGGGGAGCGGCATCAAATTCAGCAGGTCGATTCGAGAAGTATTTGACCGAGCTGACCGAGGATGGGTGGGATTTGTCCGAAGATCTACCTCCGCTGCGGACCGAAGTTCAGGACGAAGTGGCCCGCAGTCTGATCACCTACAACCAATCACCGGATTTACCTTTTGATCGTTCGATCAATCCATATCGGGGTTGCGAGCATGGTTGCGTTTATTGTTTTGCCCGGCCAACCCATGCATATCTAGGCCTGTCGCCAGGGTTGGATTTTGAAACACGTCTGATCGCACGCCCCAATGCCGCAGAGATATTGCGACGGGAGCTTTCTGCGCGACGCTATAAGGTGGCTACGATTGCGTTGGGCACTAACACCGATCCATATCAACCGATTGAGAAAAGCCGCGAGATAACAAGAGGCTGTCTTCAGGTGTTGAGTGATTTTCAGCATCCAATCGGCATCGTGACAAAAGGTACATTGATCGAACGTGATCTCGATATTCTAGCGCCCATGGCCCGCAACGGTCTTGTGCGGGTCGGGATTTCGCTGACCACTCTGGACGCTAATCTTTCCCGTCAGATGGAGCCACGTGCACCTTCTCCACTGCGCAGGTTGCGCACGATTCGCGTCCTGACCGAAGCAGGTATACCGGTGCGCGTTATGACCTCTCCTGTCGTGCCGGGATTAACCGATCATGAGCTTGAGAAGCTGTTGGAGGCCGGCAAGCAGGCGGGTGCGGACGCCGCAAGCTGGATTATGTTGCGGCTGCCGCGCGAAGTGTCCGAGCTGTGGCGGGAATGGCTGACCGAGCATCAGCCAGGCAGGGCCGAGAAGGTCATGGCGCGGCTACGGGAGATGCATGGAGGAAAAGAGTATGATCCGCGTTGGGGTCATCGAATGCGGGGCGAGGGGACTTATGCCGAAATGATTGCGCAACGGTTCAGCGCCGCCGTGAAACGGCTGGGGCTCGCCGTAGACCTACCGCCGCTGAATTGTGCGGATTTCGCGCCACCGCCCCAGTCTGGTGATCAGTTAAGTTTATTCTGAATTCATGAGTCAGAAGCTGATACCGATTCCGGCCGAGAAACCGTTTACCGTATCGCTTCCATAATAGCGGACCATGAAACGTGTCGTTGATACCCAGGGCACCCAGGTATCGGATAGATCAACCTCAATCCCGCCACCGACGCGGGCCAGCCAATCCGTGCCCAGCACCAGTGCCTGATCCCCGATCAGATAGGATACCGACAGATCACCAACCCATCGAACCGGGCGCCCGAACATACGTTTACCCGTTGGAAAACGATATCGTGACCAAAGGACGGCATTCGCGGCGGTCGATTCAACCAATAGGTCTTCGTTGTCGCCGATAGGCCAATATTCGATATGCGTATAGCGCAGGCTTGCTTCGAACTCCCGATCATTAGATAGCGACTTCTCGTACGCAACTGTCATCGAGCCACCCGCGCCACCAGCCCAGATACCACCGCTATCAAGGTAATCTCGGTCAAGGCCAAGGCGGTTGGCAATGGCTTGCGCCCCTATCGATGCATCGGATTGCGTGCGCCCGACCGAAATATGGGCCATCGGAGTCAGTTTCCAAAACTCCCCAATGTCAAATTGATAGCCGACTCCACCAGTGAGGGCGAGGCTGGTCCATTTCAGAGGTACACGATTAGTTTCTCCGGTGCCGCTGAAGGTCAGAACGGGATCATAGCGCGCGTATCCGATGTAGCCCTCGAGATAGATCGGTACGCCTTCGGCAAGACGAAATCCGCCACCCAGCTGTGCGGATTTGAAATCGTAGTCGCGATTATCCGTGTTCGATTGCAACGAAATTGCACTGGCAGAATCGTCCGGGATGCCAGCCAGCCCCAAAATCGCAAGCGAGCCAGCAGCATTTTCCTGCTGCTGCTGTTCAAAAGCTCTTTCAAGCAGGCTTTGTGCGGCGGCGGTCTGTGCAAACAGCAGCAAAAGGAACACAAGGACGGAACGCATGATAACCGGAATCTTATTGCTGGACGCAGCAACACTAGGTTGACTGGCGTGCCGCGAAAAGAACGAACAAGGCGCTAGTCCAAGATTGCCTCAGAACGGTTTCTTTTAGGTAACGCTAGGAACAGAATAGACCCCGGCTAGCCGGGGCCTTCATTTCAACTTCTGTCACCGATCAGCGGTTTTCGATATCTACGTAGTCGCGACTTGTCGCGCCCAGATACAACTGACGCGGACGACCGATCTTGTTTTGTGGATCGGCAATCATTTCCTTCCACTGGCTGACCCAGCCAACCGTACGCGACAATGCAAAGATCGGAGTAAACATCGAGGTTGGGAAACCCATAGCTTCCATCACAATGCCCGAATAGAAGTCGACATTCGGGAAGAGTTTCTTTTCGATGAAATATGGATCTTCCAGGGCCTGCTTTTCAAGCGCCTTGGCGACCTGAAGTTTAGGGTTATCGTCAATACCCAACAGATCAAGAACCTCATCTGCAGACTGTTTCATCACAGTCGCGCGCGGATCGAAGTTTTTGTAAACGCGGTGGCCAAAGCCCATCAGGCGGAACGGATCGTCTTTGTCCTTGGCGCGTTCAATGAACTCGGGGATGCGGTCTACGCTGCCGATCTCTTCCAGCATTTCAAGGCAGGCCTGGTTTGCGCCGCCATGGGCCGGACCCCAGAGGCAAGCGATGCCCGCCGCGATACAGGCGAACGGGTTCGCACCAGACGAAGACGCCAGACGTACCGTCGATGTCGATGCGTTCTGTTCGTGGTCCGCCTGCAGCATGAAGATACGATCCATGGCGCGGGCCAGAATCGGGTTCACCTCATAATCTTCTGCAGGAACTGCGAAACACATTTGCAGGAAGTTCGACGCATAGTCCAGATCATTGCGCGGGTACACGAAGGGCTGCCCAATATGGTACTTATAAGCCCAAGCCGCGATCGTCGGCATCTTTGCAATCAGGCGATGAGACGCAATCTCGCGTTGACGCGGATCCGAAATGTCGGTCGAATCGTGATAGAAGGCAGACATGGCGCCGACCACGCCGACCATGATGGCCATCGGATGCGCATCGCGACGGAAACCGCGGTAGAAATACTGCATTTGCTCGTGCAGCATTGTGTGGCGCGTGATGGTAGTCTCGAATTTCTCCAGATCTTTTGCCGATGGCAGTTCGCCATAAAGCAGCAGATAGCTGAGTTCGAGGAAGTGAGATTTCGATGCGATCTGCTCAATCGGATAACCGCGGTGCAGGAGTTCGCCCTTGTCGCCGTCAATAAAAGTGATGGTGCTGTCGCAGCTCGCCGTCGACGTGAAACCCGGATCATAAGTGAATACACCAGCTTGACCATAGAGCTTACGAATGTCGATCACGTCGGGCCCCGCAGTCGGAGAAAATACCGGCAGATCGTAGCTTTCGCCGTGGACAGTCAGTTTGGCTGTTTGTTGGCTCTCGGTCATGTTTATCCCTTCCTCATTCGTACAGTTGCCGGATCGCTGTCCGTCAAAGCAGGCAACGACTGCGTGGTGTCGCGCAGTTCGTTCTTAGTGGAGCAGCATTACCCGAATGTGAAATCAGTCTGGGTTCGCTGCATCATCAAGCCGCGCCAGGGTTTCATTCCGCCCAAGCACAAGCATCATGTCAAATACCGAAGGTGTAACTGCCCGGCCTGCCAGCGCGGCCCGCAGCGGGCCGGCCAATTTGCCGAACTTAACCCCGTTCGCCTCTGCGAACGAATTCAGGGTCTCCTCCAGTTCGTTCCGAGACCAGCTAGCATTTTGCAGATGCGGCGTCAATTCATTCAGTATACCGTCGGATACTGACGTCAGGGCCTTAGCCGCCTTCTCGTCGGGTTGGATAGGTCTGGACGTCAGAACAAAATGGGCTTTATCAAGGAGTTCGGGGAAAGTGCGCGCTCGATCCTTGAGGCAATACATCGCACGCACTAGATCACTCGATTTTGTTTCGGTCAGCTGTGATTTGTTTGCTGCAGACAGATAATCCTGGATTTCCTGCTGCAACGCAGCATCCTCTCCTATGGCAATATGTTGTCCGCATAGGTTTTCCAGTTTCTTCAAATCAAACCGTGCGGGACTTTTGCCGATCCCTTCCAGATCAAACCACTCTTTGGCTTGAGCATCAGTAAAGAATTCATCGTCTCCATGGCTCCAACCAAGGCGCGCCAAATAATTGCGCATCCCCGCGGCAGGATAGCCCATGGCTTGATATTCCTGCGCACCCAATGCGCCGTGGCGTTTGCTAAGTTTTTTTCCATCCGGGCCGTGTATTAGCGGGATATGCGCCCAGACCGGGATGTCCCACCCCATCGCCTCATAGATCATCATCTGACGGGCAGCGTTGTTGAGGTGGTCGTCTCCCCGGATCACATGAGTCACGCCCATATCGTGATCATCGACCACAACCGCCAGCATGTAGACCGGCGTACCATCCGAGCGCAGCAGGATCATATCATCAAGCTGATCGTTGCGAATGGTCACGTCGCCCTGCACCTGATCGCGGATCACGGTGGAACCCTCCTGCGGCGCTTTGATGCGGATCGCATAGGGGGCATCTGGGTGCGTGGCTGGGTCGGCATCCCTCCATGGGCTGCGAAACAGCGTCGACTTACCTTCGGCGCGCGCCTGTTCGCGGAACGTAGCGATTTCCTCTTGGGTCGAATAGCACTTGTAGGCCTTGCCCTCAGCAAGCAACTGACGCGCAACCTCGGCATGACGGGCGGCACCTTCGAATTGGCTGATAACGTCCCCGTCGTGGTCCAGCCCCAACCACTTCATACCCTGCAGGATCGCGGCCGTTGCTTCCGGAGTCGAACGTTCCCGATCTGTATCTTCGATCCGTAACAGGAACTTGCCCCCGCGGCCCCGCGCATAGAGCCAGTTGAACAGAGCGGTGCGCGCGCCACCGATATGCAGAAATCCGGTGGGAGAAGGGGCAAAGCGAGTGACGACCTGATCGGACATTGTGTGGATTAACCTTTTGGTAACCTTAGCGGGCATAGTTTGGCGACTATCTACCCAGCCCGAAGGACGGGGGCAACCATGCGTGTTCTGACATGGGTCGAGACCGCATTGCTGATCCAGCGGGGATATCTGTTCCCGTGGTCTCCGGTCTGTCTTGCGGTCGGGATCGGCTGGTACTTTAGCCTGAGGTTTGAACCCGGCGCGGGCGTGTACGCAATGGTCATTGCGTTTGTGTTGTTGGCGATTGGTTCCAGTCTTTGGCTGAGAGAGGCCTGGCGTCCGTTGCCCATCGGGATGACGCTGATTGCGTTGGGTTTCCTGCTGGCCGGAACGCGGGCCCATATGGTTGCAGAGCCAGTCTTGCAATGGCGCTATTATGGCCCGGTCGAGGGGAGGGTCATAGCGCTGGACCGCTCTGCGTCGGATGCGCTGCGGGTTATGCTGGATCAGGTGCGGATTGTCGATATTCCCGCTGATCAAAGGCCCGGGCGCATCCGACTTTCGATACATGGCGATACTGTTGCGTTGTCCCCGGGTCAGCGGATCATGACCACCGCGCACCTTTCTCCGCCGCAAGGTCCGGTCGAACCGGGTGGATTTGATTTTCGCCGCCACGCTTGGTTCCAAAGGCTTGGCGCAGTTGGATATACCCGTGTTCCAGTTTTGTCTTCGGCCCCGGCTCGCGATGGACAAAGCGGCGTTCGTATTACGGCGTGGCGTATGGCGATCTCGGACAGAGTTCGTGCAATTTTGCCTGGCGAGATCGGCGGATTTGCTGCCGCCGTCACCACAGGGGATCGCAGCGGTATGAGCAAGGCCTCGCTTGAGTCCTTGCGTGCCTCAAATCTGGCGCATCTTCTGGCGATCTCTGGATTGCATATGGGCTTGCTGACTGGTTTTGTATTCGTGGCATGCCGCATCGGATTGTCGATGGTGCCTATGCTGGCCCTGCGTTTGCCTGTACGAAAAATGGCAGCGATCTGCGCCTTAGTCGCTGCCACTATCTATTTATTTCTCTCTGGCGGAAACGTCGCGACCGAGCGCGCATTTGTCATGGTTTGCGTCATGCTAGGAGCCGTGATGCTGGATCGCCGTGCGATCTCGCTGCGGGCGGTGGCCGTTGCCGCATTGATCGTATTGGTACTGCGCCCTGAAACACTGCTGAGCCCCGGGTTCCAGATGTCATTTGCTGCGACGACCGCTCTGGTCGCGGGTTTCGGAGCCTTGAGAGACTATGGTCCAATGCCCGGTCCACTCTGGATGCGGCCGGTGTTGGCCTTGTTGATTTCATCGGCCATCGCGGGGATCGCAACTGCCCCCATCGGGGCGGCTCATTTCAACACCGTGTCCCACTATGGATTAATCGCAAACCTCGTCTCGGTCCCGGTGATGGGCACTCTGGTCGTCCCGAGTGCCGTTGTCGCAGCACTTCTTGCGCCATTCGGGCTTGAGGCGATCGCACTGCACGTGATGGGTTTGGGGCTGAATTGGATCCTTGCGGTTGCGTCCTGGGTTTCGGGACTTGAAGGTGCGCGGGGATTTGTTGTTAGCCCAGGCGCATTTGTACTGCCCGTTACAGCAGTGTCTTTCCTCTGGTTGATCCTGTGGCAAGGGCGCACGCGATGGATTGGATTGGCCCCGGCGGTGGTCGCTATTGCGATGTGGGGGCAGGGGAGCCGTCCTGATGTTCTGATCGCAGATACCGGAGGGCTCGTCGGCGTGATGACCGATCAAGGCCGTGCGCTGAGTAAACCAAAAGGCAGCGGTTTTGTCGCATCGGTTTGGTTGGAGAATGACGGAGACGACGCGGATCAGCCAAAGGCGGCGAAGCGCTGGCCTGAGTCCTCAGGCGGTGTCCAACGTTATCTGCTGGGTGACAAAGAGCTAGTGCACCTAACAGGCAAACGCGCTGCGCTTGCCTTTGAAGAGTGCCGGCCAGATCAAATTATTATCGCGTCTGTTTCGTTGTCTCTGACAGGTGCGTGTCGGATCTATGACCCGGATACACTGCGAAGCACAGGCAGTCTTGCCATTTCCAAAGGGAGTTTGCTCACCAGTTCAGAGGCTTCAGGACGCCGCCTATGGTCACCTCAACCCCGTCAGTAGCTACGGATCAAACCAACCAACCGACCCTGTACTTTCACCTTGTCCTCAGGCAACACACGCGTCTCATAAGCCGGGTTTGCAGCTTCAAGTGCAATGGCCTGACCGCGACGGAAAAAGCGCTTTAACGTGGCTTCCTGATCTTCAACCAGAGCCACGACGATATCCCCGTTATCTGCCGCCTTGGTTTCACGGATCACGACAACATCGCCATCGTTGATTCCGGCGTCGATCATCGAGTCGCCCCGCACTTCAAGCGCGTAATGTTCACTGCTGCCTGAAATCATCGAGCCCGGCACCGCCACGCGGTGCGAAACATGGCTTATCGCTTCGATTGGGACACCGGCCGCGATCCGCCCCATGACAGGCAGTTCCATCGCATCAACGGTGACGGGTTCGAAGTTCGCTGGGCGGGCCCCATCGGGCCGGTCACCTTCAATCACGCGGGGTTTGAAGCCCGCCGTCGGCTCACCACCAAGGCTTTCGGGAAGCTTGACGATTTCAATGGCGCGTGCCCGGTGAGCAAGGCGGCGGATAAAGCCACGTTCTTCCAGCGCCGTGATCAGTCGATGGATCCCGGATTTGGAACGCAGGTCCAACGCAGCCTTCATTTCATCAAAACTGGGCGGAACACCGTCCGCTTGCACGCGTTTGTGGATGAATTCCAGCAAATCCAATTGCTTCTTGGTCAGCATCGCTCGCACCTCATCGCTCATGCGTTTTCTTTTGTTCTACGCATGTTCACGTTTTGTGTCAACGGATTTGCTAGATGGGCAGGTAGGTGACCTTATCACCGACAGGGCGCGCGGGATCATTGGGCTGTCTTACCAGCAATGCGTTTGCATGTGCCAAAACACTTAGGAGTGAGCTGTCCTGATCGTCACAAGCCCGAATGCCATCTCTGTCCACAATCGCGCGCATATAGTGTTCGCGCCCGCCGTTATCAGTGAGTGGTGCCGTCAGCTGGGCCTGCTGCAGAGGTGGAAGTACCTGTTCTATTCCCAGCATGCGCCGCACCATCGGAACCAGAAAAAGATACCCACAGACCATTGCGCTAACCGGATTGCCGGGCAGGCCAACCATTGCTGCGTCGCCGAGGCGTCCAGCCATTAGTGGCTTACCGGGACGCATGCGGATTTTGTAGAACGACTGCTCCAGCCCTAGGCCTTCCGAGACATCTGCAACCAGATCGTATTCTCCGACCGACGCGCCGCCGATGGTCACTACAAGGTCTGCGCCTTGCGCCAGACCAAAAGCCGTTTCCAGAGAGCCTACCGTGTCTTGTGCGATCGGTAGCATGCGCACATGCGCACCGTTGTTTTCAAGGAGCGCTTTCAGGCCAAACGTGTTTGACGCGATGATTTGATCGGGCCCAGGCGTCTCGCCGGGCATCACCAGTTCATTGCCCGTTGTTATCAATGCCACCACAGGTTTTCGGGTCACAGGGACGGAGGCGATATTCATTGCGGCCAACAGCGCGATATCTTCGGGCCGTAGCTGGCGTGGGGCCATGATTTTGGTGCCGACGGCGAAATCTATGCCAGCAGGGCGGACATTGGTCTTTTCTCCGGGAGGGTGAGTGATGGTGATCAGGCTGTCTCGGCGCTCGACATCTTCTTGAATAACGACGAAATCCGCGCCGTCAGGCATCGGCGCACCCGTAAATATTCGCACTGCTTGACCGGGCCCGACCGTGCCTTCAAAGCGCTTTCCGGCTGCGGATTCGCCGATCACTTTGAACATCGCATGCAATTCAACTTCGGTCGCTTTCACCGCATATCCGTCCATCGAAGACGCTGCAAAAGGGGGTTGATCACGTGGCGCAGCGACGTCCTGCGCCAAGATGCGACCACCTGCCTCTGCAAGATGAACCGTTTCGGCAGACAGGGGCGTGACCAGATCGAACAATAGGGCTCGGGCGTCTTCGACGGAGATCATGACGCCTCGTAACGACCTGATTTACCGCCGTCTTTCAAAAGAACTCGGATGCCGCCAATCTCCATTGCCTTATCCACGGCTTTAGTCATGTCATAGACAGTCAGGGCGGCGGTTGAGACCGCCGTCAGCGCCTCCATCTCGACACCAGTTTGTCCCGCAGTTTTGACGGTGGCTTCGATCTGCACGCCGGGAAGATCCGGATCCAGGGTTAGCTCAACCGCAACTTTGGTAACGGGCAAAGGGTGGCATAGCGGAATTAAGTCCGGAGTTTTCTTTGCGCCCATGATGCCAGCGAGACGCGCAATACCAAGAACGTCGCCTTTCTTGGCGCGACCTTCTGAAATAATATCATAGGTTTCCCGTGCCATCCTGATGTGACCTGCGGCGACTGCAACCCGGTCGGTGACGGCCTTATCGGACACATCCACCATGTGTGCCTCGCCCTTGGCATCGAAATGCGTCAGTGGCATCACATCACTCCGGGGATGAGTGGATTGGCCAGTAGCGAACGGGTGGCGCTGGCCACATCGTCTTGTCGCATCAGGCTTTCGCCAATCAGGAAGCAGCGCGCGCCATAGCGGGCGATATCAGCAAGGTCAGCAGGCGTACTCAGACCGCTTTCGCACACGATCGTGCGATCTGCTGGAACCAACTTCGACAGGTGGCGTGTCGTATCAAGTGTGGTTTCGAAGGTTTTGAGATTGCGGTTGTTTATCCCGATTAGAGGGCTTTTCAGCTGTGTCGCCCGCGCTAGCTCCTCGGCGTCGTGTACTTCGATCAGAACATCCATACCCCAATCGAACGCTGTCTGCTCAAGCTCTGAAGCTTGCGCATCTTCAACCGAGGCCATGATGATCAGAATACAGTCCGCACCCAGAGCACGGGCTTCGACCACCTGATAGGGGTCATACATGAAATCTTTACGCAAAGCGGGCAGAGAACATGCTGCACGGGCTTCAGTCAGGAATTCCTTTGCCCCTTGAAAGCTAGGTGTATCGGTCAGCACCGACAAGCACGCAGCTCCTCCCGCTTCATAAGCTTGGGCCAGAGCAGGTGGGTTAAAATCTTCGCGGATCAATCCCTTGGATGGGCTGGCTTTTTTAACCTCGGCAATCAGCCCATAGCCGGATCGCGTGGCTTTGTGCAGAGCTTCGGCAAACCCCCGCACCTCTGGTGCATTGCGCGCCTCTGACTCTAATGTTTCCAGCGATTTGGCTGCCTTGTCTGAGGCAACTTCTTCTAGTTTGTAGGCTTTGATCCTGTCCAGAACGGTCTCGGTCATGCGGCTTCCTGTGTAATGCGTGCCAGAGCGTTGATCTTTTCACGGGCTTTGCCGCTGTCGATGCTTTCAGCGGCCATAGCCACCCCTTCACGCAGATCACTGGTGGCATCTGCGACAACAAGTGCGGCAGCAGAATTCAGCAGTACAGCGTCACGGTAGGCCGATGGCTGGCCGTCCAGCAAGGCACGGAATGCGATGGCGTTTTCTTCCGGTGTCCCGCCAACAATATCCTCGAATGGGTGGACTGGCAGACCTGCGTCTTCAGGGTGAAGCTCGACCTCTTTGACAACGCCGTCCTCAACGGAGGCGATCCAGCTGACGCCTGTAATCGTCAACTCGTCGGTCCCGTCCGAACCATGCACCAACCAGGCATGCTCGGCGCCCAGCAGGCCCAGAGTTTCGGCCATTGGGCGGATCAGATCACGGCTAAACGCTCCGGTCAGTTGGCGTTTCACACCAGCCGGGTTGGTGAGAGGACCCAGAATGTTGAATATCGTGCGCGTACCAAGTTCTTGCCTCGAAGGCATGACATGGGCAATCGCAGGGTGATGCATCGGCGCCATCATGAAACCGATACCGACCTCTTGTAACGCCTTTTCAACCACTTCCGGGCCGACCATCACATTAATTCCAAGCTGACCAAGTGCATCGGCTGCACCGGATTTCGAACTTAGGTTCCGGTTGCCATGTTTTGCAACTGTGACACCGGCACCCGCCGTTACAAAGGCCGTGGCCGTCGAGATGTTGAGCGTTCCCTTGCCGTCACCACCGGTGCCCACGATATCCATTGCTCCCGCCGGGGCTTTCACAGCGTTGCATTTGGCGCGCATTACAGCAGCGGCAGCGGCGTATTCGTCCACCGTTTCACCGCGTGTGCGCATCGCCATCAGCAATCCGCCGATCTGGCTTGGAGTCGCGGCACCGTCAAACAGGATACCAAAAGCCTGTTCAGCCTCAGCACGGGTCAAAGGTCGATCGGCCGCAGCACCGATCAGCGGTTTCAGAGCATCGCTCATGCGGGGACTTTCATTTCATTCAGGAAATTCTTGAGCAGGGCATGACCGTGCTCGGATGCGATGGATTCCGGATGGAACTGGACGCCGTGAATGGGAAGCTCTTTGTGCTGTAAGCCCATGATGGTGCCATCCTCAAGTTCGGCGGTGATCTCAAGGCACTCGGGCAAGCTTTCGCGTTCAACGACCAATGAGTGGTAGCGGGTCGCCTCGAATGGTGATGGCAAACCAGCGAATACACCTTTGCCAGTGTGATTCATCGTGCCCATCTTGCCATGCACGATCTCATGGCATCGCACGACCTTGCCACCAAAGACCTGACCAATGGTTTGATGGCCCAGGCAGACGCCCATCAGCGGTGTCTGCGTTTCGGCTGCCGCTTCGGTCAGCGCAAGGCAGATACCTGCCTGATCGGGATCACAGGGGCCGGGGCTCAGCAGAATGCCAGCCGGGTTCATCGCCATCGCTTCCTGTACGTCCAGCGCATCATTCCGGCGCACGACCATCTCGGCCCCAAGTTCGCCCAGATAATGAACGAGGTTGTAGGTAAACGAGTCATAGTTGTCGATCAGCAGCAGCATTTGGGCACTTATCTTCCTATCGGCATTTCAGACTGGCGATGCAGCCCTTGAGCGCGGTATAATGTCGGGACATACATGCTCAGGCTTGTGCGGCAGCGTCAAGAGGACATACCCAACTTGGCGCAGTGCAAGTGAGCGCCGCAGAAGATGGCGTTTGGGTGGTTGAGGCACGAAACAACGCGAGAGGCGAGATTTCGATGAGCGGATTTTATGGTGGATTGATCGCTGGTGCGGTCTCTGTCCTGGCATTGGGCGCGGTCCTGTCGCTGTCCACACCCTTGTCGCGCAAGCCAGAAGTCGCGGCAACAGCACCCGAAGTGGCTGATGCGCCTGATGCGCCTGAAACAGCGAATGTCGATAGCACTGGTGTCGATGCAGATCTGGTTGAGTTGCCACCATCGGGTCCCGAAAGCCCGGAGCTATCGTCAGATACTCTTGATGGTTTGGCAGACGTCGAGCTTGCGCCCGGGCCGCCTCCGCAGTCAAGTGACTCGCCTGTTGCCACCGCAGCACCTGCTGGAATTTCGACACCCGCGGTGACCGTTCAGACAGATGCGCCGACAGCACCGCCGCCGCCGCTTGCTGAACCAGAAACGCCCAGACCAGAGGCTGAACCGGCCAGGGTTGCAGACGCGCCTCCAGCACCAGAGCCTGAAGCGGTACCTGAACCCCGGATCGCAGAAGAAACGCCTGAGGAACAAGCACCTCAAGTGGCGGCATTGGAACCCGAGACCGAAGAATTGCCGGACGTAACTTTTGAGGTTCCGGTAACCGAGGGCGTGCCGAACGATAACCCGATTGCCGTTGAGGGCGAAGAAGATACACGCCCGGTAAGCAAACCGCGCGTGCTAACGCTGCCTCAAATTGGCGAGGAAGGGACCGCGAGCTCTAATTCACTGATCGGCAAACGTGTCGTACCCCTGACCGAAAGGGATGACGCACCCGTTGAGCAAACCGAGGTAGTGCCTGAGGTGGTGGCAAAACCTATCGAAGCGCATGCCGCGATCTTTGAGAACCCCGAAGCCAAGCCATTGATGTCTATCATTTTGATCGACGATGAAGGAGCATTTGGAGTCGAGGCGCTTCAGGATTTTCCATACCCGCTAAGCTTTGCCATCAGCCCGTCAGACCCGGATGCAGCCGAAAAGATGGCGCGCCATCGCGAAGCGGGTTTTGAAGTGCTGGCAATGATTGACATGCACGAAGCTGCCAGCGCTCAGGATGCAGAAGTATCCTTGTCGGTGTGGTTGGATGAGTTACCACACACAGTAGGCATTCTAGAGGGCGTCGAAAGCGGTATTCAGGGTAACCGAAAACTGGCGGACCAGGTCGCCGCCATTGTTGGCGACACCGGCCGTGGTCTGGTGACACAGGATAACGGCCTGAACACTGCGCAGAAACTCGCCGCCCGCAATGGCGTTCCGTCCAGCGTCGTATTCCGCGATTTCGATGGGGCCAAGCAGGATCCCAAGATAATGCGGCGCTTTCTAGATCAAGCCGCATTCCGCGCCGGGCAGGAGGGTGCGGTTGTAATGCTTGGACGATTGCGCCCCGAAACGATTTCGGCCTTGTTGCTGTGGGGGCTTGAGGATCGCGGCAGCCGGGTGGCGATGGCACCGATCTCAGCCGTGATGATGAAAGAGGTCGAAAAAGGTGCTTCCGAAGCCTTGACGGACGGGTAAAAGCGACACCTTGTTGCCGCTTTCTCAGCTGTTTCCGCTGCCGGTAAAACGCGCCGCATCTGCCGCCGCGCGTCGGATCGCGTTCGATTTGTGCACGGTCTCCATATATTCCGCCTCGGGGTCGCTGTCATAGACAACACCACCGCCAGCCTGAATATAAAGCTTGTGGTCTTTCACGATGGCTGTACGCAATGCGATGCACATGTCCATGTCGCCACCAGCGCTGAAATACCCGACACCGCCGCCGTAGATGCCGCGTTTTTCGGGCTCCAACTCGTCGATAATCTCCATCGCGCGCACTTTTGGCGCGCCCGAGACCGTACCCGCAGGCATCCCGGCAAAGAAGGCATCCAGCGCGTCTTTGTCTTCGGCAAGTTCTCCGACCACGTTCGACACGATGTGCATCACGTGGCTGTAGCGTTCGATAATGAACTCTTCGGTGGGGCGGACGGTTCCGATCTTGGACACACGGCCCGTATCGTTGCGTCCAAGGTCCAACAGCATGAGGTGCTCGGCCAGTTCCTTTTTGTCGGCAAGCAGATCGATTTCGTTGGCCTTGTCTTCCTCGGGCGTTGCGCCTCGCGGTCGAGTGCCTGCGATTGGGCGGATCGTGACTTCATCCCCAAAGACGCGGACCAGGATTTCAGGGCTCGCGCCTACAACCTGAAAGCCACCGAAGTTGAAATAGAACATGAAGGGCGACGGATTCGTACGCCGCAAAGACCGGTAGAGGGCAAACGGAGGTTGCGGAAAGTCCTGCGTCCAGCGTTGGGCCGGGACAACCTGGAAGATATCGCCTGCGCGGATATATTCCTTGGCCTTTTCAACGGCCTCCATGTAACCCGATTTGGTGAAGTTGGATACTGGAGCGCCAACTTCAATCGCGTCGCCCAGATCGCGTGTCTCGGCGGGCATTGCGCGCTCCAGATCACGCACAGCGTCCATGACACGCTCTGCAGCTTGTGCGTATGCGGCCTTAGCGGATTGTCCGTCGCTGACCCAGGCCGGAGACACCACAGTGACCTCACCTTTAACACCGTCCAATACGGCGATCACCGAAGGCCGCAGCATGATCGCATCCGGCAGGCCCAGCGGGTCGGGGTTCACATCCGGCAAGTATTCCACAAGCCGCACCATGTCATAGCCCAGATAGCCAAACAGCCCGGCAGCCGCCTGTGGTAGGTCATCCGGCAGCGCTATGCGGCTTTCGGCCAGCAAATCGCGCAGGTTATCCATCGGGTTGCCATCCTGTGGCTGAAACGCGTCGGCATCAAACCGGGCCGACCGGTTCAGGGCCGATGTTTCGCCATGACACCGCCAGACGAGATCGGGTTTCATGCCAATGATCGAGTAGCGACCGCGCACTTCGCCACCTGTCACCGATTCGAGCATGAAGGCGTCTTTTTGTGCGCCCGTCAGCTTGAGCATCAAGGACACGGGCGTGTCAAGATCGGCGGCAAGCCGGGTATAGACAACCTGATTTTCACCCGCGTCATAGGCGCGCGCGAAAGTTTCGAATTCCGGGGTCAGGGCCATGTGCTGTCTCTTTAATAGCTTGACCGTACAGCGTTCAGCGCTTGCTGATCCAGTACAGGGCGCGCGCGAGTCTGGGCGTTGCGCACATAGATATCAAAGATGTTCTGCGCCAGTGCCTGGTCAAACTGTGCTGCAAGAGCATCCTGCATCTGACGCTGTTCGTCGGTCTCGGCCGGTGGCAGCTCTTCATCCAAGCGCACGATCAGGGCAGTGCCGTTTCCGGGAATGACACGTAATTCACCCGGTTCGAGCTCGAAGACCTGTGTCATGAAATCTACCGGAGTATCCTCAAGGAACGCGGTACGCGTCAGGGCGTTTTCGACCCGGAAGGGCAGGCCAGTCGCCGTGAAATCTCCATCCGTCGCCAATCGGGTCAGCACCGAGTTTGCCTGATTTTGTAGCGCCTTCGCGGTCTCTGCTTGTGTCCAGGCCTCAGCAACCCGCCCTCGGGCATTTTCAAGCGGTTCGGGGCGGGGCTCAAGCACTTCATTCAGGCGCAAAGCAAAGATTGAACCGTCTTCGAGGAACGCGACTTCGGGAAAATCACCCTCTTGCACGGCTTCGGCAGCGGCACGGAAGCCGTCATAGGCGGCAACGCCATCATCGCTTTGCTGGGTCCAGTCGATCTGGCCAAGTTCCAATTCAGTCTCATCGACCAATTCTTCCAGCGTTGCGCCGCCAGCAAGCAAGTCGTTGATGTCCTCGGCCTGCGCCTCGATCTGACGGCGCGCGCGATCTGAGGCAAGTTCATCACGCAACTCGGGCTCAGCATCTTCAAAGGTTACATTGTTTTCTGCCAGTGATCCGTTGATCCGGAACAAGGCTGGACCAAAAACAGATGGGAGTGGGCCAACGACATCGTCGATCTCGGCAGCGAATACAGCATCAGCGGCATCGCCAAGGTCCTCGCGGGTGACGTCACCCAGATCTACATCGCCCAGCTCAAGTTGCCGATCGCGGACCAGTTGTTCAAAATCTGCTCCACCAACCTCCAGCTGAGCCAAGGCCTCGGTTGCGGCTTCTTCGCTGGGATAGGTCAGGCGTTCGACCAAACGGCGCTCGGGCTGGAAATACTGTTCTGCGCGCTGGTCGTAGAGGCGGCGCAACGAGTCTTCGTCGATCTCAATCGTATCAAGCAGCATCTCTGGTGACAAAATGGCATACGTCAGTTGCTTGGTGCGGGGCAGGGTAAACAGATCAGTGTTCTCGTCATAGAATGTCTGAATCTGATCTTCTGTCGGTTCTGCCACTGGCGTCTTCAACGCGTCTGTGGACAGCGTCGCCACGGTAAAGCTGCGGCGGGCCAGTACATAGTTCGCCATTGCTTCGGTCATAGTGCGTGGCATCTCAACCCCGCCCATGACTGCACCCTGCACGATTGTGCGTGCCGATTCCTTGCGCAGATCCGATTCGAACTCGGAATCGCTCATCCCGACCTGTTCAAGCTGAAAGCGATAGGCTTCGCGGTCGAATGTACCGTTCACCCCCTGGAATGCGGGTATCTGGACGATCTCGTTCTGCAGGTTCTCGTCGCCTATCGAAATGCCAAGCTGCCCGACTTCATTGTCCAGCGCGGCCAATGCAATCAGACGCGACAGGGCCAATTGGTCCAATCCAAGATCATGCGCTTGCGAAATCTGCATTGGCTGTCCGGTTTGCGCCTCGACCGCCCTGATTTCGCGCTGAAGTTCGCGGAAGTATTCGTCGACCGAAACGCTTTCATCGCCAACCTGCGCCACAGTGCGCACGGTCCCGGTCAGGCTGGTCGCACCAAATCCGGCTAGACCCAGCATCAGAAGGCCCATGAGAATCCAGACAAAGGTTTTGGATAGGTTTTTCATGCCTGCGGCCATGGTGCCCTCTTGGTTTGGTCGGCAAGTGTCTGCCCTGCTAGTTGCGGCCCTGAATACGATGCGTGCAGCCGAGGGGCAAGCTTAGAAGGACAGGGCCTGCAAACGGTCGAACAATTGCGCGATTCCGGCGCGGTCGAGATTGGCAAACGCGATGCGGACCTGTTGTTTCCCTGCCGGGTCATGCGCGGGCATGAACATGGTTCCGGGCAACAGCAGAATGCCCGCCTCAGGCACCAACTGCCGGGCCAAATCGTCCGATGCGATTTGATAGGGGTGTTTGAGATAGGCGAAGTAGGCACCCAGCCCCAGAAGACGCCAGCCTTTTGCCTCTAGCCGAGGCATTCCTTCGGCAATTGCAGCCCTTCGGTCTAGAATCTCATTACGCTCACCGGCAACCCAATGAGACAGGTTCTGCACTCCCCAAAGCGCAGCGAATTGACCGATCTGGCCGGGGCAGATCGCAACTGTGTCTAAAAACTTCTCAATCTCCGACAAAAGCGGCGAACCGGCAGCAATTGCGCCGACTCGGTGCCCAGTCAGGCGATAGGCTTTCGAGAACGAGTAGAGATGCACAAAGGTTTCGCACCAATCAGGCTGCTGGAACAATTCATGTGGCGCGCCAGATCGGCTGTCGAAATCGCGATAGGTTTCATCAACCAACAGACGAATCCCTGTTTCCTGCGCGAGTTCATAGAAGCGGCGTACCAGGTCTGATGGGTATTCGACACCACCAGGATTGTTCGGCGTTACCAATGCAATGGCCCGCGTTTTCTCGGTGATCAGTGCGCGCGCCATCTCGGGGTCGGGCAACAGGTCGTTACCGGTGGGCAAGTCGATGGCTTTGACACCGGCCATATCCAGCCACATTTTGTGATTGAAATACCACGGGGTTGGCAGAATGACCTCATCTCCCTGATCCGTAAGCGCCGCGATCACGGCCGAGAAAGCCTGATTACAGCCCGAAGTAATCGCGACCTGATTAGCCTTAACTCTTGCTTCATAGTGTTGGCTGATCTGTACAGCCAGCTCGGTCCGTAATTCATCATTGCCCAGAACTGGGCCATAAAGATGTGCGCTGTCCTGTTCGACTGCGAATTCGGCCATAGCTTGCCGCAAGGCCAGTGGCGGTGGATCGACCGGAGCCGCCTGGCTGACATTTATGAGCGGACGGTCTTCAGGAAACTCGACCCCGTCCAACCAACGCCGCGCCTCCATCACCGGAGGGGCAAAGGTGGCGGCGGTACGGGTCATATTCATGGACAGTCCGTGTTTTTAGCGTTCAAGCAAAACGCTTGATCAATCGGTACCCCGGTAAGGTTCGACATATTGCAAGGCCATATCCCATGGGAAGAAGATCCAGGTGTCTTGGCTGACCTCGGTAATAAAAGTATCAACCATCGGTCGTCCCTTGGGTTTGGCATATACGGTCGCGAAATGCGCCTTGGGATACATTTCGCGCACGAGTTCAAGCGTTTTTCCACTGTCGACCAGATCATCTATGATTAGGATACCGGTCCCATCGCCCATCAAATCAGCATTGGGGGCTTTTAGAATCTCAGCCTCACCCTGTGACTGGTGGTGATACGACCGCACGCTGACGGTATCGACCGTGCGGATATCCAGTTCACGGCTGACGATCATCGCAGGAGCCATTCCGCCTCGAGTGATCGCTACGACGGCACGCCAAGCGCCATCATCTGGACCTTGCCCATCCAGACGCCAAGCCAGGGCGCGCGAGTCGCGATGAATCTGATCCCAGCTGATGTGGAAGCCTTTTTCGTGGGGCAGGCGGTCCTTGGCGCTCATGGTCTTTTATCCTTTTTCAACATCCGGCGCGTCGACGGCCTTCATTCCGACGATGTGATATCCCGAATCCACGTGCAGATTCTCTCCGGTCACACCGCTGCTGAGGTCTGACAGCAGGTACAGCGCTGATTTGCCGACATCATCGATGGTCACGTTGCGACGCAGCGGAGAATTATACTCGTTCCACTTCATGATATAGCGGAAATCGCCGATGCCGCTGGCTGCGAGCGTCTTGATTGGCCCCGCCGAGATCGAGTTGACGCGAATACCGTCTTTTCCCAGATCCTCAGCCAGATATTTGACCGATGCCTCAAGCGCAGCCTTGGCGACACCCATAACATTATAATGGGGCATGACCTGTTCAGCGCCGTAGTAGGTGAGGGTTACTGCGCTACCGCCTTCGCCCATCATCTTCTCTGCGCGCTGCATAACGGCTGTAAAAGAGTAGACCGATACGTCCATCGTCAGATTGAAGTTAGCGCGCGATGTGTCGACGTAGCGCCCACGAAGCTCGTTCTTGTCAGAAAAGCCAATGGCGTGAACAACAAAGTCAAGCCTTCCCCATTTCTCTTCAAGCGAGTTGAAAAGGTTATCAATCGATTCCTCGTCGCTGACATCGCAGGGCAGAACGATTTCGCTGCCCAATTGCGCAGCCAGCGGGTCGACACGTTTTTTCAGCGCGTCTCCCTGATAGGAAAAGGCCAATTCGGCCCCGGCGTCGGACAAGGCGCGGGCTATCCCCCATGCGATTGATTTGTCATTGGCCAGTCCCATGATGAGGCCGCGTTTTCCGGCCATCAACTGATTTGACATCTTCGGTTCTCCGCCTGTCGTCGCATTGTGTTGAGTTGGTTTATGCCATTGATTGTCCTGCGGCAAGGCCATGCGCTCTTGCCCGCAGCGGGTTCTCGCCTTAGGGTCGGGTTAATTATTTCCAGGGGATGGAAATGAACGAGCATAATGGCATCTTTGCCGGGACTGATCCGTTTGAAATCGCGGGTCGGTGGCTGGCTGAGGCGGAAAAGACCGAACCAAACGATCCGAACGCGATTGCATTGGCTACCGTGGATTCGGAAGGTTTGCCTAATGCAAGAATGGTTCTGCTGAAAGAAATCGAAAAAGACGCATTTGTCTTCTATACGAACTATAACAGCGCCAAGGCACAGGAACTGGACAGTGCCCATAAAGCGGCATTTGTGATGCACTGGAAATCTTTGCGGCGTCAAATTCGAGTTCGTGGTATAGTCAGCAAAGAAGACGGGCCTGGGGCAGACGCGTATTATGCCTCGCGCTCGCTTAAGAGCCGTCTGGGTGCCTGGGCCTCTCGCCAGTCGCAACCTCTGGAGAGCCGGGCATCTTTGATGGCCGAGGTGGCAAAGGTGACGGCAAAGTTGGGACCCAATCCGCCGCGCCCGGAATTCTGGGGAGGGTATCGGGTTTCACCTGTCGAAGTGGAATTCTGGGCTGATGGAGCCTTCAGGTTGCATGACAGGTTTCAATGGAAGAGGTGTAACGCCGATTCCGATTGGCAAGTGCAGAGGTTGAATCCGTGATGTTCGCGTACCGTGAAATGCAACTGATTGCTATTAATAGTTTTTTTCAGCTTGAATTTGCGAGTGAATATCATAAACAACAAACCCTTAACGGCTTGCCTATTATCGTAACGGGAAAACAGTGCCAGAAGATTTGAACAGCATGTATCGCGTCCATGGACACGTTAAATGGTTCGATCCCGCAAAGGGATACGGATTTGTTGTGTCCGACGATGGCGGTCCGGACATTCTGTTGCATGTCAATGTGTTGCGCAATTTTGGTCAGAGCTCGGTCGCCGACGGTGCTGGTATCGAGATTATGACGCACAAAACTGATCGCGGTGTTCAGGCGGTCGAAGTGATCAGCGTTGATCCACCGGTGCGGGCAGAAACAATGATGCTGGCCGACTTTGCGGAGCTTGATCCGACCGTGATCGGCAATGCTCCATTAGAGGCAGCGCGTGTCAAATGGTTCGACAAAGGCAAGGGATTCGGCTTTGCCAATGTCTTCGGAAGCAGCGAAGATGTATTTTTGCACATTGAGGTTCTTCGCCGTTCAGGTCTTGCAGATCTGCAACCGGGAGAAGCCTTGGCCATGCGTGTGATTGACGGAAAACGCGGACGGATGGCGGCACAGGTTCTTGCCTGGGAAGCGGCGTTGAACACCTAGGTCTTAAAGTATGAGAACAGCATTACTCGTAGCGGCCCTGACATTTCTGATCGGTGGTGGCGCGCAAGCCGAATGCCGTTCTGACCGTGTTGAGTTGCGAAATGAACTTGCGCAGGTTCGATTTGATATCGAGTTAGCCGTTACCCCTCAGGAACGATCACGCGGGCTGATGTTTCGTGAGAATATGCCTAGCCGCTCTGGCATGCTGTTCATCTTTGATCCACCGCAGCGGGTGGCGTTTTGGATGAAGAACACGCTGATCCCTTTGGACATGATCTTTACCGACAAAGCAGGAACCGTCACCCGCGTGCATGAGGGTGCGATCCCCGGCGATCTGACCCCGATCGAAGGCGGCGATTCGGTTTATGCCGTGCTTGAAATCAATGCGGGACTTGCCGCGCGCTATGGTATTCGACCAGGAACACAGATGCGTCACCAAGTTTTTTCGCAAGGTCCTGCAATTTGGCCTTGTTAGGGCTTTTCAAATCAGATCGGCACGTTTAGGAAGGCGCACGGTCCGGGGCGTGGCGCAGTCTGGTAGCGCACCTGTTTTGGGTACAGGGGGTCGTAGGTTCGAATCCTGCCGCCCCGACCATTTCCACTCTTACACCGGCGTTCCGCCATAGTCGGTGTAGAGTCTGGAAAAATCCCTGTCCAATTCATCGCTTTCGATTGGAATCTTAAGTGTGCTTCCGCTTTTTTGGGGAACGATAAAAAACAATTCGGCATCCACACGGTAGCCTGCTTGATTCTTTGCTGAGCTTAGCCGCGTCACGATTTTCGGCAGATTTTGAGAATATCCATCAAAATTGAGAATCAGATAGGCTGTCGCCTCGGGCGAAAGTATTTCGCGGCATTCAAAACTGCTTGTCCCGGTTTTGACGAATTTATCGCCAGGGCCAGCGCAGTCTGTCTTGAAGGAATTGAACAGGTTCTGTGGGTACCCATCGAATTGAGCGCTACGAGACGCAGGCGGAACGTCCTGTGCTGTGCAGGACACTATTAAGCCCATAATAGTTAACAACGAAATCAAACGCATGTTGAATAGATTTCCCATCCAGAAATGTCGTGATTTACAAACTATGGCACGCGCCACATTGCGGTGACGATGATTCTCTGAATATGTCCTTAATGCCGGACTGGTTGATCAGTTTCCTCTAACTGTGGTGGAAAAAAAGAGAAATCACTCTGACGCAACGAACGTAGATTGATTGGTATCCGGGGACAGGCCTGTGGAGGAATCGCGATCCGGCAAGAAACCGCCGGTTCGTCAGATCAGGTCAAGCTAAAAGATTCCAAAAATGACTGAAAAAGCCCGTTGACCATCTATGGGAATATACGTCAGATTGTATGGGCCGAAAGACGAGCCACTAAATCTGGTAGCAATAACCAGAAAAGGCATCGGACGAGGGACGGAATGCAAACCAGTATGACGTGAAACCGTATTTACGGTTCTGCGCTGTTATCGGCAGCGCTTGGTCCCTTGCGTCTCAATATTACGGCAGGGCGGGCGGCACACCGCGACATCAAGATTTTGTGCCGGGTACTAAAATTTGGACAGATCGTAGCTGGGGCAGCGGACATGAAAATTGAAAGAAAATTCACCAAACCTGGACAGGATGCATATGCCGATCTGGATTTTGTGTCCGCAACATCCGAGATTCGCAATCCGGACGGCACAATCGTATTCCGTCTCGACGAAATCGAAGTGCCCGCAAAGTGGAGCCAGGTCGCCAGCGACGTCATCGCGCAAAAGTACTTCCGCAAGGCGGGTGTTCCGTCCAAGCTGAAGAAGGTTAAGGAAAAGGACGTTCCTGAATTCCTGTGGCGTTCGGTCCCCGCTGATGGCGCTGAATTTGATGGTGAGACGTCTTCGAAACAGGTGTTCGACCGTCTCGCAGGCGCTTGGGCCTATTGGGGTTGGAAGGGCGGCTATTTCTCGACCGAGGAAGACGCGCGCGCCTATTTCGACGAGATGCGCTATATGCTGGCGACCCAGCGTGCTGCACCGAACTCGCCGCAATGGTTCAACACGGGTCTGCACTGGGCCTATGGCATCGATGGCCCGGCGCAGGGTCACCATTATGTCGATTACAAAACCGGCAAGCTGACAAAATCGAAATCCGCCTACGAGCATCCGCAACCGCACGCGTGCTTCATCCAGTCCGTCGATGATGATCTGGTGAACGAAGGCGGCATCATGGACCTATGGGTGCGTGAGGCGCGCCTGTTCAAATACGGCTCGGGCACCGGGACCAACTTCAGCCACCTGCGCGCAGAAGGCGAGGCGTTGTCGGGTGGCGGTAAATCCTCGGGCCTGATGGGCTTTCTCAAGATCGGCGACCGCGCCGCTGGCGCGATCAAATCAGGCGGGACAACCCGTCGGGCAGCAAAGATGGTGATCGTCGATGCAGATCACCCGGACATCGAGCAATTCATCGAATGGAAGGTGATCGAAGAGCAGAAGGTGGCCTCGATCGTTGCCGGATCAAAGATGCACGAGAAGATGCTGAATGGCATTTTCGAGGCCATCCGCAGCTGGGACGGCGCGCAGGATGATGCGTATGATCCCAATAAGAATGACAGCCTGAAGAAAGCGGTTCGCGAGGCGAAAAAGGTCGCGATCCCCGAGACTTATATCAAGCGCGTGCTGGATTACGCCAAGCAGGGCCACGACAGCATCGAATTCCCGACCTATGACACGGACTGGGATTCGGAAGCCTACAGCTCGGTTTCTGGCCAGAACTCGAACAACTCGATCCGCGTGACCAACGCCTTTCTGACTGCCGTTGAGAAAGACGCCGATTGGGAACTGATCAACCGTACCGACGGCAAGGTTGCTCGCACCGTCAAGGCACGCGATCTGTGGGAGAAAGTCGGCCACGCAGCATGGGCCTGCGCCGATCCGGGCATCCAGTTCCACGATACCGTCAACGAATGGCACACATGCCCCGAAGACGGTGAGATTCGTGGATCGAACCCGTGCTCTGAATACATGTTCCTCGATGACACGGCTTGCAACTTGGCGTCGATGAACCTGCTGACCTTCCTTAAGGATGGTGAGTTCCAGGCGGCGGACTATATGCACGCTTCGCGTCTGTGGACCCTGACGCTGGAAATCTCGGTAACGATGGCGCAGTTCCCGTCGAAGGAAATCGCGCAGCTGTCCTATGACTTCCGCACGTTGGGTCTAGGTTATGCGAATATCGGCGGCCTTCTGATGAACATGGGCTACAGCTATGACTCGGATGAGGGGCGGGCGATCTGTGGCGCGCTGACCGCAATCATGACCGGTGTGGCTTATGCGACCTCAGCTGAGATCGCCGGAGAGTTGGGGCCGTTCAAAGGCTATGAGCGCAACGCCGACCACATGCTGCGCGTCATCCGTAACCACCGCCGCGCATCGCAGGGCGTGACCGAGGGTTATGAGAAACTGGCGGTGAAGCCGGTGCCTCTGGACCACGGCAACTGCCCGGATAAACGTCTGGTCGATTTGGCCATGTCCGCTTGGGATGAGGCTCTGAGCCTCGGCGAGAAGAACGGTTATCGCAATGCCCAGGCCACTGTTATCGCGCCGACCGGCACCATCGGTCTGGTGATGGATTGCGACACGACCGGGATCGAGCCAGACTTTGCTCTGGTCAAGTTTAAAAAGCTGGCCGGTGGTGGCTACTTCAAGATCATCAACCGGTCGGTGCCTTCGGCGCTGGAAAAGCTGGGCTATTCCTCGGCTCAGATCGAAGAGATCGTGGGCTATGCGGTTGGTCATGGAACCATCGGCAACGCGCCGGGGATCAATCACACTTCGCTGACCGGTCACGGCTTTGGTCCGAACGAGCTGGCCAAGGTGGACGCCGCGCTGGAAAGTGCTTTTGATATCCGGTTCGTCTTCAACCAGTGGACACTGGGCGAGGATTTCTGCACTGGCGTTCTGGGCATACCGGCGACCAAGCTGAATGACCCAACTTTCGATCTGCTGCGCCATCTGGGCTTTACCAAGGCGGATATCGACGCAGCGAACGACCATGTCTGCGGAACCATGACGCTGGAAGGCGCGCCGCATCTGAAAGAAGAGCATTACTCGATCTTCGACTGCGCCAACCCGTGTGGCAAGAAAGGCAAGCGTTTCCTTGGGGTTGATAGCCACATCACCATGATGGCGGCGGCACAAAGCTTCATCTCGGGCGCGATCTCGAAAACGATCAACATGCCGAATGACGCCACCATCGAGGATTGCCAGAAGGCTTATGAACTCAGCTGGTCGTTGGGTGTGAAGGCGAACGCACTCTATCGTGACGGCTCGAAACTGTCTCAGCCTCTGGCCGCGGCACTGGTCGAGGACGACGACGAAGCAGCAGAAGTGCTGGAAAGCGGTTCGACGCAAGAAAAAGCCGTCGTTCTGGCCGAGAAGGTGATTGAGAAGGTTGTGGTCAAAGAAATGATCCGCAGCCATCGCGAAAAACTGCCGCACCGCCGCAAAGGTTATACCCAAAAGGCGATCGTGGGCGGCCACAAGGTCTATCTGCGCACCGGTGAGTTCGAAGACGGCAAGCTGGGTGAGATTTTCATCGACATGCACAAGGAAGGTGCTGGCTTCCGAGCGATGATGAACAACTTTGCCATCGCCGTGTCAGTCGGTCTGCAATACGGCGTGCCGCTGGAGGAGTTTGTTGACGCCTTCACCTTCACCAAGTTCGAACCGGCGGGGATGGTTCAGGGCAACGACTCGATCAAGAACGCAACGTCGATCCTGGATTACATATTCCGTGAACTGGCCGTGTCCTATCTGGACCGCACCGATCTGGCCCATGTGAAGCCAGAAGGCGCAACCTTCGATGATTTGGGTCGGGGTGAAGAAGACGGTCTTTCGAATGTTTCAGAAATCAGTGAAACTGCGGCGACCAAGTCATTGGAAGTGTTGAAACAAATCAGCTCGACCGGCTATCTGCGTAAGCGTCTGCCACAGGATCTGATGGTCTTCAACGGTGGTCAAGCCGACGTGACCGGTATGGCGGAGACCGCAGCGACATTCGAAGCTCCTGCTGAAACGGCGGTTGCGACAGGAATGGACGCCCGCACCAAAGCAAAGATGCAAGGATACGAGGGTGATCCTTGCGGGGAATGTGGAAACTACACGCTGGTGCGCAACGGCACCTGCATGAAGTGCAACACTTGCGGTGCGACAAGCGGGTGTAGCTGAGTTTAGCGCCCCGGCAACCCGGGGTGCAGGGGTCGGATAGCTGCCACAGGTATTGACCCCGACGAATACGGAGCAAGGCGCTGAGACTTACCATCGATGCCTTGGTCCACTCGGCCGACATGCCCGTGTTGGCCGGGAACAGGGTGGGGCGGAATATTTGCTCCCTCCCACTCTCTCACGGGGCGGGTGCGCTCGTCCCATGCGCAGTCCAGGCCGCAGGCAAAAAAACACCGGGCGGTCAACGAAATGAGCCTGGAAGGCGAAACTGACAGGGGGCTTCGGCCCCCTTTCTTTTTTCAAGTGCGAGTCGGTTTTTGAGCAGGGGATTGCCAGATTATCTTGCCCGGGTCGGGCAAGAGTTGCCGAAACCTGTGTGGGCCATTTTGCCCGGCAAACCTCCGCAGATGCGACTCGGACAAACACGCAAAGATTGGCTCGAATGGAGCAAAATCAATCGGAGCGGGTGACTTGTCCTTTGGGTGGCTTTCTTTTGGCGCTCGTCCGGACACAAACACTTAAGAAAACTCACTCAGGAGGCAAATATGAAACCGCAGAAATTGGCCGTAATCTCGGCGCTGGCCCTTGGACTGCCGACATTGGCGTTGGCCCAGAACGCAGCTGACACCAACGGTGATGGCGTGCTGACAATCGACGAGGTTCAGGCCGTTGTGCCAGAAGTTGACGCCGAGGGTTTCGCGCAGATGGACGCAAACGGCGACGGCGCGCTTGATCAGGATGAGATCACAATCGCCCAACAGGCAGGACTGTTGCCGCCCTCCAACGGTTGATCCACTTAGATAAATGGCGGCCCGATTTATTCGGGCCGCTTATATTTCAGTAGGTTACGCAGGCAAGTGAATGTTAAACCTGTCGCGGAGTTCGGCATCCAGCAGAGGATCAAATCTGGCTGGCGATGGCACCGCCAGAATCTCATCTTTCCGTTTCACCGCTTTCTCGATCAGATCAGGTTTTCCAAGTTCAACCCATTCTTTTGGAGACGAACGGTCGCCAAAGGTTGGATAGACGTAGTCCGCCTGCATACGGCCCAAGGTCGCATCTGTCCCTAGATAGTGACCCGGGCCGCCCATGCAAACCTCGGCCATTTGATCCAGCGCCAGAGTTTCATCCGACACTTCAATTCCACGTACGCAGCGCTGCGCTTGTCCGATCAGATCGTCGCTTAGGATTAAGCTCTCATGGCAGAACCCCAGCAGTGAGGCATGCATGCCTGCGGCCTCATAAACCATATTCAGGCCCGAAAGTCCGGCCATGACGTTCGAGCACATCTGTTCCCAACCGGCCTGCATATCAGGCAGTTTCGCGTCTGAAGCACCGGCGGCGGCTCCGCCAGGCAGGTCATAGAAATGGTGCATCTGGGCGCAACCAGCGGTTAGCAGGGCTTGTTCCCCAGAGCCGATAGACATTGCACCGGTGCGCAGATCCAACCCAAAGGGCCAGGTGCCAAAAATCGCAGGCGCACCGGGCTTTACGGCGTTTACATAAACCAAACCGGCCAGACATTCAGCCGTGGCTTGCGTTATCGCCCCGGCAACTGTCGAGGGTGCTGTGGCTCCGGCCATGCCGGCGGACAGCAGCAGAACCGGCATGCCAGCCTTGATGCATTCCTCCATCACCTCGCAGCTTTCGGTGGCGAATTTCATCGGTGGAACAACAAAACAGTTGGAGTTGGACATGAAAGGCCGTTCGCGCCACTTGTCCTCTCCGCCTGCAATCATGTGCAGCATTTCGATCGCGGGCGCGACATGGTTGGGTTCAGTGAAAGACGTGCCGATGTGTTTGAACGTACCGGAGGTGGTGGCGTAGACCGTGTTCAGGTCCATCTCGAGGTTGTCCGCAATATCGCGGCACACCATAGGACGTTGAACAAAGTGAATGTTTTCAAGCTGTTCACAGATGCGGGATGCATCGTGGAGATCCTGAAGGGTCGAATCACGATATTCCTGCCCGTGCACATCGACCATGCTGACCGCCGCCCCGGCCGTTCCATAGTGAACCCGGTTGCCCGACAGCTCCAGATCGGACTTTCCATCCCGGCTGTACAGCGTGACCGAACGATTTGCTTTGGCGATAGTGTCTTCGACCAATGCACGCGGGAAGCGGATGCGGCCATCGTCGCCTAGGGAACAACCGGCGGCCACCAGATAATCGATCCCGCTTTGTGGCGCATCGGCAAGTCCAATAGTTTCTAGCGCGGTCAATGCGGCCTCATGGATACGCTCAATCTGGTGCTGAGTCAGAACCTTCAGCGTTCCACCCTCCATGCCGGGTCGAATAGGGCGCAAATGCTCTGGCAGTGCCGAGGCGCGGGCTGCACGCCGTGCAGCGCGGCCACCGCTACGGGATGAGTTTCGGGTTTGTTCGTTCATTTTGGAATCCGGTCGAAGAAATGCGTATTGGGTTGAGTGAACTCAGACCGCCGCTGGTCGCCCTCGTGCCGCACGTCCACGATCCGCTCCGATGGTGCGGCTGACCAGACGTATTTTCCAAACTTCGTTGTGCATTGTGTTCCAATCTAACTGAGTTCATAGTTTCAACGCTCAGCGTCACAATCTGTTCTGTTTGCGACCTGCAAATGAATTTCCGTGCAAAAATTTCACCGGCGATGGGAATAGGTTAAATTGATATACAGAAATGTTTTTTTTCCGTTACGCTAAAAATCTGTTAACCTATCCCTAGTTAATTTTGAGACAACTGTTGCTTTGAATTGGAAGTAGGTGCGGATTTTCCTTCTGTTGGATATCGCCGCATTCTTTTATGGACCGCTTCTGGTTTATTGGAGGGCTTGATGAAGTCAACGATTGCCGCACTCGTCATCGCGCTGTTCGCAGGTGTCGGGCCGGTATTGGCGGAAGATTGGACCGGAGCATATGCAGGTTTCAGTTTCGGCTATGCGGATGTTGATGGATCGGGCAATGCTGGCGGAAGCGATGTCGGTTTTGGCCCTGTGATCGGATACGACTACGATTTTGGAAATTTCGTGTTGGGTGGTGAACTGGAATACAACTGGCTCAACCTTGATCTTGGCCAGTCGGAAGGCAGTTTAGACAGCATGTCGCGTTTGAAATTACGTGGGGGCTACGATTTCGGCTCTGCACTGGGATACGTCGTCGTCGGCGCAGCGCGGGCTAGCACATCGGGCGATAGCGACACGGCAGCGGTATACGGCATCGGTGTGGCTTATCCTCTGGGTGATCGCTTCGTGATCAGCGGCGAGGCGTTGAGACAGGATTTTGAGAATGTTCCTCAGTCAGGTGGGAATCTTGACGCAAACGTCTTCAACCTGCGCACTACATTCCGCTTTTAACAAACGCTTTAGGTAGGTTGAATAAACCACTTCGCGCTCTTCAAAACCACCAATCAGATACGATTGGTTAAGGTTGCTTGAACTTTCTTGGGGAGCGACGTGCGTATGATATCGTAGGATGATTCAAGGCGGTGGCGCATTTCTTCAGATTCTGTTGACCAGGGCAGACGAACCCAACTGCGATGGAAGTATGGGGCCTTGATCCCAACTCCAGCATCGATCAGCATTTGGGCTGTCTCAATGTCAGGTGTCTTGACTGACACCCCATCCCCGACTGAGCCGACGCAGGCGAACATTTTGCCGCCCACTTTCCAGGCGTCGTGACCTCCGCCCCAGGGATCGGAAAGCTCGGCCCCGGGCAGTTCAGCGCAAATGGAATTGACGTATTCACGGTTCATGAGAGGCAGAGTGCCGATACGGCTGGTAAAACTCAAGACTTGGCTCAGCGTAAAACTCGTGCTACCCATGGCGCATGAACCAGAAAACCTGCATCATTATTTGCTGCATTACCTGCTGATTTATCAAGCGGGCCGGTTTCTTTCGTTTTCATCCCTGAGACAAGTTGCTAAGCCCGCGCCAACGCGTGACGAACATGCTGTTTCAGGAGCACGACCCGATGACGACGATCAAACTGCACAACACAAGGACACGGACGAAAGAGGATTTCGTGCCGATCGATCCAAGCAATGTGCGGATGTATGTCTGTGGTCCGACGGTTTATGACCGCGCCCATCTTGGGAATGCGCGGCCCGTGGTGGTGTTCGACGTGCTCTATCGTTTGCTGCGGCACGCTTATGGTGCGGATCACGTGACCTATGTGCGCAATTTCACCGATGTGGACGACAAGATCAACGCCACTGCTTTGGCGCGCAAACAGGCCGGAGCAGAAGGTACGCTGGAGCAGTTGGTTCAGGAGCGCTCGGACGAGACCATAGGCTGGTACTTGCATGATATGGGCGCGCTTGGGGCGATGGAGCCGAATGCAATGCCGCGCGCCACGGAATATATCGCGCAGATGGTCGCAATGATTGAGGACCTGATTGCCAAAGGGCATGCCTATGCTGCCGAGGGTCATGTCCTGTTTGCGGTGGGCAGTTGGAAAGAAGATTATGGTAGGCTGTCTGGCCGCTCGGTCGATGACATGATTGCCGGTGCGCGGGTTGAAGTCGCGCCTTACAAGAAAAACCCGATGGATTTCGTGCTGTGGAAGCCTTCGACCGATGAGTTGCCTGGCTGGGACAGTCCTTGGGGACGCGGGCGTCCGGGTTGGCATATTGAATGCTCGGCTATGAGCTATGAGCTGTTGGGCGAGAGCTTTGATATTCATGGCGGCGGCAACGATCTGATGTTCCCGCATCATGAAAATGAGATTGCTCAGAGCAAATGCGCCCATCCGCATGGTGAATTCGCCCGCGTTTGGATGCATAATGAGATGCTGCAGGTCGAGGGCAAGAAGATGTCCAAGTCGCTGGGCAATTTCTTCACTGTGCATGACCTGTTGGAGCAAGGTGTGCCGGGTGAAGTGATCCGGTTTGTATTCCTTCAGACACACTATCGTAAGCCAATGGACTGGACCGAGAAGAAGGCGCGTGTGGCCGAGGCGACGTTACGCAAGTGGCGGGCGCTGACGGCGGGTATCGAGCCCGCCACCACCGCGGCACCTGCGGTCATCGATGCGCTTTCGGATGATCTGAACACGGCAGGTGCAATCGCGGAACTCCATCGGCTCGCGGCCGAGGGCGAGGCCGCATCACTGTTGGCAAGTGCGCAGGTGGTCGGCCTGTTGGTGGATGATATGGGCGCTTGGGCCGAGACCGCTTCAGCTGATCTGTCATCTCATGCAGAAAAACTGGCCGAAGCGCGAGCGTTTGCGATGCAGAGCAAGGACTTCTCTGAGGTAGATCGCCTGAAGGCAGCATATATCGCTGCAGGGCTTGAGGTTCGGATGAGCAAAGATGGTGTGGAGTTGGTACCCGGCGCCGGGTTTGATGCCACCAAGCTGGAGGGGGTCGAATGACCAAGGAACGCCTTTACCTCTATGACACAACGCTGCGGGATGGGCAGCAGACGCAAGGCGTGCAGTTTTCGACTGCCGAGAAGGTACAGATCGCGCAAGCGTTGGATTCGTTAGGTCTCGATTATATCGAAGGGGGTTGGCCCGGGGCGAACCCGACCGACAGTGCGTTTTTTGAGAGCGCTCCCAAGACCTCGGCCCGTATGACCGCGTTTGGGATGACCAAACGCTCTGGTCGGTCGGCAGAGAATGATGACGTTTTGGCGGCCGTCATGAATGCCGGAACGCCAGCCGTTTGTCTGGTGGGAAAGTCACATGATTACCATGTGACTCACGCGCTTGGCATCTCGTTGGAGGAAAACACTGAGAACGTAAGGGCTTCGGTCGCGCATATCGTGGCGCAGGGGCGTGAGGCCTTGTTCGATGCTGAGCATTTCTTTGATGGCTATAAGGACAACCCGGAATATGCGGTTGAGGTCTGTCGTGCAGCGCTTGACGCCGGTGCACGGTGGATCGTCTTGTGCGATACCAATGGCGGCGCGTTGCCCGCCGAGGTCGGGCGGATCGTGTCAGAGGTGATTGCGGCCGGTCTGCCGGGGGACCGATTGGGCATTCACACCCACAATGATACCGAAAACGCAGTGGCCTGTTCTCTGGCTGCCGTCGACGCGGGTGCGCGCCAGATTCAGGGCACTCTGAACGGGTTGGGAGAGCGTTGCGGTAACGCCAACCTGACCGCTTTGATTCCGACACTGATGATGAAAGAACCCTATGCCTTGCGCTATGAGATTGGCGTAAAGCCCGAGGCTCTAGCCGGGCTGACGCGCATCAGCCGGATGTTAGATGATATCCTGAACCGCGTGCCCAGCAAGCAGAGTGCTTATGTCGGCGCGTCTGCTTTTGCGCATAAGGCCGGGCTGCATGCCAGTGCGATCCTCAAGGACCCAACGACCTATGAGCATATTGATCCAGCAAGCGTCGGGAATGCGCGCATCATTCCGATGTCTAACCAGGCCGGGCAATCGAATCTGCGCAAACGTCTGACCGATGCCGGGTTGTCGGTCGAAGCGGGTGATCCAGCGTTAGGGCGTATCCTTGAGCGGATCAAACTGCGCGAGGCCGAGGGCTATTCCTATGACACCGCGCAGGCCAGTTTCGAGCTGTTGGCGCGGGATGAGTTGGGGCAATTGCCCGAGTTCTTTGAGGTCAAGCGCTACAAGGTGACCGTTGAGCGCCGGAAGAACAAATACAACAAGATGGTTAGCCTGTCAGAGGCGGTTGTTGTTGTGAAAGTGGATGGCGAGAAGAAGCTGTCGGTCAGTGAGTCGCTGGATGAAAGCGGCAGTGACCGTGGTCCGGTGAACGCGCTGGCAAAGGCTTTGGCCAAGGATTTGGGGCAATATTCGCAGATACTGTCGGATATGCGGCTGGTCGACTTCAAGGTGCGCATCACTCAAGGCGGGACCGAGGCGGTGACTCGCGTGATCATCGACAGCGAAGACGGGCAGGGACGGCGCTGGTCCACTGTCGGTGTCAGCGCGAACATAATCGATGCCTCGTTCGAGGCGCTATTGGACGCGATCCAGTGGAAACTGGTGAACGATTGCGCTCCGCAGTCCGCGGCAGCCGAATAAGGTGGAGTTCGACGACGACATCAAGGCTTGTGCAGCGCTGGTGCATCGGGCCGATCCCGATCGCTTTATGGCGTCCATGGCCGCACCGGTCGAGGCACGGGCTGTCCTGTTCCCGATCTATGCGCTGAACGTCGAAGTGGCGCGCGCGCCGTGGGTGACGCAGGATAGCATGATCGCTGAAATGCGGCTGCAATGGTGGCGCGATGCCTTGCAGGAGATTGCCGAAGGTCCATCCGTTCGTCGGCACGAAGTTGTCACGCCGTTGTCGCGTATTCTCTCACCGCATCTGGCGGCGCAATTGGATGAATATGTCGCCGTAAGGCGTTGGGATATATACCGCGATCCGTTTGAGGATGAGGAGCATTTTGACTCCTATATCGACCACAGCGCCGGATCGTTGATGGTGGTGTCGGCGCAGGCTTTGGGTGCGTCGGATGAGACTGTTCTTCGAAATTTTGGTTATGCGGCCGGGATTGCGAATTGGATGCGTGCTATTCCCGAGCTCGAGTCGCGAGGTCGTATCCCATTGTTAGACGGCACACAGGATGGTGTTCGGACCTTGGCGCAGAAAGCGTTGGACCGGCTGGCGCGTGCGCGATCTGCGCGTGGCGAAATATCGGCGGCAGCACGGCCTGCACTCTTTGCAGGGTGGCAGACAGAATGGGTGCTGCAGGCGGCCTTGGCACGGCCAGAACGTGTGGCTGCGGGTGCCTTAGCGCAGGGCGAAATTCGCCGTCGGTTTTCTTTGATGAAGACAGCCGCGACAGGGCGCTGGTAAGTCAGGCAGTTTGAGGGTCTGACGGCCTCAGCACTAGCCACAACAGTGCGCCTCCTGCCAGTGTCAGCAGCGGGATCATGGCAAGGTTTACGGCTGTCCAGCCCTCAACCGCTGAGCCGCCCGAGCAATTCATCAGCCCACCCGACGCCAACGACGCAAAGGTGACGCCGCCAAAGACCATAAGGTCGTTCAGGCCCTGCATCCGCCCGCGCTCGTGCACTTCGTGCGAGTCGGCGAGCATGCTGGTGGCGCCGATGAATCCAAAGTTCCAGCCGATTCCCAGCAGGATGAGGGCGACGAAAAAGTTACCCAGATCTACACCCTGCAGGGCAACAAGGCCCGCGCCGCCGAGGATGGCCAGACCAAGGGCCACGATCTTTTCAACGCCAAATCTTGCAATTAGGTGGCCGGTGAAAAAGCTGGGAATATACATCGCCAGTACGTGGCTGGTTACGATATCCGCGGCATCACCTTCGGTATATCCGCATCCGACAACAGCCAACGGTGTCGATGTCATCACAAGGTTCATAAGCGCGTAAGAAACCATCGCGCAGATGATCGCCACTGCGATACGCGGGGTTTTTAGCAGCTCCAGCCGCGTGCGGCCCTTGGGTTCATCCTCGGTAGGCTTGGGTGGAGTGGGAATATCAAGAACGAAGAAAAGGGCAGAACCCAGTACGTTGATTGCAATCACAGCCAAATAGGTGCCCAGAAACGGGATCACATAGGCTTGCGAGGTCAGCTTTACGATCTGTGGGCCAATGATGGCCGCCGCAAGCCCCCCGGCCATGACGTAAGAAATTGCCTTGGGCCGGAACGCATCAGAAGCGGTGTCGGCTGCCGCAAAGCGATAGAAGCCATGTGCGCTCATATAGATGCCGGTCAGGAAGCTGCCAACAAGGAACACAGGGAATGAGCCGAGATAGAGGCCGTAAGCCCCGATAATGCCACCGGTAGCACCCGCTGTGGAGCCTACAAGGAACCCTGCGCGGCGTCCCCAGCGTTGCATGATGGCCGAGATCGGCGTGGCCGCCAGCATCGAACCCAGAACGATCAGTGAAATCGGCAGCGTCGCGAGGCAGGCGTTGCTGGCCAGCGATTGCCCGGCCAATCCGCCGACAATGAACATGATCGGCATCTGCGCACCCAAGATCGCCTGGGCCGCCACCAGAACGGCGACGTTTCGTTTGGCCTGACTGTCGTCGGGGGTGGCAGTGATCATTGTCATGGGCGAATGGTTATCTACGATTGAGACTAGGCACAAGCGGCTTGCATATGCGGCACATCCGCCTAACGTGCGGACGAGGATCACTTATCGGAGAGCGCATGTCCGTCGGACGCATCATCGAAACCCCGGATTGCGTGAGTGAAGGGGCCGAATGGCTGGCAGGGGCCTGCCCCCGTATGGCCTATGCGATGGAGCAAACCGGCCCTCTGCCGCTTAGGCGCAAGCCTGACGGGTTTGCCCAACTGCTCAGCGCCATTGTCAGCCAACAGGTCAGCGTGGCCTCGGCAAACGCGATCTGGAAGCGGTTGCAGGAGGCAAAACTGACCGGCCCGCGCAAGATTATTTGGGCCACGGATGATGATCTGCGGGCGGTGGGTCTCAGCCGTCAGAAAATCCGTTATGCCCGAGCCTTGGCCGAAGCGCGGATCGACTACAAAGCACTTCGTGATGCCCCGGATGACGAGGTGGTCGCAATTCTGACCGAGGTACCGGGAATCGGTGTCTGGACCGCCGAGATTTATGCCATGTTTTCGCTTGGTCGCGCTGACGTGATTGCGCCGGGTGATCTGGCGTTGCAAGAAGCGGCTCGAATTCTTTACGACCTGCCAGAACGACCAAAAGACAAAGAGTTACGTCAGATGGCTGAAGCATGGACGCCCTGGCGATCGGTTGCGGCCCGGGTGCTGTGGGCCTATTACCGGGTCGCAAAAGACAGAGAAGGGATCAGATGACACGAGTTTTGAATGCGCTACGAAAAGAGCCGGTTTCGGGGGATACACGCTCGGTCGTTGTGTTCGTTCATGGTTATGGCGCCAATGGGGCTGACCTTTTGGGGCTGGCCGATCCGCTGGGGGAACATCTGCCGGATACTCTGTTCGTGTCACCCGACGCGCCGGAACAGATCCCAGGTATGCCCAATGGGTTTCAATGGTTTCCGATTCCGTGGATTGATGGCTCGTCCGAAGAAGAGGCCCGCCGTGGTATGGAAATGGCCGTCGAGGATTTCAACGCGTTCCTCGACGCGCTGATGGTTGACGAGGATGTCCTGCCCGAACAGGTTGTGCTGTTCGGTTTCAGCCAGGGTACGATGATGAGCCTGTATGTCGCCCCGCGCCGTGAAGATCCTGTGGCCGGAATTGTCGCATTCTCGGGTCGGTTGTTGGAACCTGACTTGTTGCCGGACGAAACCGTCAGTCGGATGCCGGTGCTGCTGGTGCATGGCGATGCCGATGATGTGGTGCCGCCGCAATCGCTGCCTGAGGCGGCTGAGGCGTTGCAGGCCGCTGGTTTCAAAGAGGTCTACGCCCATGTGATGAAAGGCACCGGCCACGGGATCGCTCCGGATGGCTTGAGTGTTGCACTGGCCTTCATGCGGGATAAGCTCAGCCTCTGATCTCTGGGCGTCTACTAAAGGAGCATTTGATGCTGATCGTGACAGGTATTGTGGAAGTTGCCGAAGAAGGCGTCGAAAAAGCCTCGGTTGCTGCGCAAAAAATGGTCGCGGAAACCCTGAAAGAGCCAGGATGCATGATCTATGAGTTCAGCCAAGTTCTGGGCCATGCGACCCGGTTTCGGGTTTATGAAGAGTGGCAGGATCAGACTGCGCTGGAAGCCCACTTTGCGACCCCGCATATGGCCGCGTTTCAGGCTGAATTGGGTGAGGTCGGCGTGACCTCAAGCGAGATCTACCGCGTGATCGGGGGCGAAAAGCAGCCGCTGCGCTAGCCGGTCAGTCCCACAACCAACCTTCTGAGAACTCGACCGAATTGCCCGCCGGGTCTCGCACATACAGCGACAAGGCCCCATTGCGCCAGTCAAATTCGGCGTCGATAGGGATGTTCCAGTCCAACAGGTGCTTGCGCATCACTGCGATCTCGTCGCGGGTGAGGACAAGACATACGTGACCGGCGCCGCGAGCGCCATGTGGTGGGACCGGAAGTTCCGGGTTGCTCGGCGGTTTCTCGGTCTCGTCGGCAATGAACAACAACAGGACTGACCCGCCGATCCGATAGAAGACATGGCGGTTGGTTGCGCGTTGAATCTTTTCGAGGCCCAGTATTTGACCGTAGAAATCCTCGGCCGCGTCCAGATCGTCGACATAAAGTGCGGCTTCAAGGATCGCCGACGGGGCAGGAATGTCTGGTGTAACTTTCATGCCGTAAGTATATCACATCACGCAGTTTTTGTCATCGACGCGGACGTCGGTCGCGTTTGCGCGCTGGCGCTGCACTTATTGATGGCATCGGCAGGCTTTCCCACCGACCGGGGTCGAGGCCGTCCAGAAACCAGTCGCCGATCCGTGCACGGATCAGGCGCAGGGTTGGATGTCCGACTGCCGCGGTCATCCGGCGAACTTGACGATTGCGGCCCTCGCGTATGGTCAGTTCGACCCAACTGTCCGGTACGGTCTGGCGGACACGAATCGGTGGGTTTCGGGGCCATAAGCCTTCGGGCTCGTCAATCAGACGCGCCTTGGCAGGGCGTGTCAGCCCGTCCTTTAGCTCAATCCCATCGCGCAGTGCCTTCAGCACGGCCCCATCCGGGATACCCTCGACTTGAACCCAGTAGATCTTGGCCATCTTGTGCTTGGGATCGGATATCTGTGCCTGCAACTTCCCATTGTCGGTCAGCAGCATCAAACCTTCGCTGTCCCGATCCAAACGCCCGGCAGGATAGACGCCGGGCAGATCGATGAAATCCGACAGCGTGCTGCGAGGTGAATCCGCATTGGCGCGGTCTGTGAACTGCGGCAACACATCATAAGGTTTGTTAAAGCGGATAAACCAGGACATGCCCCCGCCATACCGCCCGGACCACGGCAGCGCAACCTGTGGATAAATGTTACTTATCTGTTACGGAATCGGCCTAAGCATTACTCGAGATGTTGTGTAAAATCGGGACTTGTCAGAGTTTTAACACGATATATAGTTAAGTTAAGGCCGGGGCGGGTGTTCCCCGCTCTGATGTCACAAACGGGCAGTACAGAGCGAGGAGCGATTCTGTTATGGATGGAGACTTCAGGACCGAATTTGTCAGGGAACCCGGTGCGCTAAGGCATCATCCGGCATTGGTTCTGAACGCCGATTATCGCCCGCTTTCGTATTACCCGTTATCCCTGTGGCCGTGGCAAGAGGCGATCAAGGCGGCCTGGTTGGACAGGGTGGATATTGTGGCCGAGTACGACGAGGTCGTCCGAAGCCCGAGCACCGAAATTCGAATACCTTCGGTCGTTGTCCTGAAAGATTATGTAAAACCCAGAAAGCGCGTGGCCTTCACGCGCTTTAATTTATTTTTGAGGGACGAATTCAAATGCCAGTACTGCGGAAGCCGCGGAGAACTGACCTTTGATCACGTCGTCCCGCGCGCTGCCGGAGGTGTGACCAGTTGGCAGAACGTCGTGGCAGCCTGCAGCCCATGCAATCTGCGTAAGGGGTCAAAGTCGCTTCGGCAGGCCAGAATGTCTCTGAGCAAACCGCCGCGTCAGCCGGACGCTGAAGCCCTTAGAAATATTGGCCGTAAGTTTCCACCTAACCATCTGCATGATAGCTGGATTGATTTCCTGTACTGGGATGCCGAATTGGATCAGCAATAACACCTAACGCACGCGCCAAGCTGCGATCCAGACCAGGACCAGACCCGCCGAGATCAATCCATTCCAACCGGCCATTGATATCCCGAACATTTCCCATGGAATTTCATCACAGCGCACTAATGGGGCGGACATGATCTGGTTCATCAGTTCTTCGGCGCTGAGGCCTCCAATATCACCAGAAGTGCATGTTGATGGGCCTTCCCACCAGCCTTGTTCGACACCCGCATGATAGAACCCGACCCCTGCGGTTGTGGCTGCCGCAAGGGCTCCCAACAGGGGCAATGGTCGAATGCCCGGAAATGTGAATGCGAGCACACCAAGAACGATCGCCACGCCGTGCGGATAGCGTTGCCAGATGCACATTTTGCATGGCGCAAACCCGCCGATGTATTGAAACCCCCAAGCACCTAGCAATAGGGCGGCCGAACCTGTGGTTGCAATAAGTATGAGCGTTTTCTTGGTCATAGGTATTTCACAACAAGGAAGCCACCAAACAGCAGCACGATGAACAAGGTGAACATCAGACCCAACCGCTTTTCGATGAAATCGCGGATTGGCTCACCAAATTTCCACAGCAGTCCGGCAACAAGGAAGAACCGCAATGCGCGTGCCAGAATCGAAGTGGCAATGAAAGTCCCCAGCGGCATCCCGGTCCAACCGGACATGATTGTGATGACCTTATAGGGGAACGGAGTTACCCCGGCTGCGAGCACGGCCCAGAAACCGAAATCGTTGAAGCGGGTGTTAAATTCTTCCATCGCGTGGGCCTTGCCCATGGCTTCGAGAATTGGCTGCCCGAGGCTCTCGTAGAAGAATGCTCCGATGGCGTAACCCAGCATTCCGCCCAACACAGATGCCACCAAGGCAACGGTGGCGATCAGCCAGGCGCGCGATGGTCTCGCGATGATCATCGGAATCATCAGGACGTCGGGTGGAATCGGAAAGAAGGAGCTTTCAACAAAGGCCACAATGGCCAGTGCCCACAGCGCATGAGGATGTTCGGCCAGACGAAGGGTCCAGTCATAAAGTGGTCGTAACATAAAGAACTGTTGTCCTGATAACTGTTGTTGCAAGGCAAACCACGCACCTGCCTGACCGTCAACCTCCGTTGCCGAAACAATCGATGCTCTGGTTGTTTTTTGCCTCTGGACCTTCCTGCGCATGAGCGCTAATCCATTGTTCGTGGCCCAAGTGGCGGAATGGTAGACGCAGGGGATTCAAAATCCCCCGGTAGTGATACCGTGCCGGTTCGAGTCCGGCCTTGGGTACCAAAGTAAAAACAGTAGGTTAGGGGAACCGGCCTGCTGTTTTTTCTTTTTGGCGATTTTGTTTTGTCACAGAGAAACCTCGCATTCCTGCGCTAGTCGGTAATTTGGCGATATCAAGATACATTATTCGGTGACTGGTTAGACGTTCAGAAAATCGAATCTATTGAGTTTTCGGTAAATATCTTATTTTGTTCGGTATTCGCCGTATTGGTTTGAGTATCAAATGCTCTCCATGGGCATCTCAACAGATCTTCAAGGGTGGTCGCTTCATATTCAGTACCCGGTCATTTCCAGATACCCCCGTCCTAAATGGCTGCCAGAGATCGTGACTGGGCCTTCCCAATACTCGAACCGAGTCCCCATCCAGGCTTTGGGCGTTAGGGCCGATGCAACAACATCAACACCTTTCTCAGGCAGTGATATTTGCCATCCGGTAGGTATATCGCGTTGAGCGACGCGGTTTGTTTCTAGTGGCGTCAATAGTACCGAACCGTCCGGCAGAGATGTTGTTTGCCCATCCGCCTCGATCCATGTGGCAGCGGTGAATTCCCCACGTTCCCCGCGCAGGCGAAACGCCATCAATTTGTCGCCGCTGTCAAAGCTGAGCGAAAACCAGTCCCAACCGCGTTGATCTTCGGCCAATGGTTGCGAGGACCATTCGCGGTCCAGCCAGCCCTGTCCAGTCACTTTGATGTCTTGATCTGGTAGGTGAAGGATACCTTCTACTGTGTAGAATGGCTGTGAATAATAGTAGCTGGCCTGCCCATCGGCAGATTTCACGGAATAACCCCTGTCGCCGTGGAACACCAATGGGCCTTGCGCTTGTAGGCTTAGGTCGTAACCAAAGTCTGATCCTGACGCGCTTAGACTCAATTGGGTCAAATCGCCTCCACGCATATGCCACTCGTCGATCCAGGCTTCGAAAGGTTGGTCGGTGACACCGGCCTGTCCGATACCTCCACGGGATAGCCGTTCCGCGAAATAGTGCGTGTCTGATGTTGTTACTGCTGCGTGACCCATCCAGATCTGAGGGCTCTGCCAGCCCTCTATCTCAGTTGGTTTCAGGGCCGACCGGAATAAAGTCCATTGAACACCATAGTCATTGCCTTCTGCGTCTTTGAGATTTGCAGTCAGATACCACCATTCTATCCGGTAAGAAGGGTGCGGGCCGTGATCTTTCGGGAACTGGAATTGGTAACCTGCTTCAGGCCGCGCAAACCCTTCGGCATTACCTCCCAACCCGGCATAGCTTTGTGCCCAACTGGCTATGGGAAACATTAAGAATAGGAAGAAAGCTCTAACGTTCATTGGCAAAAACCTGTAGCAAAGCCGCAGGTGGTAGGCGGAGTAATCGCCAGGCAGGCCAAGCGGCGGCAAGAGTCGCGGCAATCAATGTCAGCAGAAACAGCGCCAGCCAATCACCCGGAAACAGACGCATAGGCAAACGCCAACCGAATGCCTGTACGTTGATCACGGCCAACAATACCCAGGCCAATATCAGCCCAAGTGGCAAAGCCAGACAGGCAGTTAAAGCAGCAAGCAGAGCGCTGCGCAAAAGTTCCAGCTGGGCAAGTTTCGAACGTGTCAGACCCAACGCCCAAACCGGCGCGACCTGCGGCAAGCGTTGGGTCCACAACGTCAGCAAACTGGTCAAGATCGCAAATCCTGCGACGCCTAAGGTCAGCACGTTCAGGGCTGAGGTGATGACAAAGGTTTTCTCAAAGATAGAAAGCGACCGGGCCTTCATGGCAGCTTGTTGCACCACGGCCGTGGGCGACAGTTCAAACTGGGCACGCAACGCTTGCGCCAACTCCGTGGCTTTCTCTGGCGCAATGCGGATTCCAAAGCGCCGGGTTTCCGTATCCGGAGCTATCCGATCCAACATTGGCATTGATACGATCGCCTGTCCGGTTGGGTTCCCGTAGTCGGAATAGACCCCGCTTATGGTCAGAACGTGCTCTGGCGTGATCGCGACCGTATCTCCCGGCCACAAATTCGCACGGCGGGCAAGTTGTTCGTTGATCAGAATTGCGCCCCGGTTCAGGACGCTGTCCCAGACATCAGGTTCTTTAGCGATCAGTGGCCAGTTTTGGCGATAGCTTTGGTGATCGACGATCCCATACAGGAAAAGCGGTCCGGTTTCGTGCGGTATCTCGGTACTGCGGATCGGAAGGATTGCTGAAGTTCTTGGTGCAAGCCATTGGGTAATCGCCTCAGCTTGGGTTTCATCCGCAGCGGTCACGTAAAGCTCCGAAGTTAGACGTTGATCCAGCCATCCGGTGAAGGTCAGGCGGAAACTGGAAACCATGGTTCCAACTCCGATATTTGCCGCCAGCGCCAGCAATAGGGCCATTAGCGCCAAGGAAAGCCCGGGCAGTTGCGCGCGCATATCGGCAAGAACCCATTGTGTGACCGGCGCTTTTGCCTTTTGGATCAATAGGCCCAACACAGCCGAAATGAAAAGTGGCAGTACCAATGCAGCCCCGGTCAATACTCCGGCGAGCAGTGTAAATCCGGCAATAAGACCGCCGAAAGTAATGTAGGCAATGATGCCCAAAGCAATCAAAGCAAATCCGAATCCGCCAGAAATCCAGGCAGATATCTTTCCGCCTCCCCAGGCCTGCAAGCCGGGTCCGGCGAGTATGGGCATGCGGGAAAGCCGCCAGAGCGCTTGCCCGCTTGCAGCCAGAGTGCCACCTGTTGCCATGGCAAGACCTGCGGCGACCCATTGAGGGCGCAGTGACATTTGCCCGTCGATTGGTGCTCCGTAGAGGCCGCGCAAGGTTGAAGCAACGTCTGGAAGAAGCGCACCGGCCAGGAAATATCCTAGCACAAGCCCGAATAGGCCTCCGATCAGAGCCAGCAATAAAAGTTCACCCAGAACAATCCCGATCAGGTTCCGCATTGGAAGACCCAAGGCCCGCAATGTTCGGATTGTGCCGCGTCTCTGCGCGAAAGCTAGGCCGACGGTACCGTGGACGATGAACAAACCAACTGCGAATGACAGCAGACCAAAAGCGGTCAGGTTCAAGTGAAAACTGTCGGTGAGTTGGGTGGTATCCAATTGTGAAGATGGTGCAATACGCTGCAGTTCAGGTGCGATTTCCGACAGAGGTGGCAATTTGCGAGGCTGATCCGGCAAAATTATCAGTCGGGATATTTGATTGGGGCGGTTGAGCAGTTGCTCGGCTACTCCGATATCTGTCAGGGCCAGATCAGGCGGTAGCGCGCCGCTGGTAAGAATTGGTGGAAATCGGTCAGCGGATTGAAATACCTGCGAAAGTTGAGGCGACATCAGGAGCCGTCCCGGAGCTGTCAGCATATCAGCCGGATCTGGCGCATTGGTGCTTTGCTCGAGTTGCATAATGGCGGGCAGGGCAGGATAAGCGACCATATCCACGCCCATTAGGCGTATTGAACGGCCATTTACGCGCAGTGTGCCCTCGAGCACCGCGGCAACCTGCCAGCCTGCGCGCCTGAGTTCCGTATATCGCTTCAGAGGGATCATGGACCCGGTCGCGCGCAGCTCGTCAAACTGTCCAATCGCAAGCTGTGCGCTGGCGCGCTCATAACTGGCACGCGCCTCGGCGTTGATCGCTTGTACCGCCGACCAGAGGCAGGTCGCCAGCGCGATGCCGGTCAGAAGGGTCAGCAACTGCAATGGATGCGCCCGCCAATGGGACAGCAATGCCTGGACTGCAGCGCGTGTCATTCGATCCGTCCGCCCGTCAAATTGGCACGACGGTCCAGTCTGCTGGCGATCTCGTTCGAGTGGGTGACCAGCAAGAGGGCGGCCCCTGTATCGGCCACCAATGAAAGCATCAGATCCAACACTACCGCGCTTGCTGTCTCATCCAGATTACCCGTCGGTTCATCGGCCAGCAGTAATCGCGGCCGGATCGCCATGGCCCGCCCGATGGCAACGCGCTGTTGCTGCCCACCCGATAGATGTTCAGGGTAGCGGTTCCGCAGATCGGCCAGTCCAAGACGCTTGGTCAGATGCTCGATCCACTCTGGGTCCTCACGTTCAGCAAGCCGCGCGTGGATTGAGAGGTTTTGAGCGATGGTCAGCGACGGGATCAGATTAAACTGCTGGAACACCAACGACAGCGTATTTCGGCGCAAGGCAGCACGCTCAATGTCATTCAGAGACGACATGGGCCTTCCATCCAGAGTGATTTCCCCGCCATCGAACCCATCCAAAGCGGCAACCAAGTGCAGCAAAGTGCTTTTGCCGCTGCCGCTTTCCCCGGTCAGCGCCAGGGTCTGGCCTTGTTCCAAGGTCAGCGAGACATCATTTAGGACCGGGCGTCCGCCGGGATAGGATTTTTGGACGTGATCAATCGATAGCAACATTTGAACACTCATTCGTTCTGTCACAATGTGCAGCGCAACGAAACAGTGTCCAGAGCAGAGATCGGTTCTATTCGCCGCAGCCCCGCACCTTGAGGGCGGGGTTGTCCAGCGCGCGCGAAAGTTCCATGCTGGCTGCAATCGGAACAAAGGCCATCTATATGACATTGTCGCAGCAGATTATTTGGGGCAGCTTTTACTTAGGTATTTGTTTTCTGATCGAAATCATGCTGCTGACATGGTGCGTTCTGGTCATCCGCAAACTCGTCGAAAGATGGGAGACCCGGAGCACGATCCTGGCAACCGCGGGCCCGATCAGCGTTGCGCTCGTGTTCATTGTGCTTACCCATACGGTACAAGTTTGGATCTGGGCGATTGTATGGGTGTGGGGCGATGTGCTGCCGGATTGGAATTCGGCCCTCTATTTCTCGTTGGTGACTTTCACGACGCTGGGTTACGGAGACATCGTATTGGGCGAAGGCTTGCGTATTTTCGGCGCATTCGCCTCGGTTACTGGACTACTGGCATTTGGGCTGTCTACGGCATTCCTCGTCGCCCTGATGACGCGGGTGTTTGAAGAACGGTTCCTGAACTAGAGGATGGGTGCAAACAGCCGTGCGAGCGGCGCAAAAAACCGGATATGAAACGGCTGCTGGGGCAAGTCGCGTGTCAACTCGTAGCTAGAATGAAAATCGGTTTCCAGCATGTCAGATACAGCGCCTGCCGCGCGGGGATCAAAAAACAGCGCCATCGCCTCAAAGTTCAGGCGGAAAGACCGGTTGTCCAGATTGGTGGTACCAACAGCTGCCAGTGTATCGTCAACGACAAACACTTTCTGATGCATAAATCCATCGGTATAGCGAAACACACGTGCACCGCAGTCGCGAATTTCATCGAAATAGGCAAATGCCGCTAGCCAGGGCAGGCGATGGTCGATGACATCCGGCACGAGAATCCGCACATCTACGCCACGCAACGCCGCGTGCTGCAACGCGGTCATGATGTCGATATCGGGCACAAAATAAGGTGAGGCGATCCAAAGCCGTTCCTTGGCCTCGGTGATGGCAGAAAAGAACATCATCGCGCCGGTTTCGGTATCATCGCCCGGACCAGTAGCGACCAGCAACGCGTTCATATCCTGTTCAGATTCGCTGCCTGCCCAATCGAGCTTATCGATCAGGTCTTCGTTGCGTGCCCAGTGCCAATCTTCGGTAAAGATTAGTTGCAACTGCCGCACAACATGACCGGTCATCTTAATATGCGTGTCCCGCCAACGCCCGAACCGAGGGCTTTGCCCCAGATACTCTACACCAACGTTGTGGCCGCCGATGAAGCCTGTCTCACCGTCAATGATCACGGTCTTTCGATGGTTGCGATAATTGAGTTGAAAGCGGAAGTTCGGCCCGCGCTGTTCGCGCGGATCAGCCACATCCACACCCGACCCGCGCAGTGTTTCTAGATAGCTCGACGGCAGGCCATAGCTGCCTACGGCATCAGTCATAAACCGAACATGAACGCCGCGTTTGACCGCTGCAATCAGCCGATCTTGTACTTTGCGCCCCAGCTCATCATCGCGCACGATGTAGAATTGGATCAGGACATAATTCTCTGCCCCGTCGATTGCGTCCAGTATTGACTGAAAAGTGGCATCACCATCAATCAGTAATTCGGCTCCGTTGCCGCGTGAGACGGGTAGGTGGGCCAGAGCCTCGAATGGCCGCGGATTGATGCGCAGCGTCTTAGGATCAGGTTTCGAGTAGTCGGCAAAGGTTTTGATCCCTTCCACCACACGTTCGCTTTCCTGTCGCGCGATGCGATAGCCTTTGAAGCGGTGGTGCCCCAGAAACAGATAGAACGGAACGCCAAACACCGGCGCAGACAGCAGGAAAACCACCCACCCAACTGCACCCTGAGGTGTACGCGCCGTTTGCGCAGCGCGCACGGCAAAGACGACCGCTAGGCAATAGAGAGCAAACAGAAAAAACGAAACGAGCAATGTCCACATGGGCGCGCAATGATCCGGTTTGTTTAGTTGGCCCCAGTGTAGATGCGCGACCAGTCATTGGCCATATCAACGATGACCCACCCCATATCAGGGCCTTTATCCAACCCGTCGACAAGACGCCCGATCGGGCTTTCACGGTCATAGGCCCACTCGCGGGCAGCATCCGTATGATGGATCAAAACACCGAGCCGGGGCCCGTCTCCTGAAGTGGTCCACTCAAGCATAGCAAAATCGCCGTCCGAGTTTCCTGCAGCGAATATCGGGCGCTTTCCGATGGTGCGTTCGATATTGATCGGCTTGCCTTCTTTATCATCGATGAAGGCTATGCCAGGAGCCTTATTTATCACTGGGGTGCCGTTAACGCTGTCATAGGTGGTCTCACCGTAGGTGCCCAGAATTTGTTCTGGGGGAATGCCATATGCCTCTTCCGCGAAGACGCGCATGAAGTGCAGCCCACCGCCCGAGACGATGTATGTTTTGAAATCTTCATCCCGCAGATAGCGCAACAGCTCGACCATCGGCTGATAGGTCATCTGGTCGTAAGGCAGATCGGTCTTCGGGTGTCGTGCAGTATCGAGCCAATCGGCGACCGACGCCTGGAAAACTTCTACGCTGCTGCCGGAATGCGACGCGTTAACCACTTCGATCAGAGCGTCGTGCCCGCCTTCAAGAATGGTTTGCAGATCACCCTCGGCGGCCGCTTTCAGGGCTGGGGTCGATAAGATCGATGGGTCTTGTTCAGCAAGCTCTGCCAGTTGGTCCATGGCAAAAATGAACTGAAAATAGACCGGTTGTTCGGCCCAGAGCGTGCCGTCATTGTCAAACACCGCGATCCGGTCGGCGGGGGTGACATAGTTCGGACCTCCTGGATCTGTGACGTTGCCTATGAACTCAATAATCGTATTTTTTGAATCAGAATCGTTCCAACTCGGAAGTGGGTCTGCGAACAGTGTGAGGGGGGTGCAGCTGAGCACGGCAGCTAGAGCGGCGTATCGCATATGACTCTCGACATTTTCAAAAAGGAAAAAGGCCGCCCTGTAGAGGGCGACCCTAAGAGTTACATTCAAGGCCTAATTGTTGGTCGGTGTTGTTAGCTTCTCCATAACCTGATCCAAGTTGAAGCTGGCCGCTTTCTGACGTGGTGGGAATTCCTGGAATGTGCTCAGGAAACTACCAACATACTGCTGCGCTGGAACTAGGAAATAGGCTCGGTCCAACAGCCAATCGTAATAGGTGTTAGAGGTCCGGTAGGCCCGTTCATACGGATCACGGCGCAGGTTGACGATCAAGGGTATGCGCAGCTCGGTCCAAGGTTCGATCCAGGCCCTCAGAGTTGCCCAGGCTTTCTGCTCCAGGAATATTAGCTTCCAGTCTTCGAAGCGCAGCGCCGTTAGGTCTCCGTCATCCGAGAAATAGAAAATCTCTTTGCGAGGACTTTCGGCAGTCTCACCAGTCAACAGAGGCAGGATGTTATAGCCATCCAGGTGCACCTTGTATTCGCGCCCCATACCAGACGAGCTATAACCTGCCTTCAACTTGTCCTTAATTTCGGGATCACCGGCGACCGCGAGGTATGTTGGCAACCAGTCCATGTGGTGCACGATCTCGTTGGTGACAGATCCGGCTTCGATCTGACCGGGCCAGCGGACCATCGAGGGAACGCGCCATCCGCCTTCCCAGTTGGTGTTCTTTTCACCCCAGAACGGCGTTGCGGCCGCATCGGGCCATGTGTTCATGTGCGGACCGTTGTCTGTGGAATAGTGAACTATGGTATTGTCGGCGATGCCAAGCTCGTCCAGCAGATCCAGCAGCTGACCCACATGCATATCATGTTCGATCATGCCCGCGGTGTATTCATCCGCAACGCGACCTGAGATTTCATTGGCTTTTGCGCGCATCTCGTCTTTGACGTGGGTACGGAAATGCATGCGGGTACCATTCCACCAGACATAGAAGGGTTGCCCTTGCTCATGTGCCCGCTTGATGAAATCAATCGCCGCCGCCACGGTTTCGTCATCAACAGTTTCCATGCGTTTGCGGGTCAATGGTCCCGTGTCTTCGATCGTACCATCTGACTTTGATTTGATAACGCCGCGCGGCCCATACGCCTCGCGGAAGGTGCGGCCATCAGCCAATACCCGGTCACCCGGATAGTCCTCGTTTTCTGGTTCTTCTTCAGCATTCAAGTGATAGAGATTGCCAAAAAACTCATCAAAACCGTGGTTTGTTGGCAGGTGCTCATCCTTGTCTCCAAGATGGTTTTTGCCAAACTGACCAGTGACATAACCGTGGTCTTTCAACAAACCAGGTATGGTTGGGTCTTCGACCTGCATGCCAAGATCAGCCCCCGGAAGACCGACCTTCGACAGGCCTGTCCGGAACACGGACTGTCCCATGATATAGGATGAGCGACCAGCAGTGCAGGATTGCTCACCATAGTAATCGGTGAAGATCATGCCCTCATTGGCCACGCGATCGATATTGGGTGTCTGATATCCCATGAGGCCCATGGTGTAGGCTGAGATATTCGATTGCCCAATGTCATCGCCCCATATCACAAGAATATTAGGTTTTTGATCCTGCGCCCAGGCGGGCAGTGCAAGCGCAACAGCAACGGTTGCCACTGCGAACTTGCGCATCGATTTGCGCCAGCTATCTGCAATCATTTGTGGAGGTGACATAGGGTGCTCCTGATTAAACGAGCCTTAATGGCCCAGCAAATTTAGTTTTAGAGGCAGCGGCTAAATTGAACTCGATAGCCGCGTGCAAACTGTTGATTACCGGAAGAAAAAATATGTAATGGACCGGGAATCGAACAGAACTACTTTAAACGATGAAACGTGTCTAAAACCTATCATATGATCATTTTGAAAGATACAAATGTTTGATAATGATGATGATATGCAGATCCTGACTCAAACCGACTGGTTTGGGGCACGCGGGCCGAAATTTCAGAATGATCTGATGACTTGTGCGGTTGTCCGAACGTTTGAACCAGGCGAAACACTCTATCACCATGGTGACCCCGCAAATGGTATTCACGCTGTGCTTGATGGGTCTGTTCAGATCACGGCACCCGCCGATGACGGGCAAGAATTTGTTGTGCATCGGGAAGGTGCAGGTTTCTGGATTGGAGATCTTGCTCTTTTTGCCGAAGCGCAAAGACTGGTCAGCGTGATGACCGCCCAACAGACGCGTACATTGTTTTTTCCCAGTTCACGGGTGGAAAGAATGGTGCAAGAGAATCCGGAATATGTCCGCGATTTCTATGCGTTAACACGTGAAAACATGAAAACAGCCCTCAGGATTATGGCCAACTTGGCAGTTACAGGATCGGAGAAGCGCCTTGTCTTGCGTCTGCTGCATTTGGACGAGGGTGCCTCGAAATCCGACGGCTGGATTATTGTATCGCAGGATGAGCTGGCTGCGATGGTCGCAGTGTCTCAACCAACGTTGCATCGTAACCTGCATCGACTTTCAGGTTTAGGCCTAGTTGAGCTGGGATATGGTCGACTACGTCTGATCGACAGGCGCAAACTTATCGCAAGCTGCCAAAGTTGAAGCCTAGGGATTAAGTGGCGGCAACACACCCGGTTTGGGACGACTAGAGTAATTCAGGGCATTCAGGTTCCGCATGACGACACTCCAATCCTCAAAACCAATTTGGCTCTTCTTTGAATACCGCTCAGCACCTATCTGGGTCAGGCTGCTCTCAAGGGGCGCGGCGCGTTCTGGTTGGAGGCTGCGCTCTTTCCAAAGTTCTATAGCTTCATAAGCTGCAGACAAATCCCGTGCTCGCAATGCTGCTCTCAAAGCTTCGGCGGCGTATTCCTCGGAGGCAAGGTATCTACTGTGTCGCTTGTCTTTCCAGCTCTGATAGCGTGGGCGAAGAGATCGCACTGTGGCCCACAATGCCAAAACAACAATCGCGATCCAGAATGCAGCCTTTGCAAGGGTTTCAATATCCGGCGGCTGCCATTTTGGTGGTGCCAGCGTTAGCTCGGTCGCTGGGACCGAGGCCGTTTCAATTTGTTTGGATTGCAAGTTAAACCAATCGATTGACACAGCTGGCAACTTTGTCTGGCCACCCTCTTGCGCAATATAAACCGTCTTCTCCATGCGTTGTCCGGACAACACCCCTCGATCTTCGGTTTCTGTAATGCGCGGCTCCTTAGGATATGCGCGCAACAACGGGTCTTGCTCGTGAGGTGTGAGCACTGGGATCAAAAGAGGCGTCGTGCCAGATATCTGCGCGCTCAATTCGCGTGTAATGGCGTCACCAGCCTGCATATCTGTTGTGCCTTCTATTTGCTGCTGGAGCAAAAACCCGTTTGCGATGATTAACGGATCAAGACCACGAGCACCTTCCGGAATCTCGGCGCTAAGTTGTACAGTCGGAAGCGCCAACGAAACCTGAATTGGATCGTTGGTTTGAGGATCGGCATAAGTTACAACCACCTCTTGCGAGTCAAACGCAACCGGACCTGCTGCCAGAGGATATAGGCGATAGCTGCGCTGCACACCGGACCAGGTCGCTCCGTTCACCGTCTCGCTGATTGGTCCAGAGGCACGTTCAGGAAGACGAACCACGAGGTTTTGTTGTTCTAAAGAGGGAAACACCGGAGGTTGTGGCATGAATGTTGGCACCAGAACTTTGATTCGAACGATCGCTGGTTGCCCTACAATGACCGGTTTATCAGGCACTTCGACCGAGACCTGAGGGGCAGTCGCACCGGTATTCTGCGCAAATACTGGAAGAGCAAGAAAAAGAATAAAGAATGTAACGTATCTCATTCTGTACGCTCCTGATTTTCAAGAAGAAAACGGTTGCGCAGAAAGTCTTGCATGTCGGTATCTATCGAGCTGATCCATTGATCAGCCGAAAGGGTTTGCGGCCCTTCTTTAGGAGCTTGAACCGTAGTTTCGTTACCGCGGGCCGCATCATTGTCGAACACTGTGTCGTCCGCACCGATGCCAGCCTCTTCGCCCGTATCAGATTGTTCGCGGGTTGTTTCAATGTAATCAAGGATGGCTTTCGACACCTCGAGATTGTGCTGCGCTTCGGGCCATTCAGGACGCCGTTCCAAGGCGGTCTCGAAGGCGGATATGGCTGGTCGATACTCACGGTTCCGTATTCGTGCCATACCTTCAGCAAACGCGGCTTCCGGTGTGTCCAGCCCTGCAAATATGGAGGACGCCTCTGAATATTGACCGTCCCTGAGATAGGCATATCCCTTGTGATACGAGCCCTCAAACAATTCCGCCGCTTCAGCAAAGCGCTTTTGATTCATTGCAATCTGACCTTGCTGATCGGCCGTAAGGAACCAATCTTTCCATCCTTCGGCTCGAGCTCCTGATGGTGGTATCATCATCAAAGCCAACAGTGCCCAGCGGATCACCCAGCCTTTTCTGAACCAAAGAAGTGAAAATAACGCAGCAGGCCATGCCAAAATCCAGCCATTGTCCTGCCAATCAAGACGTTCATCATCATCCAGAGCTGCAGTGTAGGCAGTTTGGATTTGACGCTGCAGACGACTGATGTCCCGATCGTCATCCGAAAACGCTACCACGGATGCGCCTTGGATGTTGCCTAGCTGTACAATTCGCTCACCATTGGGCAGCATAGTGAGAAAGAAAATGTCGTTATTCGAAGTGTTTAACCCAGATACCTGAGACGGGTCTAAGTCATCCAAAACAAAAAGCACTGCCCCTGGGCTCTCACTTTCATCCAGTATGGATTGCGCTAAATCGAGAGCATCGGCCGCTGCGTCGCCTGGGGTTGGCATCACAGCCGGCGTTAAGCCTTCAAGCAGAGGGCGAAGAATGTTGGCGTCTTCGGTTAGGGGAGCAACTCGGTGCGGCGTTCCGGAATAAGCGATCAGGGCAGTGTGGGCTCCAGCGCGCTCATCAATCAGATCAGCGATCTTGAACCGTGCTCGGTCCAACCGTGAAGGAGCAATATCCGTGTTCTCCATGCTGTCGGTGACCTTTAGAGCGATCACTAACGGGGCGGTATCTGCAATCAGCGGGTTGGGTGCACGCGACCAGGTTGGACCGGAGGCCGCGAGGGCAACAAGTGTGGCGATGACCATCGCAATATCAATTGGTTGAATGCGACGGGTTTCAGTCTTGCCAAGCTGCAATGCGGTCGCCAGATGCGGAACGATCCCTGAGGGTAGCTTGGTTTCGGCCGCAGGCTTGGGTCTGATCAACCACCATAGCGCCACAATTGGGATTAGAAACAGAAGGTAATAACCTCGAATAAAATGGAAATCAGGAAGTTCCATTATTGAGCAACCTCCTTGCGCCGCTGGGCAAAATGGAACCAGATTGTGCTGATAAGAATAACGATCAGCGCACTCGCCAATGGAATATGGGCAAGGCTGTTTGTCGGGCGATAGCTTTGAGTTTCTACTATTCTGGGGTTTAACTGATCTATTCGCTCGTAGGTCTGTGCGAGGGCTGACGCATCATCTGCAAAGAAATATTCTCCACCGGTTCGATCCGCGATGTCCTTTAACGCTTGCAGGTCCACGCGATCTTCGCCCGTAGCATTAGGGTCTCCAACACCAATCGTATAGATGACCACATTCTTTTTTGCGGCAATCGCCGACGCGTTTACAGGCGTCATACGGCTGGACGTATCGGCCCCATCGCTTAGTACGATCATCAGGCGTTGATCCACTTCGCTGGACTCGAATGTTCTGATCCCAAGCCCGATTGCGTCACCCAGGGCAGTGTTCGGTCCAGCCATGCCAACTTGAGTTTGATCCAGGAAGCCATTCAAACTATTAAGATCTTCTGTAAACGGCGCTTGAATGAACGCGCGTGTTCCAAAAATGATGAGGGCCATCCTGTCACCATCGCGTTCGGCGATGAATTGTTTTAGGACATCTTTAACTGCTTCCAGCCTCTGCACCGGGCCGCCAGTCTCGGATTTGAAATCGCGCTGATCCATCGAGCCCGAGATATCCAAGGCAAGGACGACGTCCCGCGCAGATTTTTCAATCACTATGGGATCACCCAACTGTTCTGGTCGAGCCAGCGACAGAACCAACAAAATCCAGATTAACACGACGCTTGCGGTTTGAAGGCGGGATCGAACTGGGATGACTGAGCCGGATTTCGGCTCGACGCCTGCGGCCTGCGCAACGCGGCGAAAGAAGGGAATACGAATTGAAGTGTTTTTTTCGCGATGGGGTGGAGCAAAAAAATAGACCAGCGCCGGAAGCGGAAGTAGCAGAAAAACCCACGGAGCAGCGAAGGAAAACATCACTTTCTCCGATATGGCTTGTGGGCTTTAACCCAATGCCGTGCAAGCTGCGTGACGGCGGGGTTTGGCGGTATGTCTTTATACGGGGCTTCAACCAACGCTCGGCAATTTTCAGAATTAAAAATATTTTTATCAATGGTTTGGGAAAGAAAATTCAGCCATTCTTCGCCATGAATCCCTGCGACCTGCTCGCGAGGATATGCGGCCAATGCAGTACGCCGAAGGATCTCGGCAACCTTGGCCACAGAGATGCCAGGCGCTGCGAGCTCTGCCAGCGCGTACCGCCTGTAGGCGTTCGCATGCCTGTGCCGCAGTATCAGGACTGTAGCAACCGAAAAAATTGCCAGCAGGATGACAGCGACCACGACCCATCCCCAGGTCTGAGGCATCAGTGAAATAGCTTCAGGTTCTGGCGCTGGTTCGAGCATATCCAACAGATCAACCAGAGATTTTCCTGTAGTGTCGATGCTCATCGCCGACCTCCGCGGTGCCCGAATAAGCGCAATAGCTGATCCAAAGCCGGTTCCGAGGTTGTCAAAGGAACTACCGGAAAACCATATCGTCGGGACCAAGTGTGCAGTTGTGCTAACCTATCCTCCATGGATTTTCGAATTTTGTCTGATAACTCAGGGTCGGATCCGTCGATTTCAATCTGCTCGCTACCATCAGAGACCGTCATCTTCAGGTTCGGCGCGAGGGCCGTTGCAGTTGGATCCGCGACATTGAAAACGATCAAATCGTTTGAGAACGCCAGTTGACGCAACAAATTCTCCGATCTTTCATCGAGCCCGTCGCAGTCTGAGAACAGGCAAATTAGTCCACTGGTTTGGGTGATGCGGGTTGCCTCAAAAAGCATGTCATTCAGAAACACGGTTGGCTGTGGGGTCAAACCTGCATGCAAGCAGGAATTTGCTGTTCCGATGGAGGACAAGAACCGCGTAAGGGCTGCCGCGCGGCGCTGTGGTCTGTGCTCGGCAACGTCTGTATCGCTGAATACGAGACCTCCAACACGATCGCCTTGACCAAGAATTCGATGCGCAGAAATTGCTGCGGCTTCGGCAGCGATGACAGATTTCATATAGACTTCTGTTCCGAAGAACATCGATATGCGCTGATCGACCAACAGCAGGGCAGGGCGATCACGTTCTTCGGTGTAGACCCTAACATGGGGCTTTCCGGTGCGTGCAGTGACCTTCCAGTCGATGGTTCGGATATCGTCGCCCGGCAAATAGCCCCGCAATTCTTCAAAATTCAGGCCGCGACCACGCAAACGCGAGGCGTGACGACCATTCAGGATCGAACGCGCGGGTTGACGCGGTAACAGGCTGAGTGCCTGCGATCTGGGGCCCAATTGCAATAGATGGTCCGCGTCGACACGGACGCGTGGGTCGTTCGGATATGGCGCAGTCTGGTTCATGCAGCCGTTTTCCTTAGCAATTAGGGAAGCGCCACCAGGCGAAGGAGTTCTGCGATTACGTCATCTGCGGATTTGCCCGATCCTTGTGCTTCGAAACTGAGTGTAACGCGATGACGAAATACGTCATGCGCAATGGCGCGGATGTCTGCAGGATCAACATAATCGCGTTCGTTCATCCAGGCATGGGCGCGCCCGCATTTGTCCAACGCCAGTGAGGCGCGTGGACTGGCGCCGATCTCAATCCAACTAGCGAGTTCGGGGCTCAAAGCTTCGGGCGTGCGCGTCGCCTGCACGAGGTCGGCCATATAACGATCCATCGCGTCAGACACATGGATTTGACCAATCTCTGACCTTGCCGCAAAGATGGCTTCCTGTGGTATTGCAGCTGGAGTTTCACGCGCTCCACCTTTGTTGGCTGCGATATCTTCGCCCCGGACCAGGCGAATAACTTCAACCTCGTCTTCGACGGGGGGGTAAGTGATTTGAACATGCATCAGGAATCGATCCATCTGTGCTTCGGGCAGTGGGTAGGTACCTTCCTGTTCGATGGGGTTCTGGGTGGCCATAACGATAAACAGAGGATCCATTTTATGCGTGGTTCCTGAAACAGTGACCTGCCGTTCTTCCATCGCTTCCAGCAACGCCGCCTGCACCTTGGCGGGCGCACGGTTGATTTCATCCGCTAGTACGATGTTCGCAAAAATCGGTCCCGGTTCGAACTTGAACTTACCCCCTGCATCGGTCTGCTGAAAAATTTCGGTCCCAGTCACATCCGAAGGCAGTAGGTCCGGCGTAAACTGAATGCGGCTAAAGCTTGCATCCATATTCTTCGCCATTGCCTTGACCGCGCGTGTCTTGGCCAGACCAGGCAGGCCCTCGATCAAAAGGTTACCATTGGCCAAGAGACCGATCAGCAGGCGATCAATCACCTCGATCTGGCCAATGATCGATTGGCCCATACGGGATCTGAGATCCATAATCTGGTTGAGTGCGCTCATAACAATTGTCCCGTAATAGCCCGAAATACCGGTCTCGCGTTCTATCGTCTGCGATGGCCGAGAGTCGGGATCTTGAAGTAATGATAGAACGTTAGCAGGGCGAAGTTGCTCAGACTACAATGAATTCCGAGTTCTGAGTTTTTGAATATCACTCTTTAACTCTTCCCGTATGGGCCCGGGATTACTGGGATCACGTAGTGTGGTTGTCCAGTAGGTTGGTCGGTCGCGACCGATCTTTCGGTTCCAAATCAGGGCGTTTAGGATAGATTGCTGTTCTTCTGTCAGATGAGAAGGGATTTCATATCCGTTCAGGGTTGCCCAAACACCGCTCCACAGACGGCCGACAGACCAAGGATTATAACCCCCGCCACCCAAGATCAAAAACCGAGGTGTTAAGTTTTGGAGGCTGGAAACGGCACGCCAGTGCGCATTGTTTGACAATGCGAGGCGCGATAGCGGGTCTTCGGTGACGGCGTCGGCACCGCATTGCAGGATAATGGCTTGTGGGTGGAAAGCCTTAGTTACAGGAAGAATCATCCCCTCCAGAATGGCTTGGAATTCATCGTCATTTAGACCTCGATCAACAGGTATATTCCATGCGGCGCCACCTGCGTCATCTTCCAGTAGTCCGGTAAAGGGCCATCTGCGCGCCTCATGAATCGAAATTATGCGCACCATTGACGAACCGTGAAACGCAGCCTCGACACCATCGCAATGATGGGCGTCGATGTCTATGTAGACAATTCGTTCAAGCCCAAGATCGAGCAGTCTTAGGATCGCGAGAACTGGATCGTTTAGGTAACAGAAGCCGTTGGCGCGACTTTCCAATCCATGATGCGTACCTCCTGCTGGGTTGAACACAATACCACCGTTCCAAATTAACTCGGCTCCCAGCATCGATCCTCCGGCGGCAGTGGCTGGCCGTCGATACATTTCTCCAAATACCGGATTGGACAATGTGCCCAGACCAAACCTGCGTTTTACCTCGTCGGAGACCGACTGTGTTTTTTCGGCGTTTAGTAATGCTGAAATGTAAGCAGGTGAATGAAATCGCTGCAGTGCCTTAGGTTTGGCACACGGGCTGGTCCGATAGTTCTGCGAGTTCAGCCAACCCATCGATCTGCAGAGGTCAATCACAGTGGAAACGCGCGGGATTGCAAGCGGGTGTTTCGCGCCATAGCTCGAGGTGCGATAGATTTCCGAGCCTATGAAGATGGGTCGAGGTTTACTGTTTGTCTTCAACACTCGCATGGCTGTCATCGCCCAATTTACCATCCAGCGACATCAGAACGGCAACGGGCCTGAGTGCTGGAATATGACTGAAAATAATCAGGATACACACCGTTAAGGGCACGCTTAGAAACGCTCCTATCAGACCCCAGACTGTGGTCCAGAATGTTAGTGCCAATATGACAAGAAAGGTCGACATATTCAGAGACCGGCCAAGCATGGCTGGGTCCAGGAAATTGCCGATCACAAATTGCAGCGTGCCGCAGCCCAAGACGATGATAAGGAATGGTCCAATGGTTTCAAATTGCACCAATGCGATCATGGACGGAAAGATCACTGCAATGATCGAGCCGATAGACGGGATGAAATTCAACGCGAATGTTAGAACAGCCCATGTCTCGGCATATTCCAGCCCCAGTGCTTTGAATATGGAATAGCTTATGAGGGCCGTGATCAGGCTGATCAAAGTCTTCACCCCGACATAGCGCTGCAGACTGTACGAGATAGCATCCAAAACCGAAGCCAGATCAGCGCCGAGCTGCGGGTTGCCTGCTGCAAGTTGGATTTTCTTGCGAAATGCCAGGCGCTCAGCCATCAGAAATGCGACATACAGGCTGATGAGGAAAAACTGGTTCAGCAGAGATGTGGCACTGCCCAGCAAAAGCCGTGCAACATAGGACATGTCGATGCTGACCAGATTGTCCCGAATGAAACTGGTGACGTCATTTCCGACCAATCCGGTAATTCTGTGCACCGCACCATCAAACTGGCTTTCATAGGTGTTGATCGAGCGCGCAAATTGCGTGGCCTGACTGCCGAGAATATACATGATCATGAACAAGCCTGCCAAAACGACAGTAACTCCGGCTAAGTTCGCGATCCAGATTGGTACACGTGTCACCGCGATGACCCGGTCACTGAGGGCCAGGATCAGTACATTGATCAGCAGTGCCATGGTCAACGGCACCAGAAAATTCGCCCCTGCATAAAGGCCAAGCACCACAAGAGTGGCCACGATCACTACATCCCTCAAAACGCCCAGCTGCAGGCGCGCTCTGGATGGGCTATTTTCGGGATCAGAGGTCATGAGTTGGCCTGGGTCTGCTTGCCGCTGGTGCGTGATTTGGGACATCTTGCACGATCCTGCACAGGCTTACCAGTTTATGCAATCCATACAGAAGGTTAAGTGCTGGAATTCCTTGCAAATGGCGAATTGGCGGTTCTGCCAGCGCAAAAGGCGCGTTAGGCTGTTGCGATGTCACGTGTATCGATTCTCTCATCCAATCAGTTTCTGCGCGCGCTCTGGCTTGCTGTTCGTCGGTTCAACGACAAAGACGGTTTTGTCATGAGCAGCCATGTGGCGATGTCATTGATGATGGCGCTGTTTCCGTTTGTGCTATTCACAGTGGCGTTGGCGGGGGCTTTGTCACAGGGATATGTGACGGACGAGTTGATAGAGCTGATTTTTGGTGCCTGGCCCAAAGACGTCGCCGATCCGATTGTTTCTGAGTTGCGGGCTGTGCTGGCAGGGGCAGGGTCGGGCGTGATCACATTGGGCGGTTTGTTAGCGATCTACTTCGCATCCAATGGTGTTGCTGCCGTACGTCGCGCCATGACGCAAGCCTATCATGACAAAGATATCTGGCCGTTCTGGAAAACCCGGCTGTTGTGTTTTGCGCTTGTTATTATCGGTGGGGCCGCAATTTTGGCCATCGCAGCGGTTGAGGTGGTTTTGCCTGTCTACACGCGTCTGGTCTCGGAAAAGACGGCTGTTGATGTTGATAACTGGCTGTCCGTTGACCGCCTGCGATGGACGTTCACCGTTGCAGTACCGGCAGGCACAGTTATTCTGGCTCATCTGATCTTACCCACACGGCGGCATAGGCTTTCGCAAATACTTCCGGGGGTCATCCTGACCTTGGCATTATGGGCTGCAGGTGGATGGGGGTTTTCGATCTATATCGCCCAGTTTGCCACCTATAGCGCGACCTATGCGGGCCTCGCAGGGGCAATGGCAGCGCTGATTTTCCTGTACCTGTGTTCCGCCATGCTGATCCTGGGTGCGGAGTATAACGGGGCCTTGATAGACTTAAAAAATGCGGAAACCACTTGATGTACTTCCGCAAGCTCATTCTGATTGCGATCTTGTGGGCAACCACGCCGCCCGGCTGGGCACAGGAATATGTCGGATCCGAGCTGTGCGCAGATTGCCATCAAGACGAAACTGAAGCTTGGAAAGGGTCACATCACGACCTCGCTTGGACCGAGGTAGAAGATGGCCAAGTTCTAGCTGATTTCGATGGGACCAGCTTTTCCCATGATGGGATGAGCGTTTCTTTCGTGGATAAAAACGGCGTTCTTTCAGCGCAAGTCACCGAAAAAGATGGCGTTATCACCGACTATCCGGTGCATTCGGTGGTCGGCATTGCGCCGTTGCAGCAATACCTCTTTGAAACTGAACCAGGCAGATTGCAGAGTTTCGATGTCGTCTGGGACACGGAAGAAAGCCGCTGGTATCACCTCTATCCAGAACAGGATTTACCACCCAATGACGGGCTGCATTGGACAGGACCGTACAAGAACTGGAACGCGCGCTGTGCCGATTGCCATGCGACCGGTTACGTGAAGAATTACGATGCCGAGACAAGGCGCTATGCGTCGACACAAGTTGAAATCGGCGTCGGTTGTGAGGCTTGTCACGGGCCAGGATCAGCGCATCTTGAGTGGACGACTGGGAAAGCGCTTGACGACGGGTTGGGCGCGTTTGGGTTTCCAATCGATTTGGGAAAGGGGCAAACCGAGGCAGACATCCAGCAATGCGCCGGGTGCCATTCTCGGCGCGAGGCGCTAGAGGATGGTAATCCGGTCCCCGGTACGCCTTTTCATGACGCATATAATTTGGCTGTCCTGCGACCGGGCGCTTACCACCCGGATGGGCAGATTTTGGAAGAGGTCTACGTTTATGGTTCGTTCCTTCAGTCGCGCATGTATGCTGAGGGGGTAGGGTGCATGGATTGCCATGATCCCCACCGGGCCGAGGTAAAAGCCGAAGGGAATGGCTTGTGCACGCAGTGTCATTCGCCCGCTGGAAATTCCGAATTCCCAACCCTTCGATTGGCCAGTTATGACACGCCCGAACACCATCACCATGCAGAAAACTCTGATGGCTCCCAATGCAAGAACTGCCACATGATCGAGCGAGTCTATATGGGCGTGGACGGCAGGCACGATCACAGTTTCCGAATCCCCCGACCGGATTTGGGGCTTGGAGTTGACGCTTGCACCGATTGTCATGCGGAAGAGGGGCAGCCCTGGGCTGCGCAACAGATTTCTGACTGGTTCCCAAACTCTGCCCATCGAACCGTTCATTATGGTACAGCGTTTGCTGCGGCGGGCATTGGTCAATTGGACGATCCCGAAGCGTTAATCGCGATCGCTTTGGACAAAGAGCAGGCAGGAATTGTCCGCGCGACTGCACTCTATCTGCTGCAACCCTTTGCGACGCCTGTACTTGCGCAGCGGGTGGCGCCGCTCTTATCCGATCCGGATCCGCTGGTTCGCGCCAACGGGCCGGTTTTGCAACGCCAAGCGCCAATGCCGGAACGTGTTGCACGGCTTGAGCCGCTATTGTCCGACCCCTTGCGCAATGTCCGAATTTCGGCAGCCAAGGAGTTTCTTGCCATTCCCGCACAAGCCATGTCGCAGGATCAACGGGCGGCCGCTCAGCAGGGTATGGCCGAATGGCAGCGCAGTATATCGCATCGTCTGGATTTTCCTGAAACCCACTTAGTTTTGGGAGGCTGGGCACTGGCGCTGAGAAATGCCCAAGCCGCGGAAAAGGCGTTCCGCGAGGTTGTGACGCTAGATCCACAACGGTCTGAGGCCTGGCCGATGCTGGTACAGCTGGTCCACATAAATCGTGGTCCACAGGCAGCGATTGCGACATTGGACGAGGCTTTATCCATCCTTCCAGATGATCCGAGCTTAAATCAGTTGGCGCGCGATATGGGGCGGTAACAGGCACCAATCCGGCAGATTTACGCCACGTTACGGGCCCATTTGTTGGCTAGACACCGATGCCAGCACTTGGACTGTCAACAGGTGATGTATGCCGGATCGCACAGCTACTATCATAAAGCCGATTTCTGCTGATCGGAAAACAACGTTGGATCAGCGCATTGAAGAACTTCGCGCGCGCGAGCCTGTCGATATAAATCATGGAGAGGCAATCTTGTTTCAGGGGATTGCTACGGCGTCACTCAAGAAACAGCGGATCGCTCAGGGTAAGATCGATCTGGACTAGGACGGCGACCGCACGAACCCTAAAGCCCAAGCTTTTCTCGCAAACGCGATAGGTGCTGCATCATGTTGTACTGCCAGCCCGGTTGATAATTTTGTCGGAAGCCAGAACCGCCTGACAACTGAAGAAATGGACGTTCCTGCAAGATCGCAAATTGTTCACCAGACCCGTCAAGCGCATGACTGTTGTGAAGATTCAGCCAATTCAGGTTCTCGATTTGTAAAACAGGCACCAGCGTTTCAATTTGGGTATTGCCGATATCAAGGCGTTCAAGCGATGGCAGTGTCGCGAGAGGAGAAACATCAGAAACCCAGGTATCATGGAGGTAAACCAGCTTTAGGTTCGGTAAACCGTTAAGTGGGCTAAGATCGGAGACCCGCGTCATGTTCACGTCAAGCCGCTCGAGTGTTGCGTTCCCTTCCAGCCCGGTCAGATCACTTAAATTGGTTCCCCGTGCATTCAGAGATTTGAGATTCGGAATATCCGGGATGTTAGCCGGCAGCTTTCGAAGTTCAGTAAGATCTTTGAAATCAAGATCGTTCGTTCCCGCAGAAACGACATCTTTAACCCGCTGCTCGGCTATCAGTAGTTGTTGGTTTGCAGTTTTCTGCAGCTTGTACTGCCAGGCCGCCAACGCAATCAGGGCAATAATAAGTGCTAGGACAGTTTTTCTCATGTGATCGGCGGATAAAACGACAATGCGGCCAATCTATGACCGTGTAGCGCAGCGCGAAATGCAGGCAATCACGGTAAACCGCTACGTGTCGTGCTAGAGGACTAAGTCGCCATCCGAGAATTAAAGTTGGTTAAAAGATTTAACCTTACAGTCGCTTAGCCACGGAAACCGGTGGCGACAACGAATTTTTCCGAGCTGTCCGAGCGTGACGCGGGTGGCTTTACATTGGCCACCTTTTTGAATTTCTGCTTGAGCAGCTTCTGAAGGTCTCCCTCGGCCCCGCCTGCAAGAACTTTTGCGACGAAGGTGCCACCTTCTTCCAGCACATCAAACGCAAAATAGGCTGCCGTTTCGCACAAGGCCATAATCCTAAGGTGATCCGTCTGCTTGTGGCCTGAGGATGCAGCCGCCATGTCGGACATGACCACATCCGCTTTGCCGCCCAGCCAGTCTTTGACCTTCTGGTCGGCATCATCTTCCATGAAATCAAGCACATGCGCGGTGGCCCCCGCAACGGGTTCGACCTCTTGAAGATCGACACCTAGAACCGTGCCAATACGCTTACCGCTCTTCTCGCCTAATGCGTTAACACGTTGCACTGCAACTTGCAGCCAACCACCGGGCGCACAACCCAGATCAACCACGCGCGCGCCGGGCACAAGGAACCGGAATTTATCGTCCAGCTCCAGTATCTTGAACGCTGCGCGTCCGCGATACCCTTCGACCTGCGCCCGCTTGACATAAGGGTCGTTCAACTGCCGCTCAAGCCAGCGGGTCGAGCTGAGCTTACGCCCGCGTGCTGTCTTAACCTTGACCTTCAGGTCACGTTGCCCGCGACCCGAGTTGCCTTTGCCGGTTGGTGTCTTCGCCATCAGAACGGTCCGTCTTCCAATACACCGTCCGCGCTCATTTGCGCATAGAGCAAACCTTCGCGTAGCCCCCGATCCGCCACAGAAAGGCGATCAGTGGGCCAGCAGCGCAACAACGCCTGCAAAATGGCCGAGCCGGACATGATCAGGGCCTGCCGATCTTCTCCGATCCGGGGATCACGGCGGCGCCCACGAGGGCCGAGTTCTAGATAGCCTCGTATGACCTTGTCAATCTGATCGCTGGTCATTCGCAATCCGTCCACCTTGGTTCGGTCATAGCGTTTTAGACCCAGATGCGAAGCAGCCACCGTGGTGACGGTTCCGCTAGTGCCCACGATCTGGAACCCCTCGCGAGCCTGTTCGTCTTTGTAAGGTGCAAAATCAGCAAGATTTTCTTCAAAGAACCAGCTCATCAGCGCAAACCGCGCTGCATCGTCTTCGACGTCGTTGAACTGGTCCCGCAAAGTGGCCACTCCCAACGGTACACTGATCCAATCCACGACTTTGGCCGCAGGAAAAGGGCTATCGGCGGTATGGAAGCCGTTATGCAGCCGCATGATCGAGGCAGGTCGGTCGCGGCGCGGAACCGAGGATATATCGATCCACACCAACTCGGTCGAACCGCCGCCAATGTCCACGACCAACAATTGCTCGGTTTTGGTTGATACCAGCGGCGCGCAGGAAATGACGGCCAGGCGCGCTTCTTCCTCGGGCTGAATGATGTCAAGCGTCAGGCCAGTTTCACGTTTGACCTGGCGGATGAAGTCGCGCGAGTTCTTGGCACGACGACAGGCCTCGGTCGCGATCAAGCGCATGCGCTTGACCTTGTTCCGTTTCAGCTTTTGCTGACAGATTCGAAGGGCTTGTACCGTACGCGCCATAGACGCCCGCGACAATCGTCCGGTGCGTTCCAGACCAGCGCCGAGTTGCACTGATTTGGAGAAACTGTCTACCACATGAAAGCCACTGCCCTTGGGCTGGGCGATCAACATGCGGCAGCTATTTGTCCCCAAATCCAGCGCCGCATATAACGCATCTGGATCGGGTCTTGCCGGCGCGGGGCTTTCGACCGCTTTCGGGAACGCGCCCGCACCTTTGGGACGCTTGGGCGCCATCTGAAACGCCCTCCGATTTTCGAGTTACCCCGACCATAGGTCGCGCTTTTCAATCACGCAAGACACTCATTAAAGTCATTAGGATTTTGATGTTCGGTTTCGAGGCAGGGGTCTTTAAAAGCAGCGATATCCGATCCTGGGCAAAAAGGTCGCTGCAAATACGCCGTGTGTCGAAAATCGACCGACCTGCGCCCATATTGAAGTTTAGAACCGGCCCATCGGGTTAGGAGGAATCACAGTTATGCCTGACGTCACCATCGTATACTGGCGCGACATTCCCGCTCAGGTCATCGTCGGCAAAGGCCGTCGTGGCGCCAAGCGGCAATTGGAAGAGCGGTTTGAACAAGCCATCGACCGGGCCGCAATGAAGGTGAACGCCAAGGATAGTGATGCCTATCTGGCCGAGTGGCGCAAAGCCGAACCTTTCGCGGTTGAGGGCGACCCGTCCGAGATTGCCGAGGCCGAGGCCGCGCGCCTGGAAACGGAATACGATCAGGACCGTATCAAGTCCCTGATCGCCAATGACGGTTGGGCATGAGCCCCAGATCTTTATGGGAGGCCGCTATGGCTTTGCTGAACTTCAAGAAACGTGATGCGGTCGAAAACGGCCCTGTGAACCCGACCGTCGAAGCCTTTCTGCAGGGCTATTCGATCGAGGTAATGCCGCGCACCGCTGAAAAAGTCGAAGACTTCCGTGCGCTGCTGCCCGAAGGCACACGCGTTTACATCGCCCATATCGAGGGCACGCCAATTGAAGACATGGTCAAAACGGCCAAGCGCATTGCGGCTGAAGGTTACCCTGTCATGCCGCACTTCCCTGCGCGAATCATCAAAGATGCGGCGACTCTGGAAAACTGGATTTCGATGTACCAGGGCGAGGCGGGCGTTGAACAAGCGCTGCTGCTCGCCGGTGGTGTCGCGACCCCTCACGGCGATTTCGACAGCTCGATGCAATTGCTGGAAACTGGCTTGTTCGACAAGGCTGGCTTCAAGCGTCTTCACGTTGCGGGTCACCCCGAGGGGAACAAGGACATCGACCCCGACGGCTCGACCAAGAATGTCGATGATGCGCTGCGTTGGAAGCAAAAATTCAGCGAAACAACAGATGCGGAAATGGCGCTGGCCACTCAGTTTGCGTTTGATGCCAAGCCGATCATCGCCTGGGCGGATAGTCTGAAAGAGGCTGGCATTGATATCCCAGTCCATATCGGTATCGCGGGCCCTGCCAAGCTGCAGACTCTGATTAAATTTGCCATTGCCTGCGGTGTAGGCCCGTCGCTGAAAGTTCTGCAAAAGCGCGCAATGGATGTGTCCAAACTGCTGCTGCCTTACGAGCCGACTGACGTGATCACCGAACTCGCCAACCACAAAGCGGCCAACCCGGATTTCAACATCACCAACGTCCACTTCTTCCCGCTTGGCGGCATCAAAACCAACGCCAACTGGGCGATCAACAACGGCGGCGCTTCGGCAAAGCCAGCAAACTCCTAAGGAACGGACATGACCCGTACAGTCGTCGAATCAAAAACAAAAACAGCCGTTCTGGGCTTTGATGAACCGTTCTGCGTGATCGGAGAGCGGATCAACCCGACAGGCCGCAAGAAACTGGCCGCCGAATTGGAAGCGGGCGATTTCTCAACCGTTGAGAAAGACGCATTGGCGCAGGTTATGGCGGGCGCGACCGTTTTGGATATCAACGCGGGCGTTGTTTACAACTCGAACCCCAACCCAAACGAGACCGAGCCGCCGCTGATGCGCAAGATTGTCGAACTGGTGCAGGGTCTGGTTGACGTACCGCTGTGCATCGACAGCTCGGTTCCGGGTGCGCTAGAAGCCGGTCTGGCAGCCGCAGAGGGCCGTCCGCTACTAAACTCGGTCACGGGCGAAGAAGAGCGTCTGGAACTGGTTCTGCCGCTGGTAAAGAAATACAACGTACCGGTTGTGGCGATCTCGAACGATGACACCGGTATTTCGGAAGACCCCGATGTGCGATTTGCCGTCGCCAAGACCATCGTTGAGCGTGCAGCGGATCACGGCATCCCGGCGCATGACATCGTTGTGGACCCGCTTGTTATGCCCATCGGTGCGATGGCAACTGCAGGCCAGCAGGTATTTGCTCTGGTCCGTCGTTTGCGTGAAGAGCTGGGTGTAAACACCACCTGCGGTGCGTCCAACATCTCGTTTGGTCTGCCCAACCGTCATGGCATCAACAACGCCTTCCTGCCGATGGCAATGGGTGCTGGCATGACTTCGGCGATCATGAACCCGGTTGCCCTGCCGGTAACGCAGAAGAAGATTGCCGAGAAGAAGGAACAGGTTGCCGCCGCTGGCATCATCCTGCCAGAAGGCATGGATGACGAAACCTTCGTTCAGATGTTCGGCCTGGGTTCGACCAAACCGCGCGCTGGTAAAGAGATGGAGGCCATCCGCGCCGCAAATCTGCTCACAAACAATGACCCGCATGGTGGTGAATGGATCAGGTCCAACAAAGCGCCTGAGGAAGCCGGTGCCGCCGGTGGCGCTGGTGGGCGTCGGGGCGGTGGACGTCGTCGTCGCGCTTAATCTATGGAAAACAACAGATTGAGCCGGGTCTTTGACCCGGCTCTTTCGTTTTTGTCGGTACTGGTTTGGCTTGAACCCCGGTCAGGACAAGTGGTAGTCAGTTCTTAGCGGCGGGTATGATGTAATGGTAGCCTGTCAGCTTCCCAAGCTGAACGCGCGGGTTCGATTCCCGCTACCCGCTCCAATACTATCGATCAACTCGATACACGCGCCTGCAGCAGGTTGATGACCGCTGGAACCTGTACGCCTTTTGGTGTTTGGAATGCGCGAAATTCTTCGGCGACTCCGCGCACGATGGCTTCAACATCCTCCTGTGTACCTTCGAAATGGGCGATCACCCGCGCCGCGGGGCCGACTCGGGTACACAAAAGCGCGGCGTCTTCAACGGATGCAGGGGCGGTGAGCGTTAGGGGGAATGCCTCGACCCGGATATCGTTCAGACCGGCCTGCGCCATCAGGTTTAAAACCCTGTCACGGTCATGGAATGCTAAAGGGCCGGGTGCATTCCGGTCCACCTTGGGTGGTTGGCCCAACCGTTTGACGGCGGCGACATGCGGGATCTTGAACCAAGGGTTCTCTGACAGACCACCCCAGGCTGCAAAGGTTATCTGACCGCCTGATTTCAAGGCCCGAGCCATATTGGCGAAGGCTACTACGGGATCGGTGAAGAACATCACTCCAAACCGCGAGATCATTGCATCAAAACCGCCTGACGAAAGCTCAGCGACCTGAGCGTCGGCATATGTGAACTCGAGATTGTCGAGCTTGGCCTCGTCTGCGCGCATCCGCGCTCGTTCGAGAAATTGTTCCGAAATATCAATGCCCAGAACATGCCCCCCGGGTCCAACCTGCTGCGCCGCCCGAAGTGCACTTGCCCCGGTGCCGCAGCCGATATCGATGACGCGCATTCCACCAACCAGCGCGGCGTGATCGAGGACCAGATCCAGTACGGGCGCGAACAGATGGTCCAACTGATCCTCGAAGGTCAGCCAGCGCGTGCCCATTTCGGACTTGCCCCAGAATTCTTCCTGATCACCGTTGATTGTCAGCATCGCGCCCTCCAGGTTTTGAAGGGACTATGACCTCCTGCGGCGGCGACGACCAGACTTTTCATCGTCTCCGCCGCCGGTGTTGAAAGACGGAGCGGGCAGGGTGACGACTTGCGCCAATTCAGGGAACGGATCGGTTTTGTGCGGGATCGCGTTGGCGGCGACGAAATGGTCTTGGAACTTGGGTTCGATCGCGGTTTCGACCTTGGTGATCTCGCGCACGACGCGCTCGATCTCGGCCCGCGATCCGATGTTGCACAATGCAATTCGCGCGCCCGTACCCGCGGCATTGCCTGCGCTGGAAACCTTGTCCAGAGGCGCGTCGGGAATCATGCCTAGAACCATCGCGTGTTTGGTCGAGATATGCGCGCCGAACGCCCCGGCCAGTACCACGCGGTCCACGCGGTCGACCTCCATCTCGTCCATCAACAGACGCGCACCGGCATAAAGCGCGGATTTGGCCAACTGGATGGCACGGATATCGCCCTGAGTTACCGTGATACGCGGGCCACCTTCAGCGCTGGCATCGTGGATCAGATAGGAGTTGGTGCGGCCTTCGGAAACACAACGCGGCGTTCCCGTCTGTGCCGCCGAGCCGATCAGGCCACTTTCGTCCAGCAGGCCAGCGATACGCATCTCAGCGACAGCTTCGATAATACCCGAGCCGCAGATTCCCGTGATGCCAGTTGTTGCGATGTCCTGATCAAAGCCCTCTTCGTCCGACCATTTCTCGGACCCAATGATGCGGAAGCGGGGTTCCTTGGTGACGGGATCAATCTCGATCCGTTCGATGGCTCCGGGGGCAGCCCGCTGGCCTGAACTTATCTGCGCACCTTCGAAGGCGGGGCCAGTGGGTGAGGAACAGGCTAAAACGCGCTGAGTGTTGCCCAACAGGATTTCGGCATTGGTGCCCACATCCACGATTAGCACGAGGTCTTCGGATTTACCGGGTTCTTCAGATAGGGCAACGGCGGCACAGTCTGCGCCCACATGGCCCGCGATGCACGGCAAGATATAGACCTGCGCACGCGCGTTCATATTGATCAGGTCCATTTCTCGCGCGGGCAGGGACATGCTTTCCGAAGTTGCCAACGCAAACGGGGCCTGGCCGAGTTCAACCGGATCAAGCCCGAGCAGTAGGTGGTGCATCACTGGGTTGCAGACAAATACTGTTTCAACAATCAGCGCTGCGTCAATCTCGGCCTCATCTGCGATTGAGTTTGTCAAATCATTAATCGCCTCGCGCACGGCTTTGGTCATTTCTTTGTCGCCGCCGGGATTCATCATCGCGTATGAGACGCGACTCATCAGGTCTTCACCGAACCGGATTTGCGGATTCATCAGACCCGATGAGGCCTTGACCTCACCCGTCTCCAGATCGGTCAAATGTGCCGCAATGGTTGTCGAGCCAAGGTCGATGGCCAAACCATAGAGTCCGTGTTCGTGCAGACCGGGCCAGATTTCGACGATGCGCGCCACTTCATCCTTGTGGCCCTTGTGAACGGCGACCGTGACCTCCCATTTCCCTTTGCGTAGAACTGGCTGCAGCTTGGACATAAGGGACAGATCGGCGGTGATCGCATCGATCTTCCACTGCTCGCGCAAGGCGCGTTCCAACCGTTCCAGATCTCCGGTGGGCGAATGCATGTCTGGCTCTTCCACCACTACGAAATAGAGGCGCGTGGCTGGGTCCATTGTAATCGCCCGGGCTGCTGCGGCCTTGCGGACGACTTGACGGTGCACCTGGCTTTCGGGCGGAACATCAATCACTACATCGCCCTGAACTGTTGCCTGACAGCCTAGACGCCGACCCGGTTTCAGGCCGCGCTTGTCATCATAGCGCTGCTCGACGGCGTTCCATTCGCTCAGGGCATCCTCGGAAACCGTCACACCGTGCTTGGGGAACTCGCCATAGCTGGGGGTGATCTGACATTTCGAACAGATGCCACGCCCGCCGCAGACCGAATCCAGATCGACGCCCAATTGGCGCGCAGCAGTCAGGATTGGCGTGCCAACGGGAAAGTGCCCACGTTTGCCGGACGGAGTGAAAACGACAAGAGGATCGGTGGTCATGAATGGCCTGCCTTTGTATTCGCGCGTATGCCGGCGAACATATGGGTTTGAACGCAAAGGGAAAGGGCATTCAGCGGCACGTTTTGCATTGCTTGCGTCGTTTTCGGGCGTGGCAGAAGCCCGCAGGGGAAAACAACTTGGGTTCGGGGCTTTCCCTCGGGTGAAATCCATGTAATAGGGTCACCGTCAAACGGGCTTTTGCATGGGGTTTTCAGATGCAGATTCGTGAGGCACTCACCTTTGACGACGTACTTCTTGTTCCGGGCGCATCTTCTGTGCTTCCGGCGACGGCGGATACAACCACGCGTGTGACGCGCGAGATCACTATGAACATTCCGCTGCTTAGCTCGGCAATGGACACGGTAACCGAGGCGCGTATGGCCATTGCCATGGCGCAGGCCGGGGGAATCGGCGTTGTACACAAGAACCTGTCGGTCGAGGAGCAGGCCCGAGAGGTGCGGCGCGTCAAGCGGTTCGAATCCGGGATCGTGTACAATCCTGTGACATTGCGTGCGGATCAGACTCTGGCTGATGCACAAGCGCTGGTCGAACGCTATAATTTCACCGGCTTTCCTGTAGTTGACGAAAGTGGCCGGGTCGTGGGGATCGTGACCAACCGCGACATGCGCTTTGCGACCTCAGACGATACGCCAATCAAAGCGATGATGACTTCGGACAACCTGGCGATGCTGCAAGAGCCCGCCGATCTGGAAGAAGCCAAAAGCCTGATGCGTGCCCGTCGGATCGAAAAGCTGCTGGTCGTCGATGGCGAGGGCAAGCTGACCGGATTGCTGACGCTGAAAGACACCGAACAGGCTGTGCTGAATCCTACAGCTTGCAAGGACCAGTTGGGCCGTCTGCGCGTAGCTGCAGCGACCTCTGTCGGGGACGTGGGTTTTGAACGGTCTGAGCAGCTGGTCGATTCCGGGGTTGATATCATCGTTGTAGATACCGCGCATGGTCATTCGCAGGGGGTTCTGGACGCGGTGAAACGCGCCAAGACGCTGTCGAACGAGGTTCAGATCATTGCTGGTAATGTTGCCACCGCCGAGGCCACCAAAGCACTGATCGATGCGGGTGCAGACGCGATCAAGGTGGGCATCGGGCCGGGCTCAATCTGCACAACACGCATGGTCGCAGGTGTCGGGGTTCCCCAACTGACAGCGATCATGGATTGTGCGGCAGCAGCGGGTGACGTGCCTGTCATTGCTGATGGTGGCATCAAATTCTCGGGTGACTTCGCCAAGGCGATCGCGGCGGGGGCATCTTGTGCCATGGTTGGTTCGATGATCGCTGGCACAGACGAAAGTCCGGGTGAGGTCATCTTGTATCAGGGCCGTTCGTTCAAATCCTATCGCGGCATGGGAAGTTTGGGCGCGATGGCGCGCGGCTCGGCGGATCGGTATTTTCAGAAGGATGCAGCCAACGACAAGTTGGTTCCCGAGGGGATCGAGGGTCAGGTGCCCTACAAAGGGTCCGCCAGTGCGGTTGTGCATCAACTGGTTGGCGGCTTGCGCGCAGCAATGGGCTATACCGGATGCGCAACGGTGGATGAAATGCGTCGCAACTGCAACTTTGTCAAAATCACCGGTGCAGGCCTGAAGGAAAGCCATGTGCATGACGTGCAGATTACGCGCGAAAGCCCGAACTATCGGATCATGTAACCGCTATGGTGCTCGTATCTGGGCATCGAAGTTTATGACAAAGTCAAACGGACCCAGCTATGACGCCCGCAGCCCGAGTTCAGGCCTCGATCGACATCCTCGATGAAATTTTGGCCGGAGCGCCAGTCGAGAAAGCGTTGACAGGTTGGGCGCGGCGCAGTCGGTTTGCGGGCTCGAAAGATCGTGCGGCAATCCGCGATCACGTATTTGATGCGTTACGCTGCAAACGATCCTTTGCCGCGCGTGGTGGGGCTGAAACAGGGCGGGGCTTGATGATCGGCGCGATGCGATCATCGGGTCAGGATCTTGCTCAGTACTTCTCGGGCGCGCGATATGCGCCAACTTCGGTAACAGATGCCGAGAAAGACCGAGGTTTCCAGACCGAGGCCGAAGCCCTCGACATCCCTGATTGGTTGTGGCCCGAATTCAAGGCGTCGTTGAAAGATGAGGCCAACGCAGCCGCATCTGCATTGCAGGGGCGGGCCCCGGTGCATTTGAGGGTGAACCGGTCGCGAGCTGATCCGGTTGAAATCATCCAATGCCTCTCGGATGAAGGCATAGTGGCGCAGCCTCACCCAGCGTGTGACACTGCTTTGGAAGTCACCGCTGGTGCTCGAAAAATCTCACAATGCAATCCATATCTTGAGGGTTTAATCGAGCTGCAGGATGCCGCCAGCCAAGCCGTTACAGCAGCGTTGGAATTGCAACCTGGAATGAGGGTTCTGGACTATTGCGCCGGTGGTGGTGGCAAAACCTTGGCCTTGGCGGCAAGGGCCGAAGGCGTTCAGGTATTTGCGCATGATATCAATACAGGTCGCATGGCAGATTTGCCTGCACGTGCAAAGCGGGCGCGCGCTGAAATTTCACTGCTGACCTCGGATCAGGTATCAGGACAGGCGCCGTTTGACATCGTTCTGGTGGATGCGCCCTGTTCTGGAAGCGGATCTTGGCGCCGTTCGCCCGCGGGGAAATGGGCGCTGACGCCTGAACGCTTGCTTGAACTTACCCGCATTCAGGCAATGATTTTGAAGAGCGTCGCGCCATTGACCGCAGACGCAGGTACGATTGCTTATGCCACATGTTCAATGCTGTCTGCCGAAAACGACGCGATAGTGGACAGTTTTCTGCAAGAGCATTCGGATTGGCGGTCTGGATTTCGAAAGACGTGGCTGGTTTCACACGGGGCGGACGGATTTTATTCGGCCCACTTGACTAGAACCTAGATCCGATCAAACAACTTAAAGGAGTTTTCGCCGCTGGTTTATTAAGCGGCAATTAACGATTGCGGGCCGATATTGGTCAAACATGTCTTAATAAGAGCTGCTTTATGCCCGGTGTTCCCCAAGCGTTTCCCCGTTTGTCAGATCGGGTAGTATCTGATCGCGGGCGCCATGTGTCTCTGGGTTTGATTGCCCTTCTTCTCTGCCTGCTTGCTGCCTTGGGTGTCCTTCCAAAACAATGGAACACTGGTGTTGCAACCGTCGGTCTGTCTATTCTTGCGGTTGTTGGGTTTGCTATCTTAGGCAATTGGATCGTCAAGCAGATTGAGCAGCGTACAAAAGGCGTGATTGCAGCGCTTTTGGAACAAGATACCGCAGCCTGTATCCTTACGGATCAAAACGGCCGAATTGTCCTGGTCAATTCGCGGGCCAGCCTCGGCCTTGGTGCCATACCAGAGAAGCAACTGGATGACGCTTTGCGATCTGTATTCGCCAATCCGGCGGCGATTCTGCTGCGTCTTCAAACTCAGCTCCGGTCACGGGTGAAAGCTGAGGAGGATGTAGTCACACGTGGTCAAACCATACCGGTGACGGTATCGAAACTGGATCAAGATTGGTATTGCTGGCGCTTCGCGTTAGAGGCGGAGCAAGCTTGGCGAAATGTCGGGTTACCCGTCATCACCATTGGTCGGAATGAAGTTATTCTAAACACGAATGATGCAGCTGCAAATTTTTTTGGCCGCACGCCTGCCACGTTTGCAGAGTTATCATCAGAGAATGTTGTGCTGGGCGATCCCGTCGGAAACGGCTGCGCAATTCAAGTTAGGACGCCCGAGGGTAGCAAAACGGTCCTGGTTTCTCAGTTACGGAGAAGCGGAATCGCACGCGAACTGATTTTGACCCCGATCACTGATAGCGGTGCAAAACACGAGGCAACTTCGTTCGCTGATTTGCCGGTCCCGATCATGAGATTGGCGCCCGATGGTGAGATCATCGAAGCCAACCACCTTTCAATCGAACTGGTGGGTGAGGTTCGGCTGGGCGAATCCAGAATTGACGAGGTTATGCACGGGCTTGGTTATTCCATTCGGGATTGGCTCGCTCGTACGGTTGAACAGACTTCTGCTCCAAAGTCAGAGTTTCTGCGCCTTACCCGTAAAGACAAAGAAGTGTTCGTTCAGGTCACGCTGTCTCGTATTGTGAGTGACGGTCAGGTAAATCTGATCGCAGTTCTGAATGACGCAACCGAGTTAAAAACGCTTGAGGCGCAGTTCGTTCAAGGGCAAAAAATGCAGGCCGTGGGCCAGTTGGCAGGTGGGGTTGCGCATGATTTTAACAATCTGCTGACCGCAATATCAGGGCATTGCGATCTTCTGTTGCTGCGCCACGACCAAAATGATCCGAATTATGGTGACCTTGTACAAATCAACCAGAATGCCAACCGCGCTGCCGCTCTGGTCAGTCAGTTGCTTGCATTTTCGCGAAAGCAAACCCTCAGGCCCGAGGTGTTGGATTTGCGAGACACGATTTCCGATCTGATCCACCTTTTGAATCGCCTTGTTGGCGAGAAGGTCCGCTTGACGCTCAGCCATGATCCCGTGCTCAAGCCGGTTTGTGCCGACAAACGACAGCTTGAGCAGGTGTTGATGAATCTGGTTGTAAACGCGCGCGATGCGATGCCCGACGGCGGTGAGATTCGGATCGAAACCGAAGTTCTGAATCTAGAGCGGGCTTATTCGCGCGACAGGGCGACAGTGCTGCCGGGCGAGTATGTGATGGTCAAGGTCATAGACAGCGGCATAGGTATCCCTCCGGATAAGCTGCAAAAGGTATTCGAACCTTTCTACACCACCAAGCGCACCGGAGAAGGGACAGGTCTGGGTCTTTCGACGGTATACGGCATTGTAAAACAGACCGGAGGATTCATTTTCGTGGACAGCGTACCCGGTACGGGTACCGAATTTACCGTTCTTCTTCCTGTCAGTGCTGCGGCGCAGACATCTGAACCGATCACACCAGAGGCCCCCGAAGAGCAAAAGCCGCGGCAAGGTGAAGGTGTTGTTCTGTTAGTCGAGGACGAAGCCCCCGTCCGCGCTTTTGCCACGCGTGCGCTGCGTCTGAAGGGGTACACAGTGCTTGAGGCGGAATCAGCCGAGGATGCTCTGCATATGTTGGAGGACCCAAATCTCACGGTCGACGTTTTTGTCACAGACGTGGTGATGCCTGGCATGGATGGTCCGACCTGGGTGCGCGAGGCAATGAAAACGCGCTCCGAGGTCCGGGTGGTCTTTATGTCCGGCTATACGGAAGGCGCATTTGGTGAATCCGGTCCCGAGATTGAAAACTCGACCTTTCTGCCAAAACCATTTTCATTGACGCAGTTGACCGAAGCGGTGTTTCAGCAACTCAACTGACGCCGTTACTCAGCAGATTGATGCAGAGCAAATTCCGCTGCGAATAAGCTGCGAAATTGCTGGTCTGTGTCTTTCGAGAGTTCAAGCTTGAGCTTGGGCGAAACATTCTCTTGCGGAAGCTGTATGTCGCAGTTCAGGCGATTTCGTAGGAAATCGAGTATCGTGCCTTGGTTTTCGTACTTAAACACGTGGCTCACTCCGGCACCATTGCTGCGGGGCATTAGGAATTCGCTCTGGCGTCCGACATCCGCACAGGCCGGAGGGGATTTCTGCATATGGGCAACTACAAATGCCTCAAAATCAAGACCCTGAGTAGAGTGTGGATGATTGTTCAATTCCTGCCGCGTGCGGTATCGATACCAACTTCCTAACCAGTCGATGGGTTCTCGGACGACGGCCATAACCTCCATTTCAGTGTCAAACAGCTTCTTGAACATGGTTTGATAGAACCGGTCAAAGCGGCGCATGTTTGCGTGTTTTAATTCAGTTGGACCTGAGACAACGATATCGGCACGGTCTTTCAGAGCAGATTGGTAGGCTGTGCTGCCGGTTTTGGGGACGGACAAAAGCGCGAGACGCTCTTCATAAAAAACAAGCATTTATCTTTTCTCTACAACGCTTTTCGATTGGCAGATTGTCGTAAACGACTCTTTAACACAATTGCCTAAGACTGAATTTCATAAGTTTTAGTTGAAATGTTCTCTTTTTGGTCCCATAAGGAACAAGAGGCGAACAAAGCAGCGATTGCCGCCCGTCAAAGGGTGTGACAAAAGGGATAGTGACAGGACAATGGCGGATCTTCTGACGATGAGCGACAAGAAAAACGCAGACAAGCAAAAGGCGCTCGACAGCGCATTGGCTCAGATCGAACGGCAGTTCGGCAAGGGCTCGATCATGAAGTTGGGCGAGGATTCCAAGCAGGATATCGAGGCAAGCTCGACCGGCTCACTGGGCCTTGATATTGCGTTGGGTATCGGTGGTCTACCGATGGGGCGGATTGTTGAAATCTACGGGCCTGAAAGTTCGGGTAAAACCACGCTGACACTGCATTGCATTGCTGAACAGCAAAAACGTGGCGGTGTTTGCGCTTTTGTAGACGCAGAACATGCACTTGACCCGCAATATGCCCGCAAGTTGGGTGTTGATCTGGATGAACTGCTGATTTCGCAGCCCGATACCGGTGAACAGGCGCTTGAGATCACTGATACGTTGGTGCGCTCTGGTGCGGTGAACATGGTTGTGGTCGACTCGGTTGCGGCCCTGACGCCGAAATCCGAGTTGGAAGGCGACATGGGCGATAGCAGCGTGGGCGTTCAGGCCCGGCTGATGAGCCAGGCAATGCGCAAACTGACCGGCTCGATCAATCGCTCGAACTGCATGGTGATCTTCATCAACCAGATCAGGATGAAGATCGGCGTGATGTTCGGTAGCCCCGAAACCACGACCGGTGGCAACGCACTGAAGTTCTACAGCTCGGTTCGTCTGGATATCCGCCGCATCGGCGCGATCAAGGATCGCGACGAGGTGGTCGGCAACCAGACCCGCGTCAAGGTTGTGAAGAACAAGGTGGCGCCGCCGTTCAAGCAGGTGGAATTTGACATCATGTATGGCGAAGGCATCAGCAAGATGGGCGAATTGCTAGACCTGGGCGTTAAAGCCGGAGTGGTTGAAAAGTCAGGTTCATGGTTCAGCTATGGCGACGAGCGGATCGGGCAGGGGCGTGAAAACGCCAAGCAATATCTGCGTGACAATTCCCGCGCCGCGTTGGAGATCGAAGACAAGATTCGCGCGGCTCACGGTCTGGATTTTGAAATGCCCCCCGAGGCGGAAGAGGATGATATCCTCGAAGCGTAATGCACTCTGACGGCATCAGCAGAAATCCCCCGGCACTCCGATCGTGCTGAGAATACCTGGAACGGGGCGGCCTAAGGGGGCCGCCTTGTTTCGTTTGGGCCGTCCAATGCTGTGGACACTCCTCGGACAGAGGGCTAAACCTTCGCAGACCATTATGAATGCGCGTTGAGAGAGCCCAAATGCCCACGCTGAATGATATCCGCTCGACCTTTCTGAACTACTTTGCCAAGCAAGGCCACGAAGTGGTTGCGTCCAGCCCATTGGTGCCGCGCAATGATCCGACGTTGATGTTCGTGAACTCAGGTATGGTTCAATTCAAGAACCTGTTTACCGGCGTAGAAACCCGCGATTATCATCGTGCAACCACAGCGCAGAAATGTGTGCGCGCAGGTGGCAAGCATAATGATCTGGATAACGTGGGCTATACCGCGCGCCATCATACGTTCTTTGAAATGCTGGGAAATTTCTCGTTCGGAGATTACTTCAAGCCGGAAGCAATCCCATTCGCCTGGGAGCTGATCACCAAAGAATTTGGGATCGACAAGAACCGCCTGCTGGCGACGGTCTACCATACTGATGACGAAGCCTTTGAAATTTGGAAGAAGGTAGGAGTTCCCGAAGACCGGATCATTCGCATCGCCACCAATGACAACTTCTGGCAGATGGGTCCAACCGGGCCATGTGGCCCGTGTACCGAGATATTCTATGATCACGGCGATCACATCTGGGGTGGCCCTCCGGGTTCCGCCGAAGAAGATGGCGACCGGTTCATCGAAATCTGGAACATCGTTTTCATGCAAAACGAGCAGTTCGAAGACGGCTCTATGGTCGAGCTCGATATGCAGTCGATCGATACTGGCATGGGACTGGAGCGCATTGGCGCACTGCTGCAAGGCAGCCATGACAACTATGACACTGATCTGTTCAAAACGCTGATCGAAGCTTCCGCGGACGCGACCGGCGTTGATCCTTATGGGGATCAGAACGTACATCATCGCGTGATTGCGGATCACTTGCGTTCAACGTCGTTTCTGATCGCGGATGGAGTGATGCCCTCAAATGATGGGCGGGGGTATGTTCTGCGCCGTATCATGCGCCGCGCGATGCGCCATGCGCATTTGTTGGGGTCCAAAGATCCGGTGATGCACCGTTTGGTGCCAACTCTGGTTCAACTGATGGGCGCGCAATACACCGAACTTGGTCAGGCGCAGCCTCTGATTGAAGAAACATTGCTGCTGGAGGAAACGCGGTTCAAACAAACCTTGGATCGCGGCTTGAAACTGCTTGATGACGAGGTCTCTGGTTTGTCGGAAGGTGATCCGCTGCCGGGTGATGCGGCATTCAAGCTTTATGACACATACGGTTTCCCGCTGGATCTTACTCAGGATGCGCTGCGCGAGAAAGGACGTACAGTAGACACTGATGGGTTTGATGCCGCTATGGCCGAACAAAAAGCAAAGGCGCGCGCTGCCTGGGCTGGTTCTGGCGAAGCAGCTGATCAGGTCGTCTGGTTCGATGTGTTAGATTCCGCCGGTGCTACCGATTTCCTTGGTTACGACACGGAAAAAGCCGAAGGTCAGGTGGCTGCACTGGTAGTCGATGGTGCCTTGGTCGATAGTATTGAGAAAGGCGGCAGTGGCTGGGTCGTGGTTAACCAGACGCCGTTTTATGGTGAAGCCGGTGGTCAGGTTGGCGATACAGGTGAAATCCGCAGGCTCGATGAACGAAATGACATTTCCCGTGTTGTAGACACCAGAAAATTTGCCGACGGCAAGGTCTATGCACACAAGGTGACAGTTGATCATGGATCGATCTCGACAGGTGACGCTGTTGAGCTTGAAGTCGATCACGCAAGACGTACGGCCATTCGCGCAAACCATTCAGCGACGCACCTGTTGCACGAAGCCCTTCGTGAAACGCTGGGTGATCATGTGGCTCAGCGCGGCTCATTAAATGCATCCGACCGATTGCGCTTTGATTTCAGCCACTCAAAGGCTTTGACGCGGGAAGAGATTCAAAAGGTCGAGCGTGAGGTGAATGCCTTTATTCGCCAGAACTCGGCTGTCGAGACGCGTATCATAACGCCAGACGATGCCCGTGCGCTGGGTGCACAGGCGCTGTTTGGCGAGAAATACGGTGATGAGGTCCGTGTCGTGTCGATGGGTAAGGCACCTACCGGCAAAGGGCAGGATGGTGAGACCTGGTCGATCGAATTGTGTGGCGGCACCCATGTGCGCCAGACAGGTGACATAGGTACGTTTGTCCTTCTCGGCGACAGCGCCAGCAGCGCAGGTGTGCGCAGGATTGAGGCGCTTACTGGGGATGAAGCTTTCAATCACCTGTCGGCTCAGGATCAGCGTCTCGGCGCTATTGCTTTGGAGTTGAAAGCACAGCCTGATGACGTTGTTGCGCGTGTGAAATCGTTGATGGATGAGCGCAAATCGCTTCAAAACGAAGTTGCTCAACTGCGCCGTGATCTGGCGATGGCTGGTGGCACAGGGCAGGGTGGCTCTGAAGCAAAAGAGGTCAATGGTATGGCCTTCCTCGCCCAATCACTGACCGGCGTGTCCGGAAAGGACTTGCCAACGCTGATCGATGAGCACAAGAACCGGTTGGGTTCAGGTGCTGTGTTGTTAATCGCAGATACAGGTGGAAAAGCTGCCGTTGCCGCCGGTGTTACACCAGATCTGACTGACAAAGTTTCGGCCGTTGATCTGGTTCGCGCTGCCGTTGCCGAACTTGGCGGCAAGGGTGGTGGTGGTCGGGCTGACATGGCACAAGGCGGAGGCAAAGATGCCTCGAACGTTGAAGCAGCCATAAAAGCCGCAGAACAGGTTTTGGGAGGATAAGATGCCTGCACTCTGGATTGCTCATGTCACTGTGACTGATGCCGATGCATACGGAAAATACGCCGAGCTGGCAGGTCCCGCGATCGCCGCCCATGGCGGTGAGTTCATAGCCCGTGCCGCGCGGTACGTACAGTTGGAAGGCAAGGAACGTCCGCGTAATGTGGTTGCCCGTTTCCCCTCGGTTGAGGCTGCAGTTGAGTGCTATAATTCACCCGCTTACCAACAAGCACTGGATCATGCCCGAGGCGCCAGCGAACGTGAGCTGGTTGTCGTGGAAATTACCGATTGAGAATCGGGCTGATTCTAAATTGACATAAATCCTGCATATTCAATCCGCCCTAGAACCGTAGGGCTCGTCATGATTTTTAGTATGGCGTGTCCTTTGCCGCTATTCTGAATATAAGCAATTAGTTTCAACAGGTTGCCAGTCTTCCCTGCTGGCTTTGTGCATGTCGTTTATCCCGATTGTGGCGCTAAGTGCCACTTTCTTGCGCGGAAATGGTCATGAAGAGTGACGAATTTCCGCCGTTTTTTCCACTCAATCTCAGAATTGATTGCGTGAGAGCCAACGTTTGCGGATATGCTCCGATGTACAGCGGGGTTCTGATCCACGCAGATCGCTTGGATTGAATTGGACTCGAGGGACAGGCATGAAAATCTTTGGCAAGACCTTAGACGCCCATTGCAAGAACGCCGCCAAATTTGGCGGCCTGTTTGGTATGGCTATCCTGATTTCCGGATCGCTGCTGATTGGGACCGAAGCATCGGCGAAAGATGCAGCGTTTATTCAGAGTGTAGCGGCCTCGCCACCTCCTTCCGGGGCGCATCAGCTTTGTCGGCAATATTCCTGGGCCTGTGCGCACAAGGGTATCAGTTCCTTGTCCACCAGCCAGGAAATGCAGCTTGTCAAAGAGATCAACCGCCGCGTTAATCGATCTACGCGAGAGGTCACGGACCAATCGCAATACAAAACTCGTGAACTTTGGGCGCTTCCTACGTCGCGGGGTGGAGATTGCGAAGACTTTGCGTTGTTAAAGAAAAGAGACTTGATTCAGGCTGGCTTCGATCCTCGTAAGCTACTGATTGCGACTGTGTTGGATACACGCAGAAATTCTCATGCTGTATTAGTTTACCGGTCGAGCCAAGGTGATCTGGTTCTGGATAATTTGACCAATCAGATCAAGCCATGGAAGGCGACGCGCTATTTGTTCCTGAGGATGCAAGATCCTAAACAACCGCGAAACTGGGTCGGAGTTTACGGAAAGAGCTGAGTTCATTGACTTCAAATAGAGTGGGCGGATGCTTCTTCGCTCCGCCCATCCTTGATTCTCGTCAGTGACACTTAAGGTAGTGCCCACCCCTGATCGAAGAAATTAATGACTCCGATCGTCCTCTTTTAAACGTTCAGCTCTGCGTTCCTGGGCTTTGGCTTTGTCTTTAATCCGTTTAGCTTCGGCTTTCGACAGTTTTGCCAAACGCTTTTGCGACTGTTGGGCTTTTTCCCGATAATGTTTGGCCAAATCGCGCTGTTCTTGCGCAAGTGCCTTATACCTGTCAGCGAGCTCTCTGAACTTCTTTGCCGCATTGCGGAATTCCTCGGCCTTTTTATCATAGCCCAGCCTCTTTTTCTCTTTGGCTACGTCTCTGCTATATTTGGCCCTTTCTCTGAGCTGCTTCGCTTTGGCCGCTTTTGCTTTGGCCTCTTCTCTATGCTTTTTTGCCTTCTTGCGATTATTTCTCGCTTTCTTCTTTTCTTTTTTATTCTTTGCCTCTTCTTCATCCTTTGGGTTTTCTTTATCCTCGGGATCCTTCTCAGCCTGTGGATTTTCCTCGCCGTTAGATTCATTATCAGAAGAGTTGCTCGGGTTGCCCACAAAGTTTTCGTCTTCATTTGCGAGACCGTCACCCGTGCGCTGCGGACTAATACCGATGCTTGCAGTAGGCAAGTCAGTCAAAACTGCCGCAAAAGCGGGGCAGTCGATCAAAGTTCGTTCCAGAATACTTTCAAAGTCTGCGCGACGTTGGATGTAGCGCAACATGCGAGAACTAACGACGTCACAAGCGCACAATGTGTTCGAGGACACTGATTGTTTGGCCGTGCTCACGGTGCACATTTCAGAGGCCTGAGCGGAAGTTGAAGAAATGAAGGGTAAGATTGCGGAAGCAAACGCAATCGAAAACAGTTTGGATTTTATGCGCATCACACGCTCCTTAGATACTCGTTAACTACCTCGCCGTATACTCGTGCGGCGCCACACTTTGAACACAAAGTCTTCTTTCTATCGCCTATTTTCAAGCAAACTTTTGGTTGGATTTCTGTGAACCAGCTCACTTAAATGCGATTAGTCTATAAAAAACAAAAAGAAGACCTGCGGTCGCGCTAGGTCTTCATTTTCTTTGTTGTTTCTTTGCTGACGTAAAAATGTCACGAACGTGGTAATGTTTCCAAGTCGTGAACAAGTTCATGGGATTGATCAGGCCGATTTGGACATCCGTTTACGCTCATGTGGATCCAGATAGCGTTTACGAAGCCGGATCGCATTGGGCGTCACCTCAACCAGTTCGTCATCGTCGATATACGCGATCGCCTCTTCCAAAGAGAATTTTATGTGAGGCGTCAGGCGCACCGCGTCATCCGATCCGCTGGCGCGTACGTTGGTCAGCTTCTTGCCTTTAAGCGGGTTCACTTCCAGATCGTTGTCGCGGGAATGTTCACCGATCACCATGCCTTGATAGACATCGGTTTGCGGCCCCACGAACATGCGTCCACGTTCCTCTAGGTTCCACAAGGCGTAGGCGACGGCCTGGCCTTTTTCCATTGAGATCAAGACGCCTGCACGACGACCGGGGATCGATCCCTTGTGGGCAGCCCATCCATGGAAAACGCGGTTTAGAACTCCGGTCCCGCGCGTGTCGGTCAGAAACTCGCCGTGATAACCGATTAGACCACGTGATGGGACATGGGCAATGATGCGGGTTTTGCCAACTCCTGCGGGGCGCATCTCGACCAGTTCACCTTTGCGTGCTCCGGTGATCTTCTCGATCACCGAGCCCGAGAATTCGTCATCGACATCGATGGTGACTTCTTCGATGGGCTCAAGGCGTTGACCGTCTTCGTCGCGGAACAATACCTGCGGGCGCGAGATGCTGAGTTCGAACCCTTCGCGGCGCATATTCTCGATCAGAACGCCCATCTGGAGTTCGCCACGGCCAGCGACTTCAAAGGCTTCACCACCGGGTGTATCGCTAATGCGGATGGCGACATTTGATTCAGCCTCCTTCATTAGACGATCACGAATGACGCGGGACTGAACCTTTTTACCGTCTCGGCCTGCAAGCGGAGAATCATTGATGCCGAAGGTGACGGTGATCGTTGGTGGATCTATCGGCTGAGCGGGCAAAGCCTCGTTTACTTGCGGAGCAACCAAAGAATCCGCAACCGTGGCTTTGCTCATTCCCGCAATGGTGACGATGTCCCCGGCTTCGGCCACATCGATAGGCTGTTGTGCGAGACCACGGAACGCGAGAATCTTTGTCGCACGGAAATTCTCGATCAATGTTCCGTCACGGCTGAGCGCCTTGAGGCTGTCACCCGCTTTCAACGTTCCGCTCTCGACACGACCGGTCAGGATGCGGCCGATGAAAGGATCGCTGCCAAGCGTGGTGGCAAGCATTCGGAACGGCTCGTCTTTTTTCTCAATTTGCTTGGGGGCGGGGACGTGATCGACGATCAGATCGAAAAGGGCAGTCAGATCCTTGCGGGGGCCGTCCAATTCCATATCTGCCCAACCTGAACGGCCCGAGGCATACATTGCGGGAAAATCAAGCTGATCGTCGTCAGCACCAAGGTTGGCGAACAGGTCAAAACATTCGTCCAGCGCGCGATCTGGTTCGGCATCCGGTTTGTCGACCTTATTCAATACAACGATGGGACGCAGTCCCAATGCCAGCGCCTTGGAGGTTACGAACTTGGTTTGCGGCATGGGACCTTCGGCGGCGTCGACCAGAAGAACAACACCGTCGACCATGCTGAGGATGCGTTCGACCTCGCCTCCGAAATCGGCGTGGCCGGGGGTGTCGACGATATTGATACGAGTGTCTTTCCATTCGACCGAAGTCTCCTTGGCCAGAATGGTGATGCCACGTTCTCGTTCCAGATCATTGCTGTCCATTGCGCGCTCGGCAACGGCCTGATTCTCGCGGAAAGCGCCGGATTGTTTAAGAAGCTCATCCACCAGGGTCGTTTTACCGTGGTCCACGTGAGCGATGATTGCGATATTGCGCAGGTCCATGAGAGGTCAACCTTTGAACGGGAAGTTGGCCCGGCGCATAACGCGGCGCGACAAAATATACCAGCCCTAACCGGCGTTCAGTGACCCGCGGTCGAAGAAAACAGGTGAATGATCAGAATTCCAGACATTATCAGAACAAGCCCCAGGATCGCCGGCCAGTCGAGTTTCTGACCAAATACCAGAAAACCAATCAGTGCTATTAGGAAAATCCCAAGTCCCGACCAGATTGCATAGACAATCCCGACAGGCATCACTTTCAGAGTGAGCGCCATAAGATAGAATGCGCTGCCATAGCCAACCACCACCAGGGCAGAGGGCCAAAAGCGGGTGAACTGATGGCTGGCTTGCAGTGCAGTAGTCCCAATGGTTTCCGCAATGACCGCCAGCAGCAGAATGAAATATGTTTTGGGCAAGATTGATGCCTTTCCGAAGTGTCGCGGAAGGTTGACCATAGTTGGCTATTGTCGGGCAAGAGGATTCTGGCGGCGCAGAATAAAGAGTCACTTTACCAAAGGTCAGGTAAACCTGACTATTCGATATTCCTGAGGCATGATAGAGGGTTGGGTGTTTTAGTTAGTTTTTGACGAGTTTGATTGAATGACGACATTTGCAAAATCAGTCATTATCGTTTCGGTGTTGATCGTGGCGCTAGGGTGGCTTGCAGACGGGGGGTCCGTCGACATTGATGCAGCCCAGAATGTTGAGCGGTTAGAGGGTACTCCAGTTTAGGCGCCCACCGAACGATTTGACGAAAAGGAGCTTTCGGGCTCCTTTTCTTTTGTTCGCAATAAGATTGCATTCAATTTTTACTGCTTCTCAATCGCTTTGAGTTTTGAGCGATGACCGGACAATTTCTCGACCACAAACTTACGGGCCTTGCGTTCTGCGAGCCGTACCCGAACTTCGGTCAAAAACGCTTCTTCCAGCGTCTGAGATGACGCTCCCAAAAGCTCGCCGACTTCCACATAAAACCGATCCTCACCGGTTTCGTCCATGACCTTCATGGTATCCTCTGCCAATCTCGAGGCAAGGGTGGTGATGGTATCAGACATCAGCGCGTATTCTCGGTCAGGCGACGCTTCACATAATCCGTCACGTCGGTCATCAGCGTGTCCATGTGGCGATCCTGGAAGAAGTGATCCGCGCCTTCAACCTCGTGATGCGTGATTGTGATCCCTTTTTGCTCGTGCAATTTGCCAACCAGCGATGTGGTATCCGCAGGGGGTGCAACGCGGTCTGACGACCCATTGATGATCAGGCCTGAAGACGGGCAGGGGGCCAGGAAAGAAAAATCATACATGTTCGCTGGAGGCGACACGCTAATAAAGCCGGTGATCTCGGGACGACGCATCAGCAGTTGCATTCCGATCCAGGCGCCGAATGAGAATCCTGCAACCCAGCAATGCTTGGAGTTGTTGTTCATGGACTGAAGATAATCCAGCGCCGACGCGGCATCGCTAAGCTCGCCAACACCCTGATCATATTCGCCTTGGCTGCGGCCTACGCCACGGAAGTTAAAGCGCAGAACCGTGAAGCCCATGTTGTAGAAGGCATAGTGCAGGTTGTAGACCACCTTGTTATTCATGGTCCCGCCAAATTGAGGGTGCGGATGCAGCACGATTGCGATCGGTGCGTCTTTTTCCTTTTGCGGGTGGTAGCGGCCTTCCAGGCGGCCTTCGGGTCCGGGAAAAATCACCTCGGGCATGTGTGCTTTAGTCCTGTTTTTTGACGCCTCGGCCCCGAGATTATCTTGACGGTAATCGTCAGGGACCTTAGAACGGTTCTAATTACATTGTGTCGCGTGAAAACGCTGTCAGTGGGAGATACGCACTGGCTGCGGCGGCGTCAATGTTTTCGCGGTTCTTGCCTCAAGGAATTCATATGAAGCTGTCGACCAAAGGACGCTATGCGATGGTTGCTCTGGCGGATATTGCTCTGCAATCCTCCGACAAGCTCGTGACACTTGGTGAGATTTCCGAGCGTCAGGATATTTCTCTTCCTTATCTGGAACAGCTTTTTGTAAAACTGCGTCGTGCTGAGTTGGTCAGCTCGGTTCGGGGTCCGGGTGGAGGTTATCGTCTTGCGCGCCCTGCATCCGAAATTCGAGTGGTTGAGATTTTGGCTGCAGTCGATGAAACCGTGGATGCGATGCACAAAGGGGCGGGGGCATCGGGTGCTTCGTCCGGCAGTCGGGCGCAATCCCTGACCAATCGTTTGTGGGAAAGCCTGAGCGCACATGTGTATGTGTTCCTGCATCAAACGCGGTTGTCGGATGTGATCCGAAATGATCTGGCACCGTGCCCGGCAGTTCCAAACTTGTTTGCGATCGTGGACGATTGAGCTGATGAAACAGATTTTCGTTCCACAGGAATCCATGTTGGAAAAGATGTATCTATGAAACGGGTTTATCTCGATCATAATGCGACGGCTCCATTAAGGCCCGAAGCCCGCGCTGCAATGATTGCCGCGATGGATCTGGCCGGCAATCCGTCATCCGTTCACGCCGAGGGCCGTGCCGCAAAGGCTTTAGTCGAGAAAGCACGCGCACAGATTGCCACCGCATTTGGGGCGGATGGCGCTGACATCGTGTTTACCTCGGGCGCTACCGAAGCGGCGGCGTTGGCAATGTCAGGACGTGGTCTGCAGGGGTCCGCGATCGAGCATGATGCGGTACGTGCTTGGGCCAATGAAGTTTTACCAGTGTCGAAAGACGGGCAAGTTACGGTTTCAGATCCCGCCTTAACTGCATTGCAACTTGCAAACTCCGAGACGGGCATCATTCAATCTCTCCCGTCTGATCTGGCTGTAACTGACGCCACTCAGGCGTTTGGAAAGCTGCCAGTCGCGTTCAACTGGCTGAGCGCGGAAATGGCCTTGATTTCTGCACATAAACTGGGCGGTCCCAAAGGGATCGGTGCGTTGGTGATGAAACGCGGCACGGATTTGGCCGCGCAAATCAAAGGTGGCGGGCAGGAGATGGGTCGTCGCTCGGGCACTGAGAATGTTATCGGAATCGCGGGCTTCGGTGCGGCTGCTGAAGCTGCATCCCGCGATCTTGCAAATGGTGTCTGGGAAAAAGTTCATGAACTTAGAAATATTCTAGAAAACGCTCTTGAGGCCGGATCGAAATCTACTATTTTTGTCGGGAAAGATCAGGAGCGACTCCCCAACACGTTGTGCTTTGCCACTCCGGGCTGGAAGGGAGAAACCCAGGTCATGCAGATGGATTTGTCAGGATTTGCGATCAGTGCAGGCTCAGCCTGCTCCAGTGGCAAAGTGCGCGCCAGTGCTGTGCTGACGGCCATGGGATTTGATGAATACGCGGCGGCCAGTGCGATACGCGTATCGCTTGGTCCCGAGACGACGGAAGAGAATGTGCTGCGTTTTGCGGAAACGTGGCTTGAGAAAGAGAAAAAGCATCGCGCGCGTGCCGCGTGATCTGACGGAGGGTGTCTTATGGCCGCTTTGGACCAGACCCAGGTAAAAGAAGGTGTCGATCAGGAAACCGTGGATGCGGTACGCGAGGTTGGAACCTACAAATACGGCTGGGAAACTGAAATCGAGATGGAGTACGCCCCGAAGGGGGTAAACCCCGATATCGTCAAGCTGATTTCAGGCAAGAATGATGAGCCCGAGTGGATGACCGAATGGCGTCTCGCCGCGTTCGAACGCTGGACCAAGATGGAAGAACCGAATTGGGCCATGGTCAGCTATCCTAAAATCGATTTTCAGGACCAGTATTATTATGCCCGTCCGAAATCGATGGAAGAGAAGCCCAAATCCTTGGATGAGGTCGACCCCAAGCTGCTTGCGACATACGAGAAACTGGGTATCCCTCTGAAAGAACAGATGATTCTTGCCGGAGTTGAAGGTGCCGAAGATGCGCCAGCCGAGGCGCGCAAGGTCGCCGTCGATGCGGTGTTTGACTCGGTTTCGGTTGGTACGACTTTCCAGGAAGAGCTGAAAAAAGCGGGTGTTATCTTCTGCTCGATTTCCGAGGCGATCCGAGAGCATCCGGAACTGGTGAAGAAATATCTCGGAACCGTGGTTCCAGTATCCGACAATTTCTATGCCACTCTGAACTCCGCTGTGTTTTCGGATGGTTCGTTTGTCTATGTGCCACCGGGTGTCCGCTGTCCAATGGAATTGAGCACCTATTTCCGCATCAACGCGGAAAATACGGGGCAGTTCGAACGGACGCTGATCATTGCCGACAAGGGCAGTTATGTCAGTTACTTGGAAGGTTGTACTGCACCACAACGAGATACCGCACAGCTGCACGCGGCCGTGGTGGAAATCATTATCGAAGAAGATGCCGAGGTGAAGTATTCGACGGTTCAGAACTGGTTCCCCGGTGATGAGAACGGCAAAGGTGGTATCTACAACTTCGTGACCAAGCGCGCCGATTGCCGTGGGGATCGCTCCAAGGTAATGTGGACGCAGGTTGAAACCGGCTCGGCTGTGACTTGGAAGTATCCGTCCTGCATCCTGCGTGGCGATGACAGCCAGGGTGAGTTCTACTCGATCGCGATCACGAACAACATGCAGCAGGCCGATACTGGCACGAAGATGGTTCATCTGGGCAAGAACACCAAGTCGCGGATCGTGTCGAAAGGGATCAGTGCGGGTAAGGCGCAGAATACCTATCGCGGACTGGTCTCGATGCATCCAAAGGCCAAGGATAGTCGCAATTACACCCAGTGTGACAGCTTGCTGATTGGTGACAAGTGTGGGGCGCACACGGTTCCGTATATCGAGGTCAAAAACAACTCGTCCCGTGTCGAGCATGAGGCGACGACTTCGAAGGTCGACGAGGATCAGTTGTTCTATTGCCGTCAGCGCGGCATGGACGAGGAAGAGGCCGTGGCGCTTGTTGTCAACGGGTTCTGCAAGGACGTGCTGCAGGCGCTGCCGATGGAATTCGCGATGGAGGCTCAGCAATTGGTTGCGATCAGCCTAGAGGGATCGGTCGGCTGATGACGCCAAAACCTCAACAACGTATCCGCAAGGATGATGTGCTGACAGCGCTTGGCTACGCGCTGCCGGTGATCGGCGGCCTGTTGGGGGTGGCTTACGTCAACACGAAATACATGGACTTCATCAACCCGGTCTGGGCAGTGGGCGGAGGCGCGCTGCTGGGTTGGATCATCGCTCGGGTGATCCGCAAGGTGCTGGGATAGACAATTATCAGGGGTCAATCTGCGCCCCTTGCGAGATACAAAAGGACAAAAAATGCTGGAAATCAAAAACCTGCACGTAAAACTTGAGGAAGAAGACAAACAAATTCTCAAAGGCGTCGATCTGACGGTTGAGGCCGGCAAGGTGCATGCGATCATGGGGCCGAATGGCTCTGGCAAGTCTACGCTTAGCTATGTCTTGTCCGGTCGGGACGGATATGAAGTGACAGATGGTACCGCCACACTTGAGAGCGAAGATCTGCTTGAGATGGAGCCGGAAGAGCGCGCAGCTGCTGGTGTATTTCTCGCATTCCAATATCCGGTGGAGATTCCCGGTGTCGGCAACATGACGTTCTTGCGCACAGCGGTGAATGCTCAGCGTAAGGCACGTGGTCAGGAAGAACTGTCTGCGGCGGATTTCCTGAAAGAAATCCGCGCCAAGGCAAAGGCGCTGAAGATCGACGCGGATATGTTGAAACGCCCAGTTAATGTTGGATTCTCGGGTGGTGAGAAAAAGCGCAACGAAATCCTGCAGATGGCAATGCTTGAGCCCAAGTTATGCATCCTTGACGAGACAGACTCGGGGCTCGATGTGGATGCGATGAAGCTGGTTTCGGAAGGCGTGAATGCATTGCGCGACGAAGGGCGCGGTTTCCTTGTTATCACGCATTATCAGCGTTTGCTGGATCACATTAAACCAGACGTCGTGCACATCATGGCCGATGGCCGTATCGTCAAATCGGGCGGACCCGAGTTGGCTCTGGAAGTTGAACACAATGGGTATGCTGACATTCTGGCCGAGGTAAACTGATGGCTCTCGCTCAAGCAAAACAGACGGCAACCGAAGAGCGGCTTGCAGCTCTGACCATGCCAGATGCGGGTTGCACGCTTAAGGCGCGAGAGGCTGCTTTGGCGCGGGTGCGCGAAATGGGTCTGCCCGGGCGTCGGGATGAATACTGGAAGTATACCCAGCCCGATACATTGATCTCGGCACAAGCACCCGCGGCGGCGTTGTTTCAGAACGACGAAGCGCCGATGTTCAACGAGTTTGACCGGCTGAAGATTGTCTTCATCGATGGTGTATTTAGCCCTGAAGAGTCAGACGAACTGTCGATGGAAGGTGTCACTATCGACAGGTTGGAAGATATCTGCTGCAAAGATATCCATTGGGCCAAAGAGTTATACGGTGTTCTTGAAGCAAATGGTCAGACCCCGGTGCATCGCCCTCTGGCGGCATTGAACACTGCATTTGCGTCAGATGGTGTTGCCATCCATGTGACCGGAAAACCTGCCAAACCGATCAGCCTGATCTATCGCCATGCTTCGGAAACCTCGGATGCGATCCTGCACCATGTAGTTCGTGTTGAAAGCGGCGCCGAGGTGACCATCCTTGAAAATGGCCCGGCCGCATCGCGTTTCAACAAATGTATGGAGATCGATATCGCCGATGGCGGTACGCTGCACCATGTTCGCGCACAGGGTCGCGATCATCAGCGGCGAGCAGCGACGCATATGTTCACTCGAATGGGAACGGAGTCTGTGTACAAATCCTTCACACTTACTGTGAACGGTGTTCTGACGCGGAACGAGCAGGTGGTTGAACTTACCGGCGACGATGCCGTTGTCCATGTTGCGGGTGCTTGCGTTGGAGATGGTGAATTCCATCATGACGACACGGTATTTGTGACCCACGATGCGGTGAATTGCGAAAGCCGTCAGGTGTTCAAGAAGGTGTTGCGCAACGGGGCGACAGGCGTCTTTCAGGGAAAGATCCTCGTCAAGGCGGGTGCGCAGAAAACCGATGGATATCAGATCAGCCAATCTTTGCTGCTGGATGAGGACAGCCAGTTTCTCGCCAAGCCCGAGTTGGAAATCTACGCGGATGACGTCGCCTGTTCGCACGGCTCGACCTCTGGTGCGATAGACGAAACGGCGTTGTTCTACCTACGATCGCGTGGTGTCCCGACCAAAGAGGCGACGGATATGCTGACTTTGGCTTTCCTCGCGGAAGCGGTTCAGGAGATCGAAGATGAAGCTCTGGCCGAGGTGATTGTCACACGATTGCAAGATTGGCTGGCACGCCGCCGCTGATGTCCGTCACAACAGATATCGTTGCCACGTATCGCGGACCGGGGCGTGTTGTGCGTCGCCTGTTGGATATGGGCCCGCGTGAAGATCGTGCGCTGGCATTCGTGATGGCCTTCTGTGTAGTTGGTTTCATCGCCCAATTGCCAAGCCTTGCACGCCGTGCCCACATTGAAGGGCTGGAACTGAACATGCTCATGGGCGGCGCCTTGTTGGGCTCGGTCTTCATACTTCCTCTGTTCTTCTATCTTCTGGCGTGGCTCTCACAGTTGGTGGCACGGGTTTTTGGAGGCCGTGGAAACGGCTATGGCGCAAGGCTGGCGTTGTTCTGGGCGTTGTTGGCATCGGCCCCATTGGTGTTGTTGAACGGGTTGGTCGCGGGCTTTATCGGTCCGGGCCCGGAACAAACGCTAGCCGGAATGTTATGGGTTGCGATTTTTACCTGGTTCTGGTTGTCCGGTCTCAGACAATCGCAAAAGGCCATTAAATGAACTCTGCCGTGCTGCTGAATATGGTCGTCCTGACGCTGACATACCCGGCCGAGGCTGCCAAGCGTTTGCTGGCAATGCGCTTTGGTCCAGACGTGCTGTGGATTGCATTCTTTCTTGCCGTGATCCTGAATGCGTTGGTTCAAACTCTGTCCGGCTTTGTGATGCCTTTTATTAACCCAGAAGTTCAACAATTTGCCGAGCCTTTATCGCGGACCTTGTTTGTATCAGTTGCCGCGATTCTGATCAGCGTCGTTGCTTTCCTCTTGGTAGGGCGGGTACTGGGCGGAGAGGGGTCGTTCAACGACCTCATGACTCTGGTCGTCTGGCTGCAGATCCTGCAGATTATCGGGCAGGCGATCATACTGACATTGGTCTCGGTGCTGCCGTTTTTGTTCTTACCGGCAAGCCTCGCGATGTTGGTGCTGAGCCTCTACATCACCTTACATTTCCTCAACGAAGCGCATCGATTTCAATCGCTGGGTAAATCGTTTCTGGTGATCCTATTGTCTGGCCTCGTGGCTATCCCGTTTGTCCTCTGGCTGTCGCCTGTATAGGGAACCTTTGTCCATGTATGACGTACAGAAAATTCGCGCCGACTTTCCGATCCTGTCGCGACAGGTCAACGGAAAGCCTCTGACCTATCTCGACAATGGCGCATCCGCGCAAAAGCCTCAGGCTGTTATTGACGCAGTCACGCAGGCCTATGCCCATGAGTATTCGAACGTTCATCGCGGGCTTCACTACCTGTCCAATCTTGCGACCGAGAAGTACGAGTCCGTCCGGGGCACTGTCGCGCGTTTTCTGGGCGTTTCGAACGAGGAAGAGATTGTATTGAACTCGGGTACGACCGAGGGGATCAATCTCGTCGCTTACGGTTGGGCGATGCCGCATCTGCAGGCGGGGGACGAGATCGTGCTCAGCGTGATGGAGCATCACGCAAACATCGTACCCTGGCACTTCTTGCGCGAACGGCAGGGCGTCGTTCTGAAGTGGGTTGATGTGGACACAAACGGTCATCTTGATCCACAAGCCGTCATCGACGCAATCGGGCCGAAGACAAAGCTGGTGGCGGTGACACAGTGTTCAAACGTTTTAGGCACACTGGTCGACGTCAAATCGATCACACAAGCGGCCCACGCCAAAGGTGTTCCGGTACTGGTGGACGGTAGCCAAGGCGCTGTCCATATGCCCGTGAATGTCGAGGATATCGGCTGCGACTTTTACGCGATAACGGGCCATAAGTTGTACGGCCCGTCCGGTTCAGGTGCGATATTCATCAAATCGGAACGCATGGCCGAAATGCGCCCTTTTATCGGGGGCGGCGACATGATCAAAGAGGTGTCAAAAGATCAGGTGATCTACAATGACCCACCGATGAAGTTCGAAGCCGGAACGCCGGGCATCGTGCAGACCATCGGTATGGGCGTTGCGCTGGATTACATGATGGATTTGGGCATGGAGAACATTGCATCACATGAGGCGGGTCTGCGCGACTATGCGATGCAACGACTGAACGGGCTGAACTGGCTGCAGGTTCAGGGAACCACACCCGACAAGGCCGCAATCTTCAGCTTTACGCTGGACGGGGCAGGGCATGCCCACGATGTTTCGACGATACTTGACAAAAAGGGTGTCGCAGTGCGTGCGGGCCATCACTGCGCGGGGCCGCTTATGGACCATCTGGGTGTCACCGCCACCTGCCGCGCCAGCTTCGGCCTCTACAACACGACCGAAGAGGTCGACACGCTGATCGATGCTTTGGAATTGGCCCACGATCTGTTTGCCTGATGTGGTCGCATTTGCAGTTGCACCCAGATTGGAACGAGGGTAGCTAACGGCCAAGGCACCTGTAGCTCAGCTGGATAGAGCGCTGCCCTCCGAAGGCAGAGGCCAGAGGTTCGAATCCTCTCAGGTGCGCCATATCAATGAAGATAATGAAATAAATACAAAGAGTTAGATTGATATTGCGCTCTGTTAGGTGACACAATAGGTGACACATGACAGCAAGTTGGTTCAAAATCGGCCCAATCAGTATGAAGATTAAATACGTGGAGTGGCGTAGAGGTACGGCCTACTATCGCCGTCGAATTCCGTCCGACCTACAGAATAAATACAATGGAAAAGCCCATCTGTTTTCCTCACTTAAGACAGACAACCCTGCGTTGGCGGCAAAGCGGTCATTCGAAGAAACTAGGCGTATAGACAAGGAATGGAGCCTGTTGAGGTCTAAGGGGCAATCAGACCTTCAGACCAGAGAAGAGGGGATGGCGGTACTGCGAAAGTATGGCCTGAAGCCGGGTCAAGCCGTTGAGTACGACAAATACGACATAGAGCCGGAAGAGTTTGTAGGCGAACTTCTCGCTCACTCTCACGACCCTTACGGAAACAACCCCGGTATCGTAAAGGAACGACTACCAGCAGGCCTTAGGATGGCAGCTGAGTTATTTTACGCTGAAGGTGACGAACTGAACAAACTTACTTGCCCCAGCTTCTCCGAAGTTATCGAGAAACACCTGTACTTTCATCCAAGACGGTCATCAGACCCTCAGTTTGACCGAGCCACACAGAGGTTCATAAAGGTCAACGGAGACATGCCTATAGATCAATTTCGGCGGGAAAACACAATTGTCGGCAATGGAAGGGTAAGCAGAAGAAGCAATCCAGTCCAAACTAAGCTTCTAGAGTACTACCCCTTCTTGAATGATCTAGAAGCTCATGGATTTAACTCTCTGAAACTTCAGGCAATTGACTCAAACATAATGAATCAAACTCTCCTTATGCTGAAACGTGAACACAATGTACCAGCACTTCCAATCCATGATTGTCTCATTGTTCGCGCAAAGGACATAGATGCTGCAAAAGAAGTGTTCACCGAAGCTTTTATTGAGCATGCTGGAGTTAAGCCTACATTAGAGGTGGAACTTTGATGAAGAAGAATTCTCAGTAGATACTGAGACTATTACCTTATCTGCTTCAATTACTTACTGCTCATATGTGTAAGATTTGGGTTTACCATACGATGTGTATTAGATTGCTTGTAGTCTACTTCTAATACGCTAACGGTAGATACCATAATGTCCTACCTTGCGGGTTACTATGAACGCTAAGGGCGTCGTCGAATGGCTCCGAGTGTTTGTCAAGTTTGAGTAGCTCTGAGAGTCAGTAATTCATCAATACAATCAACGAGATGCTTGGCTTCATTGGATCAATCCAAAGGAGCAGTACGGGGCCGTTTGCTTCTTTCTGGTAGGGGAAGGCCAAGAGGTCGCAATGGACCGCCCTACGGAGCTCTACGGGGCTCTCTGGGGGGCTACAGGTCAGTGGATACTGCGTCTAATTTAACTTGATATCAATTGGTTGGTAGTTGCCTTTGAAGTTGGTTTCAACCTCCGACCTTTAAGGCGTCAATAAGAGCTCTTGAGATTTCAACAGACAACTTCCCAGTGCTTTGTATACTTGTCGGATTGCTGCTCGACCGAAATAGGATTGTGCAGCCATTACTGTTCGCACAAAGGGGGCATTAACAGCAGGGTTCATCAAGCTCTGCTTTGCGGACAAAGCTGTCATCCGCTTTATACAAAACTCGCGCTTGTGAAGCAGTCAAAACAAACAAATACACAAACCATACCTACGTCTACGAGACAAACTTCATCACCGACGGAGTCTATCTGATCGTAGAATGTCATCCATCCATTCCAAACTTACCAATTTTAGAATGTTTGTTCAGGAAAGTTCGGCGAGAGACCAAATCTGGGTAAACGTTAAGGGCTTCGGGAACTCTGTTATCTACGGCATTGTGAAAGAGGCATTAGTTAATCCATAAGAAATTATGCCCTTTTTATTTTCTCAATCGCTTTTTCGATTTTATCAAGTGCTGCTTCAATCTTTTGCGCTCGCACCTCAACCTGCTGGATATCTCCAGTATGAACGAGTTTCACAACCTCGGTATAACTATCCTTAAGTTTCAAGGCGTAATTTCTTGGCACAAGCTTGATACGTTCACGGATTGTCTGCAAACGGCTCGCTAAAGTAGTATCAATCGTCTTGGCTTCCTTCTCTGTTGCTGATGGAGCTTCGGTTTCCTGCTCTGTCTCTTGGCTAGCTGCACTTGGGTCACCTTGAGAAACATCTGCTTTGGGATCGTCATCTTGGGTTTCGACGACCCTGAAAGACTTCAACTTAGTGGCCTTGGTAACTAATTTTTTTAGAGGTTTAAGGTGTGCCTCTGTGCTAAAATTACAATTCACGAATTGGGCTTCGAGGCATCCATCAAAAACATTGAATTCAATCTTTCCGTAAGTTGTTTTTGCTCCGCCGTAGACGCGTCTGGCCTCTTTGAATAGAGCGCCCATCGATTGTTTTAGATCAGCCCCGAAATATACATTCTTTTCGTTTCTTTTGCTGCTGTGTTCGCAATAAGCGAAAGTGAGAGGCACTTTTCCTCTCATTGCCGATTTCAACAACTTAACAAATTCATCCTCCTCGACTCTGTACTTAAACCCCGCAACTCTTTTAATTTTTCCAGCCAACTCGTCGTTCCCCATCTATCTCGCACGTGATAAATGGAGAGGATTCCCACGAATTTGTCAAATCCTGACCAGTGGGCAGTATGGGCTCATAGCGGTCATCTGACAACTTCTGTTAGCCATCAAATGTCCGGTGCTCGAATCTTTCAGATTCTGCACCACTAAGGAACCGTTTTTTCAGAGGTAATAATAAGAACAATAAACCCCCTCCTTTTTGAAGTCGGTTTCTAAAACCCCCCACCCCTTTGTTTCCAGACAAAAATGCTGCCAATGGGCCAAGGTTCTGTGTCCACCCGCTTAGGGTGGCGGAAATGGTGGCAATGAAGTCGATCTCGGCTTTTGGCGAGCAATTGCCTCAACGTCTAGGAACCTAAAGGAGACCACCACCATGATCATCGGATACGCAAGAACATCTACACTGGAACAACAAGCAGGACTGGAAGCCCAACAGAAGACACTCTCGGAGGTTGGATGCGAGAAAATTTACTCGGAACAAGTCTCCTCTGTTGCCCGTAGAGAGGCGCTCAGTGAAGCTCTCAGCTACTGCAGAGAAGGAGATGTCCTCATTGTCACCAAGCTCGACCGCCTTGCTCGTTCAGTCAGGCATCTAGGCGAGATCGTGGATGACTTAACTCAAAGAGGCGTCGCTCTAAGAGTACTCGATATATCCCTTGATACTTCAACGGCTACAGGGAACCTGATGCTGAATGTCCTTGGGTCCATCGCTCAATTCGAGAGAGAGATGATGTTGGAGCGGCAGCGAGAGGGAATAGCCAAAGCCAAAGCCGAGGGTAAATACAAAGGCAGAAAACCAACGGCACGTATGAGAACCTCCGAGGTGCTTCTGCTACTGGGTCAAGGGTACAAGAAGCACGAGATCGCCCAGCGCTTAAGTATTTCTCAGAGATCGGTCTATCGGATCGTGAATCAGGCTCGCGAGTCAGCGTCTGTGGAAGGCCAGCGCTGAAGTAGACGCTAAGGTGCGCAGTAAATGCTGATGAAACTATGAAAAAGCATCCAATGGCTGAAATCGCTTAGAGAAATGGCATTTGGTTACTCGTTGAATTTGTAGCTGCTTGGAGCAAACCCAAAGTCACCGAATGCTCTCTGACGCATTACCTTCCCTCTGGCTTCCTTACATGGGTAGTGGTTTGGATACAGGTTAATACCGATCCTGAATACTAGACCAATTGACGGTACAATCAGGGTTGCGGGCAAACCAGTCTTTCCCACTTGCCAACCCATCAGTCGCCCTAAGGTAGAGAAAATGAGCTTATTTTCCAAGATTGCGTTTGGTGCTGACACCTATTTTGACGCGTCGGCCAAAGATCGTTTTCACGATGCGAGTGCCTTTTTACTTTATTGCCTTTCTAGCATTGGTGAAACGACCTGTTTTGGGGCTTCGACCGTGAGCCGACGTTGGCTAAGAAACGGTTCGATGACTGAGTTACGGACAATTCCGTCTTTTGCCGACGCAGCTACTCTGCGGACAACGCTAGTGGGACGAAATGTCTCTTTGTCTTCCTTGTCGACCGATACAGCTACAGGCTCGTACCTAGTCAGCAGGTACAGAGTCCCGTTTACCGATTGGTGTTAACACCTATGCCTTCCCCTGTAAGCGCGTAAGCGGGACTCATTTGCCCCAGAGGTAGTGACCCGCTTGTGATTGTCGCTTTTACATCGCCACACAAAGAAACAGTGAAAAGCTCTCGCACCCAGTCACACTGAAGTTCGCTATTATGTTCTAATTAGTATATGACTCGAATTTTACCCCTACCCATAGCCGAGATACCCGAGGACTTCGGGATACATGTCTGCTGTGAGGATCGAAGGTGTCACCGGGGCCGGGACTTCTGGCCGGGTGAGTTACTGAAGAAGCTAGGACCGGATTCGACGTTCCACGACATACTGAACCGTATGCGGTGTTCACACTGTGGCAGGCGCCCTGTGGGGATTAGGCAGTTCTATCGGTTGGGCGTGTCGTGCACTCCTAGTTATTAGAATGGGATCGATATCAAACCGCTTATTGCCGGATGCTCCTTATCGCGCACGTACCTTCCCAAACTTCGATAAAAACCATGTGCATTCATCGCACCAAGTCCCACCCCTAACCAGATATCCATCATATTGCTTTCAATATTCTTGATGGTGACACAACGAGTGACACATTTGACTTTTCTATTGGCGCAAGCAACTGTAAAATAATAAAAATAACGATGCAAAAGTTGGTAGAAAATCCTCTCAGGTGCGCCACTTCTCTTGTGTTTGTTTTTGCTCCACTCAGTAGCGATTGGTATGCAATCTAGCTGCCGACAAAACAAAACCCCCAACAGAGATAACTGAGGGGGTTCACATTAACTGAGGGGGTTCACATTATGGTACGGGATTATGAGTTAAATCAGCCGCGCCAGGAACGGATGACACCGCAATCCATATGCACGAAATTCGACCGATAGTACTGGCCAACGCCCCCGGCGCGGCAGGAAATTGCAGCTTTCGCCATTTGCGAGACCGAGCGCGAGGATAAACGCAAGTCTGCAGCCTGACCTTTCATATGCAAGGAATTCTTGGCGACACCGCGAGAGCGACGGCGCAGCATGGCATTGGTTTGCGGAGAGCGGTAACCAGACAGCAGCATATAGGGTTCGCTTACATCCAGCATATTATGCGCCGCAGCCATGATGTCGATCGTGCGCAGGTCCATGTCCTTGACCTGATCGCTGCGCCAATCACGCATGAAGTGGTTAACCTCTTTCACCGCGTCCTTGATATATTTTCCATCAACCCAATATACCATATCGATCCGCTCACCGGTGCGGCCCGAATACATACGAATGCGGCGGATGTCGCCACCGCCGCGAAGAAAACCTGCTGCTTTGGAATAGGTTGGTGCCGCGACAACCGCCGTTGCGGCGAATGCGCCCAATAGGGCACGCCGGGTCAAGCCCGATGTACTGCTCTTGGTCATTTTAGTTTCGTCCCGTACTGTTCCTGCCTGCACACGATGTTACGCGTGCTGTATTAATTTTTATCCCATCCCAGATGCGGGATTTATTGCACAGTCGGAATCATCCGCCAAGGAGTCTTTGCCTGCGCCTTAATCAAGGGGGAATTTTCGGCAGTTTTTTGCGCAACTGATGCAAACATGCATGATAATTCTGCAATCCAAGTTCCAACGATGCAAACACGCATCACGGTAAAAAGAAGAGGCTAATTGATATATTTGTGAATAGACATTGACTGCGCCTCCAAACATTATTTCTAAACGCCGTAGAAATTTTGCGGCAAATCATTGAATAACCAAGGCTATCTGATGTCGTTTGTTTCTCGCGCTCGTTCTAGTGTATTTGCAGCTGCCTTTGTGGCAGTTTCAGCTTCTGTCGCATTGGCGGGGACATCTGGCACCGCCTTCCAGATGGCGGTGGCTGAAAGCACGATTTCAAACACTGCGATCGCTGAATTCTACCGAAAAAATGCGTTTGATCCGGTGTGGGTAGGCAGCACTCCTGAACATGAAGCGCGGCGCGCTGCCTTGATCAAGGCTTTGTCAACAATCGACATGCATGGGCTTCCACGCGCGCGCTATGATGTCTCAGCATTGATCGCGAAGATGCAGGACGCCAGAACAACCCGTGATTTAGGTTTGATCGAGGCTGAGCTAAGTCAAGTTTTTGCTAAATATGCCAACGATATACAGTCCGGTGTTACTTCACCTTCGCAAATCGATGCTGGCCTTGTACGGGATGTTGAACGGCGCAGCACGCAAGAACACCTGAAGCGTCTTGTTGCCGGCGATGGTGATGAGTACTTCCGTGAGATTATGCCTCAATCACGCCAGTATCGCGCTTTGATGAAGCAGAAAATTGCGCTCGAAACGCTGATCGAACAGGGCGGGTGGGGTGAGACCGTTCCTGTCACAAAGCTTGAGCGCGGAGACACAGGCGCGAATGTCATCAAATTGCGCAATCGGTTGGTTGCTATGGGTTATTTGAAACCCACTGCAAGCCCCAACTATGATGACGTGTTGCTTGCTGCCGTTCAGGCGTTTCAAACCGCACATGGGCTTGAACCGGATGGCGTTGCAGGTAATGGAACCATCACCGAGATCAATCGGCCAGTATCCGACCGTCTGAAAGCGGTTTACGTTGCTTTGGAACGTGAGCGTTGGTTGCCCGGAGAACGTGGTGAGCGCCACATTCTGGTGAATCAGGCAGACTTTTCGGCAAAGATCGTTGATGACGGTCAGGTCACGTTCGAGACACGCGCAGTCATTGGCAAAAATACACATGATCGCCGTAGTCCAGAGTTTTCGGACGAGATGGAGCATATGGTGATCAACCCCAGCTGGTATGTCCCGCGCTCGATCATCACCAAAGAGTACCTGCCGAAATTACAAGCTAACCCGAACGCAGTGGGGCATATCCAGATTACTGATCGTGGGGGGCGGCAAGTTAACCGGGGCGCTGTTGATTTCACCCAGTTCACCGCAAGGAACTTCCCGTTCTCGATGCGTCAACCACCAAGCAGAAGCAACGCGCTGGGTCTGGTGAAGTTCATGTTCCCGAACAAGCACAACATCTATCTTCACGATACGCCACAGAAGTCTTTGTTCGCGCGCGAGGTTCGGGCTTTCTCACACGGATGTATTCGATTGGCGCAGCCATTTGAATTTGCATATGCATTGCTGGCCAAACAGGAAGAGGATCCAAAATCTTTCTTCCATCGTGTGTTGAACACTGGAAAAGAGACGAAGGTGAACCTTGAAAACCCGGTGCCGGTGCATCTGATCTACAGAACGGCCTATGTCGGACCGAAGGGTGAGGTTCAATATCGCCGTGATGTATATGACCGTGATCGCAAGATCTGGGAGGCATTGCAAAAGGCAGGGGTAGCCCTGCCGGACGTTCAGGGGTAATCACGGGGCAACTACGCGCCACGAGGAAGCCCGCATGCAATTCACAGTTCAGCAAATCGCCGACGCTCTTGGTGCTGTGGCCGAGGGTCAGACGAGTTTGACGATCCTTCGCGCAGCCGAGCCAGGCGATGCGGGACCAACCGATCTGGCGATGGCAATGTCGCCCAAATATGCCGAGGCCTTGGCGAATGGCGCGGCGCGGGCCGCTGTACTTTGGGATGGGGCGGATTGGCGGGCATTGGGTCTTGAGGCGGCCATCTTTGTACAGCGCCCGCGTATGGCGATGGCCGGAATAACATCGATGCTGGATCGCGGGCAGGGCATTGCACTGGGGATCCACCCATCGGCTGTTATCGATGAAACTGCAGAGATTGGAGAGGACGTATCGGTCGGTCCGCTCTCCGTGATCGGAGCGCGGGCAAAGATCGGTAAGGGTTCGGTTATCGGCGCGCATTGCGTGATTGGAATGGATGCAGCGCTGGGTGAAGGCGCTCTGCTTCGCGAGATGGTAAGCATCGGGGCACGGGCGCAGATTGGCGATCGATTTATTGCTCAGCCGGGCGCGCGTATCGGAGGTGACGGGTTCAGCTACGTCACGCCTGAGGTATCAGGCGCAGAAAACGCGCGGAAAACACTTGGCGATCAAGGGGATGCAAAAGCGCAAAGCTGGTTGCGCATTCACTCACTTGGGGCGGTCGAGATTGGTGACGATGTTGAAGTTGGGTCGAACTGTACCGTCGACAACGGCACTATCCGCAACACCGTGATCGGAAGCGGGTCCAAGTTGGATAACCTTGTACATGTGGGTCACAACACGCGCGTGGGGCAGGATTGCTTGCTCTGCGGTCAGACTGGAGTTTCCGGTTCGGTTGAGATCGGAAATAACGTTGTATTGGGTGGTCAGACTGGCGTTGCCGACAACATCTTTATCGGTGATGGGGTAATATCCGGTGGAGGCACCAAGATCCTGTCGAATGTGCCTGCTGGCCGCGTGATTATGGGTTATCCAGGGGTCAAAATGGAAAGCCACACAGAGATTTACAAAGCCCAACGCCGATTGCCCCGTTTGGCCCGTGACGTTGAGGCGTTGAAAAAGGCTGTTTCCAAACAGGCTCCAAGCGATTAAATCAACCCCAACACGATAACCAGGGGATCGAGATGAGCATCAGCGACCGCGTCATTGCAATCATTGCCGAGCAGGCCGTGCTTGAGCCTTCGGATGTGACGCCCGACAGCACGCTCGAGGATCTGGGCATCGATAGCCTGGGTCTGGTCGAGAGCATCTTTGCCATCGAAGAAGAGTTTGATATCACGGTGCCCTTCAACGCGAACGAACCCACTGCAAGTGATTTCGATATTTCAAACGTGGCCGCGATTATTGCGGGCATAGAAAAACTTGTATCGGAAAAGGTCTGACCTCCGGTATGAAACGCGTCGTCATTACGGGTGCGGGCACCATCAATTCTCTGGGTCATTCTGTCCCCGATACGCTGGAAGCCATGCGTGAAGGCCGATGCGGTATCTCAGATCTTGAGTTCCGTGATGTAGACCGGTTGTCGATCAAGATCGGCGGGCAAGTGCGCGGTTTTGAGGCTGAGGGGCGGTTCAATCGTCAGCAGATGACGCTGTATGATCGGTTCACACAGTTCACGCTGACAGCTGCCAAAGAGGCGATTGACCAGTCAGGCATTGTGTTCTCGGGCGATACCGCGGCACGGTCAGGCGTTGTTTTGGGAACCGCCGGGGGCGGTGTTTCAACCTGGGATGACAACTATCGTTCGGTCTACGAGGACGGTAAAAACAGGGTGCATCCATTTGTTGTCCCCAAATTGATGAACAATGCGGCAGCCAGCCACGTTTCGATGGAACACAACCTAAAAGGCCCCAGCTTCACGGTGTCGACTGCTTGTGCATCATCGAATCATGCCATGGCACAGGCGTTTCAGATGGTGCGCAGTGGGGCTGCTCCAGCCATGGTGACAGGTGGGTCGGAATCGATGCTGTGCTTTGGCGGTGTTAAGGCGTGGGAAGGGCTCCGTGTCATGTCCAAAGATGCCTGCCGCCCATTCAGTGCGAACCGAAACGGGATGGTGCAAGGCGAAGGCGCGGGTGTCTTTGTCTTTGAAGAATATGAACATGCGCGTGCGCGTGGCGCTGAAATCTTGTGCGAAGTCGTGGGCTTTGCCATGTCATCAGATGCGGCCGACATCGTTATGCCAAGCAAACAAGGGGCTTCTCGCGCGATGGCCGGTGCCTTGGCGGATGCCAAATTAAACGCCAGTGACGTGGGGTATATTAACGCGCATGGCACTGGCACGGCTGCAAATGACAAAACCGAATGCGCTGCGGTTGCTGATGTATTTGGCCCTCATGCAGACGACCTCATGATCTCGTCCACCAAATCAATGCATGGTCATTTGATTGGTGGAACTGGCGCGGTCGAGTTGCTGGCCTGTATCATGGCCTTACGCGACGGAATTGTCGCCCCGACTATCGGCTATGAAGAGCCTGACCCCGAATGTGCACTCGATGTGGTGCCGAACGAAGCGCGTGAGGCGAAGGTCGATGTCGCACTTAGCAACGCGTTTGCCTTTGGCGGATTGAATGCCGTTCTCGCGCTAAAGCGGATATGAAAAAGCCGTCGCTGTTAAGCAACGGCCCGGGTTTTAGCTAAATTCGGTATCAGTTTGCTGACTCAGTCAGGCCATCAAATGCTGCGGTGAAACCGCTTAGCGACATCTCCATGTTCAGCACCTGATCCGGCAGGCGGGCTGGGACCAGCGAGAGCACTGCAGTGGATCCCGATCTCATGGCATCGATATCGCCCTGAGTCAGTCCTAGTTGCGCAAGACATCCTACCGGGACACAGTGGTGATAGTTATACAACTTGCGCGGCGCACCATCGATTGAAACCGCCAACTGAGCCTGCAGAAGTGTTTCAAGCGGAACCACGACGTTTGCCCAAGCGACGGCGGCACCTCCTTGCGGCAACTTGCCGATCGACACCTCGGCGATTGGATCGCCTTGCTGATTGTTCAGAATCTGAACCATGGCGCACGGATCCTGGCTAGCATCGGATTTGATGCAAGAAATTTTCCAATCGCCCGATTGCTCTTTCTCATATTGCTCGCCAATCCGGGGACCGGTCTGGCCCAAATCCAGATCAGAACCGACCTCGGCCCCGGTTTCCGGAGCGTCGGCGCTTTCCTGCGCCAGGGCCGTGGTGCAGAAAAGTCCTGCCGCCACGATGCTAAGGGGTGCCAATTTCCTGATCATAAATGCCTCATCTTGATGATCCAGCTTTTTGCCTCGTCTAACATTGTTGTAGGGCGGTGTCAGGAACAATCCGAACGACGGTCTGCAAATTACTCAATTTTTTGCCGATACGCGCCAAACACAGCAAATTAAGCAGTGAACAGGCAATGAAAAAGGGAGCCGGTGGAGCGGCTCCCTTCTTGAATTTTTCTCCCCGTCGGACTGGCCGACTTAGTTATGCGCAGACGTTACGAAAGCGAAACCCATCGGTCAACTGCTAACCCCCAAAAAAAAGAACCGATATCGTTGGATTTGGTCAGAATTCATAAAAAAGCCGTGCCCGAAGGCACGGCCAGTCGACAGGGAGGAAGTTTGCCACCGCAGTCAGACCACGATGAGCAACATTTACTCTCGCAGCGAAAGGTTAACTTTGTATGCTTGCAGCAGATCGGTAGAATTCAGGGCAGTTTCTTAATGGACAACAAAATATTCGTAGGCGGCGGCGGTGATGGATACTCAGTGGCACAGGGGTTGTCATTGAAATACGCGAACCGCCACGGTCTTATCGCCGGCGCGACCGGAACAGGTAAGACGGTAACGCTGCAAATTCTGGCCGAAGGATTTTCGCAAGCCGGTGTTCCGGTGTTTCTGTCCGATGTCAAAGGTGACTTGTCGGGATTGGCGCTGCCCGGTAGCGAAAGTCACAAGCTGCATCAAGCCTTTCAGGACCGCGCTGCAAAGATCGGGTTCGATACATTCTCGTACACCGCGTGCCCGGTTACTTTTTGGGACCTGTTCGGTGAACAAGGCCATCCCGTCCGAACGACCGTGACAGAGATGGGCCCGCTGCTGTTATCCAGACTGATGGAGCTTAGCGAGGCGCAGGAAGGTATTCTGAATATCGCCTTTAGGGTCGCGGATGAAGAGGGCATGCCGCTGCTGGACTTGAAAGACCTGCAGGCATTGCTGGTCTGGATTGGCGAAAACCGAGCCCAGCTGTCGCTACGATATGGCAACGTTTCCACGGCATCGATTGGTGCCATTCAGCGGCGTTTGCTGGTGCTTGAAAATCAGGGCGGCACGAACCTGTTCGGTGAGCCTGCGCTGGAACTTTCAGATCTGATGCAAACTGACGAAAGCGGGCAAGGTATGGTGAACATCCTGGCCTCGGACAAATTGATGGGGTCTCCGCGTCTATATGCGACTTTCTTGTTATGGTTGCTCAGTGAACTCTTCGAGGAATTGCCCGAAGTTGGTGATCCGGAAAAACCCAAGCTGGTGTTCTTCTTTGACGAGGCGCATTTGCTGTTCGAGGACGCTCCGAAAGTGCTGGTGGACAAGGTCGAACAAGTGGCGCGGCTTATCCGGTCGAAAGGTGTGGGCGTATACTTTATCTCGCAAAACCCAGCCGACATTCCCGAAGATATCCTCGGCCAGCTGGGCAATCGGATCCAGCATGCGCTTCGGGCATTTACCGCACGCGATCGAAAAAACCTGCGTCTGGCGGCAGAGACCTATCGCGAGAATCCCGCCTTCGATACCGAGGCCGCGATTCGCGAAGTCGGCGTGGGCGAAGCGGTAACCTCGATGCTGCAAAAAAAAGGGGTCCCGGGTGTCGTCGAACGCACCCTGATCCGACCGCCGGGTTCTCAACTTGGCCCGATAACCAAAGCAGAGCGTCAATCGTTCATCGAAGCGTCTACGATGGGTGCCAAATACGGCACCCGGATCGATCGCAAATCTGCCTTTGAAATCCTGCAGGCGCGGGCCAATGCGGCGGCCAACGCGGCTGAACTGGCCGAATCTGACGAAGTTTTGGAGCAACAGAGCCCGATGGAACGGGAGTATGCCTCGGCCCGCAGATATTCGGGCAGTCGTGTTGGGCGCTCTTCTTCGCGTGTCTCGCGAAAGAAGGATACTTTCGCCACGGCCATGAGCGAAGCCGTGATCAAAGAGCTGAAAGGAACGACAGGTCGCCGTATCGTTCGTGGCATCCTGGGCGGATTGTTTCGCAATCGCTGAGGCGTTCGATCAGGCGCGCGATCAACAGGTCGCACGCCGCCTGATCAGCGCTTCAATCGTCGCAGGCCTTCTTGTTTGCAGTAGTTGTCTGCCTCGGGCACCGACATCTTGGTGGCGGGGAAATCGATCGCACGATCCCAGCTGACCCTGTCATGCCGGTAAAGCTGGCAGGTCACGACCCCTTTGGGTGTCTGCACCTTGACCGGGGTGGTTTCCAATTCCTCTGGCGTGGGTACGCAGGCCGATAACACTGCCATTGTCAGAACGGCCATAGCGAATATTTTGAGTGGTTTGTTCATAGCGAGGTCGACGCTCTCATCCTGGTAAACTTCAGATCGTTAACAACCCTGCGCCAATCTCGCGCAGAGCTTGGCACAGCAGCGATGTGGTGGTTCGCAATGTGCAGGTTTAGCCCTTTCTGATCTTCCGCACAATAAAACGCGCCGGTTCACGGCGCGTTAGGGGAAATTCTCACGAAATTTTGCTTATTTCTCTGGGATCAACCCTCTTGGGCTGAATCTGAGAACAATCAGCAGAATAAGTCCCATCGTGAACAACCGCATATGTGCTGCGCTGTCTATCAGATGCGACTTCAAAGCGCTGCCATCGGGCATTCCTGCGGTGATCAGGTTCATCAGCCACAGGCCAATGGGTTCAACCTGCACCCACAAGAACCAGATTAGGAACGCTCCCAGTACGGCTCCGAAATTGTTGCCCGATCCACCGACGATGACCATGACCCAAACAAGGAAGGTAAAGCGCAAGGGGTTGTAGGTACCTGGTGTCAGCTGCCCGTCGAGCGTGGTCATCATTGCGCCGGCAATGCCGCAGATGGCTGAGCCTAAAACAAAGATTTGCAAATGACGGCGGGTGACGTCCTTGCCCATCGCCTCAGCCGCAACTTCGTTGTCACGAATGGCACGCATCATGCGGCCCCAAGGACTTTTTAACGCCATCTGAGCCATCCAGAGCAGTACCAGCAAAACGATCAGGAACAGCAACGAATACCCAAGCTTCACGGATAGGGTCGAGGCGGTGACGGGGTCCAGCCCGAACCATTCGGCCCGCGCGATGAAAGAGGGGTCTTGCTGCAGCTCAACCTCATAGCCCACCACTGGTGCGGGGCGTGGTATGCCGTAGACATTCTTGACCCCCCGGGCCAACCAGTCTTCGTTTTTCATAACAGCGATGATGATTTCTGCGATCCCAAGCGTAGCAATCGCCAGATAGTCCGACCGCAAACCCAGAGCGGTTTTACCGATCAGCCACGCCGCGCCTGCGGCCAGCAGCCCTCCAGCCGGCCAAGCGAATAGGACCGGCAGGTTCAGCCCGCCAATATTGCCTGCGACAGCAGGATCAATCGCTTCGATCGAAGCAACATTGGGATCAAAGATTGCGCGGTAAACAAAAAAGCCAACGATCAGAATGCCGATGATCGCAAACGACCGTGTGCGCCCTTTCGGCATCTTCTGCGCGACCATAACGGCCGCGACCACCGTTGCCGCGCCCAGCAATAGCGAAAGGATGACACCGTATCCTCCACTAGACCATGCGCCAGGCGTCGGTGGGGTTGAGACCAGAACAACCGCAAGACCGCCCAGCGCGACAAAGCCCATGACACCGACGTTGAACAGGCCTGCAAAACCCCATTGCAGATTCACCCCAATCGACATGATGGCTGAGATCAGGCCCATGTTCAGGATCAGGATCGCGGCGTTCCAGCTCTGCGTGAACCCGGTCAACAGGATCAGGCCGCCAACGACAACAAAAAGCAGAGTGTTTTTGACGGGCTCGCTCATATAACTTTTCCTTTGAACAGTCCTGTCGGCTTAAACAGCAGCACGATCAGCAAGATGGCGAAGCTGACGGCGAATTTGTAGTCGGTGGACAGGAACTGGACCAAACTGGACGGTTCCAGGTTTTCCGGTGCCAGATAGGTCAGCACCTTTTTCCACGCATAGGTGACGGTCACCTCAGAAAACGCGATAATGAAACCGCCCGCGATGGCGCCCAGAGGGTTTCCGAGGCCGCCCACAATGGCCGATGCGAAGATCGGCAGCAAAAGCTGGAAATAGACGAAAGGCTTGAAGCTTTTGTCGAGCCCGTAAAGCACACCTGCAGTGGTCGCCAGGGCGGCAACGATGATCCAAGTGATCATCACCACGCGTTCGGGGTTGATACCGGACAGCAATGCCAGATCCTCGTTATCCGAATAGGCGCGCATCGATTTGCCGGTGCGGGTCTTGTTGAGGAACCAGAACAAGGCGGCCACGGCTACCACAGCGACAACAACCGTGATGGCTTGCGAGGTCTTGATCGCAAGCCCCTCGTTCAGTCCCGTCCAAGCCTTGAAATCCCGCGCTTTAATCAGGAACCGCGCACCGTCTGAGAACCTCTGGTCATCTGGCCCGATGATGAACCGTACCAGCCCGTTCATGATGAACATCACGCCCATGGATACGATCACCAGAATAACCGGTTTGGCCTTTTGTTCCCGGTAGAACCTATAAACCAGTCGGTCGGTGATTAGCACTAGAACAATACAGCCCAGAATGGCAAAGGGCAGGGCCAGCAGAGCGGTCGGCAACGGCCCAAAACTGACCCCGCCGGCCTGCAGACCCCACGTCACCAGTACGGCAATCATCGCACCAAAGGCCATCGTGTCGCCATGGGCAAAGTTCGAGAACCGCAGGATGCCGTAGATCAGCGTCACCCCCAACGCGCCCAGCGCCAACTGGCTGCCATAGGCGATTGCGGGAACAAGAACGAAGTTGGAGAGCGCCACAAGGGCGTTGAGGAAGTCCATTAGTTCGTTACCTCATTTTCCAATTTCGTTCGTCTTTTCGACCTGATTTCAGAGTGATCAAACACAGGAGTAGCTGTCACTGGCGTCATCCCCCCAAGAAACTCTTACGCACTTCGGGATCGGCCAGCAGTTCCTTGCCGGTGCCGGTATAGGCATTGCGTCCCTGAACCAGCACATACCCCTTGTCCGCAATCTCCAGCGCCTGGCGGGCGTTCTGTTCGACCATCAGGATCGGCAGGCCGGTGCGCGAGACCTCAATGATCCGATCAAACAACTCATCCATCACGATGGGTGAGACACCAGCGGTGGGTTCGTCCAGCATTAGTACCTTGGGCTGGGTCATCAGCGCGCGGCCCACAGCGACCTGTTGGCGTTGACCACCTGACAGCTCTCCGGCGGCCTGATTGCGCTTGTCGCGGAGAATGGGGAAGAGGTCATAGACCTGCTCCATCGTGTCCGTGAAATCGTCACGACGGATGAAAGCGCCCATCTCAAGGTTCTCTTCGACCGTCATCGACGTAAATATATTCGAGGTCTGTGGCACAAAGCCCATGCCACGCTGCACACGATCCTGCGGGCTGAGATTGGTGATATCTTCGCCATCCAGGCGCACAGACCCTTGGCGTACGTCCAGCATGCCAAAAACGGCCTTCATTGCGGTCGATTTACCCGCACCGTTGGGTCCCACGATCACCGCAATCTCACCCTTGTCAACGGCAATGGTGCAATCATGCAGGATGTCCGGCCCTTTGCCATAGCCGCCGGTCATGGTGTCACCAATCAGGAAAGGGCCGCCCTCGACTCTGTGAGTCTCACCACTTTTGCGATGCGCTGGAGTCATGGTGCCGACACCATGCGGATTGGTGATTGAGGCGTCCTTGTTGCCCTTATCGTCCTGGTAGGGGTTGTCGCTCATGCGCCCGCCTCCAGCTTGTCTTTGTTCTTAAGGCCGGTGCCCAGATAAGCTTCGATCACGTGTTCATTGGCTTTGATCTCGTCCAGAGTGCCTTCGGCCAACACCTTGCCCTCGGCCATGCAAATGACCGGGTCGCAAATCTTGCCGATGAAATCCATGTCGTGCTCGATGACGACGAAGGTATAGCCGCGTTCCTTGTTCAGGCGCAGAATCGTGTCAGCAATGGTCATAAGCAGGGTGCGGTTCACTCCCGCGCCGACTTCGTCCAGAAACACGATCTTGGCGTCGACCATCATGGTGCGGCCAAGTTCCAGCAGTTTCTTCTGCCCACCCGAGACCTGACCGGCCTTGTGATCTGCCAGATGCTCGATGGTCAGGAACTCCAGCACCTCATCAGCCTTGGCTTTCAGTGCGCGTTCCTCATCGGCGATACGTTTACGCCCGAACCATGTGTTCCACAGCGATTCACCCGATTGTGCACCGGGTACCATCATCAGGTTCTCGCGGCAGGACATCGAGGAAAACTCATGCGCAATTTGGAAGGTACGCAGCAGGCCTTTGTGAAACAGCTCATGCGGAGGCAGGCCAGTGATATCCTCACCATCCATGTGGACCTTGCCGCTGGTCGGTGGAAGAACACCCGCGATCACGTTGAACAGAGTGGTTTTTCCGGCCCCGTTCGGACCGATCAGACCGGTGATGGACCCTTTTTGGATTTCCAGCGATGCCCCGTCCACCGCATGAAACCCGCCGAAATGCTTGTGCACGTCTTCGACGACGATCATCTTTTCCCCTTGCCGCCCTGTTCGGCGTTCTTGTTGTCACATCCCCTTAAGGGAGGTGCGGCCTTTTGTCATTGAAACAGCCCGGACACAAGGCCCGGGCTGCTTGATTTTATGACTATGAAGTTCGGATCAACGGAAGTTGACGGTCTTGTTCTCGCCGTCGGTCACTTCGATCTCGCGATAGGAACCTGCGCTTTCACCGGGTCCGATCAGTTCAACACCAGATGCGCCGACATAGTCGATTTCCTGACCAGCAGCCAACAGTTCCAGACCTTTGGCCAGTTCACCGGGATAGATTTTCTCACCCGGAGCGTTGGCAACGTCCATGATCTTTGCACCGTATTCTGCCGGAGCGGTCGAACCTGCGGCCTGCATGGCCAGCATGAACAGCGCTGCGGCATCGTAAGCTTCGGGCGAATAGGGTGAAGAGCCGTCGAAACCAGCAGCTTCAGCCATGGCAAAGTATTTCTCAGCACCTTCGCCGCCGGAACCGGCGATCTGTCCGAACGAGCCGTTCAGGTCGGGGCCGACATTTGCGGGCAGCGAGTCACCGATCATGCCGCCAGGCAGACCGAACGTGTCAAACGCGCCGCTGTCCAGTGCTGACTGGATGATGCCCAGACCGCCTTGGTCCAGATAACCCGCAACCACCAGTATGTCGCCACCGGCGGAGGCCAGCGCGCCGACTTCTGCCGAGTAGTCAGCCTTGCCGTCTTCATGTGCAGCGACGATGGTGACTTCACCACCCGAAGCTTCGAATGAAGACTGGATCGCGTCTGCCAGACCTTTGCCGTAGTCGTTGTTGGTGTATGTCAGAGCGATCGAACTGATGCCGCGATCGTTCAGGATATCTGCCATCACCTGACCTTCACGCGCATCCGACGGGGCGGTGCGGAAGAACAGGCCGTTATCCTCCATGGTCGACAGGCCAGGCGATGTTGCCGAGGGTGAGATCATGACCATGCCGTTCGGAATCGCAACGTTCTGCAGGATGGCGCCAGTTACGCCCGAGCAGTCACCGCCGATGATGCCAGCGACGCCATCCGCGATCATGCGTTCGCCGTTCGATGTCGCCAGGCCGTTGTCGATGCAGCCGGTGTCAGCACGCGTTCCGGTAACGGTTGAGCCATCCAGCAGCTTCCCGGATTCGGTAACTTCGGCCATTGCCAGTTCAGCGCCCGAACCCATGGCAGGTGCCAGCGATTCAATCGGACCCGTAAAGCCAAACAGTACGCCCAGCTTAACGTCGTCGGCCATTGCGGTTCCCGCCAGCAGGGCGGTTGCTGCAGTAGCGGTAAGCAGCTTTTTCATTAGGTTACTCCCTATTTATTGTTTGAACGTCGTCGTTCTGGGCATGACCCTAGGCAAGCTGCTCGGAAAAGAAAAGTCCTAACAAAAAAGTGCTTTTGTCCGCAGACAATCTATCTGCTTTGATGGGAACTGAGCCTTAATACCGAAGTATTGTTGAGAAGAGGGTAGAGATGCATAGAATTTTAGCGGTTCTGGTTCTGTCCTGTTGGTCGGTGTCCGGCTGGTCCGATGTTATCGAGACTTCAGTCGGGAAAATTCAATTCAACCAAGTCGTGAAAGGCCTGGACACGCCGTGGGCCATTGGCATTCTTCCAGACAACAGTTTCATCGTGACCGAACGCGATGGAGAGCTTCTTTATGTCGCTGAAGGCGAGGCAAAGCGCGTCAAAGGGGTGCCAAAAGTGGCCGCGAACGGGCAGGGTGGTTTGCTTGATGTCACGATTGCTCGGAATTTCAGTCAAACCCGAGAGCTTTTTCTAACGTTTTCAAAGCCGCAAAGAGGTGGTGCGGGTACTGCAGTTGCAGTCGCGCGGTTCTCCGAAAGCGGGGATCGCCTGACCAACCTGCGCATAATCTTTGAGGCCGTGCCCGGCGGTTCCGGGGGTCGGCATTTTGGCTCGCGTGTCGTCGAGGCCGAGGATGGCTCGTTGTTTGTCACGATCGGAGATCGTGGGGATCGACCGGCAGCTCAAGACCGGTCAAACCATTTGGGAACGGTTTCTCGAATAAATCCAGATGGAACAGTTCCTCGTGACAATCCGTTTGTGGACAATCCCGATGTCCGGCCCGAAATCTGGTCGTTTGGACACAGGAACCCTCAGGGAGCCAACTTGGATCTGCAGGGTCGGCTTTGGGTGTCTGAACACGGGGCCAAAGGGGGCGATGAGGTCAATCTGATCCGGCCCGGAGCTAACTATGGATGGCCCGTGATCTCTTATGGGGTACATTACTCGGGGCAGAAGATTGGCAAAGGAACGTCGAAACCGGGGATGGAGCAGCCTAAACACTATTGGGACCCGTCTATCGCGCCCTCGGGATTGCTTGTGTATTCAGGTAAGCTCTGGCCAGAGTGGAAGGGGGATCTGTTCGTAGGCTCTTTGAAATTTGACTATATCGCACGGCTTTCGGGCAATCCACTGCGCGAGGTAGAACGGATCAAGGGTCCTGAAACAGAACGTGTCCGTGATATCGTAGAAGCGTCCGATGGGTCGATCTGGTTCATTTCGGTCGGGCAAGGCGCGGTTTATAGGATGTCGCGCCTCTGATAACCTGCAACGAAGTTATTGAATTTTCCAAGTCATCGGAGCGTTTGAGTAACCCGGTGGCCAGTTGATTTGAGGTGCCAAATGTGTGGCTTCGTAATTGAACTGTGCAGCACTATACCGCCGAAGAGCGAACTGAATTCGATCTTGAAAGAGTATTACGCGCTTATCGTTGTCAGAATGCAGGCAATGGGATTTGAGATAGATCCGGCTGCCCCTGAAAGCGCGCTGGCCGAGTTCTGGGCAAATACGGATGACTATTTGCCCCCGAATGGATGTTTGGTCGTGGCAAGAAACCAAACCCGAGACATAATTGGATGCGGGATGCTGAAACGGTTTGATTCCCGAACGGGTGAGCTAAAGCGGGTCTTTGTGATCGAGGGAGCAAGAGGAACCGGGGCGGGGCGCGCCCTGATCATGGCCCGTGAACAAGCTGCACGCGATATGGGTCTTAAGCGCCTGATCGCTGACACACTGACGCCAAATGTCGAAATGCGAAGCTTGTATCCCAAGCTCGGATTCGTTGAGCTCGAAGAACCGATCGAAACCACAACCTATCTGGATCAACCAATGCTTCGGCCGCACCTGCATTACTTCGAAAAAGAGCTGTAGGTCTGGCAGCGTCTTTGGATCAAACAGACAATCGCCCGCTCTGCGCTCCACGTTCACGATAAGGCGTCGTATTATAGTGTGCCCGGTAGCATTTTGAGAAATGCGATGGGCTGGCAAAGCCACAGGCCAGCGCCACGTTGATGACACTCATATCTGTCTGCATCAGCAAGTTGCGCGCTTTGTGCAGGCGCAGCTCCATGTAGTAGCGTTTGGGGGAACGGCTAAGATAGCGGCGGAACAGGCGTTCAAGCTGACGCGTGGACATGCCCACGTCCTTGGCCAGAATCGAAGGCGAGATCGGCTCTTCTATGTTCTTTTCCATCATCAGGATGACTTGGCTGAGCTTGGGGTGACGCACACCGATCCGCGTAGGTGTCGACAGACGCTGAGTGTCCTGATCCGTGCGGATTGAGGAATATATCATCTGATCCGCGACTGCATTTGCCAGATCTTCGCCATAGTCATCGGCAATTAGTTTAAGCATCAGATCAATCGACGATGTTCCACCTGCGGTGGTCATTCGGTTCCCATCCACCAGAAATACGGATTTGGTCAGTTCGACCGTATCGAATTCCTCGGCAAAGCTATCAGAGTTTTCCCAGTGGATTGTGGCCCGTTTACCTTCCAGCAATCCCGCTTTCGCAAGCGTATAAGCAGCAGTACAGAGACCACCAATCTTCAGCCCCTTGCGGGCTTCGCGGCGCAGCCAGTTCAACACCCGTTTTGTGGTGGCCGCCTGAACGTCGACCCCACCGCAGATCAGGATCACTTCATCGCGCTGCAATTCTTCAAGATCTGCATCCAATTTGAAGGTGGTTCCGGCTGAACAATGCACCAGCTCTCCGCCTTCACCCGCCAGCGTCCAAGTATACAAATCGCGATTTGCCATACGATTGGCGATGCGCAGACTGTCGAGGGCCGATGCAAAGGACAGCAGTGAAAACTTGTCCAAAAGGACAAACACAAAATTAAGCGGTTTGCCCGCGTCATTTTCCACGGTGACAACTTGGCGTTGCTCTTGCATGGCGAACTGTCCTTGATTCGGTACACGTCAGCTTCTTGGCGACGGCAGATATGCCCGTCAACATGCTCAAAGCTTGTTTGCGCCGTCAAGAGGTGCAAATCGCATATGGCCTCTCTTCAATGCTTTTTGTATAGAGGCGATCTGAATTACCTCAGCGGAGATCCAAGCTATGACCGAGTGGCAAAAAACGAACTGGCGCAACAAGCCCCGAGTTCAGATGCCCGACTATACCGACGCGGCTGCGTTGGGAAAAGTCGAGGCGCAGCTTTCAAAGTATCCCCCGCTTGTTTTTGCCGGCGAAGCGCGGCGGCTCAAGCAGCATTTGGGGGCTGCAGGCCGGGGTGAGGCATTCCTGCTGCAAGGCGGTGATTGTGCTGAAAGCTTTGAACAGTTCAGTGCGGACGCTATCCGCGATACGTTCAAGGTGATGCTGCAAATGGCGATGGTGCTGACATATGGCGCCAAGGTGCCAGTGGTCAAAGTTGGCCGCATGGCAGGTCAATTCGCCAAGCCACGCAGCGCGCCAACGGAAATTGTGGATGGTGTAGAACTGCCCAGCTACCGTGGTGATATCATCAACGAACTGGACTTCACGCCAGAGGCCCGAATTCCTGATCCGAGCAAGATGCTGCAGGCCTACACTCAGGCGGCTGCTACACTAAACCTGTTGCGCGCGTTTTCGACCGGTGGTTTCGCGGATATGAGCCATGTCCACTCTTGGACACTGGGCTTTGCCGACGGACAAGACGTTCAGAAATACTCTGAGATCGCCGACCGCATTCAGGATTCGATTGATTTCATGGGGGCGGCGGGCATCACTGCGGATACGACGCATGAGTTTTCGTCGGTAGAGTTCTACACCAGCCATGAAGGCCTGCTGCTTGAGTACGAAGAGGCGCTGACCCGTCTGGATTCGACCTCGGGCAATTGGTTGGCCGGCTCGGGGCACATGATCTGGATCGGCGATCGTACCCGCCAGCCCGATGGTGCGCATGTCGAATTCTGCCGCGGTGTCCTGAACCCGATCGGTCTGAAATGCGGTCCGACAACCAGCGCCGAAGACCTCAAGGTTCTGATGTCGAAACTGAACCCGGAAAACGAAGAGGGTCGTCTGACTTTGATCGCGCGTTTCGGCGCAGGCAAAGCGGGTGAGCATCTGCCGCGTCTGGTCCAGGCTGTGAAAGAAGAAGGTGCCAAGGTCACTTGGGTTTGTGACCCGATGCATGGCAACACGATCAAATCGGCGACCGGGTACAAGACACGACCGTTCGATTCCGTGCTGCGCGAAGTACGCGACTTCTTTGGAGTGCATCAGGCCGAGGGCACCGTTCCGGGTGGGGTGCATTTCGAGATGACCGGTCTGGACGTCACCGAATGCACCGGCGGTGTCCGCGCTGTGACCGAAGAGGATCTTTCTGATCGCTATCACACAGCGTGCGACCCGCGCCTGAATGCGTCGCAGTCGCTAGAACTGGCCTTCCTTGTTGCGGAAGAACTGACCAATCTGCGCCGGGATCGGGGCAAGCGCGCCGCGAGCTAAAGTAGCAATGGTTCAAAGACGAAAACGGCGGGCAAGTTGCCCGCCGTTTTTTTATTCATCCCTCGACGAAACCAGCTTTAGGTGCGGTGCGCCTTTGAAACCGCTCGGACTTTCGGCAAATCCCTCTGCCATGTTCTGCACGTGTTTTGTCGGGGTCTGTAGATCTGAAACCTCGTGTACCCGGTGATCGGATAGTGTGAACCGACGCGGCGTGACACCGATCATCCCATCACTGACCATGACACCCAGGACTCTGCTGATGTCTCCCAGATCGCTCTTGAGTGGTAGCAAGATCATGCGCGCTTGTAAGATTACCCGACCCAACTTGCCCTTTGAGACGAGCCCAAGTTCGGCAACTGCAGGTGCAGAGAACACCTGATCTAGAAGCCGCTTGGTGTCATCTCGGGCATCGGGCTCGAAGAACGAAGTGAGCGGCATCCCGCGAACTTCCATTCCCGCCAGTTTATTCAGATGACTCCCGGCCAGACGAAATCGGGCAAGACCGGGTGCGATGCGTTCAAGAATGAAGGTGTATTCCAGTATATTCTCAAGCCCGCGCGGATCGATTTGTGACCGCATTGGAACGCCATCTGCTGTCAGCAATGCTGTCCAATAGGCTTCGGCCTGACGAATAGGGGACAGGCTGCGTCCACTGTCAAATCGGTCCATCGCGATGATCTTTCCAAATTCAGAACCGGATTTAGTACTGAAAAACCTCTTCATTTCATCACCCCAACGTCAATCGATCACGATTTTTCTAAAATGCCACCTAATTGGCGATGCTGCGACCCACCAGCCTTTTCCGCTGCAAGATTGACAGGGGTTAATACAATTTTGGAGCAATTCTTTAACGAATGGTTAACCTCTCGGAATTGATCCGGATTTGAGCAAGGACTTGCCCCCTGCTGGTCAATGGCATTAGGTGCGACCAGTGAATTTGACGGAAAGGGCAGTCATGATCAAATCCATGACCGGGTTCGCCTCGGGTAAGGGCGCGTTCGGGCCCCATAGCTGGACTTGGGAGTTGCGCAGCGTCAATGGCAAAGGGTTGGACCTGCGTCTGCGAATGCCGGACTGGCTGACAGGTCTTGAGGCCGCGCTGAGAAGCGACCTGTCAAAGCAAGTCAATCGCGGCAATGTCACACTGTCCCTGCGGCTGAGTCGCGAGGAAGCCGCTGCAGATATTCAACTGAACACTTCTGCGATGGAGGCTGCACTGGAGGCGCTGGCTCAGACTGAGGCCATGGCTGGCACGCGCGGCGTGCTATTGGCGCCGTCGAAGGCCAGCGATCTGCTTTCCCTGAAGGGGATGATGGAAGTAGGCGGTGATAGTGATGATCCGGAGCCACTTGTTGAGAAGCTGAAAGCGGAGTTTGGCGGGCTGCTTTTGGAATTTATTGAAATGCGAAGTGCTGAAGGAAAAGCGCTGGCAGGTATACTTGGCGGGCAATTAGACCAGATCGCTGAATTGACAAACCAGGCTGTCAAACTGGCCGAAGGTCGTCGGATGCAAATGGAACAGGCATTGCGAGACAATCTCGCGCGGGTTCTCGATAACACCCAAGGTACCGATCCTGAACGAGTTGCGCAGGAGCTTGCGCTTATTGCGGTGAAGGCTGACATTACCGAAGAGATCGACAGATTAATCGCGCATGTTGCAGCGGCACGCGTGCTGTTGTCGCAAGACGGACCGGTCGGGCGCAAGCTGGACTTCCTGATGCAGGAGTTCAATCGTGAAGCGAATACGCTTTGCTCGAAATCGCAAAATGCCGAACTGACAGCCGTCGGTTTAGAGCTGAAGGCCGTGATCGATCAGATGCGCGAGCAAGTACAGAACGTGGAATAAGGACGGATACATCACATGGCGGATCGCCGCGGTCTACTAATCATTCTGTCGTCGCCGTCGGGCGCAGGCAAATCTACTCTGGCCCGTCGCCTGATGCAGTGGGATGTCGGCCTAGAGTTTTCAATCTCAGCCACTACCCGCGCGCCGCGCCCGGGTGAGGAACATGGGCGAGAGTATTATTTCCTCTCGGAAGATGAGTTCAAGCAACAGGTCGCAGATGGCCAAATGCTGGAACACGCTCATGTTTTTGGTAACTTCTATGGTTCACCTGCGGGGCCGGTGCGTGAATCCATCACGCAAGGGCGTGACGTGCTGTTTGATGTTGATTGGCAAGGTGAGGTGCAGATTCGCAATTCTGATCTTGGCAAACACGCATTGTCAATTTTCATCCTTCCTCCTTCGATCCGTGAGCTTCGGCGCAGACTGGAAGGGCGCGGACAGGACAGTGATGATGTGATCGCCAAACGCATGCTAAAAAGTTGGGATGAGATCAGCCATTGGGGTTATTACGATTACGTCCTGATCAACGATGATCTGGATGCAACCGAGGAAAAACTGAAAACCATTGTCAGTGCCGAACGGATGCGCCGTATTCAGCAGCCCAGCCTGCAAAACCACATCCGCGCTCTGCAAACCGAATTCGATGGTCTATCATGACGATTTACGCCTTGGGCAAACACACACCAAAGATACACGAAGACACTTGGGTTGCACCTGATGCCAACCTGATTGGCAAGGTAGTATTGGAACAGGGGTCTTCGGTTTGGTTCGGCTGCACCATCCGCGCGGATCACGAGGAAATACGAGTGGGGGCTGGCAGCAACGTGCAGGAAAACTGCGTGATGCATATCGATGCCGGATATCCGCTGTCGATAGGTCAGAATTGCACCATTGGTCACAAGGTCATGCTGCACGGCTGCACAATCGGAGACAATTCTCTGATCGGTATGGGCGCCATCATATTGAACGGCGCAAAGATCGGCAAAAACTGTTTGATCGGGGCAGGGGCGCTTGTTACGGAAGGCAAGGAAATCCCCGATAACTCACTTGTCATGGGATCACCCGGTAAGATCGTGCGACAGATCGATGATACAACTGCGCAAAAGCTGACTTTGAGTGCGCTGCATTATCAGGAAAACATGCGTAATTTTCGCGATTCTCTGCGACCGGTCTGAGTTTGCATGACTGACACTTTGCTCGCTGATCTTGTCTCTGCCATTCCCGCACCAGCGCTTCTGGTCGGGCAAACCGAGCGGATCGTAGTTGCGAACACTGAGGCCTTGTCTCTGTTGGGCCAAGCCATTGAAGGCCGGCACTTTGCAACGATCCTGCGGCAACCGCAGATCATAGATGCGGTTGAGCAGAGCCTCCGGTCGAAAGAACCGGGTCGGGCGCGACATCTGTCAAATGACGGTGCGCAGGATACCACTTTTGAAGTGCAGTGCAGGCCCGTCAATGGGACCGATGCCGTACTGGTCGTGTTTCAGGATGTCACGCATCTGGAACAGGCAGGCCAGATGCGCCGCGATTTTGTAGCCAATGTCAGTCATGAACTGCGGACACCTCTAACGGCGCTGATGGGGTTTATCGAAACCCTGCAAGGCCCAGCCCGCGATGACACAGCAGCACGTGATCGGTTTCTGCAGATCATGGCGGATGAGGCCAATCGAATGAACCGGCTGGTGGGGGATCTGCTCTCGCTTAATCGGGTCGAAAGTGAAGAGCGGGTCAGGCCCAAGGAACCATTGGAGCTGACCGGGTTAATTCAGTCGACGTTGAACACGCTACGGCCATTGGCAGATGATGCAGGTGTCGAGCTATCACTGGATGCCCCGAACGATCCAATCACAATGGTTGGGGACAGCGATCAGTTACGTCAAGTTTTCACTAACCTTGTTGAAAACGCGATCAAATACGGCGGGAGTGGTGGCCGAGTCGATGTGATCGTGAATCTGTCCGAGCGAGATACCGCAATGCGCGGGCCAGCCGTGCGGATCAAGATCATAGATCAGGGTCCCGGCATCGATGCCAAGCATCTTCCCAGGCTGACCGAGCGATTCTATCGGGCAGACAGCCACCGCTCACGCGAATTGGGCGGAACGGGGCTGGGTTTGGCGATCGTAAAACACATCGTCAATCGCCATCGCGGACGACTGAAAGTGGATAGCGAGTTGGGACAAGGTGCCGTTTTCACGGTGATCTTGCCGCGTTGAAATTGCGCGGACGGTTGGTATCCAGTCATGACGCCTCGTCAAGTTAAGAATTTCTGAGAAATTCGTGAGTTGTCATGAAACTGTTACATGCCTGTCACAAAAGACTTACGCGAGCGTCATAGTGCTTCGCCCAGATCATCATAGGGGTGATCAGAACGTATATTTCTCAAGGAGACTGGGATGTCCTTTGTAAAACTGTCGGCTTCGGCTCTGGCCATCGCTGCCGTATCGGCGACCACTGCGGCCGCTCGTGATCAGGTTCAGGTTGCTGGCTCGTCAACCGTTCTGCCTTACGCTTCGATTGTTGCTGAAGCCTTCGGTGAGAACTTTGATTTTCCGACACCTGTTGTTGAATCCGGTGGCTCTTCTGCTGGTCTCAAGCGTTTCTGCGAAGGCGTGGGTGAAAACACCATCGACGTCGCCAACGCATCGCGCAAGATTCGCGAAAAAGAGATCAAAGCCTGCGCAGATGCTGGTGTTACCGACATCATCGAAGTTCAGATCGGCTATGACGGCATCGTGTTTGCATCCGACATCAACGGCAACTCGTTCGCGTTCACACCGGATGACTGGTACAAAGCCCTTTCCGCTCAGGTTGTTGTTGACGGCCAGCTGGTCGACAACCCCTACAAAACTTGGGATCAGGTGAACCCAAACTTCCCTGCTCAGCCGATTGCTGCCTTCGTTCCTGGCACCAAACACGGCACCCGTGAAGTGTTCGAAGACAAAGTGATCCTGGCAGGTTGCGAGCACACCGGCGATTTTGACGCCTATCTGGCCGCTGCCGAAGGTGATAGCGACAAAGCCAAGAAAAAAGCCGCTGAAAAAGCTTGTATCGCGCTGCGTACTGATGGCGTTTCAGTAGACATCGACGGCGACTACACTGAAACTCTGGCCCGCATCGACAGCAACAAAGACGGCATCGGCGTCTTTGGTCTGGCGTTCTACGAGAACAACACAGACAAGCTGCAGGTTGCCACCATGTCCGACGTGGTTCCTTCGACCGAATCGATTGCAACCGGTGAATACCCGGTCTCTCGTCCGCTGTTCTTCTACGTAAAGAAAGCGCATATCGGTGTGATCCCCGGTCTGAAGGAATATGCTGAATTCTTCGTCGCGGACGAGATTGCTGGCCCTGATGGCCCGCTGGCTGAATACGGTCTGGTATCGGACCCGGAACTGATCAAGGTTCAGGAAGCTGTTGCCAATGAAACCGTTCTGGGCGGCGGTTCTTAAACCATAGAACTTATGAACCGGGGCGATGCAAACACGCCCCGGTTCTTTTTGACTCCAACTCTGCCATACCCACGGAGTTCACATGGCGTTATCCTGGATTTTGCTCACCCTGCTTGCTTTGGCGGTGCTTGGGTACTTCGCGGGCCGGTCCCGCGCCTTGGCAAGTGCCGAGGGTGATGCGCGCGCATTGCATTCCTTGCCATCCTATTATGGGTACAATGTCGCGCTTACCGCGCTTGTCCCCGCGCTGGGATTGCTGATCCTGTGGCTTCTGGTGCAGCCATTGATTGTGAACAACACGGTGTCAGGTATGATCCCTGACACTGCGATCGCCGAAGGCTCTGATCGTGGTCTGGTCATGAGCGAAGTTCGCCGCGTCGCCTATGGGTTAGACGGTGCGATTGCGTCTGGACTGCTGTCCGAGGTGCAGGCGCGCAACGCCGATGCAGATATCGAAGCACTGACACAATCGTTGAAAGATGCAGGTCAGGTTCTGACTCAAGACATCTCAAAGCCCATTCTGTTGGCCGCTCAAAAATACCGTAGCATGACGTCGACCGGTTCAACCGCAATGCAGATCATGGTTCTGGTCGTTGCGCTTTTGGGAGCCGCATTTGCGTATATCCGCACGCACAAGGAATTCCGCGCCCGCAATGTAGTCGAGCAAGGTATTTTGGCGCTGCTTCTTCTGGCCGCTTCTATCGCCATTCTGACAACCGTAGGCATCGTTCTTTCAATGCTGTTCGAGACGATGAATTTCTTCCAACTGCATTCATGGAAAGACTTTTTCTTTGGCAGCACATGGGCCCCGAACTTCCGTGGAGGTAGTGAGCTTTCGATCCTGCCGCTGCTGTGGGGCACGCTATACATCTCAGTAATCGCGCTGCTGGTGGCGGTGCCGATTGGCCTTTTTGCGGCGATATATCTGTCGGAATACGCGACCGGAGCGACCCGTTCGATTGCCAAGCCGCTGCTTGAAATTCTCGCCGGTATCCCAACCATCGTTTACGGCTTATTTGCTTTGTTGACCGTTGGTCCGGCGCTGGTGTCCCTGTTCGGGGACGGCGGGGCACTGGGGCTTGGCTGGATGGCAAGTTCCAACGCCGTTCTGACTGCAGGTCTGGTTATGGGGATCATGCTGATCCCGTTTGTATCCTCACTATCGGATGACATCATCAATGCGGTGCCCCAATCGATGCGAGATGGCTCGCTTGGGTTGGGAGCAACCAAGTCCGAGACTGTGCGTCAGGTGGTCTTGCCAGCAGCGCTGCCGGGTATCGTCGGTGCGATCCTGTTGGCTGCTAGTCGGGCCATTGGCGAGACCATGATCGTGGTTATGGCGGCCGGTGCGATTGCGAAATTCTCGGGTAATCCCTTTGAGGCGATGACGACTATCACCACCCGTATCGTCAGCCAACTGACCGGCGATACCGACTTTGCAAGCCCTGAAACGCTGGTGGCCTTCGCACTGGGTCTCACGCTGTTCGTCATCACGCTGGGGCTGAATATCTTCGCCCTCTACATCGTACGCAAATACCGGGAGCAGTACGAATGACCGATATTTCCCAATCCCCTGGCGCTTCTTCTGCTGCGAAACCCAAAGGTTCGCTGTTTGATAAGGATGCACGCACTAAACGTCGCAATGCCGCTGAGGGGCGGTTCAAACTGTATGGCATCGCCGCCATTGGTATCGGTCTGCTGATGTTGATCGTTCTGGTGACCAATATCGTGACCGCTGGTACTGGCGCTTTCCAACAAAGCTCTCTAGAGCTGAATGTCGAGCTGAAGGAAGACAAGCTGGATAAAAAGGGCAATCGTAACATCGAGGATATCAAAAAGGTCTCAACCTTTGGTTACGCCCCATTGATCGCTTCGGCGTTGGAATCCGAAGTACAAATGCTTGGCATTCAAACAGATCTGAAACCCAAAGAAATGGGTAAGATTCTGTCGAAGGCCGCACAAGCAGAACTGAGGAACTATGTTATCGCCAATCCGGATGAGATTGGAAAAACCGTAAGCTTCCGCTTTCTGGTCAACAGCCGTGTCGATGGTTACATGAAAGGTCGCGTGACGCGCGAGTCTATTGCCAATGACAAGAGCATCTCGGTCGCGCAGTTGGACTTTGTTGACCAGCTAAGGGATGCGGGCATCTTGTACAAAGCCTTCAACCCGGATTTCATCTTTGGCTCGGACGCCTCTGACCAACGGCCCGAAGCGGCCGGGATCGGTGTATCCATGCTTGGCTCACTGTTCATGATGTTCGTGGTGCTGGCACTGGCATTGCCCATTGGTGTAGCCGCTTCAATCTATCTTGAGGAATTTGCGCCGCAAAACCGGCTGACCGATATCATCGAGGTGAACATCTCGAACCTCGCAGCCGTACCGTCCATTGTGTTTGGTATCCTCGGACTGGCGGTGTTCATCAACTACATGCACCTGCCGACCTCAGCCCCGCTGGTGGGTGGATTGGTGCTAACGCTGATGACGCTGCCCACGATCATCATCTCGACCCGCGCTTCACTTAAGGCGGTGCCGCCTTCGATCCGAGATGCGGCGCTTGGGGTAGGGGCCTCGAAAATGCAGGCAGTGTTCCACCATGTCCTGCCACTGGCAGCGCCGGGCATCCTGACAGGTACTATCATCGGCCTGGCACAAGCGCTGGGGGAAACGGCTCCGTTGCTGCTGATCGGGATGGTAGGCTTTATCGCTTCAAACCCGCCGGACGGAATCGTTGCGGGGTTCCTGTCTCCGAACTCGGCCATGCCTGCGCAGATCTATGAATGGTCCAAACGCGCTGACCCGGCCTTTTACGAACGCGCATGGGGGGGCATCATCATTCTGTTGATCTTCCTCGTGACAATGAACACCATTGCGGTCATCTTGCGCCGCCGCTTTGAACGCCGCTGGTAAGAGGGGGCAATGATGAACGATATGACACGAGTGGAGAGAACCGTGGACTCCAAAGCAATCAAGATCGCCGCGAATAATGTTCAGGTCCACTATGGCGATACCCATGCCATCAAGGACGTGAATGTCGAGATCGAAGACAAGACGGTTACCGCCTTCATCGGCCCCTCGGGCTGCGGCAAGTCCACGTTCCTGCGCTGCCTGAACCGGATGAATGACACCATCGATATCTGCCGCGTCACCGGGGATATTCTGTTGGATGGTGAAGATATCTATGACAAACGGGTCGACCCTGTGCAGCTGCGCGCCAAAGTGGGCATGGTGTTCCAGAAGCCCAACCCGTTTCCAAAGTCGATCTATGACAACGTCGCTTATGGTCCTCGCATCCACGGCCTTGCGAAAAACAAAGCGGAACTGGATGAGATCGTTGAGAAATCCCTGCGCCGCGGTGCTATCTGGGACGAGGTGAAGGATCGTCTGGACGCGCCCGGAACAGGCCTGTCCGGTGGCCAGCAGCAGCGCCTATGTATCGCCCGCGCCGTCGCGACCGAACCAGAGGTTTTGCTGATGGACGAGCCATGCTCGGCGCTAGACCCGATTGCGACGGCACAGGTCGAAGAACTGATAGATGATCTGCGTAAGCGGTATTCGGTGGTGATTGTTACCCACTCAATGCAGCAGGCCGCGCGTGTTAGCCAAAAGACCGCGTTTTTCCACCTGGGCAATCTGGTCGAATTTGGTGAGACCGGCCAGATATTTACAAATCCCGAAGACCCCCGGACCGAAAGCTACATTACCGGCCGGATCGGCTGAGAACAGGTATTCAGACATGACCGAACAACATATTGCATCCGCGTTCGACCGGGATCTCGAGGCCATTCAAGCCCATATTATGAAGATGGGTGGCTTGGTCGAAGCCGCCATCATGGGCGCCGCCCGTTCGCTGGAAACCCGCGACGAGGAATTGGCGCAGGAAGTGCGACAGGGCGATAAGGCCATCGATGCGCTGGAAGAATTGATCAACGAAGAAACCGCACGGCTGATTGCGTTGCGTGCCCCCACGGCAGGTGATCTACGATTGGTTCTGTCTGTGCTCAAGGTTTCAGCCAACCTCGAGCGGATCGGCGATTACTCCAAGAACATTGCAAAGCGAACCACCGTTCTGGTCAATGCGGGCGAGATCAACGGCAGCGCCGCCGCGCTGCGTCGCATGGCGCGCGAAGTTGAACTGATGTTGCGAGATGCGCTGGATGCTTACATCCAGCGAGACGCAGAATTGGCCACCGACGTAATCGAACGCGATCAGGAAGTGGACCAAATGTATAACGGCTTGTTCCGCGAGTTCCTGACCTTCATGGCTGAGGACCCGCGCAACATATCATCCTGCATGCACCTGCATTTCATCGCAAAGAACATCGAACGGATGGGCGACCACGTGACAGCGATCGCAGAGCAGGTTGTCTATCTCGTTACTGGTGAGCGGCCCAGCGAAGCCCGGCCCAAAGCTGATAACACGTCTCAAACGATCTAGGAGACTTTCGACATGTCCGCTGATCAACCGACGGTACTGGTGGTTGAGGATGAGCTGGCTCAGCGAGAGGTGCTGGCCTATAATCTGGATGCCGAAGGGTTTCGCGTATCACGCGCTGCCAATGGGGAAGAAGCTTTACTGCTGGTCGAAGAAGATCGCCCTGACATAATCGTTCTTGATTGGATGATGCCCAATCTCAGTGGTATCGAGGTCTGCCGTCGATTGAAATCGCGGTCTGACACGCGCTCGATCCCGATCATCATGCTGTCGGCCCGGTCCGAGGAGGTCGACAAGGTGCGCGGCCTTGAGACGGGCGCGGATGATTATGTGGTCAAACCGTACTCGATCGTGGAATTAATGGCGCGTGTCCGGACGCAACTGCGCCGAGTGAGGCCAGCGACAGTAGGTATCCGACTGGAGTTCGATGATATCATTCTGGATTCCGAGACCCACAAGGTCAGCCGAGACGATAAGCCTTTGAAATTGGGACCAACTGAATTCCGGCTGCTGAGCACATTCATGGAAAAACCCGGCCGTGTCTGGAGCCGCGAGCAATTGCTTGACCGTGTTTGGGGGCGCGATATCTATGTCGATACACGCACCGTTGATGTCCATATCGGTCGCTTGCGCAAAGCATTGACACAGCACGGCGGTGAAGATCCGGTGCGTACGGTTCGTGGGGCAGGGTACGCGTTGGGCTAACGCGGTAGCGCTTCTTCGGTTTGTGCTTGAGACGCCAACCAATGTCTGAACTGCCGCAGGGCGTCGTCGTCGGACTTTTCGCGCGGCCAAACCAGATAATAGGCACCCATAGCCTCAATTGCGTTTGGGAAAGCCGCAATCAGTTTGCCGGTCGCCAGGTCCTGTTCGACCAGATAGTTCGGCAGTAGCGCCACACCCAATCCATGCAACGCAGCTTGATTGATCGTGTTGAACTGGTCGTGGACCGTGCCGGGTAGAGGGTGCTGATGTTCGATTCCCATTTGGCGAAACCAGTCTTGCCATGCACGGGGTCGGGTATGGATGTGCAACAAAGGCAGTTTGAGTAAGTCTCGAGGTGAGGTTGGCGCGCCTTGCGGTAAGAGACCGGGCGCGCAAACAGGTAGAACACGCTCCATACTCAACAACAAGCGATCGGTTCCAGGCCAATCCGGCTCCCCAAAATGTAATGCCGCATCAAAGGGTTCGGATGCAAAGCTGAATGGCCTCAGTCGCGTGGTCATGTTGATCGTAATATCAGGGTGGAGCCGCGCAAAGTCGGGAAGACGCGGCACCAGCCAACGCATTCCGAACGTTGGCAGGATCGCCAAGTTTAGTGTTCCGCCGGCCGGAGCAACATGCAATTTCAATGCAGCCTGTGCGATCTGCGACAAGGCTGGCCGAATTTCCCGAACGTAGTCTTGCCCCGCCTTTGTGAGTGATAGCCGCTTTCGATCACGACTAACCAACTCGGCGCCCAAATGCGCCTCGAGCGTCTGAAGTTGTCGGCTGACAGCGCTTTGCGTCAGAGCCATTTCATCAGCGACTGCCGATGCTGACCCAAGTCGATCCAAAGCTTCAAGCGCGCGCAGTGCAGATACGGGCGGTAGAGTAGGGCGGATCGGTCTCATCTATGCGTTTTGATCATGAAACCATGCAAATGTCTCGCTGTTTTTTGACAATAGCTCAGGTTATGATTGTACAAACCAATTCCTGCCGGAGAAACAAAATGAATGCTCCAGATACAAAACCGGTCCTGCGCGCGAAGGATGCACCCGAACTTGGCAGTTTCAACTGGGATGATCCATTCCGCCTGTCTGACCAGTTGGAAGAGGATGAACGCCTGATCGCCGACAGCGCGCGTGCTTATGCTCAAGAAAAACTACAGCCGCGCGTTACGCAGGCTTTCCAAAACGAAGAAACGGATCCAGAAATCTTTCGTGAGATGGGCGAAATGGGTCTGCTCGGCACGACAATTCCTGAGGAATACGGTGGAATTGGTGCCGGTTATGTCACCTATGGCCTGGTAGCGCGCGAAGTCGAACGTGTGGATTCTGGCTATCGTTCGATGATGTCGGTGCAAAGCTCGTTGGTGATGTATCCAATCTATGCCTATGGCAGCGAGGAACAGCGGCGCAAATACCTGCCGAAACTGGCCAGCGGAGAATGGATCGGCTGCTTTGGCCTGACGGAACCGGATGCGGGTTCTGATCCGGCGGCAATGAAAACCCGCGCCGAGAAGATTGATGGTGGCTATCGCTTGACCGGCAGTAAGATGTGGATCTCAAACGCGCCGATTGCCGACGTTTTTGTGGTCTGGGCCAAATCCGATGCGCATGACGGTAAGATCCGCGGATTTGTGTTGGACAAAGGTGCCAAGGGATTGAGCGCTCCGAAGATCGAAAACAAGTTGAGTCTGCGAACCTCGATCACCGGTGAAATCGTCATGGATGGTGTTGAAGTGGACGAGGGTGCCTTGCTGCCTCATGTTCAAGGCCTAAAGGGCCCGTTCGGCTGCTTGAACCGCGCACGCTTTGGTATCAGTTGGGGTGCGATGGGTGCGGCGGAATGTTGTTGGCACGCAGCACGTCAATACGGATTAGATCGGAAGCAATTCAATCGCCCTCTGGCACAGACCCAACTTTTTCAGCGCAAACTAGCAGAGATGCAAACCGAAATCTCACTCGGCTTGCAGGCAAGCTTGCGTGTCGGACGTTTGATGGATCAGGCCGAGGCTGCACCTGAGATGATCTCGATCATTAAACGCAACAATTGCGGTAAGGCGTTGGACATCGCTCGAATGGCGCGTGATATGCACGGCGGCAATGGGATATCGCTCGAATTCCAAGTCGTGCGCCACATGATCAATCTGGAGACCGTCAATACCTATGAGGGGACACATGACGTCCATGCATTGATCCTGGGGCGGGCGCAAACAGGTTTGCAGGCGTTTTACTGAAGCTTTATCGATTAAACGTATAATCGGTATTATGTAAATAATCGGGTGGATAAACCACAGCTGCCTAATCCGCATTGGCTGTGGTTTCCCAGGATGTTACGCTGTGTTTGAAATGTAGAACACGGATATCGTGATGGATCTAAATGGAAAAACCGTTGTAATCACCGGTGCAGCAAGTGGCATTGGCAAAGGTCTTGCAGAACGGTTTTCAAAGGAAGGCGCACATGTGGTCTGTACGGATATCGATCTTACTGGCGCGCAAGTCGTGGCCGAGAAAATCGGCGGCGATGCAATCAGATGTGATGTTTCCAAAGAAAGCGATATTCGAAAGCTGATCGATGTAGTCGAGGATACCATTGCTCCGATTGATTTGTTCTGTGCCAACGCTGGCATTCTAACGTTTGGTGGGCTTGACGTACCTGACACGGATTGGGAGCGCATCTGGCAAATCAACGTAATGTCGCATGTCTGGGCTGCTCGGCATCTGATCCCAAGGATGGTTGCGCGTGGTGGCGGTTACATGATGTTTACTGCATCTGCCGCTGGACTGCTCAACATACCCGGCGCTGCGCCGTATGGAGTAACCAAGCACGCGGCCGTAGGATTTGCTGAGTGGATCGCTCTGACATATCGCGACCGTGGCATCCGAGTTTCTGTTTTGTGTCCGCAAGCTGTGCGGTCGGAGATGATGCGTGGATATGAAGATTCTGTTGCCGCGTTCGACGGAATAATTGAGCCTGCTGAAGTTGCACAATCCTGTGTTGAGGCAATTACTGCCGAGCGTTTTCTGGTTCTTCCGCATCCGCAAGTCTCTGATTACATGCGCATGAAGATCGAAGACTATGATGGATGGTTAAGTAATATGAATAAGATTAATCAACGCTTTATCGGTGATATCTGACGTGACCGACGCCGTCTGAGCAGGCCTTCTTGCGCGACTGACGCAACCAGCTTTCCGTCCTGAGAAAAGATCGATCCGCGATTGAAGCTGCGCCCCTGCCCTGTCCATGGTGATTCCATTGAATAAAGATGCCAGTTTTGAAACTTAACGGGTGCATGAAACCAAATGGCGTGGTCCAGACTGGCACCGTCGATTTCACCAGTAAACCAACTCAGCCCATGGGGCCTCATCCCGGAAGTGAGCAGCCCCATATCTGAGGCATAGGCCAAGAGAAGATGTTGCGTAATCGTGTCCGCATCATTCGCCGCACCCATGCGAAACCAGAGATAGTTCTTATCATCTGCCTTTGAGGGCGTGAACAGGTCCAGAGGATCAACTTCGCGCACTTCGATGGGACGTTCACGCAGAAACTCTGACTTCAGCTTGTCCCGCACGCGGCCAAGATACTTTTGCCGCAGATCGTCACGCGATGGATGGTGTTCTGGACCATCAACATTGGGAATCGGATGCTGATGATCCCACCCATCATCCTGTTTGTGGAATGAGGCGGACATGTTCAGGATCTGTTTGCCATGCTGGATCGCAACCACGCGACGGGTCGTAAATGAACCTCCATCTCGTGCGCGATCCACTTGATATATAACGGGAATGGACGGATCGCCGGGGCGAATGAAATAAGCATGTAGCGAATGACACAGGCGATCTTCAACCGTCCGGTAGGCTGCCGCAAGCGCCTGTGCAATCACTTGACCGCCAAAGATGCGCGTTGGCGTTTCACCGCCTGAACCGGTGCCGCGGAATAGATCGACTTCGAGCCTCTCGATATTCAGCAGATCAAGCAGTACACGTTCGGCTTCGGTCATCTTGGGGTCTCCTGCATCCAGACTTTTCCGGTATCATTCGACAACCGATCATTCAACGAGTGCTGCATGCACAAGGGCCTTCAATTCGGCGCGCGATGGATAGGAGCTGGACGGCGAAAGCTGAGTGAAGAATACGGTCGTCAGATCATTGACTGGATCGACCCAGAAATACGTCGATGCCATACCACCCCAGCCGAAGTCACCAACCGAACCAGGGCATTTGGCAAGTGCCGGGTTTAGAACCACCGCTCCTCCGATACCGAAACCTGTCCCGTCCATGGGTTGTTCCGCGAAACTTTGCGGCCCCATTGATGCAATGTCGGCCGGTAAGTGATTGCGAAACATAAACTCCATCGTCTTTGGCCCCAGGATTCTCACGCCATTTCCTGTTCCTTTGCTCCGCAACACTTCGGCGAATTTACTGAAGTCGTCGATCGTACTGATCAGCCCGCCGCCTCCGGAAAAAGTAGTCGCCGCCTCGAATGGAGATTGCCCGAAATTATCCACCAATCGGAGTGTTTCGCCGCCTGATTTTGCGGCGTTCAGCGCCATCGCGTCACCTTCCAACGGGGTGTAGAGTGAGGCAAACCTGTCCCCTGCCCCATTAGGCACTGAGAACGCGGTTTCATTCATACCCAGGGGCTCAAAGATATGTTCAGTCAGAAATTCGTCGAGCGATTTGCCTGATACCACTTCGATCACGCGCCCAAATACATCTATTCCGACCGAGTATTCCCATCGCGCACCGGGTTGAAAGGCCAGTGGGAGTTGCGCCAACAGCTTAACCCTTTCTGACAGAGGGCCTTGTTGTGGTGAAAAGATCAGATCAAGGTCGTCCATGGCCTTGGGCAGCAGGCCGGGATTGAACGGGTAACTCATCCCGCTGGTATGGGTCAAAAGCTGATGCAAGCTCGGTGACGGCGCATCCTCAGTCTGATCAAGACTAGTTGCGTCCGGAATAAGGGCCCTCATGGACGAAAATTCAGGCAGAAACTCGGAAACTGGAGCGTCGAGATGAAACAATCCCTGTTCGACCAGAGTCATAAGGGCAACTGAGGTCACCGGTTTCGTCATCGAATATATCCGAACCAAACTATCACGTTGGAAGGGAAGGTCGTTCTCTATGCAACGCCGCCCACAAGTATGAAAGAACGCCTCTTTCCCGTGCTGGCGGATCAGAAGCGCGCTGCCCGCATATTTGCGCTGGTCCACATACCTGTTCATCCATTTGCGAATATTGGCCAATGAGGTCGGATCAAATCCCATGAGGCAACTCCGTTTGGGTCAAACCGCTTACGCCTCGCTGCGTAGAGCAGACAAGCCATGTTGGGCAAAGATTGGGACATAGGCACCAAATGCCTGTGCCCGCTTCGGATCAGATGCATTTCCGTCAAGTGCGCGCTTGTAAACACCTTGCAGAATTCCAGCCATTCGAAAGAAATTGAAAGCAAGGTAAAACCCAAAGTTCTCGATCGCTGGAATGCCGCGACGTGCGCAATAGTTTGCGACAAAGGCGCGATCTGTTGGTAAGCCAAGGTTTTCTCGGTCTACGCCCGCCAATCCGCGCCCCTCTTTTCCCGGAGGCAGCTGCCATTGCATGATAACTGCCGCGAGATCCGCATATGGGTGGCCGATGGTCGACAATTCCCAATCCAGGACCCCGATGCAGCCTGTGCCATTCGTTTCAAACATCAGATTGTCGATGCGATAATCCCCGTGCACCAACGTCCTTTGGTTTTCATCCTCGGGAACTTGATGCTCGAGCGCGGTAATCAACTGGTTCATGTCTGGGATAGTTTCGGTCTCAGAAGCACGATATTGCTTGGTCCAGCGGGCAATTTGCCGTTCGAAATAGTTGCCAGGTGGCCCGTAATCCGAAAGACCAACTGCATCGATATCGACCATGTGTAACTCAGCCAGAACGCGGTTCATTTCATCAATCACGCCCGTACGTATGTCGTTGTCTTCACCCTTCATGACCGGATCTACAAACGTACGCCCTTGCAGATATTCCATTACGTAAAAAGCCGACCCTATCACCCGGTCATCTTCGCATAGCAGGTGAACTTTCGGCACGGGCACATTGCTGCCAGCAAGCGCGCTCATGACGCGAAACTCGCGATCCACTGCATGGGCTGATTTCAGCAGAACCCCCGGCGGCTTGCGCCTTAAAACATATGCCTCACGCGGTGTGCTGAGCAAATATGTCGGGTTGGATTGGCCTACGGTGAACTTTGTCGCCTTCAATGGACCGTGAAACCCATGAAGATGAGAGTTAAGATAGGTCTCAACTGCGTTGATATCTAATGTACTATCGGTTTCTTTCATCTACCAATCCTGCGGTCGATCTGGGGCTAAAGAGCATCGGCAAAGATGTTACCCCCTGTCTGGACGTTGATCCCGCCGGATACCGGCAACACCGCACCCGTGATGTAGCTGCCACCGCGGCCACACAGGAACAACATACAGCCCGCGATATCTTCGTCACGACCCACGCGACCCAACGGTACCGCCTTGCCGACACGCTCGCGCTTACTTTCATCTTCGGTTGCAAACGCGGTCATGCGCGATACGAACGGCCCAGGCGCCAGAGCATTTACTGTGACACGATACGGCGCAAGTTCCTTGGCCATGATTTTTGACAGGTGAATCACCGCGGCTTTTGACGCGGAATAGCTGTAGGCCCCGTCACCCATCGGGACCTCGCCCATAACCGATCCAATATTTACGACCCGTGCTGGATCATCGTCGCTGGCTGATTTCATTAAAAGCGGTAGTAGCTTTTGGGTCAGATCGAATATACCTGCGACATTGACGGACATCACTTTGTCCCACGCCGAGTGGGGAAACTGGCCCATCGGTGCGCCCCAGGTAACACCAGCATTATTCATTAATATTTCAATAGATTGCGTTCGTTTGTTGACCTCACCAACTAATGCATCAATACCCACTTCGCTGCCGATATCGCCTGCAAAACCTTCTGCAGATCCGGCGGTGCCTAACGCGTTCAACTCTGCCGCAACCTGTTCACATGCATCACCCTTGCGCGAGGCAATCAGAACATGAGCACCGGCGCGAACAAGCGCCTCGGCTGCCATCCGGCCAATACCCGTGGCCCCACCTGTCACCAGCGCAGTTTTTCCGTTGAGTGAAAACAATGTCTCGGGCGTCATGAAATCTCCTTTCAGGTGATCTGCTCTTTGCGCCTATCGTTTGAGACCCAGAGCGGCGGTCATCTTGACAATACGTTCGTGTAATCCAACGATTTCAATTCAAACGAAGCAAGGGGCAAGTGGGGCATATGCAGACATTACTCAGCGTCAAACCGGGCGGACCAGAAACATTGGAGTTGACCACCCTGCCCGATCCCGTGCCAAAGGCTGGTGAGATATTGGTGCGAATACACGCGGCCGGAGTGAACTTTCCAGATACGCTGATGATCCGGGACCTTTACCAGATGAAGCCTCCTCGTCCATTTGCCCCAGGTGGCGAGATTGCAGGTGAGATCACCAGCGTCGGCAAAGATGTCGTTGATTTCTTGCCCGGTGATCGTGTTCTGGCGCTGACAGGACATGGAGGGTTCGCCACGCACCTGACGCTCAAACCAGCGACGGCGATCAAAATCCCGGATGATATGCCATATGAAGACGCCGCGTGTTTCATATTCACGTATGGCACGTCTTACCATGCGCTCAAAGATCGAGCGCAGCTGCTCTCGGGGGAAACCGTACTTGTGCTTGGCGCATCGGGTGGCGTTGGCTCTGCCGCGATAGAGCTTGCCAAAGCCATGGGTGCGCATGTGATCGCGGCAGTTTCGTCCGAAGAAAAAGCACAGTTTTGCAAAAACGTTGGTGCAGATAAAACACTGATTTATCCACGAGATCTGGACCGAGCGGCGCAAAAGGCGCTGTCTGCCGAAATCAAATCGCTGGCCGGTGGCGAAGGTGTGGACGTGGTCTATGACGCCGTTGGCGGGGACTACGCCGAACCTGCCTTGCGCAGTTTGGCGTGGGGAGGCCGATATCTGGTCGTCGGTTTTCCAGCAGGCATTCCCAGCATTCCGTTGAACCTGACGCTGCTCAAAGGATGTCAAATCGTCGGCGTGTTTTGGGGCGCGTCAGTGTTTCGGGATCCGAAAGGGCATTCTCAGAATGTGGGTGAACTGTTCAAAATGTATCGAAGCGGTGCCATCTGCCCTCGTATCAGCGCCCGGTTCCCACTTGAACGCGCGGCGGAAGCGATCGCCAAGATGGACCAGCGCAAAACTCTCGGTAAAGTTGTGGTCACAATGGGAACTAAATGAGCTGATATTCATTCAAAACTTTAGATTCTTACCAATATGCGACACAACCACTCGCGCCAAAGGGGCGATGATCGCTGGACGCCTCAAATTTTCGGGTTTATGAAAAAGAAGAAGATGGGGACAGTTTGAATATGCAAAAAATATTGGTTCTGAATGGTCCGAACCTGAATCTGCTGGGGACGCGGCAGCCCGAGGTTTATGGATCAACGACCTTGAAGATGATTGAGGATCTGTGTGTTGCTCATGGTCAGGCACTGAATCAGACGATCACGCATATTCAAACCAACCACGAAGGCGCATTGATTGATGCGATTCACGCAGCACGCGGCGAACAGGATGGAATCGTCTTGAACGCGGGTGGATACACCCATACGTCGGTCGCGCTGATGGATGCGATTTCTTCCGCCGAAGTCCCGGTTGTAGAGGTTCATCTGTCAAATATTCACGCGCGCGAAGTGTTTCGACACAAATCATACGTCGCCCCAGTTGCCATTGGTCAGATTTGTGGATTCGGCGCACATAGCTATGTGCTTGCGCTGAATGCCCTTGCGGCCCATTTGGCTGAGGGGGGCACTGGATGAACCTCAACGATTATCTGAACTTTCTGAGCTATACCAAGACATTGGAAGAGCTGTGGGATGCCCACTGCCGCCAGATGGCAAAGTTCGGATTTGATCGGTTGCTGTATGGTTACACCCAGTATCGCACGGCGACATCATTGGGGGACCCCGAGGATTTCGTCATCCTGTCCAACCACTGCAAAGATTACCTTGATGGGTTCCTCCGCTCGGGATTGTATTTTCACGCTCCGATGTTGAAATGGGCCTTGGATCATGAGGGCGCGGCAAGCTGGAGCATGATCAATGACATGATGTCCAGCGGTGTTATGACACCCGAAGAACTTAGGGTTTATGAGTTTAACAAATCTTTGGGTCTTACATCGGGTTATACGGTCAGCTTCAACTCGGTTTCGATGCGAACCAAAGGCGCGATCTCACTTGCAGCCCGAATGCATGATCAGGATGAAGTGGACGAGATCTGGCAGGAACACGGCAAGGATATTTTGCTGATGAACAATGTTGCTCATCTAAAAATCCTTACCTTACCGTACAACGCTCCGAACCGCGCTCTGACTAAGCGGCAGCGAGAGGCGCTTCAATGGGTTGGGGATGGAAAGACCACTCAGGACATCGCGTTGCTTATGGGTTTGACTGCCGCGACGGTGGAAAAGCACCTAAGGCTGGCGCGCGAGGCGCTTTCGGTTGAAACCACAGCGCAGGCTGTGCTTAAGGCGACTTTGCATAACCAGATGTTTGTAATGGAAGCCTGACCCTGATTTGACGCTACATTGCGTCAAATTGACCTAGGGTAAGGAATACATGACTTTCCGAATCTCCCCCATAAATTGCAAATTGGTATTGTTCCGTGAGTGGTGGCTTTAGCCAGGGAACGTTTTGATTGGATCTTTGTAATACCAAAGCTCTCTGATCGCTCTGACATAGAGGCGTCTATTCGTCCGCGTCGCTTTGTCGGAATTTTTGAGGGGCCCTTCCATCCCCATCATGCAGGGCCCCTCAATCTCCTCTTTTCCTTGATGTTGTTTACTGCGCATTGAAAAGCTGCCTAGCACAAAAAAACCCGGCTGCATCGCAACCGGGTTTTTTATGGATTGCAGCCCCTCAGTGAGGCTGCATTTTATCTTTAGCCTTGAGCTGCCTTCGCAACTTCGGCTGCGAAGTCTTCTTTTTCGACAACGATGCCTTCGCCTACTTCCATCCGGACAAATCCGGTGATGGTTGCACCCGCTTCATTAGCCGCAGCTTCGACGGTCAGGTCAGGATTCACAACGAAGTCCTGGTTCAGCAGAGTCGACTCGGCAACGAATTTTTTCATACGACCGACGATCATCTTATCGATCACCTGCTCCGGCTTGCCGGATTCGCGGGCGATGTCCATCTGGACCTGCTTCTCTTTCTCGACAACTTCCGGGTCCATGTCCGCCTCAGACAAGGCCGCCGGGTTCACTGCTGCAATGTGCATTGCAACCTGCTTGCCGAAGGCTTCATCGCCGCCAGACAGAGCAACAAGAACGCCGATTTTGCCCATGCCGCTGGTTGCAGCATTGTGGACATAGGACACGACAGTGTCACCGCTCAGCTTGGACATGCGGCGTACCGACATGTTCTCACCGATGGTGGCGATCTTGTCAGTCAGGGTGTCTGCAACCGACTTGCCGCCCAGATCCGCTGCCAGCAGAGCTTCGACATCATCGACGCCTTCGGCTGCATAGGTGATCTTGCCGACCATTTCCTGGAATTCGCCGTTTTTCGCAACGAAGTCGGTTTCCGAGTTCACTTCGACTGCAACACCGTTGCCGCCGTTGACGTGAACGGCCACCAGACCTTCGGCGGCGGTACGGCCCGATTTCTTGGCTGCTTTGGCCAGGCCTTTGGTGCGCAGCCAGTCAACGGCTTCGTCCATGTTGCCGCCGGTTTCGGTCAGCGCTTTTTTTGCGTCCATCATGCCTGCGCCGGTCGAGTCGCGCAGTTCTTTTACCATTGCTGCTGTGATTGCCATCTTTTGGCTCTCCTCAATTCAAACGGAATTGGGGCAGGTCTACCCTGCCCCATATGTCATTTACGTGACGGGCAGCTTACGCTTCGGCTTTGGCTTCCGGCGCGGCTTCTTCTGCGGGTGCTTCTTCAACCGGAGCTTCTTCGAATGCACCCAGATCAACACCTGCAGCACCCATCTGTGCGGTCATGCCGTCCAGAGCGGCGCGTGCGGCCAGGTCGCAGTACAGGGCAATGGCGCGCGCTGCGTCGTCGTTGCCGGGGATGATGTAGTCAACACCGTCGGGCGAGCAGTTGGTGTCGACAACAGCCACAACCGGGATACCCAATTTGTTGGCTTCGGCGATGGCCAGCGCTTCTTTCTTGACGTCGATGACGAACAGCAGATCAGGAACGCCGCCCATCTCGCGGATACCGCCCAGCGATGCCTGCAGTTTGCCTTGGTCACGTTCCATGCCCAGACGCTCTTTCTTGGTCAGGCCTTCGGCACCCGCTTCCATCGCTTCGTCGATCTGGTTCAGACGATTGATCGACTGGGAAACAGTTTTCCAGTTGGTCAGCGTGCCGCCCAGCCAGCGGTGGTTCATGTAGTACTGAGCCGACTTTTCAGCGGCTTCAGCGATCGGGCCAGCAGCCTGACGCTTGGTGCCTACGAACAGAACGCGGCCACCTTTTGCGACGGTGTCACGAACTGCCTGCAGAGCCTGATCCAGCATCGGAACAGTCTGGGTCAGGTCCATGATGTGGATACCATTGCGCGAGCCGTAGATGAACGGGCCCATGCGGGGATTCCAACGCTGTGTCTGGTGACCAAAGTGAACGCCAGCTTCCAACAGCTGACGCATGGAGAACTCGGGAAGAGCCATGCTATTTTCCTTTTCCGGTTTACGCCTCGGCGGGGGTGAAAGAAGCGGATGCTCCAACCGGCGGGCCAGATAAGGATGTCTCCCTCAAATGACCCAAACCCCGCCTGCGGGTTTGAATGGCGCGCGTATATGACAGGATTTGAGACAGTGCAAGGGCCAAATGCCCTTATTTTTCAAGCCGCGCCAAGCTGTGAGCGTGCCGCACGGCCTGTTCGCAATGTGCTGCCAGAGCTTTACGGTTCTCAAAATCGCTGACCTTGGCGGGCTCATGATATATTAATTCCACCCAACCTTGTCGTCGCGCGCCCAACGTCTTGAGCAGATGCGGTCCGAAATCCATGTCACCCCACCAACCGTAAAAACGTGCAGGCTGCCCTTTGGGCGCATGAAAAATGGCCGAGACGGGTTGGACATACATGAATTCACGCAGCTCATCCGTAAAGAACGCGGCGAAAAGCGTTGTTTTGAATGGCAAAACTCGCAAACCATCTGTCGAAGTGCCCTCTGGGAAGAACAATAGCTTATGCCCGGCCTTAAGGCGCGCTTCGAATATGCGGGTCTGTTCGCGAGCTTTTTGGCGATTTCGCTCAATGAATACCGTACCGGTTGCTTGTGCCAACCAACCAATCCCCGGCCATTTCGCCACCTCGGCTTTCGAGACAAAGTACACGCGTTTGCGGGCATTCAGCGCAAAAATGTCCAGCCACGACGTGTGATTTGCGACCACGGCGCCACGTTCCCGCATCAACTCACCAGAGCTATGAAATCCTATCCCGAGGATCCTGAACGCGTTGCGGCAGACAAATTGACTGATGAAAGGTGTAACTGGTCGCTGAACGCCACATAATGGACGTTCGATCAAGCGTATCGACAGCAGAACGATCAGGCCCCCAAAAACTAGCACCGCCAGAGGGACGCCGCGCAAAAACACCAATATCCAGCCAAGAACACCAAGTTCGATCGGATCAGGTTCGTCTTCGCTCTGCCATGAGGGATCGCTCACCTCGTTACGCTCCACTGTAAATGCGTCGCTGACGCGCGTTCATGCGGGTGGTGTCGAGGATCAGGCACACATCGGTTGTATTGAATGCATGATCGATAAAGGCCCCCTCACCGACGAAACCACCCAGACGGAGGTAAGCCTTGATCAGGGATGGCACCTGAACCATGGCGGCACGACGATCCAGGGCATTGACCGGGAGAAGGTCCATGGGCTGAAACACGCCCGGCTGTGCCCGGACCCTAAGGTCTGGAGGGGCTAGATGGTTGTGATGCAGCATCGATAGCGGCTGTGCCAGCTTCTGGACATCGGTGCCATGAAAGCTTGCGACGCCGAACAAAACTTCGATTTCGCGCTCCGTGACGTAGGCCGCCAGCCCATTCCACAGGTGATACATCGCGGTGCCACCGCGGTAATCCGGATGCACGCACGAGCGCCCAAGTTCCAACAGTTTGCGCCCGCTTTGCTTTAAAACGGTGAGGTCATATTCATCCTCGGAATAGAACTGCCCCAATTCGGCCGCTCGCTCACCGGGAAGCAATCGATAGACGCCGATAACCGCGCGCGTTGAATCATCGATGGCCAGCATATGATCGAAATGCGGGTCGAACCGGTCTTTCTCGAGCCCGAACTCGTGGTCCACCATCTCACCACCGCCGCCGAGTTCACGCACAAAGACGTCGTAACGCAGACGCTGGGCTGAGCGTTGTTCAGCCTCGGTTTCAGCAAGTTTTACGGTGAATGAGGGGCCTTTATTCGGCATCAATATTTGGTCCGTTATTTGTGATTGCGCGCTGATAGCGCGATTGCATTACGAAAGGCAACAAGCCCGCGTTTCGCCTGAGTTGTTAACCTTTCCTAAACCAGTTTCACGGATCAAAGACCGGCATCAGGGCTATGCGTGTCCCGTCGATTACCACTTTCCCCTGCTCGCGAAAGTTTACGGTGATCTTGCCCCCGATATTGGACTGCACCTGTCCAACGCCCCAATCGGGGAAATCGGGGTGGCGGACATACATGCCCGGTGCAAGAATGGCATTCAGATCTGTCATATTGGGCTCCGGGTCCTGAGGCAGATGCAGCAGGAGGTACGCATGGGCGCTTCAGACGTCAACCTGGCCGAATTGATCGGCTCTCGGATCTGTCATGATCTGATCAGCCCAATTGGGGCAATCACCAACGGGCTTGAACTGTTGGAGATGGTTGGCGCAGTCCAGGGTCCCGAGATGGAGCTGATTACCGGCAGCGTCGGAAGCGCGCGCGCGCGCATCCGGTTCTTTCGCGTGGCCTTTGGGGCAGCCAGTGATCAACCGCTGGGAAGAACTGAGGTAATTGAACTGCTGAAGGATCTTGAAAAGGCGAGCCGGGTTCGGATCACATGGAACCTGACCGAACCCGTGCCGCGCAATCAGGTTAAACTCGCCTTCCTCGCCGTGATGTGCTGCGAAAGCGCGATGCCGTTTGGTGGTGAGGTGGAGATCGAAACTCGGGGTGATGCGTGGACTGTGACAGGAACAGCCGACAAACTGAACCTCGACCCCGATTTGTGGAAAGGGGTTTCAACCGGCTGTTTTGCCAGCAAAGTCAGTCCGGCACATGTTCAATTTGCACTGTTGCCCGATACCGCCGCTGCGATGGGGCGTCGGGTTGCGGTAGAAACGACCACAACCCTGGTGAAACTGAGATTCTAAGCCCTCGTCGTTCCGTTTCCACGAACCAGATATTTAAAGCTGGTCAACTGAGCTGCCCCGACAGGTCCGCGAGCATGCATCTTGCCCGTGGCGATGCCGATCTCGGCACCCATTCCGAACTCGCCACCGTCGGCAAACTGGGTTGAGGCGTTGTGCATCAGTATCGCGCTATCGAGGCGTTCGAAGAAATGCGCTGCAGCAGCAGTGTTCTCTGTCATGATGCAATCTGTATGGCTGGAACCATACGTATTGATATGATCGATCGCAGCATCGATGTCAGCAACAGGCTTGGCTGCGATGATGCTATCCAAAAACTCCTTGCCCCAATCCTCATCAGTTGCGGCAATAGTGCGATCATTGGCCAAGATGCCTTGTGCATGTACCTCGACACCCGCCGCTTGAAGCGCCGCAATGACGTCACGCCCAAGCGTTTCCGCCACGTCCTGATGCACCAACAAACACTCCGCAGCACCACAGATGCCAGTGCGCCGCGTCTTGGCATTCAATACCACATCCAGCGTCTTCTGAGGGTCTGCAGCCTTATCGACATAGATATGAACAATGCCTTCAAGATGGGCAAAGACCGGCACGCGCGCCTCGCGCTGCACAAGACCGACCAAACCTTTGCCGCCGCGCGGGACAATGACGTCAACGTAATCTGTCATCGTTAGCAGCTCTTGCACTGCGGCACGATCACGGGTCGGTATCAGTTGGATTGCATCTTCGGGCAGGTTGGCGGCCTTCAGTCCTTCGACCAAACAGGCATGAATAGCGGTTGACGAATGAAAACTCTCGGACCCGCCGCGCAAGATTACTGCATTGCCCGATTTCAGGCATAGCGCACCCGCATCCGCCGTCACATTGGGGCGGCTTTCATAGATCACTCCGATCACACCCAAAGGCGTGCGTACACGCTGAATGTTCAGACCCGAGGCCATGTCCCATTCGGCCAGAACCTCACCCACCGGATCGGCCTGTTCAGCCACGGTTCGCAAGCCGTCAACCATACCTTGAACGCGCGCCTCATCCAGCATCAGGCGGTCCATCATCGCGGGGCTTAGGCCCTTCTCGCGACCAAACTCCAAATCTTTCTTGTTGGCCTCAATGATATCATTGCGATTGTTCCATACGGCATCTGCAGCCGCGATCAACGCCGCGTGCTTTCGTTCGGCGCTGGCAAATGTCAGTTCGCGCGAAGCCAATTTCGCGCGTTTGCCGAGGTCTTCCATCAGGCTGGGAATACTGTCGAAGTCTTTCATCTCGTAAGCCTTTCAGGTGGTTCTCTCTATTCTATCAAAGCGCCAGATCATCGCGATGGATTAACACTGCGCGGCCCGGGTAGCCTAGTGTGGTTTCGATTTCAGAGGACTTGCGCCCCTTGATCGCGTCGGCCTCTTGCGCGGTATAGCGGCTGAGGCCTTGCGCCAGTGGTCGCGCTGCTGGGTCTAGGATCGTAACTGGGTCACCGCGTCCAAATTCGCCGGTCACTTCAACAATTCCAACAGGAAGAAGGCTTTTACCGTTTGTCAGAGCTGTAACCGCACCATCATCGATCATGATCTCACCACGCGGTTTCATGGCCGATATCCAGCGTTTCCGGGCAGCATGCGGATCAAGTGTTGCTGTAAACCAAGTGCAATTCGCGCCGTTTTCCAGCGCTTTCAGCGGGTTCAATGTTGACCCTTCAGTTATTGCCATGGTGCAGCCGGCAGCCGTTGCCATCTTGGCGGCGAGAAGCTTGGTTTTCATTCCGCCTTTAGACAGACCCGATCCCGCATCACCGGCCATGGCCTCGATCTCGGGCGTGATCTGGTTGATCACCTCGTATCGAGTTGCGGTGGTATCTTCGATCGGGTTGCCAGTATAGAACCCGTCAACGTCTGACAACAAAATCAATTGATCTGCGCCGACCGTCACGGCGATCTGTGCAGCCAACCGGTCATTGTCCCCATACCGAATTTCATCGGTCGCCACTGTGTCATTTTCGTTAACGATAGGCACAACACCTAACCCAAGTAATGTCTCAAGCGTCGCGCGAGAGTTCAGGTATCGCCGCCGATCTGCACTGTCCTCTAGCGTCACCAAAACCTGCGCGGTCTTGATGTCATGTGGCGTTAATACTTCTTCATACGCTCGGGCCAACCGAATTTGACCAACAGCAGCCGCAGCCTGTGACTGCTCTAACGGCAGGGTTTGCATTGGCAATCCAAGAACTCCACGCCCAAGCGCGATCGAGCCTGAAGATACCAGGATGACATCTGTCCCCTGCCCTTTTAGCCATGCCACATCCTGTGCGAGCGATTGCAACCACTCCAATCGCAACTGGCCGGTATTCCGATCCACCAGCAAGGCGGACCCAATCTTGACCACCATGCGGTTTGCGGCGGTCAGGGTTGCCAAGGCTCTGCCTCCTCGGTGGGTTTTTGCCGCAGGCGGTTTTCATCAATCTGTGCCCGCAAAGCGCGCAGCACTTCTGTTACACCCAGATGCGCAACACCAGACATCGTCATAACCGGGCCACCCACGGATTGCTCGAGCTCTTCCTTGGCAAGCTCAAGTTCTTCCTCATCCAGAGCGTCAACCTTGTTCAGAACGGTGATACGCGGCTTGTTCGCAAGCTCGCCGCCATAGGCCTCAAGTTCGTGAATGATGGTGCGGTAATCTTCGGCGACGGTTTCGGACGTGCCATCGACCAGATGCAGCAGAACGGCGCAGCGTTCGACATGGCCGAGGAAGCGATCTCCAATCCCACGCCCTTCGTGCGCGCCTTCGATCAGGCCGGGGATGTCTGCGACGACGAATTCCACGTTATCTACGCCGACAACGCCCAGATTTGGGTGCAGCGTAGTAAAGGGATAGTCAGCGATTTTGGGCCGAGCGTTTGATGTTGCGGCCAGAAAGGTTGACTTGCCCGCATTGGGCATCCCAAGCAGACCCACATCCGCAATCAGCTTCAGGCGTAACCAAATCGTGCGATCAATCCCCGCCTGCCCCGGATTGGCACGGCGTGGAGCCTGATTGGTGGCTGATTTGAAATGGAGGTTACCGAACCCGCCGTTGCCACCTTTGGCTAACAGGACCCGCTGACCAACTTCCGTCAGGTCGCAGATCACGGTCTCTTCGTCTTCATCGAGAATCTCGGTTCCGACAGGCACACGTAGGATGATGTCATCACCATCCTTGCCAGTACGCTGCTGACCGCGCCCGGGTTGACCGTTTTTGGCGAAGAAGTGCTGCTGGTAACGGAAGTCGATCAGGGTGTTTAGTCCGTCTACGACCTCGGCCCATACCGAACCGCCCTTACCGCCGTCCCCGCCATCGGGTCCGCCGTATTCGATGTACTTTTCGCGTCGGAAGCTGACGCAGCCGCCACCTCCGGCCCCGGACCGGATGTAGACCTTTGCAAGATCGAGAAATTTCATAGCTGTCCCCTACTGCAAAGGCCCCATCGGCCACAAGTCAGAGTTTCTTTGTATACGTCCAGGTGGGCACATTCGCATCGCGCGCCACCGAATAAGTTTCCGCATCGCCAAGATACTGGAACCCGCAATGAGTCAGCACCCGAGCTGAGGCCGGATTGTCCTGAAACACGCTGGCGAACATGGTCGCGTTTTCCAGCGGATTGGCTTTGACCAGCGTTTCAACAGCCAAAGATGCAATGCCTGTGTTCCAATAAACCGGCGCGACCCAATAGCCGATTTCGGATTGATTGCGATCCAGCTTTTCAAGCGAAATCAAGCCAATCAGCTCGGGCCCGCCATCTTTGGTCGCATCCATCGCCCAAACGTCCTCGTCCCGCTCGTCCGACATGGCGCGCGTTACGAACGCCTCGACAGCTCCGGGCGGCAGCGGATGGGCGATCCGCGTGGTCATGCGCGCGACACGTTCATCGCCGGCGTAGTGCTCAATTAGTCCCATATCCGACCGGCGCAGGGGGCGCAGGTCGAACCGCTCGGTTTCAATGACCGGCTGATTTATTATTGCCTCAAGTTTCATGAGTGCGTTCCTCCTCCGAACAACACAAAAAGTACGGACGCAACTGTCAAACTGGCTAACGTCCACATCAGATATTTTTCGGCAGGCCGACCTTCAACCGCATGGGCGATCCGATCTCCTGCAAATGTCCAAATCGGGTGCAACACGATCTGGCAGATCAACAAACAGAGAGCGATCGTGAGAGTCGCCTCAAAACTCGGTGTCCCTGCGGCCACAAATCCAGTGAAGCCCGCAATAATCATCGCCCAGGCCTTGGGATTAAGCGGGTGTACAATTAACCCCGCCAGAAATCCGGGCACTTGCTTATCCGTTTGACCGCGAGAAAGCCGCAGATTGGCGATTTTCCACGCAAGCCAGCAAATATAGGCAGCCGAAGCATATTTGAGCGCCTCAAACACCAGCGGCGCCTGATCGGCCACTTGCATCAGTCCGAAACCAACCGGCCAGATGATCAACTGCTTGCCCAGAATGACCCCGCCTACAAACGGCAGTGCCGACCGAAACCCATAACGCGCACCTGTTCCCAGCAGGACCATGTTGGCTGGTCCCGGTGTGCCAACCTGCGAGGCGGCAAAAATCAGGAAACTGGTGGTTGCGACTGTCATCGGCTCTGGTGATCACGACTGCGTTAAAACGAAAAAGGGACCGGCACTTTGTGCCGGTCCCCCATGAATTTTTCTTAAACCTTCTGGGTTTCGGCTTACTCTGCGGCCTCCGCCACTGGCAGGACCGAAATAAAGGTGCGGTTTTTAAGTCCCTTATGGAACTTCACGGCGCCATCGACAGTTGCAAAGATTGTGTGATCTTTGCCCATACCTACGCCTTCGCCCGGCCAGAACTTGGTGCCGCGCTGACGTACGATGATGTTGCCTGCGATGGCTGCCTGGCCACCATACAGTTTCACGCCAAGGCGGCGACCTGCTGAGTCGCGACCGTTACGGGAGGAACCGCCAGCTTTTTTATGTGCCATTCTCTCTCTCCTTAGCCTTGAGCCAGCTCTTTGGCTTGCTCAACCCATTCGGGTTTCACTTTGATGGTGTCGATAGCAGCAATCTGCTCATCCGACAAGGCGGCCAGAGCGGCAAAGCTCTCGATACCGGCCTCAACCAGCTTTTTGGCAGCGGCAGGGCCGACACCGTTCAGCTTGGTCAGATCGTCAGCAGCAGCAGCGGCGGGTGCCTCTGCTTTGGCTTCGGCTTTCTTGGCAGGCTTTGCAGCAGGTGCCGCTTCGCCAGCCGGAGCTGAACCGGTTGCAGCTTTGATGCCCGACTTGTCAGCGCCCGACGACAAGATGTCGGTGATTTTGACCAGTGTCAGCTTCTGACGGTGGCCAACGGTACGCTTTGAGCTGTGCTTACGACGGCGCTTGACGAACTTGATGACCTTTTCACCTTTGATCTGTTCGACCACTTCGGCCTGTACGCCTGCGCCTTCAACGAAAGGTGCACCAACAACCGGAGCGTCACCGCCCAGCATCAGAACATCGTTGAATTGAACTTTTTCACCTGCGTCGGCAGCCAGCTTTTCAACGCGGAGGATATCACCCGCCTGAACCTTGTACTGCTTGCCGCCAGTCTTGAGGACCGCAAACATGCGTCTTTCCTTTGTCTAACCGCGTTCTGTGGTCCCCGGTTGGGTGTTTCTGGCTTTCGCCACCTCGAACAGCGCGCCCTTTTCGGGCAGTGTGGATGACCCTTATCGCGTTGCTATCGGGTCAAAGAATAACGATACCCGGCGCGGAAAACCGGCCGGGATGCGCGCTTATCCAAGCATTGCCTGCCAAAGTCAACCCAAAACCGGGATCAAAGTTCTGAGGCGCTCATTGCCTGCGCAACGGCCTGGCCAAGCTGGTATGAGATGCTGTTGAGCATCTCGTCAAAACTCTTGAACAAAGCCGCGTTTAGGGCGCGTCCGGCATCCGTGCGCGAAAAGGCAATGTTCTCGCGCAATTGCGTTTCATTCAAAGGCCGATAGGCTAAAAGAAGAAATGAGTACATCCATTCCGTCGTTTCTGCCTTGGTCTGCTCATGTTGGGACAGCAATTCATCCAACACGGATGCCTCATCCAATGACCCGTTCTGTCCCGAGGCGAGCCCACGGTAGAAACTGAAGTCTGCACTTATCGTTCCCCGGACATTCTGTTCGATTAGGTCATTAACTTGTACGTACTCGTCCACCAAACGAAAAAACATGTCTTCACGATCAGTCTCAAAATAGGCCGTTCGCGCCATCTGATCGATCGTATCATCCGCCAGAGCCTTCCGTGCTGAATTTTCAAGAGAAACAATGCTCTGCCCAAGATCGCTTTCGAAAAAGATCGAAGACTGTTCCAATTGTGCATTGGTCATTATGCGCCCAACCGATTGCGACAGGCGTTCGTACATGGATGACGGATCATACAATTCAGCAACCTGAGCCTGAAAATACGACCCTCCCGATCCGCCTAGCATCGACTCGTCAATCGACTTCCCTTGGTCCAAGCCCTCTTCGCTTAGTATTTCCAGGAAATCCGACAAATGCATGGCCTGCATCAACCGTTCAGCCTGCTGATTGGCTGCCAAGGGCACTGCCCATACGACCAACAAGATCGCAGCGGCGAGAACGCGCATCAAATATCCTGCGCCGGACGAAGCTCGGCCATGCGGGCGGCCAAGACCTCAAAGCGCATTGCCATGATCTCGTATTGGATCGCGTTCAACAGCTCATACACCTCTTGCATCAAAGGTTGTTCCAAGGCCTCGACATAAGCGTCGACATCATCATCTGAGAATTCTTGATAGGTGTAAGCCGCGCCGGCCAATGCTGACAGTTGCAGCGACCGACGCATATCGCCTTCGTTGCGGCGCATCATTTCACGCAGCTCATCCCCATTGAGTTGCAAGTCGATGATGCCAGACGCACTGGCCGCCATCAAAAACCGAACCTGAATCTCCTGCAGTGCACGTAAGGAAGTGCCGCTTGCATCTACAGCGCGGTTCATTCGTTTCAGGCTTTCGACGCGGGAAGATCCATTTTTGATGAGCTCGGACACAATTTCCTGCCCCGCAAGCTGCTTCGCATCATCATCTTCATCCGAATGAGCCGCGTTTTCGGCAACGACGAGTCTTTGCCCCAGCGCGGATGCATAAAATGTCACAGCATGGTCCAACGCCTCGTCGCTGAGCGTCTGCTCGAGGATTGAAACAGCGGTATCGTACATGAGTTCTGTATCGAATACTTCTTCAGTCAGTCGCGTCCAATCTGAACCGAAACCGTCGGGGTCAATTCCCAGCATTTGCGGGGCCGAGGCAGACGCATGCGCGATACTTTCCAACGCAACATCAAACCCTGTTGTAGTCAGAAATGCCTCAATCTGGTCTCGGCTGGCGGCATGCGACTGCGCCGTCATGGCACCTAGCGAAAGAAGCAGAAGTACAACACTGATGGTAAACTGGCGTAGATGGTAGGTCATACCCATCAGCCTAGGAGTTTTCTTGTCTCTGGCAATGGAAAATCCCAGGATCACTAAATTCCGGAATTTTCCCCTTGCGCCCCTGCCCGTTCACCACTAAATCCCCCCTTCACAGACCCCCGCGGAGAGGTGCCGGAGTGGTCGAACGGGGCGGTCTCGAAAACCGTTGTGGGTGCAAGCCCACCCAGGGTTCGAATCCCTGTCTCTCCGCCACACAGTCCTGTCTCGACAGTTGATTTCCACCGGCGCCAAAATAGTCCCGCATTTCCGGGGACTAGCGGGCGGTGGTGCATCCAGAGACCGACAGTGAGACCCGAATGCAGGCCCTTTCGGCCAAGAGTCTCAGCTTCCCTTTTCCAGAGTAGACTTAGCGATGCGTGGGATGCTCAGAGCTGCGCGAGGATATTGTCCTGTTCGGCCCAGGATGCCGGAAGGCCGTGACGGCGGATCCAGTTGGTAGTTAGGATCGGCGGTTGGCGACCTTCACAGATCAGGCGAACAAGCTTTGGTGACAGGAACGCAAAGTTCAGCATCGCTCCGAGATAATTTACCGCAATGCCGTCTCGGGCGGCAATGGTGGCAAGGTCCTCGCCCATGCACAGAGCTTCACGCCAGGCTGATGCCCGCGCAATATTGGAGATCAGGATATCATCTCTGGCGGGTTGTCCAGCACCGATGACCAGCCGGTTCTCGACGCCACGGCGACGCTGCCGGAACGGCAGTCGCAACGACAGCGCTTCCGATGAGATGCTGGTCCGTGCAATCTGCATCCTCCTTGCGATCTCACCGGGATCGAGATCGATCGCAACGGCGCCATCCGCAAACCTTGCCGCTCCTACGATGCCCAGAACCTGAAGCCCGAGCGCATCTGCGTCTGACCTAAGCCGATCGATCACCTGCACGCGGCTCTCCGCTATGTCACCGCGATCGATGCATTCCACGAGGTGCTTCTGCAAAGAGCTGGCAAGATCTCTCTCCAGCCGGTCCGCCGGAATCCGCCATCCGGTGCCGTCATCGGATGCTCCGGTCACGAGTCGCCGAGAGACATAATAGCGATAACGTTTGCCACCATTACAGGCGTGCGACGGGGTCAGACGATCCCCGGTCTCATCAAAGATCTTGCCCGCCAGCGGTGATACATGGGCTGTGGCAGGCTTGTTGCGTAGTTTGGCCGAGCGATCCATCAGCCGGGTCTGGATGGCATCAAAACGGTCGGGATCAATGATCGCTGCGTGCTGGCCTTCATGCACTTTGGCCTTGTGGCGGATGCGCCCTGCATAGACTGGGTTCGACAACACGTGATGGACCTGGCCGCGACCCATGATCGATCCGCCGCGGGGTGTTCCGTCTCGGCCAATCCGTCTCTTTGATCTCAATCCGAGCTTCGCGGCTTCCTTTGTGACCGACGTCACCGTGCCCAGTTGTTCGTAAAGGTCGAAGAGTGCCCTAACCGTCTCTGCTTCCTTTGACACAATACAAAGTGTTCGGTCTGCCGCCACATATCCGAGTGGAACATTTCCCCCCATCCACAAGCCCTTCTTCTTCGACGCAGCGATCTTGTCGCGGATGCGCTCAGCGGTCACTTCCCGCTCGAACTGGGCGAACGACAAGAGCACGTTCAGCGTGAGCCGCCCCATGCTGGTTGCCGTGTTAAAGGACTGGGTCACGGAGACAAAGGACGCCCCTGCCCCATCGAGCGTCTCGACGAGCTTTGCAAAGTCTGTGAGCGACCGCGTCAGCCGGTCAATCTTGTAGACGACGATCCGATCGATGCGGCCTGAGGCGATGTCTGCCATCATCTGTTGCAGTGCCGGGCGATCGAGATGCCCGCCTGATATGCCGCCATCGTCATATCGGTCTTTGACCAGAACCCAGCCCTCGTGGCGCTGGCTAGCGATATAAGCCGCGCAGGCTTCATACTGCGCGTCGAGTGAGTTGAAGTTCTGATCCAACCCCTCCTCGCTCGACTTGCGGGTGTAGATCGCACAGCGGGTCTTTCTCATGCCGATCGCTTCTTTGCCAACCCAAAGAAACGCGGGCCCGACCAAGCTGTGCCGGTGATCCGTTTGGCGACAGCAGAGAGCGAGCGGTACGTCGTGCCATCCAGCACATAGCCTTCGTCTGTCACTTCAACCCGATAGGTTCGGCCATTCCACTCCCGCACCAGGTGCGTGCCAGTCGACGGGGTCGCGGCACCCACATCACCGGCACTCTTGCCTCCGGCAATGGCTTTGAGTGCGCGCTGTTCTTTCGGGCTCAACCCGCCAAGAGCCCGCGCCTGGATCTCATAGGCCAGCAACCGTCTCAGTGTTTGGACCCGTAAGCGAGATGGCAGCGTGATCCCCGGCACGGCCGCCAGTGCTTCGGTACAAGCGGCGTGGTCCATGTGGGCGATCTCCCGAAGTTGTTCCGGGAGATCGCGGGTCCCTTGCCCGCTCATGAAACGGCGTCGATCCGATAGGCCGGTGTCTTTCCGCTGTGGTGGAGGGTGATCTCAGTTCCGTCCTTCCTGAGGCGGGAAATCGCGGCCCTAATGATATGCGGCTGCCAGTCCAGCGCCTTCTGAAGCTGCCCGACAGTGGCGCCTCTTGGGCGCCCGAGAAGCCCCACCAGCCGGGCCTTCTTCGTTTTGCTCGCTGCAGTCTTTCCTGTTTGCGTTGTCATGTTTGTCTCCTGTGGTGATCGTTGCTGGTCCATCCAGCGCCCCGCACCGCTACAAGCCCGGGAAACCGGGCGGAGACTGGCGACATGAGTGCGTCACCACAGCACCACACACGCTCACTATGCCCGCGTAGTCCAGTCATTTGTCCAAAGTTGGAGAGGGTCCGCCCAACTTCCCAGAAAACATTGTGAGCAAACGCCAGTCGCACCGGCTAGTGGTGCTCGACTGGGACAAAGCCAAGGCCCCTCAGCTCCAAAACCCGCCATTCGTTCAAGACACAGCGAACAACAGCTACGAGCCCAAAGGCGACGATGCTGTGAAACTGTCAAGTGTCAGCATTGCGCAGTCACCAGACAAAGCAATACTACTAGCGCGGCAGAAAAAAAGGCTCCCGAAAGAGCCCTTGGATTCTCTACTTAGTAGAGATGTTCACAACGTCATTCAGCATCCAGTCCTTGAACCAGTCCTCACTCACGGGGCGGTAGAGGCGGAACAGGAAGAACCAATCGTTGGCATTGGTGGCGCTCTCTGTGGTCACCCAATTGGCTTCAAAGCCTTCTGGCACCTCATCAAGATTGGGAGCGTAGTAAACATCGACAGAGCCATCGTCATTCTTCACCATGTTGTCCAAGTCTTTGGTCGACGCCCCGACCCGATCAACGCCGCGATTAAAGTTCTTGGTTTCCATATTGTACACGATAGCCGACCAGAAATCCTCAGCGGGCACATCGGCAGGTACGTTGAGTTTGTAGGTGTCCTCACCATTGAGCATGTTCCCATCTGAATCGCGCAGACCAGTCAGGTAGAAGGTAGCACCGCCCAACTTGCTCGGAAGGAAGGTCACGTAAAAGAAGGTCGCGGCCCTTTTGTCTATGAGGATTTCCGCACCATCCTCAAATGGGAAACCCATCTGGGCCTGAGGACCAAAGTTCCAGAAAGACCACTCAGACAGTTTCTCACCATCTTTAGTCCAAAGAGGAGCAACCGTTTCGCCCTCGGTGACGAACTTGTTCTGCATGTGGGCGTAGGCGAGCTCCAACCCCTCAAGCGCAGCTTTCCTCTGCGTCTCCGTGGGGTCAAACGCTTCACCCTTCTCGATACCGAAGCTTTCCAGCATCGAGTACATGGCGCGGTCCTTTTCTCGGATCGGGTTGTTCTGCACCACATCGTTAATGTCTTCGATAAAGGTCATGTTGTAATACGGCAGACAGTCGTAAGCGAGCTCGGTGGCATCGAGGTAATGCGTGGGCTCGATGGTTCCGTTAACGTCTTCTTCCAACGAGTAGATCTTAATGCCCTTGGCGTGCTCTCCAGCTTCCGCGTGTGTGGCTCCGTTTAAAAGCGTCGGGCGGAACGAAAATGAGACGTCATACGTGTCGTACTTAGGTACAATTATATAGCCCTGTGCTTCCAGCTTTTCCGCCGTGCCGAACGCGCCATCGTAGTCGGGCGGTAAGAACAGGTATTTACCGCCCTTGCCCTCGTCGGCCCCTTTCGATCCAACGTCGATCATCGGGACGTGCCACGCTGAGATGAAGGAGCCGAAATAGTCCACTTTGTCCGTCATTGGCGGGACTTCAACAACCATCGGGCCGTCTTTGGATGTGATCGACCCCCAAGCATAGGCCGTCGTGTCGTTCGCTGTGAGAAAACCCTTCTCGGACCCAAAGGGTTCGGTCACGTAGTTGACAGTATCGTAATCGCCGCCGGCCCGCACGGTGGCCTTGATGAAGTCGACTTGGGCCACAGCTGGCATGTAGTAGATCGCCGCCTGCGTCGCCCGCTGGACCATGATTTGATATTCGATGTCTTCAATCTCAGCCGAGCGGGCAAGAATGTCGCCAGTGTCGGCAAAGTCTGAGCCTGTGGGTGAGACAGCCATAGACGAACTAACGGAAAGAGATAATATGAGAGCGGTCTAACAAATAATTCTTTTCATTGGCTTATTCCTCACAGTTATGAGCAGATGAAGAATCGGGGTTTTGAATTCAGCACCTGCAGTCACCGATATTGAAGTGTCTAAACCGTTGAGTAGCAATAGCGTATCTGTTCGATCGAATGGCAGTTTTGAGTCGAGAGCGAACGTCTGCCTTGAGCCCAGTACTACCACCTTAAGGACTCGGAGGGCCAATTTCCATTAACGGTTCACCAGCAGCGCTGCTAGGTTGGCTGATACCCAAAAAATTGCTCAATGTAACAGCGACATCCACTGTTGAAACTGGGCGACTTACTCTAGCCGGTTTGATGTCGGGCCCAGAGAAGATGATAGGAACGTGAGTGTCATAGCGCCAAGGTGATCCGTGCATTACGGCAATCGGACCATCCTCAAACAGAAATGAGTACGGCGTCTGCACAACGTAAATGTCTCCAGAGCGTGTTGGGTGGTAATTGCGCCGGATTTGGTTTTGCAGCGTGTGACCCTGTTGTTCAGCGAGCGGTACAGTCGGCATGGCAAGCTCAATACCCGGTTCAGCCATTAACCTTTCGGCGACGCGCTGTTCGATCAACCGGAGGTCGGCGCCTGCCGACGATATAGCGTTGTGGTCGAGATAAACATATGGACGAAAAAAGAACTGAATCACGCCCTCAACACCGAATTCATCAGCAATAGTGTTATTTACTTCCGCCATCAGTACTTCGGTGGAGTTTCGGAAAGTCGTGAGTCCGGCTTGAGCCATCTCTTCCGGGGCTTCGGGCATGCCATGATCTGCGGAAAGCACGTAAAGTACATTCTCGGGTCCGACTTCTCGATCCAGGAAGGCGAAAAAATCTGCCAGCGTCTCGTCCAAGCAGCGCACCATTTCTTCATTTTCCAGGCTGGTTGGTCCAAAGAAATGGTTGGTTGCGTCCACGCCCGAGAAACTGATGGAGAGGTAGTCGGGCCACTCGTCATGGCCTAGTTCTTCTTCTTTGATAGCAGTTTTTGCAAAATCCGCCGTGATCCGATCTCCATGCGGTGAAACCAGGACCTGTGTGTAATAGAGCCCATCTTCCGGCGTTCCATAGAAATGTGGGAAAGTACGACCGAACGTGCCGAGATTTGTTACGAATGGACGTTCCTCTTTGTCCATCAGGTAGGGCGCGTCCGAGCATTCCGGCCACCATTCACTCTCGATTTTCGTATCTGCCGGGCGCTTGGCGTTCCAATCGTTTGCCCAGTCAGGATATGCGTCATAATAGTACGTGCTTGTTTCAAACGCGCCAGTGGCCGTCGACATCCAAAAGGCCTTGCCGACATGTCCGGCCATTGCAACCGCCGAACGGTCTTTGCCAGACACAGAAAACACTTTGGATCGGCCCGCATTGGACTTCGACAATTCATCTCCGAAAGTTGTGGCCAGCAGGTTAACAGGCGAACGGCCTGAGGTCGTAGCGGCTGCCTGTGTTGGGTCAACTTGATCGACCTCACCCCCAAAGCCGGTAACAGCTAGCATTGGAAAGTTCGGGTCCTCAATATTGTACCCCAAACGCTCTTCACTCCTGTTAAACCAGGCATTGCCAATCATTCCATGTTCAGAGGGGTATGCCCCAGTCGCAAGAGTCGCGTGGCCGACAATAGTTTCAGTGTTGGCGTGTCTATGGTGAGCGTCGGTGTACCAGACACCGGTTTTCAGAAGTCTGTAAAACCCTCCATCTCCAAAAGAGGCGCTGTACCGGGAAATCAAATCTCCACGCAGGCCATCCACTGTTATCTGCACGACAAGTCGAATGTCTTCCGTGGCACTTACTGCCGTTGCGGAAACAGATAGAAGCATGGTTGCGGCAAATGACCAGTATCTCTTCATTTCTTACCTCGCAGGGTGACCTCAGCGCCGAAAGTATCAGTGGCTATGTATTTCGGCTACTGTCAGTACGATCCCGCCATTGAGGTGCCCGTGCCGTTAAGGCCAAAGCCAGCTTACGATATTGATAGCTCGTCTGCTTAGTCCGCATTGCAGTCATTGCTGAAGCTCGGGTTCAAGGTCTGCAACGCGGACAAACTTGCCGTTCGCTTCCTTAGCCACGAAGTCCGCTTTCAAAATGAATACGGTCCCTCGACAGCGTCTAGCGAAACGGCGCTCCAGACACCACTCTTTCCGGTCTCGAGAACTGCGCAGCCCGTAGGGCCAGAAAAAAAACCAACCGGAGCCACCGCGCGTCGGTCCAGTGCAAAACCGCTGCAAAGGCCGGGCGCTGTCATGGCAACGTGACCGCCAACGCGACCAATGTGAACGCCGTGGACATGCCCAGCCAACACCGTGATGTCCCCAGAGTGCACCGCAAGAATTTCTGCCAGATCGGAATGGTTCTCCAATCCGATAACATCCATGAAATCAATCCTGGTGCTAAATGGCGGATGATGCAACATAACGACAACCGGCCCGTCAGACCCAGAAAGCTCCCGCTCCAAAAAATCAAGACTTTCCACACGCAGCCTGCCACCGCCCTGTCCTTCAACCAGCGTGTCAAGCCCGATAACACGGGTATCGCCCACCGTGTCCGCCCAATCAATAAGCCCGTCCACCGGCATGATGTCCAAACCTGAAAAGGCCTTTTGCATTGGCTTGCGCGCATCATGATTTCCAGGAACAACATAAATCGGCAGGTCAAACCGCTCCAGTTGTGCGCGCGCGAAATCGTAACTGTCCGGGCTGCCATCTTCGCTGACGTCACCAGTGACTAGAACCGCGTCGAGCGGGCCAAGAGCTTCGCCTCTTTCGATCAATCGGTCGATGACCCCAATCAGGATCGCGCGGGTATCAAGTACGCCTGAACACAAATCGTCACGCGATACCGCGTGCAAGTCACTGAGATGAAGAAATGTCGCCACTACTATTTGATCCCCGTGCGCAGGAAGGCCTGAACGAATTGACGCTGGAACACGAGGAACGCGATCAACAAGGGCGCAACGGACATCATTGTTGCTGCCGAAATGACGCTTATATCCACACCATTTTCCGGTGCGCCAAAGATCGACAGGCCAACCGTCAGCGGTCGAGTGTCGGGCGAGTTGGTCACGATGAGCGGCCAGAGGAAGTTGTTCCAGTGGGTCGATACCGACACCAACGCATAAGCAAGATATGTCGGGCGCGCCAAGGGCACATAGACTCGCCAAAGAATTCCGAACCAGCCGCAGCCTTCGACGCGCGCTGCCTCATGCAGTTCTATAGGAACGCCCTTAAACGCCTGCCGCATTAGGAAAATGCCAAAGGCAGAGGCCATATAGGGCATTCCGACGCCAAGAATCGTGTCAAACAATCCGAGGCGCGAAACCATTGCATAGTTTTCCACGATCAACACTTCGGGCAGGATGAAAAGTTGCATCAACACGAGGATGAACACGAAATCCCGACCCGGAAACTGGACCTGGGCAAAGGCAAATCCTGCCAGCGTCGTGACAAAGAATTGACCAATAAGGATCACCGTCACTAAAAGGAAGGTGTTGAGGAAATAGCGTAGCCACGGCGCCCCCTCCCAAGCGGTGCGGAAATTGTCGAGCGTCCATGGCGACGTGATGTTAAAGTTGACCGCGTCAGAGGTGCTGTGGAACGCCGCCCAAAAGGCAAAGACCAGCGGGGAAATCCAGATCACGGCCAACAACAGTGCGCCAAAGGATTCGATATGCCTGGAAAATGCGCTCATTGGTAATGGGTCCGCTTGTCGAGAATGGTGAACTTGACGCCGGCAACCACACCAAGCACGACAAGCACCAGGATGGTCATTGCCGCTGCGTGGGGCGCATCAAAGAAGGCAAAGGCCATTTCCCAGATGTAATAAAGGATAAGCTTGGAGGCGTCGTTGGGCCCGCCCTTGGTCAGGATGAACAAGTGATCGATCAATTTCACAGAGTTGATCAACGCATTGACCATGATAAAGAGCGTCGTCGGCATCAACAACGGCAGCACGATCCGGCGCGTATAGGTCCAGCGGCTGGCGCCTTCAATGTCGGCAGCTTCCTTGAGGTCCTCGGGGATCGTCTGCAAGGCCGCCAGATAGAAGATCATGAAAAACCCAGCCTCTTTCCAGATCGTCACGATGATTACAGCCCACAGCGCAGTTTCAGGCTGTCCCAGCCAGTTGATCGAGGGAAGGCCAAACAGACCGCCGATCTGATCGAGCACACCCAATCCGGGAGTATAAAAAAACAGCCAAAGGTTTGCCGCTGCGATCATTGGCAGGACCGTGGGCGTAAAATAGGCGGTGCGTACAAACCCGCGCGCCGGGATCTTGGAGTTCGCCCAAAGCGCCATCGAAAGCGCAATGGCAATAGAAATAGGTATGGTCGCGCCGGCATAAATCAGGTTGTTCACGACAACCTTCCAAAAGGTTGGATCGGCAAACAGGTCAGTATAGTTCTCACCGCCGACAAATTCGCTAGGGCGTCTTCTGGTTTCTCGGCTGAACAAGCTCGACCACAAGGTCGCAAGCGAAGGATAAAACGCAAAGGTCGTCAGTAGAATTGCCGCTGGTGACAACAGGATCCAACCGTAGATGGCCTGTCGACGACGCTCGATATTCACATGCTCTGCCATATAGCGACCCTCAAGGTTGGGTGCGTCGGGCATCTCTGCCCGACGCCAGGGAGTTGAGGTTACTGGTAATCACGCAGCAGGCGCACGGCCGCTGTCTGGGCTTCCCCTAGCGCGTCTTCAGCCGATTTTGTGCCGGTCAAAGCCGCCTGAATTGCGTTGTTCAGACCCTCACGCACGCGTGCGGTTTCAAAGGTCGAGAACTCGGCAACCGCGTTTTCCAGCTGGTTTCGGGCAACGAGAGCGGGTGGGAACTCTTCTGTATAGGATTTAAGCGCCTCGGTTTCATACGCTGCCGGAGACACCCCCATATAGCCAGTCGCGATGGACCACGCTGCCGCTTGCTCGGGCGAGGTCATGAATTCGATCAGCTTCATAGCTGCCGCGCGCTCTTCGTCCGATGTCTCTTTGAAAACATAGAAGTTGCCGCCACCGGTGGGTGAACCCAGACGCACATTTGCCGGAAGCTCGGCGACGCCAAAGTCAAAACTGGCGTTGTTCTTCACAGCCGTAAGGTTGCCGGTCGAATGCCACATCATCGAAGTCTGACCTTCGAGGAACGCCTGCCGCAGGGTACCCCATTCAACGGTGCCAGTGGGCATGATGCCATGCTCCTGCGACAGCGACTGCCAGAATTCCAACGTATCGACAACGGTTTCGTCATCGAAATAGGTGGTCAGGCCGTCATCGGACATCACCTCCTTGCCGTTCTGGATCGCCAACGCCTGGAACATCCAATAGGGATAGCCTGTCGATGGGATCATCAGGCCATAGGTGTCGTCGTTGGTCAGTGCCTTGCCCATGTTGATCAGCTCGTCCCAGGTCTTGGGCGGTGCCTCAGGGTCAAGACCTGCCGCACGAAACTGGTCCTTGTTGTAATAGGCAACGATAGTTGAACGCTGGAACGGAATGCCCCAAGTTTTGCCCTCGATCCGGCCATTGGCCATCAACGCCGGATAAAAGCTGTCTAGCCAGTCCGGGTTAACCCCGTCGATATCTTCGTAGGCCACGATCAGATCCTGCTCGATCAGATCATAGGCATCGATTGAGAACATCACAGCCAGCTGAGCCGGTTCACCCGATGCAAGTGCGGACAAGGCACGCACACGCGTGTCGTCATAGTTGCCTGAATAGATCGCGTTGACCTTGATGTCAGGGTTGGCAGCTTCAAAATCGGCAACGATGCCATCTACTACCTCGGTCAGCGCGCCGCCAACCGCGATAGGATAATACATGGTTAGTTCCGTCTCTGCCGCCGCGGCTGAAGCCAGCGCGGTGGCCGAGACGGCAGCCAAACTTATCTTTCTAATAACGTTCATTTTTTCCTCCCAGTGATGACAGTTATTCTTGTCTTTCCAAAGTTCAGTTGCTTGACCTACCCGGCCAGTCGCTTGCCCATGTCGTCAAAAAAATGCAGGTCTTCATCGGAAAAGCTGATCTCCAGATCTTCTCCTGCCGGAATATGTTTCAGTCCGGGCATGGACACGGTCAGACCATTGGCAGCAGGATGTGACAGGCCAATGAATGTTTCGGAACCCAGGAATTCGCACTCCGATACTTTACACGTCAGCCTGCCCTTGCCCGATTCCACCACCTTCACCGCTTCGGCGCGAAGGCCAATTGTCGTTGCGCGCTCAAATCCCGGCACGCCTTCAGACTTGATCAGCGCCATTGGCGGGGCACCGACAAACTCGGCGACAAAGGTGTTAGCAGGCTTGTAGTAAAGCTCTTCCGGTGAACCTGTCTGCTGGATATGGCCGTCTTTCATCAGCACGACCATGTCGGCCATGCTCATCGCTTCGGTTTGGTCATGCGTGACGTAAACTACGGTGATGCCCAAATCGACCTGAAGTTTTTTGATGTCCTTGCGCACAGAGGCGCGCAGCTTGGCATCAAGGTTCGAAAGCGGCTCATCCATCAGGCACAGCGGCTGGTTTGCCACGATCGCACGTGCAAGCGCCACACGCTGGCGCTGACCCCCCGACAATTCCCCCGGCTTACGCTGCTCATAGCCCAGCAAGCCAGTGATCTCGAGCGCCCGGGTCAGTTTCTCGCGCCGTTCCGCCGCGCCGACTTTTCGCACCTTGAGGCCAAAGACGACATTTTCTGCAACACTCAGATGCGGGAACAAAGCATAAGACTGGAACACCATCGACAGATTGCGTTCTGCAGGGGCAGAAGTTGTGATGTCACGCCCGTCAATGACGATCCGTCCCTCATCCGGCAATTCTAGCCCCGACAGCAATCTCAGCGTCGTTGACTTGCCGCAGCCCGAAGGGCCAAGCAGCGCTACGAACGAACCACGCGGGATCGAAAGATTGATATTCTCGACGCCAAGCTGCCCATTCCAGCGCTTGGCAATATTGTCGACGTGAACAAACGGTTCGGCCATATTCAGCGCTCTCCTTGTGAGTAAGTAATGGCCTCGCCCAAACTGTCTGCGAGATCGGAAAATTCAGGGGCCGGAGGGCGGTCGCACACGACAACGTCGACATCCGAGATGTTGCCGCCCAATGCCGGCGCAATGCGACCAAATTTACTGCTGTCTATTACGAGAATCGATTTGGCCGCGTGCTGCTGCATTTTCATTCTCACCCGAACCTCCGCTGGATGAAATTCCAACAACCCCCCATCATGCGTCACACCGGCGACGCCAAATATTGCGAACTCGGCACGAAACCTGTCAAAGAAATCGGTTGCTTCTTCGCCGATAAAATCACGATCAGGCAGGCGCAGCTCGCCTCCCGGCAAAAGGATACGGTTTGAGATTTCATTACTCAGCGCCATCGCGGCACTCAGGTTGTTCGTGATGACCGTTAACTCCTGGTGGCCGGACAGTGCCTTGGCCACTTCGAGCGGAGTCGATCCGATTGAAAGGAATACGTTCGCCCCGTTGGGGATCATGCTCGCAACAAGTTCGGAAACCGACCGTTTGCCACGTAAGTTCGTTCCGGCTCTCTGATCAAACGGGGTATTCAAACGGCTTTCAGCCAGCTCGATCCGCCCGTGCGCGCGCCGCAGGTTTTCACCGTCGCACAAAATGTCCAGATCACGGCGGATGGTTTGCGTCGAGACCCCTAGCATTTCCGCTAAGGCCCCCACACTGATACCGCCACGCTCTTGCACGACCTGCTGGATTAAATCCCTCCGCCTGATCTTCTTTGACGCCATTTATCCCCCTCAAGTTGCCAAAACCATATCACCAAAAAACAACAAAACAACATTTTTTAACCAAAGCCACACAAGTCTCTGAAGGGTGTTTTGGCTGTTAGCGCCGAAAAGATTAAATTTATAAATGTTTTGATCGCGAAAATTTGAAGCTCCCCAGCAACGATTTACTAAAAATGTTGTTTTTTCTTCCAATTTATATTGTTGATGTTACATTCTGGATTGCGTCAAACCTGTCGGCGGCGCGCCATCGAAAAGGACATTTGGACACATGCTTGACGCCAACTCGATATTTTCGCGTTATCAGTCCATTCGCCCCAGACTCCCAAAAGCAACATTCAACGCGGCCACTCTGGATATTGAGTCACTTCTGGATATTGGCAACGAAGTAGACGCCTTTGTTTTTGATGCTTTTGGCGTTCTAAATGTTGGGGAAACTCCGGTTCCCGGCGCGGCAGCTCGTTTGAAGCAGCTCAGGGAGGGCGGACACCAGATTCGCATTCTTTCTAATGCTGCCAGCTATAATCATCAGGGCGCGACTGCCAAATTTCAAAAGCTCGGAATGCAGGTTGACGCAGATGAGATTGTAACCAGCCGCGACGCAGCCTTGGCAAACCTGAACGACGGTCTGTGGGGCTGCATCGCCTCGCCGTCTGACGACCTGACGGACATCTTGTCCGACACGATCAGGCTTGAGGCCGACCAGGCAGACTTTGACCGGGCTGACGGTTTCTTGTTTCTCTCGACTGAAACCTGGCAGCAATCTCAACAATCCATGCTTTGCAACAGCTTGTTGGCCAACCCGCGCCCAGTGGTGATCGCAAATGCTGATCTGGCAGCGCCCCGAGACTTCGGGTTCTCACTAGAGCCCGGTCATTTCGGGCATTTGCTGGCGGATGAGGGCCTTCAAGACATCAGGTTCTTTGGCAAGCCATTTCCGGAAGTATTTGAAATGGTCGAAGCCACGCTTCCAGGTATTCCACCTGAACGCATCGCAATGTGCGGTGACACTCTTCACACCGATATCCTCGGCGCAGCAGCACGGGGTTGGCGTACAGTCCTTGTCGCGCAAGACGGTGTATTTTCGGGCCTGGATACTCGCACTTTTTGCGAGCAATCCGGCTTGACACCGAGCTGGCGCTTACTTCGCATATAGAAACATCGTGATGCTCCCACTTTTGGCGAATTGTCAGACCGAAAACTAGCCTTGGTTCGAACAGTGACTAAGAGCCTATTCTCACGATTTCGCAAAGTTCGTTTCCTACGCTTCGCTGCCATTTATGCCTGGCGCAGCATCGGTAACTTCGGGCTCGAAGCAGCTATTCGCGGCAGTACATTTGAACGACCGCTGTGCGGACTTTGCTGCCGTTTGCCTTTTCCAAACCAAAGGCCGCTTCCATACTGAGCATTCGATTGACTTCTTTCGCCTTCGCCCGGATCATTCGGCGTAATTGAGCCGTGGGGTGGAAAAATGACTGATATTTTGGTGCGGATGGCCGCAGACGAAGCCGATATCGAAGCCGCTCGCGCCCTATGCCACGAGTGGTTGGATTGGCATTGGAAAAACTATCCCGCCGATTGGCGACCGAAGGGGCCTGACCATCCAATGGATCCAGACCGGTTCCAAACAATTATTGACGCGTTACCCGACCTGCATGCACGTCCGCGAGGCGGCATCTTTATTGCCTCAGTAGATGGGAGACCTGCGGGATGTGTCATGTATTCCGAAGCAATTCCGGGTGTCGCTGAATTCAACCGCATGTTCGTGAGTGAGGAAGGCAGGGGTCATGGCCTGGGTCGGTTGATGTTGGAAGGAATGTTCAAGCAGATGATTTTGGATGGCTATGAAAAAGTTATGTTCTCGTCGGCGAAGTTCTTAACCCATGCAAGAGCGATGTATGAAACCGCTGGTTTCGTTGACATGCCGCACCCTCAGGGCTTTCCGGATGAGTGGCGAAAATATGTCTACTTCATGGAGCGTTCGCTTGATCCAGCGGACTAAGACAAGCGACTAAGGCTTGTGCCGAACCCACCGGATCGTCTGAATATAGGAGCCATTCGCGGCCTAGCAGAAAACCGGCAATTTGGGCTCGTTACCGCCATTCGCTGCTCTGCGCCTTAACAGCCGCTTTTGTCCGTTTAGCCGACCTCTTCGTCAATATCATCGATCCCCAGAAATGCAGTAAACTGCCCGGGATAGTAGTGATTGAGGGTGGCACCCATCTTAAGCAATATGAGTTGTTGCTCATGGGACAGGCTGTCATCGAAGTTCTTGAAGTTTGGATTGTCCAACACCCATTCGTGCAGAAATCGCTCGTATTGGTGCCTGAGCTCGGCAAGTTCGGCATCTTTCTCTTCAAACAACCCCATCAAATAGCGTTGCTGCGAGACCCTTCCCTTCATCGCGCTCTCAAATATCTTGTTCAAAAGCGCTGAACGGCGATCCAGCTTCACCGGCTCACCGCCGATCATCAATTCGATTTGTGTGTTGGCAAAGTGCTTCACATCAGACGGGTCGTAGTTCTTGAACCTCTTTTTGCGCGGTCGCCCTTTCGGATTTGGGCAATGACCCTTGCGCCAACGGCCGCGGGCATCCCGGCTCTGGTCTGTCGGTTTCGAGCCCACATCAGGCGCGTTTTCATCTTCTTTGCGCATCAATCTACCTTTCATTTGATGGTTGGATGTCAGCAGGCTGGCTCGGCGTCCGTCGCGGACGGTGCTTGCACCTCGGCCTCGTGTTCGGAAGCCTTTGTTGCAAATCGCGTGCCCGTTTCAGCGCACCGCGCATGCTTGCCAGTCAGATTTTGCCATCGACGGATGATCGTGTCGCAATACGCCAGATCAAGTTCCAAGAGCCGTGCTCGCCGGCCGGTTTTTCTGCCGCGATCAGGGTTGTGCCTGACCCGCCAAAGGGATCAAGCACAATCTGCCGCTGCTTGGAGCAATCCTTGATGGCGTCCGCGACCAGCGCGACAGGCTTGACGGTCGGATGCATGGCCAGGGCCGCGTCGCGGTCTTCGCCGAAGCTGTTAACGCCTGGGTACTCCCAGACATTGGTTCGGTAGCGCCCGGTTTGGCCAAGCTCAAATGTATTGATGTGCGGCGCTGTCCCGCTCTTGAAGACAAAGACCAACTCGTGTCGCGACCGATAGAATGTACCCATGCCGCCGTTTGACTTGGCCCAGACACAGAGATTTTTGAGCTCGTCATAAACACTATCCCCGGCCGCCAGGGTCTCGCCCATGTGGCGCCAATCCATGCAGATAAAATGGATCGAACCATCACCTGAATGGGCCGCCATGTGCCCAAAGACGGTGGCCAGGAAGGTCTGGAAGGCCTCCGACGACATCTCGCCCGACGCCATCGGAAACTCGCGATGCTGCGCCTTTCCGAGGCCAGACACATGCCCGGCAATGGGAACGTTGTAAGGCGGATCGGTAAAGATCAGGGAGGCGACATCGTCGCCGAGAAGCCGTTCATAGGAGGCAGGGCACGTTCCATCGGCGCAGAGCAGACGATGTGATCCAAGTTCCCAGTGATCGCCGACACGGCTGATGACGGCAGCGTCGTCGGGCACCTGCGGGATTTCGTCTTCGCGGCCGGGGTCAGTTGCCTGACCGGTCGCCTGCTCCTCGAGGATAAGATCCACCTCAGCGAGATCGAAGCCCGTCAACTCAACGGAGAAGTCAACGTCGATAAGCCCCTGAAGTTCGATCGCGAGGATTTCCCGGTCCCAACCCGCCTCCTCTGCAAGACGATTGTCCGCCAGAATGTAGGCACGCTTTTCAGCATCGCTCAGATGCTCGACGCGCAGTGTGGGAACCTCTGTCCAGCCAAGAGACTTGGCGGCTTCAACGCGGCCGTGACCAGCGATGATCCCATTGTCTCCATCCACAAGCACCGGGTTTACAAAACCAAAGCGTTCGATTGATGCCGCGATCTTGCGGACTTGTCGCTTTGAATGAGTCCGCGCCCGCCGATCATGCGGCTTCAGGCGCGCGATTGGTAGTGTCGCTGTTCCCTTCAGAGCTCTGTTGGGACCGTCTGGATCGATCGTCTCAAGTCTAACAGTTCTCATTATTTAACCTCACTAAGGGTTGATTTAGGCGATGCTTTGGGACGGGAATGGATCATCTCTCACGCCTTAAGCCTTGGGTCGTCCGCGCCGGATGCTTGGGGCTTGTTCAAGGGAATTGACAACTGCCTGGGCCGTGGCAGTCAGCTCTAGGACGGTAACGACCCGGCGGCGATTGGGCATCGCGTCGCTCAGAACCTCACTCAGCGCTTCGATCCCGCCGCAGAAGTCCGGCTCAAGGAACAGCGGCGTCTTTTGCGCACGGGCCCTGCCCTGCGGCACGATCTCCCGCAGCTCGATCTTGCTCAAAACGACAAACTGGCGGGCATCCAGGTATCTCTTTCGGTTCTCGCCGTATGTCGGGAGAGAGGGGTCGACCTCGGGTTTATACCTTTGGCGGGCGTTAAGCGACGGGCGTTCAACAAGCTCTGGCATGCGCGCCTCCAGCTCGGGCCGAAGGTATCGCATCAGAAACACGATCTCTGATTGCTTGAACCCGGCATCGAGCAGGTCCAGTCCAATCGCCAAACAGAACACGTCGATCGCGGTATAGGCGGCTTCCGCGCCACTTTCTTCCGGCGGCGCCACAAAGGACCATCGCACAGGCGGTGGCGCAGAGGCCTCAGAAAAGTCGTGTTCGCGATCCACATCAAGAAGGCGCTTCACCCGGGTCCGGAAGACCTTTGGGACGTCATCAGACGCACCGCTCCCAACCGTGAAACTCTTCCACAGTGCCCACTCGGCTTGTCCGCGACCATAGGTTTGGTTTGACATTGGTGCACCCAATTCAGCTTGACTTAGGGTCGAATTAATACTCGCGCCTCGATAAGTCAACCCCATTTGGGGTCATATTATGGGTTGCCGCTGAATCAACCGCGTGCACCGACCCTGATTTGATCCTGATTTCCAAGCCCCCTACCCTGTAGATCACGTGTTTTGCTCGTGTTTCTGGCGTGTTTTTCAAAGCGACCTGAATTCGACTAACTCGCGGAAACCTTGGGATAATATCGGAGAACTACGACAATAGAGCTGATACAAAACACGCAAAACTGTGAAAAACAGGTAAATCAGGCCAACAACCGCGAAAATGCCTAGTCTTGCCGCCGGTCTTCGCAGAGACCGGTTCGCTCCAGACTGCGTCCACCGCCATAAATATTCTTATCTATCAAGATAGGTTTGCGTTTTCCAATCACCGTATCGTTCGGTGATGGCATGATGTTGCCACTTGCGATCATGTCAATCAGCGCAGTGTGGCTCAAACCCGCAAAATGCTGCAAATTCACGGGTTTTCCCCTTTTCGTTGTCGTAGGTTCATCTCATCTCAGCGACACATCATTCAAAGGAGACACCCCATGTCGCGTCTTTTAATTGTCGTAGCCATCGCCATCATTGGCGGAGGGGCATACTATTTCGCCACAAAACCTGAACCAACACCAGCCGAACAGCTTCAATCGGCTGCCGAGGACGCATCCGACGCTGTTGGCGAGGCAGCCACAGCCATTCAAGAGGCTGCGAGCGATGCGGTTGAAGCGGCGACCGAGCAAGCGTCTGAGGCCGCATCTTCGGTTGCAGATCAGGCAAGTGAAGCGGCGTCATCTGTCGCAGAACAAGCCAGCGATGCAGCTTCCGACGCCGGAGAGCAAGTTGCAGCGCTCACGGCGCAGGGGCAAGAGCTGTTTAATTCCTGGGTTCAAGAGGGAATGCTGACTGCACAGAATTTTGACTATGACGCCATGGTCACATCGATCCAGGACAGCACTCTAACTGAGGATGTTAAATCCAAAGCTCTTACGATTCTCGACGATATTAAAGCATCGCCCGAGCTGATCGTCGCCAAGATACAAGACCTGCGCAACTTGCTGACGCAGTAGCGCGGCACTTTGAACCAGCCCGGTTGGGGCTGGTTCAGCTAAGCTTGGGCGCTTTGATTTCTTAGTGTTGCGATCGTGCAAAGTAATGCAGCAAACCCACGAATGCTTAGTTCTGCAACACGGGGAAATACAATTTTAGATGTTTGTCAGAGTGTTACGTTGAAGTAGTTTCCACATTGTGTTGAACTTCCTTTCCAAAAGGATTGTAAAATGACCGCTCTGCCCGACTCCATGATTGCCATTGTTCAAACACATGACGGCTATTCCGGTACTGCTACCGGACCCACTTTGGAAAAGGCATCGGATTGGTTGGCCGAAGCTGATCTGCCCTTGCCCGTTCCCGGGCCGGGTCAGGTGTTGATCAGATTGCGAACTGCCTCGGTTAACCCATCTGATATCCATTTTATCAAAGGCGAATACGGTCAGCCTCGGGTCAAAGGTGCTGCTGCAGGTTTCGAAGGATGTGGAGACGTTGTCGCCACAGGTGCCGGCGCTGAAGCCCTGCAGGATCAGCGGGTGGCGTTTGTTGCAGCAGGCTCAGGTGCATGGGCCGAATATGTCGTCACGCAAGCTCAGATGTGCATCCCTTTGCGGCCCGATATCTCAGACGAAGACGGTGCTGCGCAGATTGTTAACCCTCTGACAGCTATGGCGATGGTGGATATCGCGAAGAATGCAGGTGAGGCCTTTGTGGTATCCGCTGCGACCAGCCAACTCGGAAAATTGATGTGCAGCCTTGGGCGGGACCTTGGGTTGAAACCAATCGCGTTGGTGCGACGAGCTGAGACGGTTGACCCGCTAAAGGCCCTCGGCGCTGCAGAGGTGGTGGTAACTGGTGGCGCTGATGCAGCCACGCAGTTCGCGACTATCAGCAAAAACCTAAAGCCTCGTGTGTTCCTTGATGCCGTTGCAGACCAACTGTCCGAGCATGTGTTTTGTGCCATGCCCAATGGCGCGCGCTGGGTGTGTTACGGCAAGCTCAGCTCTGAATTGCCGAAGCTGACCCAGATGGGACAGTTGATCTTTATGAGCAAACGGATCGAAGGGTTTTGGTTGACCCGCTGGATGATGGACACGCCCCCGGCTGATCAAATGCGCGTTGTCGGCGAAGTACAGGCACGATTTGCGGACGGACGCTGGCACACAGATGTTTCCGCAAGGCTTTCGTTGCGAGAAGTGCTGCCAAATCTGGCAGACGCTCTAAAAAAGAGTGACGGCAAGGTGATTATCACGCCATAGTAGAACAAAGCGCCGGACATAACCGGCTGAGGGAGGGTGAGATTGGATAACGCACAGCTGCTGATCAGCGGGCTGGCGAATGGCTGCGTTTACGGCCTGATCGCTCTGGGCTTTGTTCTGATTTACAAAGCGACCGAGGCGGTGAATTTCGCGCAGGGCGATTTCATGATGCTGGGTGCGTTTGTCACTATCGGCCTTACGAATACTGAATATATGGGTCTGCCCTTCTGGCTAGCGCTGCCAATCTCATTGATGATTATGGGGGCGTTGGGATATCTGATTGATCGGCTGATCATCCGTCGCCTGTTTGGCGAAAGCCAAACCGCGGTCGTGATCCTGACCATCGCTTTGGGCTTTGTGATCCGGTTTGCCGCCGGTCTGATCTGGGGGCACGAGCCACAAACGCTGCAGAATCCTCTGGCCGGAAAGGAAATCCGGTTTGATGGACTGGTTCTAGGCATGGAAGATGTGGCTGTTATCGTCGTCACTATCCTACTAACCTGGGGCCTTTATGTGTTTTTCAGCAAGACCAAGTTGGGGCTTGCCATGCAGGGTGCGTCGCAAAACCAGTTGGCAGCTTATTACATGGGTATCCCGGTCAAGCGCGTTCAGGGGTTTATCTGGGCCTTGGCAGGAGTCGTTGCCGGAATCGCCGGAATATTATTCGCCGCCAAAGGCTCGGTTGATCCCACGACCGGATTGCTGGGAATCAAAGCCTTTGCGGCCGCAGTGATCGGAGGGTTCGGCAGCCTTCCGGGTGCATTGGCCGGAGGGCTGATTGTCGGAGTGATCGAACCCTTTGCTAGTCGCTATGTCGCCGCTGGATACAGCCAGATTGCCCCTTATGCGCTCTTGCTGGCGGTACTGATCTTTCGACCGCACGGGCTGTTCAGCCAGGTGCGGGTCAAGAAGGTCTGAGCACCATGCGGATCGTGTTCAAAACCGACTATATGCAAGACATCCGCCCCTGGAAGGATGGCTATCAACTCAGCCTCTATCTTATCCTTTTGGCGATCGTTACCGCTGCGCCCTGGTGGCTGGATGATTTCTATCTGGGTGAGCTGACCAATGTGCTGATCTGGGCAATAGCCGGGCTCGGCCTGATGATCCTGACAGGTCATACTGGACAAGCCAGCCTCGGCCACGCCGCCTTTCTGGCCGTCGGATGCTATGCAAATGTTGTGCTCATAGAAGCGGGCGTACCTTTTCTACTGGCTTTCCCTGTGGCGGGCCTGTTGACCGGTATCGTTGGTGCAACGGTTGCCATCCCGGCCCTGCGCCTGCACGGCATCTATCTTGCGATTTTTACTTTGGCCCTGTCTGTGCTCATGGACGACATCATCGTTCTGGCCGAACCCATCACCGGAGGTGTCGCGGGTAAATATCTGGGTGGTGTCGAGATCTTTGGACATCTGGTCGATCGTTGGGCCACCCCGGCCCCGTTCTTCTGGCTGGTGCTGGCCGTCGCCGTTGTCGTGACACTGGGCTATATCAACCTGTTGCGCGGGCCCTTGGGCCGCAGCTTCATCGCCGTACGAGACTCGGAGGTCTCAGCGCAGGCGATGGGCGTGGATATCGCGCGCACCAAATCGATCTCATTTGCCCTCTCCTGTGCGGTCACCGGGCTGGCAGGCGCACTGATGGGAATGTTTGCGGGAGCGTTCAATAACGAGACTTTCAGTGTCGTCATTTCGATCCAGTTGCTGATGATGATCGTGATCGGCGGATTGGGTTCTATCCATGGCGCGTTTCTGGGTGCAATCGTGATCGGTTTCCTGCCGCAGTTCCTATCGATCTCGAAAGAATATGTAGCAGCCTTATTTGGCGGCAACACCGTTGCCATTCCGGGCTTGGAGTTCGGCGTATTCGGCATGATCTTGATCGCCTTCATCCTGTTTGAACCAATGGGCCTCTATGGCCGATGGCTGAAAATCCGCACTTGGTTCGAGCTGTTCCCCTTCTACCGCAAGGACATGTTCAAACGGCAAAAATCGTATCTCAAGACGGAGCGTCTGAGATGAGCTTGCTGGAGTTTGAAAGCGTCACCCTGAAATTCGGCGGTCTGACTGCAGTCGATAATCTGTCATTTGAAGTTCAGGAGGGTGAAGTTTTTGCCATCGTTGGTCCGAACGGGGCTGGCAAATCTACTGTCTTCAATCTGATCTCACGATTTTACGATCCTTATGCGGGGGCGATCCGGTTCGATGGGCACGACTTGCTGCGCGTAAAACCTTCGGCCGTAGCGGCCTATGGTGTGGCACGTACATTCCAGAACATTGAACTGTTCGAACACGCGACCGTTCTACAGAACCTTCTGGTCGGGCGCCACCGGCACCGCAAAACCAACCTGTTTTCGGAAATTCTGTTTACGCCCGCTGCGCGCAAGCAAGAGATTGAAAACCGTGAAAAGGTAGAAGAGATCATCGACTTCCTCGACCTTCAGGCTTTCCGCGACAAGATGATCTCGGGCCTGCCCTACGGTGTACGCAAGGTGGTCGAGGTCGCACGCGCGCTGGCCACCGATCCAAAACTCCTGCTACTGGACGAACCCGCCTCGGGCCTCTCGGTTGAAGAGACCACCGATATGCGCTGGTGGATCGACGACATTCGGCGGCAGATGGGGATCACAGTGCTGATGGTGGAACATGACATGGGACTGGTCTCGGGCGTTTCCGACCGGGTGCTGGCGATGGCGGACGGAGCGAAACTTGCGCTAGGAACCCCTGCTGAGGTTCAATCGCATCCAGCCGTGGTCGAGGCTTATCTGGGGAAAGCCTCATGAATGAGCCAATTCTCAGAATCCGCAATATCGAAAGCTTCTATGGCCCGATCATGGCCATTCGCGGCGTTTCGCTCGACGTGCATGCAGGGCAGATCGTCTCGATCCTTGGCGCGAATGGTGCAGGCAAGACGACACTAATGAAAACCGTCTCGGGCGTGATGGACCCCGAAAAAGGCACGATCACATTTGACGGCCAGCAAATACAAGGCTCCGAACCTCACAAGGTTGTTCAAAAAGGCATCGTACATGTGCCTGAAGGACGTGAGGTTTTTCCGCTACTGACCGTCGATGAGAACCTGAGCCTTGGCGCGTATACCCTGTCAGACAAAGGTCAGATCGATCACGATCGCGATCTGGTCTTTTCCTACTTTCCCGTTCTGAAAGTACGCCGGGGTCAAGAGGCCGGCACCTTGTCTGGCGGGCAACAGCAGATGCTGGCAATCGGGCGCGGTTTGATGGCCAACCCCCGTATCATGCTGCTGGACGAGCCCTCGCTGGGCCTGTCACCGTTGTTGGTGCAAGAGATTTTTGGCATCCTCGAGCGCCTCAATGACGAGCAGAAAATGACGATGATGCTGGTTGAACAGAACGCCAATGCCGCCTTGGAACTTGCCCATCATGGCTATGTTATGGAGATCGGGCGGATCGTCATGGATGGTGCCGCCGATGTACTGCTGCGATCCGAGGACATCCAGAACTTCTATCTGGGCGTTCAGGAAGAAGGCGCGCGCGAAAACCGCCGCTGGAAACGCAAGAAGACGTGGAGGTGAGCCGGATGGACGCGAACCCCCTGCCCCCTCAGATCACGATCAACGGCGTGCAGTTCAACGCGACGCCCGGGCAGCGTCCGCTGCGGGTCGATGGTTGCGTGACGATTTGCGAGCTGTTCCAAAAACGTTGTGCCGAGTTGGGATCACGCACAGCGCATCGTGAAAAGGATTTCGGCATCTGGAAATCCTATTCCTGGGCCGACTACTGGCAGCACGCCAGATGGATCGGGCTGGCCCTGCGTAAGTTGGGCCTGCAACGTGGCGAAGTTGTGTCAATCCTGTCCGAGGACCGCAAGGAATGGGCATGGTTCGATATGGGCATCCAATGCGTCGGAGGGATTGCTTCAGGCGTCTACACAACGGACTCTGCCAACCAGCTGAGATATCTGATCAACGACAGTGGCAGCCGGTTTCTGATCGTTGAAGACGAAGAGCAGTTGGACAAGTTCCTCGAGGTGGAAGAGGACCTACCTGATCTGCTCAAGGTCATCATCCTTGAAGACGAAGGCCTGCACGATCTCGACCATCCGCGTTGCATGATGATTGGGGACTTGTACGCTCTGGGGCGGCAGGCTGAGGCCGAAGAACCTGGCGCATTCGAGGCAGAGATCGCTGCGGCCTCGCCACAAGACACTGCCTTGCTCATCTATACATCGGGCACCACCGGCAATCCTAAGGGCGCCATGCTAAGCCATGAAAACATCATGGCGGCGATCGAGGCCGGGGCGCATTCCCTGCCTTCTCAGTCGACCGACGAACAGCTGTGTTTTCTACCGCTCTGTCATATCCTCGAGCGCGATGTGTCAATCTATTACCCGCTGGCGATGAAAAGCACCGTGAATTTCGCCGAAAGCCCCGAAACGGTATTCGCCAACCTGCAAGAAGTCTCTCCCGCCACCTTTACCGCCGTTCCACGCGTGTGGGAGAAAATCTACTCGCAGGTCATGTTCATGGCGAAAGAAACCACGCCGACCGGGCGTTTCGCCTTTGTGCAGGCGCTCAAGGCGGGCACGGCGCGGGCTGATTACATCCTTACGGGCAAGCCCGTGCCCTCGCCGGTCGCAATGCGGTTCTGGTTCTGGGACCGGCTAGTACTGCGCAACCTGCGCCGGATGCTGGGCCTAGACCGGCTTCGTCGGGGTGGTTCTGGTGCAGCGCCGATCTCTCCTGATCTGCTTAGATGGTATTGGGCCATCGGCGTACCAATTGTCGAAGGGTTCGGGATGACCGAGACTGCCGGCATAGCGGCGTTGAACACACTTGGGGTCAACAAGATCGGCACCATTGGAATGCCAGTGCCCGGCAACGATATGCGTATTTCGGATGATGGGGAAATTCAGGTTAAAGGTCTGAACATTTTTCAGGGCTACTGGCGCAATAATGCCAAGACAGCTGAAAGCTTCACCTGCGACGGCTGGCTGCGCACCGGGGATATGGGGCATATCGACGAGGATGGTTTTGTCACCATCACAGGGCGCCTCAAGGACATAATCATCACTGCGGGCGGCAAGAACATCACGCCCGCTGAGATCGAGAGTGGATTGAAGTTCAGTCAGTACATCTCGGACGCGGTAATCATCGGGGACAGGCGTAAGTATTTAACTGCTCTGATCATGATCGATCAGGAGAACGTCGAGAAATTCGCGCAAGAGCGTAAAATCCCCTTCTCGAATTTTGCATCCCTCTGTGCGGCATCGGAAGTCACCGAACTAATTGGTGCAGAGATCAAAGCCGTAAACAAAGAGTTTGCACGGGTCGAACAGATCAAGGATTTTCGTTTGATCGATGTGTTGCTGACTGCAGAGGATGAAGAGCTGACTGCGACGATGAAACTCAAGCGTGGTCTTGTGGAAAAGAAACACGCACATCTCATTGATGATATGTACAATTAGTTAAGGGACGACCCAACAGGGAGGAGAAATATGAAACAACTGTTTAAAGGGTTTGCTGCAGCCACGGCATTAACTGCATCCGCCACAATAGGCTGGGCGCAAACCCAGGGTGTGAGCGATGATGAGATCGTCATTGGCTCTGTTAACGACCTCAGTGGCATCTTCGCTGCCGTGGGCGTCCCGGCCACCAAGGGCGCGAATGTAGTCTTTGATCGGGTCAACGCTGAGGGCGGCGTTCACGGGCGTCAGATTCGCTTTGTGGTCGAGGATAACGGCTATCAAATGCCGCGCGCGATGCAGGGCTATAACAAGCTTCTGAACCGCGACAAGGTGTTTGCCATGTTGCAGTCGCTGGGCACACCGATGAATGTTGCCGGGTTCAAACTGCTGGACCCGAAAGGTATTCCCAACGTCGCTCCTCTGACCGCCGCGCGGCAGATGCTGCAAGAGCCGATGAAGAACAAGTTCACCTCGTTCTCGACCTATTACGACCAGGCGCGGATTGGAGTGAAATATCTAAATGGTGAATTCGGATCGCAAACCGTCTGCACAATGTATCTACCCACCGATTTCGGCGAGGAAATCCTGGAAGGCAGCAAAGCCGGAGCTGAAGAAGCTGGTATTTCGTTTGGTGCAGAGACCACCCATAAGCCTGACGAGACGGACTTCGTCGGTTCCCTGAGCAAGCTTAAGGAAGAGGGTTGCGATATCGTCACGATGGCCCTCGGCGTACGTCAGGCGATCACCGTTGTTGGAACGGCCAAAAAGATGGGTCTGACCGACATGAAATTCCTCGGAACCTCGGCCAGCTTCTTGACCGTGGTCGCACAGGTGCCCGGTGGCGTCACGGACGGATTTTATGCCGCGGCGTCTTGGCTGGACCTCTGGGCACGCGCGGAAGAACCTGCCCCGGCGGCGTTTATCGCGGAATACAAAGCGGCCACAGGTGAAGATCCTGTCGGTTTCTCAATGCTTGGCTATTCAGCCGCCGAAATGATGGTCAAAGCGCTTGAGGCCGCAGGGCCTGATCTGACCCACGAAAGTTTCATCGCCGCAATGGAATCGCTGGATTACATGGATGAACTGGTCGGCAACCAGATCACCTATGGGCCGGATGACCATCAGGGTGCTGATACTGTCTTTGTCAGCGTCGTTGAGAATGGTGCTTGGAAACTGGTTTACGAAGAATAAAACCACCAAAGAAAAAGGGCTCGCAGTTGCGAGCCCTTTCCAATTCGAAGTTCGCAGCGATTAACGCTTCGAGAACTGGAACGAACGACGCGCTTTGCGCTTACCGTATTTCTTACGTTCCACAACGCGGCTGTCGCGGGTCAGGAAGCCAGCGGCTTTCAGAGCGCCACGCAGGTTCGGATCGTACAGTTGCAGCGCTTTCGAGATGCCGTGCTTGACCGCACCGGCCTGCCCCGTCAGGCCACCGCCTTTGACGGTTGCAACAACATCGAACTCACCTTCAACACCAGCAACCTGGAACGGCTGGCGCAGGATCAGCTGCAGAACGGGACGCGCAAAATACTTGTCCTGATCCTTGCCGTTCACGGTGACCTTGCCGGAACCCGGCTTGATCCAAACGCGGGCAACGGCGTCTTTACGCTTGCCGGTGGCATAGGAGCGGCCCAGTTCGTCACGTACGGGTTCACGCACGATGACTTCTTCGGCCACGGTTTCAACGCCTGCGACGGCGCTCAGCTCTTCGAGAGTATTGATCTGATCAGCCATCGGTCATTAGCTCCGGGTGTTTTTCTTGTTCATGGATGCAACATCCAGAACTTCGGGCGCTTGCGCCTCATGAGGATGCTCGGCACCGGCGTAAACGCGCAGATTGGTCATCTGCTGGCGTGCCAGACGGTTGCCCGGCAGCATACGCTTGACCGCTTGGGTCACGACGCGCTCGGGGTGTGCCCCTTCGAGGATCTGCTGCTTGGTGCGCGACTTGATGCCGCCCGGGTGGCCAGTGTGCCAGTAGAAGTTCTCTTCGCGCTTCTTGCCGGTCATCTGGATTTTGTCAGCGTTGATCACGATGACGTTGTCGCCCATGTCCATGTTCGGGGTGAACGACGCTTTGTGCTTGCCACGCAGGCGCATGGCGACGATCGAGGCAAGACGGCCCAGAACAACGCCTTCTGCGTCGATCAGGATCCATTTCTTGTCGATGTCTGCAGGTGTTGCAGAAAAGGTTTTCATGGCAGGATAGTCCTGTTTGATGTGAAAGACCGCCCCGTGGCGGAGCGGCCCGAATTCGATGGATGGGGTTTAGACCTACTTGTGATGCAGGTCAATACACGCAAGGTAGAATAAATTATGCGATAACAGATACTTACAAAATAGGTATTATTTTACCCCAATGATTTATCCGCCAACCTATCTAAATCTATTAGGCGCGCAACTGTAACCCACTCATTAAAACCAACCTGTCCCCGGAGGCTACCATGCAAGAACTAAACAATGTAATTGCCGCTTATGGTGCGGCCTGGCAGGAAACGAACCCGAATAGACGACTGGAACTGCTTGATCAATGTTTTGCTGGCAATGGCCGCTATGTCGATCCTACCGCTGCGGTAACTGGAAGAGATAAGTTGTCCGCACATATCGGAGAAGTCCTGAAAGATACGCAAGGCCGCGTTGAACTGACAAGCGCCCCCACCTCACATCATGACGTCGTCCACTTCACTTGGCATATGGTTTCACCCGATGGTTCGATCATGGTTGCGGGGCATGATTTCATCCGCCTCGATGCCGATGGCAAGATCGGGCATCTGGCCGGTTTTTTTGGCGACCCTACCCCGTTGAATTAAGGCTTAGACGCTTATTTGTTCGGGTGGGTTATCCAACAACGCGCGCAGGCGCAGCATTGCATCTTCGAATTTAGCTAACGAGACATGCCCGTTCACTGCAATTCGGACAGCATTCGGTGCCCTGCCGTCCCTAAGCGCGAATTCGTCGGCAGATCGCAATTGAATACCTTCACGTTCAGCTGCGCGACTGAAGGCAGCAGAGCGCCAACCCGAAGGTAGATGCAGCCACACAAAGGGAATCTCTGAATCCCAATTGAGGTCAAAGCCGCCCAAGGCGTTTACTGCGACCCGCACATATTCTCCCATCTTGGAGCGAACATCTCGTGCCAGTTTCCTCGCCTCTGGGTGCCCCAACAATAGTCGCGTCAATTCGGCTAAGGGTTGGGCCAACCCAAAGTACCCGTACTCGGCAGATCGGCGCAAATCTACGCTTCGCTCCCGCGGGGCAATCGCGAATCCAACACGTAGCGCTGGCGTCAGCGTTTTGGAAATTGAAGAGACATGCCAGCCCCGCTCAGGTGCCAACGCACGATAGCTGGGCGCGCGTGCCTCACCCATGCGATAGCAATCATCTTCGATGATCTGCAATTCATACTTTCGCGCTATCTCGACCACTTCTTTACGCCTCTCCAGCGGAGAATGCCCGCCCGTCGGGTTCTGCACCTCGGGTGAGACGCAGATCGCCTGCGCCTTGGTTTGCCTGAGGATGTGATCCAGCGCGTCGGGGCTAATGCCCCATTTATCCATCTTTACCCCGACAATCTCGGCGCGCATCAACTCGCCGGCCCGCCGGAAACCGGCATACGACAGATCCTCGACCAGCACGACAGGTTTTGGATCCCTCAGAACGGTTTGAAAAACAACACAAATACCACTTTGTCCGCCATGCGTCAGTACAATGTCATCTGCGTTCAATGAACCAAGTGGAAGATCCGATAACCAGTCAGCCACAACTTGGCGCACCGGTAGATAAGCATCGCGGGTCGGATAGTTCATGAACATCCGCGGATCGCCTTTTGCAACCTTTTCAAGGCATTCGCGGATTAAGGTCACCTGCCCTACATCCGGCAGGCGTGGGCTGAACAGGCTGACGTTGGACTCATATTTATCGTCCCTCAGATGTAACTGTCGTGACCAGACATCATCCAGAATGGGCGATCGCGGCGGGGCGACAAATGTGTCACGCCCGACCTCGGCTTGTAGCAAGCCTTCATCGGTCAGGATCGTATAGGCACGCGCGACAGTGCCTGGTGTGATCTTTAATCGATACGCCAGTTCCCGCACCGGAGGCAGTTTCTTTCCAACCTCCAGTGTCTTGTTATCTATTGCTTTTCGGATCGTGTCGGCAACCAGAGTGTACTTTGGACCTTTGGATTTAGGTAATGCCTCTGGCCAAATTGTATCCATTACAATTCTTCCTTTGATTTCGATACAATGTTGAATGTATCAACGCACTGTACCGAACATCTTAGCTTTGTGTCAATACAATTTGAAAGGATACCCAAGATGACACGCGCAATGCACAACCCCGCCCTCTTGCTGCTGAACGACAGCCCTCGGCTGCCGCTGATCGCCGCGCTGGCCGTGCGGTTTGCGGCGATTGTCACACAGTGGGAGCAACGCCGCCGCAGCCGTGTCAATTTAGGCAAGCTGGATGACAGGCTGCTTCGCGATGTTGGACTGACCCGCCATCGCGCTGATGAAGAAGTAAGCCGCTACTTCTGGATGAAATAATTATCCCCAGTCCCATCTAAGGGACCTCTTCCTGGCCGGGGTTTGTCCCCGGCCCTTTTTTATCCAAACGCGGCGGCGGCTGAACCTTCTGGAGGAATGGAATACGTCATACTCGCCCGTGCGACCGGTTTGTCCGAGCCGTCCGAGTACATCAGCACATCCCCTACTGCCAATGTTCGACCTAATTTCAGCAACTTGCATTCGGCAATTAAGTCGGTGCCACCTTCCGGCTTGCGAAGGAAATCCAGCGAACTGTTTGTAGTTACCGCCAGCGATTGCCGACCCTTTCGCGCCAAAACCATCGCATAAACGCTAACATCTGCCAGCCCGAACATGGACGGCCCGGATACGGTGCCGCCAGGGCGCAGATGTCGGTCCTCGACCCTTAGTCGCATCGTGATTGACGTCTCGGTCAGTTCTTCCACAACAAAATCGCTGTGGACCTGTGGAAATACTTCTTCCAGATACTCTGTCAAATCTTGTTTGCTCAGTGCTAACGACATGCTTCCCCTCATGGCTCTGCCCGCCTAGAGTTGGCCCGAACGCCAGCGGGAGGGCAAGATGGCAATTCTGGAACGTAACGACACAGGAGCTATTGCGCGGCTCAAGATGAATGCGCCTGAGCGTTTGAATGCACTGAGTGACGAAATGCTCGCCGCGTTGCAGGCCGAGCTCGATGCACTGCGTGATGATAATTCGATTCGTGTCGTTGTTCTTTCAGGGGCGGGAAAAGCGTTTTGTGCCGGGCACGATCTGAAACAGATGACGCAGGGACGACAGGCCAGCGACCGAGGGCTTTCCTACTTTCAGGATCTGTTCGACCGCTGCGCAAAGATGATGCTGTCTATCCAGTCCCTGCCCCAGCCTGTTATTGCCCAGACGCACGGAATCGCTACGGCGGCAGGCTGTCAGTTGGTAGCAACCTGTGATATGGCAATTGCGGCCGAGGGTACACGGTTTGGCGTAAATGGCGTTAATATCGGCCTGTTTTGCTCGACCCCGATGGTGGCACTCAGCCGGAATATTCCGCGTAAACAGGCGTTTGAGATGCTGACGACCGGTGATTTTATTTCAGCCGAGCGCGCAGCCGAGCTTGGTCTGGTCAACCGGGTTGTCCCTGAAAACCTGCTGGCGGAAGAAACTGATACGCTTGCTGAGAAGTTGGCGGCAAAGCTTAGCAGTGCGGTGAAAATCGGTAAAACAGCTTTTTATCAACAAGTTAACATGCCCGTTGACCAGGCCTACGCGTACACTGCCGAAGTAATGGCACAGAATATGATGGACCGGAATACCGAGGAAGGCATAAGCGCATTTATAGAGAAACGTCCGCCCAATTGGCATCAGTGACGCTGTTATTTCATACATTTTTCAGCACTGTTCGCATTTTTTCACTTTTCAAAAGGGCGACACTGTGGCAATGGTGGGACAAGGCCAAGGCCTGAATATGCTTTTGGGTCGCCGTGGGCGGAAGGTCCCTCCAGCTGGTTTCTCTCACCGGCGCAGACATTCCCGCAGCGGCGACCCCAAAAACTTCTCCGTTTAAAGTTGCTGATATCTGCACATTGCGTATGACGTTGCAGTGCCCTATTTGGCATCGCATGACAGACAAATTGCATATTGTGGGCGGCGGCATGGCCGGGTCCGAGGCCGCCTGGCAGGCGGCGGAACTGGGCGTGGATGTTGTGATCCACGAAATGCGACCTAATGTAGGCACCTTTGCCCACCAGACCGGCAATTTGGCCGAGATGGTATGTTCGAACTCGTTCCGCTCGGATGATGATGAACAGAACGCTGTCGGATTGCTGCATTGGGAAATGCGCGCAGCAAACGGGTTGATTATGACCACGGCTGATAGCCACCGCCTACCAGCAGGTGGTGCCCTGGCGGTTGACCGTGATCCTTTTGCTGAATCTGTGACCGCCAAGTTGAAGGCACATTCACACGTATCAGTCACTGACGAGGAGGTCATCAGCCTGCCCAGTGAGGGCCACTGGATATTCGCCACAGGCCCGCTGACCTCACCCGGTTTGAGTGAGGCCATACGGTCAGAGACAGGTGCCGAAGCACTAGCCTTTTTCGACGCCATAGCGCCTATTGTCTACGCCGACAGCATTGATATGAGCAAAGCGTGGATGCAGTCGCGTTATGACAAGGGCGAGACCGAAGAAGAACGGACGGCCTATCTCAATTGTCCGATGGATCGTGAACAGTACGAAGCCTTCATTGATGCGCTGCTGGCGGCTGACAAGACCGAGTTCCACGAGGGCGAAACCGCTGGTTATTTCGACGGCTGCCTGCCGATCGAAGTAATGGCCGAGCGCGGCAGTGAAACCTTGCGTCACGGTCCGATGAAACCCGTTGGTCTGACCAATCCGCACCAACCGGATGTAAAGCCACACGCTGTTGTTCAATTGCGGCGTGACAATGCCTTGGGCACCTTATTCAACATCGTTGGTTTTCAGACCAAGATGAAATACGGCGCACAAACGGATGTTTTTCGTAAAATCCCAGGGCTGGAAAACGCCAGCTTTGCGCGGTTGGGTGGCATTCATCGTAATACCTTCATCAATTCCCCGACATTACTAGATGCGCAGATGCGGCTGAAATCCCGGCCCAATATTCGATTTGCTGGCCAGATCACCGGGGTTGAAGGCTATGTTGAAAGTGCTGCGATGGGCCTGCTGGCTGGTCGTCTTGCTGCCGCCGAGATTTTGGGCAAGACCTTGCCCGAAGTGCCTCAAGACAGCGCGATGGGCGCGTTGATCCACCATATTACCGGCGGTGCTGAGGCCAAAACGTTCCAGCCCATGAACGTGAATTTCGGATTATTCCGCCCGGTCGATGGTCTGAAAGGTGGTCGTCGGGGCCGTAAAGATCGCTACAAGGCGTATACAGACCGGGCAAAAGCTGTCTGGAGAGACTGGTTAAACCAGTGTTGACTGGACGGCACGCCTACCCTGCGCCTAACATGTAAGGTATGAGCGACAAGTTTCTGAAAAACACATACAATCTGAACTCTGCCCAGGAAACGCAGGAACACTATCAGAATTGGGCGGCTTCGTATGATGATGAAGTCGATGAGCATGGCTACGTCACCCCGGATCGTGTTGCCGCCGCATTGTGGTCATTTATCGCAGATGCCGAAGTGCCGGTTCTGGACTATGGCTGTGGCACAGGGCTTTCAGGTGTTGCGCTGAGCAAGGCCGGTTTCCACGTGATCGACGGCATGGACCCATCGCCGAATATGCTGAAAGGGGCAGCGGCCAAGGGTGTCTATCGCAATCTGATAGGCTTTGACGTCACCAACCCCGAACCGATTGAGGCGGGTGCTTACTCTGCCATCACATCTATAGGGGTTATTGGAGCCGGCGCGGCTCCGCCTGAAACATTTGATCTTCTGATGAATGCGTTACCACGCGGTGGGTATCTGGCCTTTTCTTTCAATGACCATACCTTGGCCGATCACGCCTATACCGCGCGTCTCAACGATTGGCTGGACATGGGGCACGCACGGTTGTTATTTCGTGAATATGGCCCTCACCTCCCCGGAATGGACATGAAATCTAACGTCTACGTTGTTGAAAAAGCGTGAGATTCACAACGCGCTTTGCGCCTTCTCCGACAGGTCCATTGCATCTGGGCCATGCATATTCTGCACTTCTGGCCCATGATCAGGCAGAGGCAGCAGGTGGAGAATTCCACTTGCGGATCGAAGATATAGATCAGTCGCGTTCTCGCCTTCATTGGGAAAACCAAATCTATGACGATCTGCACTGGCTTGGCCTGACATGGCCTCTGCCGGCGATGCGCCAATCAGATCGAATTCAAAAATATCGAGAGGCGCTCGAAACCTTGATCGATCTGGAGTTGGTCTACCCTTGCCAATGTAAGCGCGCCGATATCGAGGCCGCGGCAGGGGCTCCACAGGAAGGAGCGCCCCAGTTTGGACCAGATGGGCGCATCTATCCGGGTACATGCCGTCAGCGGCTCCTGCTCGATGCGGGCCCCGAGGATGTTCTTCGCCTCAATATGGAAAAAGCGCTAGAAGCGTCAGAGCTTCGCATTTTTAGTGAAACCGGAGCGAAACATGCGGGAACGCACTCACTTCGTGCCGATACGTTTCTTAACGCAGTCGGCGATATCATCCTCGTTCGGCGCAATATGGGCAGTTCTTATCATTTGTCCGTCGTCGTTGACGACGCTGATCAGAACATAACGCATGTGGTCCGAGGTGAAGATCTGTTCGACGCTACGCAGATACACGTCTTGCTGCAGGGCTTGCTTGGGCTGCCAACGCCGGTATATCACCACCACCGTCTAATCCGGGACGAGGCTGGCAAACGGCTTGCAAAACGCGATGATGCGCGCGCGATTTCTCTCTATCGCGACCAAGGTATTACACCGGCCGAAATCAGAACGATGGTCGGGCTTTAATCTTAGAATCAACCCTATCGCCAAGCGCTTCATTCCATCGGTGACATAAGCTCGACTTCAGTGCCATCGCGAACCGCTGTATAGAAACAACTCCGCCGATTTGTGTGACAGGCCGGACCGGTTTGCTTCACTGCGATCAGAAGGCAATCCCGGTCACAATCGACGCGAAAATCCACCAACTCCTGCGCATGGCCCGAACTTTCGCCTTTGACCCAGAACGCCTGTCGCGACCGCGACCAATAGGTGACGCGCCTAGTATCCAGCGTGCGCTCGATAGACTGGGCGTTCATCCACGCCATCATAAGAACCTCGCCGGTTTCTTCATCCTGCGCAATCGCAGGGATCAAACCAGCCTCGTTGAATTTCAGTGTCGACGGATCGAACAAGACTTTGTCAGCCATCGCAAAAACCTTTTGCATCCCAGAATCTCGCCATTATGTATGGGGAATAGAAAACGAGGGAAAGCCATGAGCGGCGAAACCGATCTAATCAAGCTCTATTCCGGACGCATTCTGGCGCTGGCGGCGAATATTCCGCATCTGGATCGCTTGGAAAGTCCCGATGCGACAGTGAAAAAACGTGCACCTTTATGCGGCTCGACAGTAACTGTTGACGTCAAAGTCGAGGATGGGCGGATTACCAACTTCGGGCAGGATGTTAAGGCTTGTGCTTTGGGCCAGGCTTCGGCTTCGGTTGTCGGCAGCGCGGTGATCGGTGCGACACGGGCTCAGGTAGAAACCGCGCGCGATCAGCTTTCGGCAATGTTGAAGAAAGACGGCCCGGCCCCCGACGCTCCATTTGACGGGCTCGAGGTTTTAATGCCCGCACGGGACTATAAGAACCGGCATGCGTCGATCTTGTTGGCACTGGACGCAACTGCGGAAGCGATGGAGCAGGTAGAACAAGCCAATTGCGCCTGATCGTGGCCTTTCCAAACAAAGACGTATAGTGTGCCCCCAATTGATTTGGGGGTTAACGTGAACAATTTGCTGGAACATTTCGTGACGCTCTGGGTTGTGATCGACCCTATCGGCACGATCCCCGTCTTTATCGCCGTCACTGCGGGTATTGCCGCTGGGGCCCGTCGCAAGACCGCCCTATTGGCGGCATTGGTGAGTGCGGGAATACTAATGTTCTTTCTCATCTTCGGACAACTTGTAATCGAGGCATTGGACATCGGCCTAAACTCGTTTCAAGTAGCCGGCGGGATAATCCTGTTCCTCTTCGCGTTGACCATGATCTTTGGCGAGAGCAAGCAAGAGATTGAACAACGTCAGGCCGAAGAGGACCTGGACGATAAAATGCACAAGACCAACCCGGCCATTTTCCCGCTCGCCGTTCCATCCCTCGCCTCCCCTGGCGCGATGCTCGCTATCGTTGTTTTGACCGACAACAACCGATACAGCGTCGCTGATCAAAGTATCACTGCATTGGTTATGCTAGCCGTGATCGCCATCGCGTTTGTGCTGATGCTATTGGCAGAACCGATCATCCGGTTAATCGGACATTCTGGTGCAGCCATCATCAGCCGCGTAATGGGGATGATACTGGCCTCGGTCGCGGTCAACTCTGTCCTGTCGGCGACGATTGAGATTATCAAAACTGGTCAGCTTTGAAAAAAGAACCGCCGCACCTTCCGGGCGGAAAGGGCGGCGGCAAGTCATGCGTTTCTCATGTAGGGTCCGGATAACCGCACGGGGCCGAGGCAGGCCCCTTCAAGGGAAATGGGACAGGCAGGTCACCCTTGACTATGACGGGGAGACAAGCGCGGTGTGATCGGCACGAGATCGCAGGCAGAAAGGCTTAGAACCCGGTTGGCAGATGAAGGGCAACCACCAGCATCACAACCAGTGAAACCGCACCCGCCGCATCCTGCAAAATCGTGGATTGCGAACGGGTAAAGGCAGTTTTGATCTGGCTCAGCATGGTCTCACCTCCGGTCAGGTTTAATCCTTTGTTGACCTTTTGTTCTCATATTTAAACGAGTCGGTAAAGAACTTTTTGAGAACATTTGTGAACTTATTGGGATCTACGGCCTAACCCACTGATATCAAACGGATCGCCTGATCCTGCTTCATAAGCCACAGAAGAATGCGCGCAGCCTGCCCTCGATCCGAGGTCAGTTTGGGGTCTGCGGACAGCAAAGCGCGCGCATCTGATTGCGCCACCGCCATCAGCCCAGCTTGCCTTTCGAGATCGGCAATACGAAACTTTGGCAAGCCAGATTGAGCGGTTCCGATCAGGTCACCCGCACCGCGCATCTGCAAATCGGTCTCGGCAATGCGGAACCCGTCCTCGGTTTCACGCAGTACTTCCAGCCGTTTACGTCCACCCTCCCTGAGCGGAGGCTGATACATCAGCAAACAGGTCGAGGCATCCTCGCCCCGTCCAACCCTGCCCCGTAACTGGTGCAGTTGCGCCAATCCAAATATCTCGGCTCGCTCAATCACCATGATGGTGGCGTTGGGCACGTTGACGCCAACTTCAATCACCGTGGTTGCAACCAGCACTTTGGTCTGACCGCTTTGAAACGCCGCCATTGCCGCGTCTTTCTCGGCGGGTGGCATTTGGCCGTGTACCAAACCTACCACGTTTTCCCCCAATATCGCGCGAAGGCGTTTGAAACGCTCTTCGGCGGCGGTTAGGTCCGAAACCTCGGATTCATCAACCAGCGGGCACACCCAATAGCATTGTTTGCCTGCATCAATCGCGCCGCGAAGATGGGCCACAACTTCGTCCATGCGCTGCGTACTGACGACCGCGGTCTTGATCGGTTTACGGCCCGGCGGCTTTTCATCCAGCACCGAAACATCCATGTCGCCGTACTGCGCAAGCGCCAAACTGCGCGGGATGGGTGTCGCGGTCATCACCAGCACGTCCGCGCGCTGGCCTTTTTCGGACAGCTCCATGCGCTGACGGACGCCAAAACGGTGCTGCTCATCAACAATGGCCAGCCTTAAGGCCTTGAATTCGACATCGTCCTGAAACACGGCGTGGGTGCCGACCAAAATCTGAATATCTCCCTGCTTCAGAGCGGCCAGCTTCGCCCGACGTTCGGCCCCTTTGTCACGCCCGGTCAGGATTTCCAGGACAACTCCAGCCTCTTCGGCCAGTGGTCGCAGCCCTTCAAGATGCTGCCGGGCGAGGATTTCGGTGGGGGCCATCATTACCCCTTGCCCACCCGCTTCGACGGCAATCAGCAGCGAAACAAATGCCACCAGAGTCTTTCCAGCCCCCACATCGCCCTGAAGCAACCGGTTCATCCGCGTTTCCGAGGCCATATCTTCCGAAATTTCCTCGATCGCGCGGGTCTGCGCTCCGGTTGGTCGATATGGAAGGCTTGCCAGAACCTTGGATTGCAGCGCACCCGTGCCCAGACTGACGATCCCCCGCGCCTTACGCTCACGCTGCCGCGCCAGGGCCAAGGTCAATTGATGTGCGAGCAGTTCATCATAGGCAAGCCGTTCCCGCGCGGGCGCAAAAGGTGCGACGTCATCCGCCCCCTTCGGGCGATGCGCCGCGTGAGTGGCCTTTGCCCAATCGGGCCAATACTGTTGCGCCACCTGGGCGGGGTCCGCCCATTCGGCCAATACAGGCACCCGCGCCAACGCACTTTGAGCCGCTTTGTAGGCTGTCTTTTGCGTCACGCCCTGGGTCAGATGATAAACCGGCTCAAACTCGGGCAATTCGCCTGCGTTCTCAGGCGCGACCATATGATCGGGGTGCACCATCTGAGCCATGCCATCGAACAGTTCAAGCTTTCCCGACACCACCCGGCGCGCACCCTGCGGCAACAGCTTTTTCAGATAATCTCCGCGTGCATGAAAAAAGACCAGTTGGAAATCCGCCTGGCTGTCCTCCACATGAATGCGGTATGCGCCACCTTTATTCCGCGGCGGTCGATGTGCCCCGATCGTAACCTCAACTGTCAGAGTGGTCGGAAGGTCTGCGCCCTGTATCGTATCGCGTCGCCGCCGATCGATCACTGCATAGGGAAGCGAAAACAAGACATCACGCGGTGACTCGATCCCCAATTGGCCCAGAAGCTGCGCGGTTTTTGGCCCCACACCATCCAGTGTTTCAAGCCCTGCGAAGAGCGGAAAGAGTTGTTCTGGCCTGCCGCTCATAGATCGCCGATCAGTTGAAGCCAGCCGTCTTCATCCAGGGTTTCGATACCCAAATCGGCCGCTTTCTTCGCCTTCGATCCCGCACCCGGACCCGCTACCAACAAATCGGTTTTTTGGCTGACCGAACCCGACACCTTGGCGCCCAACGCCTCGGCACGCGCCTTGGCCTCGGCGCGCGTCATCTTTTCAAGCGTTCCTGTAAAGACGACCGTTTTTCCTGCAACCGGGCTATCCGATGCAGGCGCATCCGGCGGAACGATGGTTAAGTGACTGCGCAGTTCACCAAACGCCTTGCGTTCGTCCGGGTTGGCAAAGGCGTCAGACAGCGATAGCCCCAGCGTGGTTCCAATGCCATCAATTCCAATCAGATCCGTCCAAGCGCTGGCAGCGTCCGCTGGTACATTTAGCTTAGCAACCGTAGCATCCCGCGCCTCTTTGACTCTGGCGCGCCGACCTTCTTCTATAGCTGTGTTCCTTTCTGCATCTTCCGCTTCGTCAGCGGCACGCTGCGCAAGTGCTGCGGGTCGCGCCGTATCGATTGACGCGGTCATTTGATCCCAATCCCGATAGAACAGGGCCAAATCCCGGGCGCCGACTTCGCCCACATGGCGAATTCCGAGTGCAAACAACAATCGAGCGAAGGGAATGGTTCGTTTGTCATCGATCGCGGCGAACAGATTGCTGGCCGAGGTCTCTCCCCAACCGTCACGGTTTTTCAAACGGGCAAGATTTTCAGCGTCCCGTTCTTTCAAGGTAAAGATATCGGCAGGTGTGTTGATAGGCAGAACGGGGTCGTTGTGGAACATCTCGATCTGCTTGGCACCGAGCCCTTCAATATCGAAGGCTTTGCGCGACACGAAATGTTTGAGTTTCTCCACCGCCTGTGCAGGGCAAATTAAACCCCCGGTGCATCGGCGTACTGCATCACCTTCTTCGCGGATTGCCTCACTGTCACATTCCGGGCATGTCGTTGGAAAGGAATAAGGTTTCGCATCATCCGGTCGTTTAGACAGATCAACATCCGAAATCTTTGGGATCACATCCCCTGCCCGATAAACCTGCACCCAATCGCCGATGCGTATGTCTTTGCCATCGCGGATAACCCCGCCTTTGGCGTCCCGCCCCGCGATATAGTCCTCATTGTGCAGCGTCGCGTTCGACACAACGACCCCACCGACAGTCACAGGATGCAAACGTGCAACCGGGCTAAGCGCTCCGGTCCGACCCACCTGAATGTCGATCGCTTCAAGCCGGGTCCAGGCCAGTTCGGCCGGAAATTTATGCGCGATCGCCCAGCGGGGCGTTGTCGAACGGAATCCCAACCGGGATTGCAGACTCAGATCATCAACTTTGTAGACCACCCCGTCGATGTCATATCCCAAAATCGCACGCTGTTCTTCGATCGCGCGGTAATGATCCAGCATCTGACCTGTCGTGGAACAGAGGCGCGTAAGCGCGTTGACTTGGAAGCCCAACGCTTTGAGTCGTTCGATTGCCCCCATTTGCGTTTCAGCCAGAGGTTTCGACAGTTCGCCCCAGGCATAGGCAAAAAACTTTAGTGGACGTGATCGAGTTATTTCCGAGTCCAGTTGACGCAGCGAACCAGCCGCTGCGTTACGCGGATTTGCGAAAGTCTTTCCACCTGTTTCAATTTGCCGTGCGTTCAGCGCTTCGAAATCATGATGAGACATGTAAACCTCGCCGCGAACCTCGAATATATCTGGAGCACCTTTAATTCGAGGCGGAATATCCGACACAGTGCGCGCATTGGCGGTCACGTTTTCCCCGGTCTCACCATCCCCTCGGGTCGCCGCCTGAATCAGCTCGCCGTGCTCATATCTTAAGGATAACGAGAGGCCATCGATCTTTGGCTCGGCTGTATATTCAAGTGGTGCGTCTTCCCCTAACCCGAGATACTTGCGGATTGAGCGGTCAAAATCGGCAACATCCTCCTCGTCAAAGGCATTGCCAAGTGACATCATCCGCACTGCATGCGTGACTTTGGAAAACCCGTCTGAAACTTGTGCCCCTACTTGATCCGAAGGGCTGTCTGCACGTTTTAGTTCCGGAAAGTGCGCCTCAATATCGGCGTTGCGACGTTTGAGGGCATCATAATCGGCGTCTGATATTTCCGGAGCATCTTCAGTGTGATAAAGCTGGTTGGCCCTCTGCAACTCCTTGGCAAGCCGAGCTAGTTCTGCACGTGCTTCGTCTTCCGTCAATTCTGCGATTGCAGTGGTATCGCTCATGGCCCTGCCCTGTCACGTCATATTAGAATCCAGTGATAGGACGAGGCCATGATCAGGTCCAGTGTTGTGCTGAGACGCGAGTGAAATTACCGTCCTGGACCATCGACGGTAGCAGTCAGATCAATTCAGGCGCCAACGGCAAGGCGGGCTTCACCCATATTGCTGGATTGTGGATCGCGCAGAACATAACCGCGACCCCAGACTGTTTCGATATAATTCTCACCACCAGTGGCATTGCTGAGCTTCTTACGTAACTTGCAGATGAACACATCGATAATTTTCAATTCTGGCTCATCCATGCCGCCGTAGAGATGATTCAGGAACATCTCTTTGGTCAGAGTTGTACCTTTGCGCAGGCTTAGAAGCTCAAGCATCTGATATTCTTTGCCCGTCAGGTGCACGGTCTTTCCTTCGACCTCGACGGTCTTGGCATCCAGATTGACGGCCACCTGCCCTGTGTGGATCACGGACTGGGAATGCCCCTTGGAACGCCGGATGATCGCATGAATACGCGCCACCAGCTCTTCGCGATGGAAGGGTTTGGTCAGGTAATCGTCTGCACCAAACCCGAAGCCTTTGATTTTGCTTTCGGTGTCGTCCGCGCCCGACAGGATCAGGATCGGTGTTTCCACGCGTGCGATCCGCAGTTGGCGCAGCACTTCGTGGCCGTTCATATCAGGCAAATTCAGGTCAAGCAGAATGAGGTCATAATCATACAGCTTGGCCAGATCGATTCCTTCTTCGCCAAGGTCCGTCGCATATACGTTGAGATTTGCGTGCGTCAGCATCAATTCAATGCTCTTGGACGTGGTTGGATCATCCTCGACAAGAAGTATGCGCATTTTTCACTGCTCCAATTAGGTCAAATTCTTCAACTGATCTGAGCCTGAATAAAAATGGTTAATCTGACGTTACCGTTGAATCGTTTATTCATCTTCTCCTTTAGGTTGTCGATATTTTTTTAATGCAGTCACCTTCAGCGCATCGATTCCGTGCTCTGCGACGGCTGACACCCAGGAATTGAATTCCTCATCGCTGATGCCGTAGCGTTTCTTTGCATCAGACAGGGAAATCAGCCCGTAAAGCACTCCACGCACGACAATTACTTTGCGCGAAGCTACCCATCGCCGCGTGTCTGCCGGGGGTAGATCGGCGCGTGTTAGCACGCTTCCATCCGGCAAGGTGACCGATCTTGGACCTTCCACTTTGTGCAAATACATCTGTTCCACCTTCTTCTGCTGCGACAAAGCTGCATCCAATCTACTTAAAACGGTGTGAAACCGCCCCTTGAGAGTGTGTAGAATTTTCCTATATTCTGCCGGTCTTTCTTAACCCGGACTGGAACCGTCAATGGCCCTCGATACCGAGACCCCGCTAAACTCGCTTGGCTTTGCCAAACCGCCCTCGGAAACGCGGGTGGTTGTGGCTATGTCTGGCGGCGTGGACAGCTCTGTTGTCGCGGCCTATCTGGCTGATCAGGGCTATGACGTTGTAGGGGTTACGCTGCAGCTTTACGACCACGGTGCGGCGCTTGCCAAGAAAGGTGCCTGTTGTGCGGGAATCGATATCCACGACGCACGCCGCGTGGCCGAAGAGCGCGGCTTCCCTCATTATGTTCTGGATTATGAGAACATCTTTAAAGATGCTGTAATCGACGAATTCGCTGACAGCTATCTGGCAGGAGCGACTCCGGTGCCTTGCATCCGCTGCAATGAGCGGGTGAAGTTCAAGGACCTGTTGGAAACCGCCAAGGACCTAGAGGCCGACTGTATGGCCACTGGTCATTATATCCAGCGCAAGCTGGGAACCAATGGGGCCGAGTTGCATAGTGCTGAGGATGCCAACCGCGACCAGTCTTATTTCCTTTTCTCGACAACGCCCGAGCAGTTGGATTTCCTGCGCTTTCCTTTGGGGCACCTGCCCTCCAAGGACGCCACGCGCGAGATGGCGGCGCAATATGGGTTGGCGGTTGCGGACAAACCTGACAGCCAGGACATCTGCTTTGTACCCAACGGCAACTACGCCAGCGTAATCGAAAAGTTGCGCCCAGGTGCTGCAGAGCCGGGTGAAATCGTACATGCCGATGGCCGTGTTCTAGCTCAGCATGATGGAGTGATTCACTATACAATCGGTCAGCGCCGGGGGCTTGGTATCGGTGGCCTGAGTGAGCCGTTGTATGTGGTCAAGCTGGATGTGGACAAGAAACAGGTTGTTGTTGGCCCCAAAGAGATGTTGGCCACCCGAACCGTTCCGGTGCGTGAAATCAATTGGCTTGGGGATGAACCCTTCACTTCGCAAGACGAATGGCATGTGTCGGTCAAGGTCCGCTCGACCCGCCCGCCGCGCGAGGCGATCATTCGGCCTCTGTCCGACACGACGGCCGAGGTTGAGCTGTTTACGCCCGAAGAAGGTATCTCTCCGGGTCAGGCTTGTGTGTTTTACGAAACTGGTGGAAGCCGCATCTTTGGCGGCGGCTGGATCTGGCGCGGTTATTAAATCGCGTCGGTCCAGGAATTGCTGAGGATATAGATACCGGCACAGATCATTACGTAAGGAACCAGTTTCTCAAGTCGCCGCGCAAACCCGCCGGTCATGATCGGAGATCGCGCGCCTAGCAGACCAAGCATGGTTAGCGTCAGGGCCGCAGCAACCGCACCTGTAAAGCCTGCAATACGGTAGCTTGGGGCCGAGTCTGCCAAAAGCGGTGCGAGCACAGCGAACGTATCCATCGACAGGCTTATGAAGAGCAACATCGTTACAACGGTTGAGGCACCTGAGGATACTTGCGGAGCCTCCTCGGTCTCTGATCCCCGAAACTGCCGGATAACCCCAATCACGCCGAGGCCAAGCGGGATCACACCCAGATAGCCAGCCCAATGTGGCACCACGTCATCGACACCCAAGGCCAGCAACAAGGCGGCGGCGATGATCAATATCTGCGCAAGCAGGAACCCCGCAACGGTCCGTCGCGGACCGGAAACCATCATCAGCGCAACAAGCGCTGCGAGGTTGTCGAGGTTAGTCAGAACCTGTGCCATGTAGGCAGAGGCGGCAAAAATCACGTGATCCAGCATCACGTGTTCATTCTGTCCAAAACGGCTTTTGCCGCGCGCAGACCCGGCGCCTCTCCATCCCGCCCAAGACGCTCCATCGTCAACGCCATAGCCTCATGTTGGGCGTCCGGCGTAGCTGCAACCTCTTCCAGTGCTGCCGCGATCTTTAGCGGCTGGCAGTCGTCCAACAGACATTCAGGTACAGCACGCGTGTCCGAGACCAGATTGACAAGCGTCACCGTATCGAGCTTGACCATGCGCTTCGCGATCAATGTGGTCAGCCAATTCAGATTATAAGCGATCACCATCGGCGTTGACTGTGCAGCCAGTTCCAATGACACGGTGCCCGATGCCGCCAATGCCAGATCGGCTGACGCGAAGGCCGCCCTCTTCTGAACCTGTGCATGGTCCGACGGCAACTTTCGTGGATCGATAACAATCGGATGTCCCGGCCAATCCTGAACTTGTTCGGCAACCACATCAACCATATGCGCGACTGTAGGCACGACGACACGGGTATCGGGTCGATCTGTCAGGAATTCTTGCAGAGCAGCGCCAAATATCGGGGCTAACCGCTCGACCTCTCCCCGCCGAGAACCAGGTAATGCGAGCACAATAGGAGCGTCGCCCACGTCATGATCCACACGGAATCTCTTGATATCTTGTTCAGACGCAATCGGCTCGTTGACGACGGGGTGACCGACAAAATCACACTCCATCCCTGCCCGCTCCATATAGGGCGGTTCAAACGGCAGCAGCGCCAGAACATGGTCGATCACCTTCGCCATTTTGTCGGCGCGCCCGGGCCTCCAGGCCCAAACGCTGGGTGCAACGTAGTGGACGGTTCGAATACTGCTGGACGCCTTCACCAGTTTAGCGACTCGCAGCGAGAAGTCCGGACTGTCGATGGTGATCAACACATCCGGCTGCGTGTCCAGAACCGCATGAGCGGTTTCGGCGATCCGGCGTTTCAAGTGAAAGAACTTGGGCAGAACCTCGACCAATCCCATGACGCTGAGTTCGGACATGGGAAAGCGGCTGCTCAGTCCTTGCGCCTGCATCAGTGGACCGCCGACGCCATCAAACCACACCTCTGGCGAAAGGGTTTTAAGTCCCTCCATCAAAGCGGCGCCCAATCGGTCGCCCGACGGTTCACCGGCGACCAAGAATACGCGCATCAGACGGTGCGCTCGCGAACGTAGAGAAATAGACCGAGGCGATTGCACTCTTCAATCACTCGGTCCCGTTGCAGGACAATGACACCACCCTTTTCGATGACAATACCTGACAAGCCCGCCGCAACCGCGCCCGATACGGTGTCGGGTCCGATAGCAGGCATATCCGCGCGCCGGTCCTGATCGGGTTTGGGGCCTTTGTACAGAATACCCCCACCCGCGTCAGGGCGTTGGGTCAGCGACTGCAACATCCAAGCAGTTCCATAGATGCCCTCAATTGCTAGCGCTTGCCCTTTCAGCACTACGCATGCCTGACCGACATCTGCAGTCCCCATGCTGCGCAGGATACCTGCCGCACGGTCAGCATCTGCGTGATCAGTATCCGAGGGTTGTGCCTCAGTCAGCGCGCCGAGCGGCGGTAGCAAATCCGGTGCGATCTCGTGCGCGGCACGGACCGTCAAATCAGAATCTTCAAAAATCCCGATAACCGTGCGCAGGGCACCGTCATCACCGGCCATTATGGCCTTTTGTAAAATCGGGACCAATGGCATCGTCGCAGCATCAATGCGCGCAGGATTTACGGTGGGCCGGCGCACAGCCCCAGCCATGCAAATCTCGGTCACGCCGCGCGCTTTCAGATCGGCGATAAAGCTGCCCAATTCCTCAAGCGGAAAGACCACGTCAACATTCAACCTTTCAGGCTCAAACCCTTCCAGCGCGCAAATCAAAGGTCGGTTCGGCAAACATGCAACCACCTCGTCCGGCAATGCCCCAGTTCCCGCGATCAGCGCCAACATCTCTTATTTCCTCGGCGTCAGGAAGGAACGGTCCGTTTGCCCCGTCACAAACTCGACAATCTGGCGCACATATTCGTTGTCTGCCTCCTCGCCCAAACGATTGGCGCGATCCATGAAGGTGCCATCACCTTCCGACAACTCTTTGAATGCCGCGCGCAGCGCTGAGATATCCTCGCGCGTGACACCGCGCCGTTTCAACCCAACCAGATTCAATCCATCAAGCTCACCGCGTGGTGCCTGAACCAGACCATATGGAATCACATCGTTCGGAACCATAGTCAGCGCACCGATGATGGCCCCGCGACCAACGCGCACGAACTGATGCAGGCCTGAGATACCGCCAACGATGACGTCATCCTCGATTATACAATGACCTGCTGCGCCTGCGTGGTTCACCAAAATGACTCGGTTACCGATCTGCACATCATGCGCAACGTGGACACCAGCCATCAGTAGGCAGTCATCGCCAATCCGCGTGACGCCACCGCCGCCATCCGTGCCGGTGTTGATGGTGACGTGCTCGCGAATGCGATTGCGTTCACCGATTTCAAGCCGTGTATTTTCGCCACCAAACTTTTTGTCTTGTGGGATTTCGCCGACAACGGCAAAGCTGAAGATCACTGTGTCTTCACCAATTGAAGTATCGCCGGTGACTACCACATGGGACTTGAGCTCAACCCGATCGCCTAGACGGACGGACGGCCCGATATGGCAGAACGGACCAATCGTACAGCCCTGCCCGATCTGCGCACCGTCGTCGATAATGGCGCTGGGATGAATGCCGCTCATGTTGTCTTTTCCATGTCCCAGTCGACATAGGCCGAAAATTCGGCTTCGGCGGCGACCTCACCTTCAACAGTCGCGCGACCACTGAACTTGAAGATCTTGCCGCCTTTCTTGCCACGCACAGTTTCAACATGCATCTCAAGCACGTCACCGGGCACGACTTTGCGGCGGAATTTGCATTTGTCGATGTTCATGAAATAGATCAGCAATTCACTGTCGATCACGTCCATGCCAACACCCAGCATGACACCTGCAGTCTGCGCCATCGCTTCGACAATGGTCACACCGGGCATGATCGGCGTGCCGGGAAAATGACCCTGAAAATGCGGCTCGTTCATAGTGACATTCTTGATGCCAACTGCAGATTGATAGCCGTCAATATCCACGACCTTGTCGACCAGCAAAAACGGATAGCGATGCGGCAATATACGCTGAATCAGCTGAATGTCGGCGCTCTGGGTTTCCGTGGTCATGGTGCGGATGTCCTGTTTTGGATGTCTCTTTCAAGCGTGGTTAGCAATACGCGTACTTAAGGGCAAGCCAGCCTATTCGTCATTAGCGTCTTCAAGTGCAGACCCGTCGCCAATTGCCGCGTCAATCCGGGCAATTGCGGTATCGGTAATATCCGACGCATCCGAGCTGAGAACAACATTTGAACGCTCGATGACAATCGACGCCCCATATTCGCGTAGAAGTTCGATCAATACAGGTTGAGCCATCTCAAAGAACTGATTGCGTGCTTCTTCTCCGTGCCGTGCCAAAGCATCCAGTTTGGCGCGTTGGCCATCCCGATGCGACTGGACTTTCTCATCAAACGCCTCGGCCAAAGGTCGAAATTCACTGGCGGACATTTCAGAGCGTTTGTCCGTCAGGTCTTTCTCTTCTTTGCTGAGCTGTGCCACGATCAACTCATTTTCATCCGACAGCAGAGCGCTCTCAGCTTCTATCTCGCGAAATATGCGCTGACCGAAACGAGAATCAGCAAACAGCCGTTCACTTGAAATGGTAAGTACGTCAGATTGCGGAACGCCCAATTGTTGCGCCAACAATGGACTTGGCGCCATCAGGGCCGCCCAAACACACAGGGCCCTTAGCGGGCCCTGCAGAATGTTCATGACTTTGGTCAACATCTGGGTTCAGAACTGTGCCTGAATGGTCAGGTCAAAGCTCTGTTCCTTGTCGAACTCTTCTTTCTTCAGCGCTTGCGAAAAGTTGAAGCGCAGAGGACCAAATGGCGTTGTCCACAGAACCGAGACGCCTACCACATGGCGGATGGATCCGCTGGCTCCGACGATATCGGCACCCGACGTATCCACGTTGTTGATGTTGTACAGGTTGCCTACATCGTAGAACAGACCACCTCGCAATCCTAGTTCTTCAGGTAAGCCCAAGGGGAAATCAGACTCGAACCGGGCAACCCAATAATAGTTACCACCGATGGCATCGTCCTGACCGTTGGAAAGGTCGCGCGGCCCAAGACCGGCAGGTTCGAAACCACGGAACGTGTTCGGGCCAAGCACAAATCGATCAATGGTCCGGCTAAAATCATCCCCGGTCCAGTTGAGCGCGCCAAGTTCCAGAGATGCCCTAAGCACAACCTCCTCGTTGAGCACGCGCTTCTGAGCGATCGCGCGGGCTGTGGTTTTGATATACTCGTTGTCGCCGCCCAATCCAGCTGCATCCACGCCAAGCTCAAACAAGACGCCTGCATTGGGATTCAAGCCACCCAATCGACTGTCGTAGACATAAGAAACACCAATCGAACTGCTGGTTCTTTTGCCCTGAGCAATTTCAGAAGCGATGACCGCCCCATTGGTCTCATTGCTCTGCTGGGTCATTTCGCTTTGGTTCCAGCCGTAACGCAAACGCAGCGCTGAAAGTTCGCCGATGGCATAGCTTACCTGAGGATTAAAAAAGACGGTTTTGGTGTCGTAACTCGCAAAGCTTGAGTTGGTGCTTGCAAGACCCACCCCAAGATCAAAGCGTAATTTCCGCCCCAGCAGATAAGGTTCGGTAAAGTTAATTGTATACTGCTCAGAATCTTGAGCCGTCGAAAGCGTGATCCCTAAATTCTGGCCACGGCCAAGGAAATTGGATTCGTTCAGGCCAATGGCGATCCCGAAACCGTCCGAGACCGAGTAGCTACCACCCAGGCTAAGCGATCCGGTTGGTTGTTCTTCAACATCGACATCAACGATGACCTGACTTGGAGATGTACCTTCGCGGGTTTCAACATCAGCGGCTGAGAAGAAGCCCAGCGCACGAATACGTTCGGCGCTCTGACGGATTTCTCGGGGATTGAAGGGGTCACCTTCCACGGTATCGAATTGCCTCCGGATCACCCGGTCAAGTGTTGTGGTATTGCCTTCGATGTCGATGCGTTCGACAAAAATACGCGGGCCGCGGGTTAGGACAAACTGAACATCCAGCGTCAGATCACGCGGGTTGCGCGTCACCCGAGGTTCAACTCTCAAGAAATCGACGCCCTGTTTCAGGCCCAGACGCTCAAGTCGAGCAATCGAGTTTTCAATCAAAGTCGGCGAGTAGATAACACCAGGCTTGACCTTTAGTGCTGCCTGATAGGGTGCCGGATCGACGCCAGGAATTTCACTTACAGTTGAAATCTGACCAAAGGCGAATCTCTGACCTTCGGTGATATTCATGACCAGGAAAAACGCATCCCGTTCACGCGTGAATTCCACATTGGCACTGTTTACTCGGAAATCGATATAACCGCGCGAAAGGTAGAAATCGCGGATGACCTGCTTATCGAATTCGATACGATCAGCAATAAACGTGTCGCCCCGCAGGAAAGTCCGCAGAATATTTGCCTGTTTGGTCTCGAGCACACGACGCAGGCGGCGGTCCGAGTAAGCACGGTTGCCAACAAAGCTGACGCGCTCAACTTCGATGGTGGTGCCTTCGGCCACCTCAAAAACCAAATCCACACGATTGTCATTTCGGCGGATGATGCGTGGAATCACCGTTGCCGACACCCGGCCCTGCGCAGAATAGATCTCGGCGATCAAATCTGCGTCGGCTTCTGCCAATTGCGGGGTGAAGACACGGCGGGTCTGGGATGAGATCGCCTCGAGCAGTACGTCATCCTTAACGCGACGGTTCCCCTCAATGCTGATCTGATTAATCGTCGGGTACTCTTCAACCACAATAACCAGTGTGTTTCCGCGAGGAGTCAGTTCGACTGTTTCAAAAACACCACTGTCAAGCAAACGCTGAAAAGCATCATTTATCTGTCCGGCACTGACAGTTTGCCCCGGTTCGATTCCCGTTCGTGCGATGATTGTCGAGGTTTCGATCCGTCGATTGCCTTCAACCTCGAAGCGGTTAATCGTGTAAGATTGCGCCTGAGCAGGATCCGGTAATACCAGCAAACCCGGTGTAGCAAATAGAAAAAAGAGCGTTAGTGCCTGCCACAAAATATTGGTCTTCTGCCCTCGAGCGCCGCAGAATGTGCTCGTGCCCCTGCAATCAGTCATTTTTATCACTACCCAGAAATCTCAGCCTGTAGTTGCTGAGTAGCCGGATTGAGAAGCCATGTCAAAAGAGCAAACACAAAAAAACGGCCCGGTGGGCCGTTGCATTTTCATAGCCTTGGTCTGAAGAATCACAAACCGACGAGATATCCGCCTACAGCCAATGCCAAGGCGGTTACGCCAAAGCTAAGTAATACATCCCAGTTCAACTGAAAAAGGACGCTGACGCTTTTGTAAGATCTCTGCAACGCTTCGGTCATCGCTCTCAAGCCCGCTCATTGAATTACACCAATGAAGATACGCTTCAATTGCGGCAATATTGCGTCCAAATGGCGCCTGTCACGCCTTATTCAGCAGAACAGGTCATTGCTGACAGAGAAGATCATCAACGAAAGGATCAGCGTTATCCCAATTCCCATCAAAATCCGCAGGGCATTGTCACTGGGTGGTTTGCCCGAGACGGCTTCGTAGGCGTAAAACAACAAGTGTCCGCCATCAAGCGCTGGGATCGGGAACAAGTTCAGCAGCCCAACCGCCGTAGAAAGTACCGCGATAAAGAAGATGAAATTCTGTGCACCTTGACTGGCCATCGCGCCAGAGGTTTCCGCAATCCCGATCGGGCCGGAAATATTGCACGTGCTGATCGCCCCCGTGATCATGTGCCACATACCTGACAATGACCCTTCGATAATGCGTCCGGTCTGAGCAAAACCGGTTTTTACGGAATCCCAGATACCGGCGGGAACAGTCTGAGGTTCGAACATCATTCCCCGAACGATCCCGATCCGCCAATGGGTCACAAAACCACCATCTGCTTTCGGCTCGTCAGTACGTCTGGGGGCCAGCGCAAATTCAAGCTCGGTTCCATTGCGCCAAACGTCCAGAAGCAACACGCGCCCGTCCGAGCTTTCGACACGTTCTTTCAATTGTTCGAAATTGAAAATCGGGTCGCCATCGACGGCTGTAATTACGTCGCCCTGCTGCAATTGTATGTCCATTGCAGCGCTGCGTGGTGTAACCTGCTGGATCAACGCTGGAAACAGCCACGGGGCAGAAACATCGATGGTCTCACCGTCCCGGATTACAGTATAGTCCAGTTCAGGCAGTACGGGCAGAGCATCAACGAATTCCGACCAACTGCCTGCATTATCAAAATCCGGTGTCGGCACGCCTGCAATCGCAACAATTTCGTCCCCCTCAAGCAACCCCTGCTCGACTCCAGGGAGCGGCTGCAAGGAACCGACTGTCAAAGGTTCTCGTGATACGCCTTGCGACCAGTACACAAATCCAAAAACCAGGATCGACATCGCGAAGTTGAATATAGGCCCAGCCGCCACAGTGGCGGTACGTGCCCACAGCGGCGCCCCATGCATCGTTCGACGCAATTCTTCAGGGCTCTGCTCGACTATTTCGTTTATCGCATCCGTATCTTTGCCAGACGCAGCGTTGGCATCCCCCAAAAACTTGACGTATCCGCCAAATGGAAGCAACGCGACCTGCCACCGTGTGCCGCGCTTATCTACCCGGCTCCACAGAACCGGACCGAAGCCGATCGAAAACACTTCGGCATGAATGCCCGACCAGCGCCCGACAATGTAATGACCGTATTCATGCACAGCGACAATCACTGAAAGCGCAATAACAAAGGCAACTATCGTATAGAGAAGATTGCCGAATTGCGGGATCAAAGAGAGTATGTCCAAAGGTATTATCCTGCTCGTTCCAATACGGTTTCATCGACCCACTGACGTGCGAGATGGTCCGTTTGCTGTACATTATCAAGAGTCAACTGAGCATCAATAAGGCCATCTGTCGCCTCAAATCGCTCCAAAACCGACGAAACTGCGTCAGCCATATCCAGAAACCGAATTCTACGGGCGATAAAGTGGTCCAGCGCGCGCTCTTTTGCGGCATTGAAGATCGCACCCGACAATCCGCCGCGTTGCATCACTTCGCGTGCGAGACGCAACGCAGGATACCGGGCGTCATCTGGAGCGCTGAAGCTCAATTGCCCCAATTGAGCCAGATCAAGCCTTGCGACAGGTAGATCAAGCCGCTCGGGCCAGTGCAATGCGTATCCGATGGCATGGCGCATGTCGGGCGCACCCATGTGTGCCATCACGGCACCATCCCGATACCCAACCATCGCGTGAACAATAGATTCGGGGTGCACCAGAACTTCGATTTCAGAGGGCTGAATGCCGAAGTATTCTTTTGTTTCTATGACTTCCAGTGCTTTATTGAACATAGAAGCACTGTCGATTGTAATTCGCTGCCCCATGTTCCAATTCGGATGGCTTGACGCTTGTTCGACAGTTGCGTTCGCCAGATCACTCAGCGGCCAATCCCGAAATGCGCCACCGCTTGCCGTGATAATAATCCGCTCGACACTTGTCATGTCTTCGCCAACAAGGGCCTGAAAGACTGCCGAATGCTCACTATCGACAGGAAGTAGCCTTGCGCCGTAGTTCTGCGCAGTCTCCAGAACTAAAGGTCCTGCACATACCAGCGTTTCCTTGTTCGCCAGCGCAAGCGTCGCGCCTTGCTTAAGGGCTTCGATCCCCGGAGCAAGTCCCGCAGCGCCGACAATCGCTGACATAACCCAATCTGCAGGGCGCGCACCTGCCTCGATCAAAGCCGCCTGCCCCGCAGCCGCTTGAACACCGCTTCCGGCTAAGGCTGAACGCAGGTCATCCAACCTGTCATCAAACGCGGTGACAGCAACATCTGCGCCCAGACGGACCGCATCTTTCGCCAATTTCGAAATATTGCCGCCACCGGTCAGCGCGACGACATCATAGGCATTCGGATTCCTCGAAATCAGATCAAGCGTGTTCTGCCCGATCGATCCCGTCGCGCCGAATATCGATACCTTTCGCATCACATGCCTCCGGGTGCATAAAGCAACCCCGCCAACAGGACAAAGACCGAGGCCCCCATCATCCCGTCGAACCGATCCAGAAAGCCACCATGACCAGGTAACAAGTTCGAACTGTCCTTAACTCCAAACCTGCGTTTTGTTGAGCTTTCGACGATATCGCCGATCTGGCTCGCCATAGAGGCGAGAACCGATACAACTACGAAAGCCAAACCAAAACCCGCGTAGAACGCAAATAATGTACCAACTATTCCTGCGGCGACCCATCCCCCTATCGTTCCGGACCATGTTTTCTTGGGGCTGACCTTTGGCCAAAACTTAGGTCCACCAAGCGTTTTGCCCACAAAATACCCGGCAACATCCGTCGCTATGACAACAAGGATCAGCCACACCATCCATCCAAACCCCAAGCTTTCGCGTATCGAGATAAACCCCAGCCCCGAAGTTGCTATCCAGATCGCAAAAAGCGCGTAGGTACCACGCGCGCACTTGATTTGACCCGCGCCAACCAAAGCAGGTGCCAACAAAAATGGAATTTTATACAGCGGCGGCAAATGGTAACTCAGAACAACGGCGACACCGGTCAATATCGCGAGCTGTATCGCGACACCTCGTTGTTGAGGGTCGACTATCCGCACCAGCTCCCACGTCATGAGCCCGCACGCAGTGGCAATAAATGCCTCGAACCAAAGTCCACCCAGCCACACCATGATGGCCGCTATGAGGACCAACACGGACGCTGACAAAACCCGAGCGGTCAGATCAGACCATCGGCCATCACTCATGCCGGAACCGCCCCAAATCGCCGTTCACGCGATCCATAGTTCAGGCATAAACGTTCCAACTCGGCAGCAGTAAAGTCGGGCCACAATGTATCTATGAATTCATACTCTGAGTAGGCAGATTGCCAGAGCAAGAAATTCGAAATTCGGGCTTCACCACTGGTACGGATAACCAGATCAGGGTCCGGCAGAACCCGCGTGTCCAGATATTTGGGCAGAGTTTCTTCGTCCACATCTTCGGGACGCAAAACACCTTCGGCCACGTCACGTGCCAAACGTTTGGTTGCGCGAGCAACCTCATCTCGACCGCCATAGTTCAAGGCGACTGTCAGATGGACCAGATCATTATCCTGCGTTTCACGTTCAAGCGTATCCATCAGCTCGGTAAGTTTGGCATCCAAACGTACGCGGTCACCGATAAATCGCACCCGGATACCGTTGTTCTTTAGCGTATTGGTTTCTTTGACAATATAGCGTCGGAACAGGCTCATGAGGCCTGCAACCTCCACCTGCGTACGCTTCCAGTTTTCGGTCGAAAACGCAAAGATCGTCAGATATTTGATCCCGAGCCCTGGGCAGGCCTCGACCACCTCACGAACACGCCGCGCGCCTGCGTGATGGCCAAACAACCGAGGCCGTCCCCGTGCCTGAGCCCATCGACCATTACCGTCCATGATAATTGCCACATGGCGCGGACCGGCTTGCAAAGCGTTATCGGGATCCTTTGGCATGACCGAGTCTCAGACCTGCATAATCTCGGCTTGCTTGGTCTCAAGTGCCTCATCGACGGATTTGATCATCGTGTCGGTCAGCTCCTGCACTTCTACCTCCCAGAATTTCTGATCATCCTCGGACATGCCATCGGCTTTGGCTTTCTTGATCTGGTCCATGCCGTCGCGGCGCACGTTCCGGATCGAAACACGCGCGCTTTCAGCGTATTGGCCTGCAACCTTGCCCAATTCACGTCGGCGTTCCTCGTTCAACTCGGGAATCGGCAGCATGATGATCGTGCCATTCAGCTGTGGATTGATACCAAGCCCGCTTTCGCGAATTGCTTTTTCAACTTTGCCCACAAGACCTTTATCCCAGACATTTACGGTAACCATACGTGGTTCGGGGACGTTTACGGTGCCGACCTGATTGATTGGGGTCATCGAGCCATACGCGTCAACCATCACGGGCTCAAGCATCGAGGCCGAAGCGCGCCCGGTCCGCAATGAAGCGAATTCGGTTCTGAGGTTGGCCATTGCGCCGTCCATACGGCGTTTCAGATCATCGGTGTCGAGTACGAAATCATCAGACATGCTGCTCACTCCCCGTCTTCAGGTGATGTTTGGATGGGTCTTAAGCCATCACAATTGGGATGTATAGCAATCATGCGGATGAATTGTGGCAATGACCAGAACTGTTTCCGGCATTCCGGCCCCAATCGCGACCAAGGGGCCGACCGAACACTGAATTCGGTCGGATTCTTCTTGGTACAATCAATATCAGGTGTTCACATCGACTACGACGCGACCTTTGACTTGTCCCTGCAGAATATCCGCGCCCAATTGCGGCAGATCAGACAGTGTTGCTGGGTGAATCATGGCCTCAAGCTTTTCCATGGGCAGATCGGTAGCGATACGCTGCCAAGCCCGAACACGGTTGTCATAGGGCTGCATGACGCTGTCGATACCCAACAGATTCACGCCACGCAGTAGGAATGGGATCACAGTCGCAGGCAAACCCGCACCTCCGGCAAGTCCAACGGCAGCAACTGATGCCCCATATTTCATCTGACCCAATACGCGGGCGAGCATGGCGCCACCCACTGCGTCAACACACCCGGACCAGGTTTCACTTTCCAGCGGACGCTTGGTGGTTTCGTTCAATTCGTCGCGCGGAACAATTGTGGTTGCACCCAAAGACTTTAGGTACTCAGCGGTATCCGGGCGACCGGTTACTGCTGCGACCTCATATCCCAGATGAGCCAGAATGGCAGTGGCGACCGAACCCACGCCGCCTGCGGCACCCGTGACAAGCACCGGGCCATGGCCCGGCTGCATTCCATGATCTTCCAACGCCATGACGGCTAACATGGCCGTAAATCCTGCGGTGCCAACCGCCATCGCCTGTCGCGTATCCAAACCCTGCGGCAAAGGAACCAGCCAATCTGCACGGGCATTGGCCTTCTGAGAATACCCGCCCCAATGCGCCTCACCCACGCGCCAGCCCGTCAAAACGACTTTGTCACCGGGTTTATAGCGATCATCAGAGGATTGCTCGACGGTGCCCGCATAATCGATACCCGGGACATGCGGATAACTCCGCACCAAGCCGCCACCCTTTGGCGACATACACAGCCCGTCTTTGTAGTTAACCGTTGAATATTCGACAGCAACAGTCACTTCTCCATCCGGCAAATCATCCAGAGATATCTGTTTTACCGAGGCGCTTGCGAGGCCACTTTCTTCATCTTTTTCAACGACGAGTGAATTAAACATAAACTTACTCCTTTAGTAGCCCGTATGGGCATGTCCTCAGATACAGGGCTCAGCGCCAGAATTTCTCTTGTACGACGGCCCATCGCATACCGTGTTCAGTCATCAACTCGATCCGTGTGCCGGGTGCCCAATGCGACCGGTCCACCATCCCTATGGCGACGTTCACCTCGAACTCGGGCGAATATGCAGCAGAGGCCACTTGCCCCACCTGACGACCCTCAGCCATCAAAGGCCAGGATTCGGTGCACGGGCCGATCTCGCCCTCGATAGTCAGCGGACGGATTTGTCTGGGCGGCCCGTTTTCTGCCTGATCCGCCAAAGCGGCCTTACCGATGTAATCAAGCGGAGAATTGCAAAAGCGCTCAAGCCCGCATTCATAAGGAGTGTTCTCGCGTCGCATATCCGACCCAAAACTCAATAGGCCACTCTCGATCCGTTCAATCCCGTTGGGGCAACCCGCACGTACATTCAGGTCGCGACCATTTGCGAACAACGTATCCCAAAGCGGCATTCCGTAATCCGCCCCTTCGACATAGATCTCGAACCCACCTTGTTTCGACCAGCCGGATCGGGCGATGACAAACGATGTATCTTCGAAGGGCAACCTCTTGTATCGGAAGAATTTTATGTCCCTGACATCTTCTCCAAATACCCGTGCCATCAGATCATCAGCCCTGGGGCCTTGAACGGCTAGCGGAGACACGTCTGTTTCGGAGACTTCGACATCCAGCCCCAGGGCAAGCACGATGCCCAGAGCAAATTGCCAAAGATCTCCATCAGCGACGGAAAGCCAGTAATGGTCATCTGCCAGTTTGATCGCCACCGGGTCATTCAGCATACCGCCATTTTGGTCAACGATCGGCACATAATAACACTGATCCGTCTGCATCTTGTCCATATCGCGCGGGCTGAGCATTTTCATCAGTCGCAGCGCGCCCGGGCCTTTGATCAGAACCTGTCTCTCACACGAGACATCCCACACCTGCACATGCTTTTTCAGATGCGCAGCATCAGCCTCGACACTTTCGAAGACTGTAGGCAGAAGCATGTGATTATAGACAGTGTATCCCTTAACCCCTTCGGCTTCGACACCCGGAGTAAACGGGGTTTTGCGCACGCGTCGGTTCGGCGTAATGACTGCCATGTCAGAAATCCTCTGGCAGAAAAACAAAATCGCTCACAGGCGCATCAGAGCCTGCCTCGGTCAGCATTTGGTGCAATTGTCCGCGATGATGCGTCTGGTGATTGAACATGTGAATGATGCATTGCGCATAAGGCTTTGTTACATCTTCTTCTTTTGCAGCGGAATACCATGTGAACGGGCCCGTAAGTTCGTTGTCTCCCAGCGTTTCGCTCCACCTAGTAATCCGAACGTCAATGGTATCCCGCAGCGGCAACCACTCGGACAAACCAGCGCAGATTGACACGCTCTCTGGGATGCCACCGCCTGGTCCAGGGCCTTTGTCGAACCGTGAGATCCAGATCCAGTCCCCCCAAAGCAGATGATTGGCTGTTCCCATGATTGAACCGAAAAAGGCGCCCCGTTTCCGCGTCAGTTCTTCGTCGGAAAGAGCCTTAAGAAAACTCTTTAACTGACTGTTCTCCCATCGACTGTAACGCGCCATCTCACGGGCATAGGCACCGGTGATCATTACTTTGGCCCGTGCCAGTCGATGGGGCAAATCTCGGCTGATTTCCCGCCAAAGTCCCAGACGCGACCATAATCACGTACCTTGGATTTCGTTCCTCTGGCCACGATGATGTCCGGGCCCATCCAGTATTTCGAGTTTGAAACCATCACCGGATGCTCAGGGTCTTTACCAGCCAGCATCTCGATCTCGCCCTGAATTTTCCGCCCGATCATGATCCGGCGCTTTGTCCCATCTCGCTCGATTTGAACCGGTGCACGCTCTGCCCCGATGATTTCACTAACCAACATGGTGAACAGACCGGTAGTGCCGCCTGCCTGCCCGCTGAAGATTTGCAGCAACCCGTTATAGGCCTTCCCACTGGCGCGTTCGTCGACATAAGCCGCGACTTTCCACTGGCCCTCGCCCATGCGCCCGGGGATATCGACCAACAGCCCGACGTTGAGGCCTGACAGATCTTCGCCTTCGTAGTGGCCTTCGTCGATCATGATACCCATCCACGCATGGCAATGCCCTTCGGTCGGAGGGTGTGCACCTAGCGAAACGACGCAAGGACAAAACACATCGCAGGAGCAGTTCAGGATCAGTTCACCCTTGACTGCCCAGTTGGTCGGGCTCATCTCCCGGCGCTTGGGATTGGGCATCCGGCTGTCAATTCTCTGACTGACCGGCAGCTTATCCGCATCCGGTTTTCTGTTCTTAGCCATAGACCTATCCTCCGTAAGTAATGTGATGTACGAGCAGTGCCAGACCGCCCGCTATTAAGATGAACCCCATCGGCCGGCTCACTACGTGTCCGATTTGGGGTAGTTTTTCCAAAACCATGAACAGCGTCGCCAGCCCCATCCACAGCAGGCTCATGACGCCGCCCACAAAGCCCAGAGCCATGAAGCCCCAGCAACAGCCCACGCAAAATGCACCCAACCCTAAGCCCATGCGCAGGCCGCCTGAGAAACCCGTTTTCCAATGTCCCAGAAAGTACGTCATGGGCGCATGACAAACGCCATGGCAGACCTCTTTTGCACGGGTGAATTGGAAAGCGCCCACTACCAAAAGCAGACCTGCAGCCAAGTAGGGCGATTTGGCGATGCCCAGCATATCGACCGCACCTCCGAACAGCAGTGCCAGCTGCAGGCCGGTGATCAACGCAGCAAAACCCACCCAAACTATGAAGTACCCGGATAGAACGCCCAGCCACCCTGGCCGCGTGCCATTCGCGCTGCGGATCAGATCATCGTAACTGCGCAATGTGGGGACTAGTGTTGGCAGCATCATTGCCGCCATCATGATCGCCCACATCCAGAACAGCGGGCCAAACTCGGCCATGGGCATATACATATCCATGCGCGGGTCCATCGCCGCCATGGCCTGTCCCATTGGGCCGGGCCGACCGATCCAATCCAAATCCATATCGCGACTCATCGAGACCATCATCCACCACGCCCAAAGGATCGCGATGTAGAAGCCCAACCAAAGCGCGCTGCGGAAAACTGAGCGACTCACTTGCCTCTCCCGACTCAACTCTCTTGCTTTTCAAATGTCAGACTTTTAAATGTCAGACAAATAAAAATTTACTTTTGACGCAAGCGACCATGAAGATTGACCCCCAAAGCTCTGCCGATCTATCGGCTCAAATTGCCCAAGCTATCCGGGATGCCATCATATCGGGGCAACTCATCGTCGATGAACGCTTGCCCTCCGAATCTGAACTTGCCGAGCAATTCAATGTCTCGCGCCCGACTGTTCGCGAAGCTTTGAAACGCTTGGCGGCACAATCTCTGATCCGTACACAACGTGGGGCCACAGGGGGCGCGTTTGTAAATCGACTAAGCTTTGAAGGCGCTTATTCTCAACAGGTTACGACCTCAACGCTATTGCTGTCGATGAACGCGGTCAGTTTCGACACTGCGTGCGAGGCACGGTACGCGTTGGAACGAGCCTGTGCGTCCCTGTCTGCACAGCGTCGGACGGCGGATCAGCTTGCTACAATGCGGGCCGAGATCTTTCGGCAGGCACAGCCCGGTCTGACCGACGAAGCATTCTGCGCCTCAGATGTTGCCTTCCATCGAGCGCTGGTCGATGGCGCTGGCAATCCCGTCTTGTCCTACCAACTGGCTGGCGCTGTCGAGGCGATGCAGCCTTTGATGAACATGATCACCTTCACTGCACGGTCGCGGGAAGAAATCATCGCGTTACACACCAACATCGCCAATGCCTTAGAGGCGCGTGACGCTGAAAAGGTTGATGCGGCGCTGGTTCAGCTTGAGAGCTATACTCGGCAACTGGCGCAAGATGTTGCCCAGAAAAAACGCAAACCGACCTGATCTAAATGATTTTATAACAGAGGTTTGAAAACGAATTATGAGGTGGAAATGATCACTATCCTCAATGTAGCTGCCGCTTTGCTGACAATTGCATTCGGTTTATTTGGCTTCCTGGCGCCTGCGCATACTGCTAACGCATTGGATCTGGTCCCGACCAAAAGCACCATGGGTCTCAGTGAAATGCGCGCCTCGGTTGGTGGGCTGTTTGTAGTCACCGGCGCTGCTGTGCTGTGGCTTAACAATCCGATGGCTTATGTGATGCTGGGGATAGTCTATTCTGGTGCGGCACTTGGCAGATTCGTTTCTGTTGCTCTCGATCATCCACCTTTGGCAAAAGCAATGATTTTTGGTGGAATCGAACTTGTTCTCGCCATCTGGCTTATTCTGGCAAACATGAACAGAGCGTCGTAACACATTGAAACAAAACCACCCTATAGCCCAGATTCCGAGTTTGCATCCCATCGTTACCTCACCTATATAAGAGAGGTCCCTCGGGACTATAGACATAAACGCGCTCGTAATAAGCGGATCGGACCCGGGGGCGGTACCCGGCGGCTCCACCAATCATCCTTCGTTTGGGGATTTTGGGGCCGAAATAGGATCGACGAACGTCTAAAGGGGTTAGCTTTGTCTCGGCTGTCTGCCACCGTTACCGGCGAAAATAGTACAATTGCAAACGACAATCGTGCTCCGGTTGCAGTTGCTGCGTAAGCAGTAGCAAGACCGAAACTTAAGCCCTTGCGCCTAGCCGCGTAAGGCGGGGTTCGCAGGTACCTGGCAACAGAAACCTGCATTTTCCCTGTTATGTCTGTTTATTGCTCATAGCTCATTAGAGATTCAGGATTTATTCACTTGTTTAACCCAAATTTCTGTCCAGGCGACAGGAGGGATAAGATGACGAATTCTGACAGGCTTAGGGCGTGGTATTCTGAGGTTTGGGAACAGGGCAATACCGACGCAATCGATCAGTTTTTTGCACCAGACACGATGGCCGAGGGGTTGATCCCAGAAATGCAGGTTGGGGCCGATGACTTTCGCGATCTGGTAATGGCCTTCCGACATGTGCTGGGCGAAATCAAGGTCGACCTCCCCAAAATCATTGAAAACGGTGATTGGGTGTCCGGAGTTCTTCACGTCCGCACATTTCGGGCTGACAACGGCGCACCATTAGAGGTTACCGGGCAAGTCATGGCCCGATTCAAAGGCGAGAAAATGGTCGAGGCGTATAATCAGTTCGATTTCATTTCACTCTTTGAGCAGCTTGGGCAGTTCCCGCAGGATACGCTTCCGGTTTGCATGACTGGGCAAAGGTTGGACTGGGTCGGTTAAACCACAACCGCAAGCTTGACCCCTACCGCATCCACGCGATAGCAGAGGTTCAAGGGGTAAGCTTGCGAACACCCCGTGAGGCGGCAGCCCAAGTTCGCATGTATCCAAAGCCACAAGGAAACATGCAATGGCTGCCCCCAATGCAATAATACCCCGACAACTGCTTCGCTTAATCGGTACACCCAAGGCGCCTGTCCTTATCGACGTGCGAACCGAGGCGGATTTTGCGGACGACCCTGTGCTTGTTCCGAGCGCTATTCGTCGTTCCTTCAAAGATGTTGACAAAATCAGAGAAAGGATCGGAGATCGCTTTTCTGTTGTGATTTGCCAAAAAGGCAAAAAACTAAGCCAGGGTGTCGTCTCTTGGCTGCAATCCGAAGGCGTAATGTCCGAATATCTTGAGGGCGGCATGTTTGCCTGGCGCGATCTGCCAGGGGCACCCTCCGTGCCTGTTTCTGCCCTGCCTGAGATTGCCCAGGGCGGTACGATTTGGGTGACACGACATCGCCCCAAGATTGATCGCATTGCGTGCCCTTGGTTAATCCGAAGGTTTGTCGACGCTCAAGCGCGCTTCCTTTTTGTGGCGCCCGGCGAAATACAGGGAGTGGCGGAGCATTTCGGCGCCACTCCCTTTGACGTTGAAGGTGTCGACTGGAGCCATCGCGGCGAGAAATGCACCTTCGATACCATGCTGGACGTGTTCAACCTGCATTCCGAACCAATGGACCGATTGGCCACCATAATACGCGCGGCTGACACCAACAGGCATAATTTAGCGCCAGAAGCTGCTGGATTATTGGCAATATCGGTCGGACTGTCGCGCCAATATCGGGACGATCAGCAACAACTGGAGGCTGGTCTGCATATCTACGATGCGCTTTATCGATGGGCGCGGGATGGATCTGGTGAAACACATGACTGGCCAGCAGGTCACGGGAAATGACACCATCGTACCGTGAGTTGTTCAGCGTTTTCGGGCGTATCGGGCTTTTGTCCTTTGGTGGGCCAGCGGCGCAGATTTCACTGATGCATCAGGAACTTGTCGAGAAACGCCCCTGGCTGGACGAGCAAACCTATCTACGCGCGCTTTCGTTGTGCATGTTATTGCCGGGGCCTGAGGCCATGCAGCTGGCTACATACGCGGGTTGGCGATTGCGTGGTGTGACCGGAGGCTTGATTGCAGGTGGCTTGTTTGTCCTGCCAGGGGCGCTGGTCATTGCAATACTTGTAGCGCTGTATGCAGCGTATGGTACATTGCCACTGGTTCAGGCGGGGTTTTTGGGCATCAAAGCCACCGTCATTATCATCGTTCTTCAAGCCTTGCGTAATCTGTCGAAAAAGGCGTTGACCGATACCGAACATCAGATGATCGCCGGGCTCGCGTTTCTTGGAATATTTCTGTTCAACCTGCCATTCCCTCTGATCATTTTCTGCGCGGCCCTTTGGGGCTTTGCCACGTCCAAAGGCCAAGCTCCTACAGCCGTCCAGGCAAGCCCGGTATTAGGTAAACCCGTTCAAACGGCAGTATTCTGGCTCATATTGTGGCTGGGGCCTCTGTTTTTCTTGCAATTGTCAGGGCAAGAATTACTCACCGATTTGGGTTGGTTTTTTGCCCGTCTTGCCGTCGTCACCTTTGGCGGAGCATATGCGGTGCTGGCTTATATGACCCAGACCGTTGTGGACACCTACCAATGGATCAACACGGATCAGATGATCGATGCGCTTGGCCTGGCAGAAACCACGCCGGGACCTCTAATCCTTGTGACGCAATTTGTGGCGATGCTGACTGGACAGGTTGCCGGAGGGCCATCACTTGCGCTGGCGGCCGGAGTTGTCGCTTTATGGGCGACATTTGTTCCCTGCTTCCTCTGGATCTTCCTCGCAGCGCCACAACTGGACAGAATTGCAGCACGCCCTTGGCTTGGGGCCGCTATGCACGGCATCACGGCTGCGGTTGTCGGAGTGATTCTCAACCTCTCCGTGTGGTTTGGGTTGAACGTTCTGTTTGGCTCTCTCCCCGGTTGGTCATTGGGACCTGTGTCAATCCCCCTGCCCGATCCTGCTACGCTCGATATCAGGGCGCTTGTTCTTACGGTGCTAGCTGGCCTGTTGATTTTCCGTATGAAATCCGGTTTAGCGACCACATTAGGAATTATGGTTCTGGCCGGGATCGGGTTGCAGTTTTTGTGATCAATACAGCCCAGCACGGCCTTTCGTTTCCGTCCGAATGAACTATGCTGGTAATAACCACTTTCGAGGATCAAACATGTCGCAAGACATCGACTACGGGAATCTGATGCACACGGCCATGCGGGGCCTGATCAAGACCGTCCTGACGGATGTGTCCAAGACTGGCCTGCCCGGAGCACACCATTTCTTCATCACCTTTGATACACGATATGAAGGCGTTGAACTGGCTGACTGGCTACGAGAGCGGTATCCCGGTGAAATGACGATCGTCATGCAGCATTGGTTCGAAAATCTCGAAGTCGGCGATGAAGGATTTTCGATCACGTTGAATTTCGGCGATGCGCCAGAGCCGCTGTACATACCGTATATGGCAATAAAAACCTTCGTTGACCCTTCGGTCGAGTTTGGCTTGCGCTTTGAAAGCCCCGAGAATGAGGACGACGAAGTCTTTGTGGCGGATGAAGCCCCAATCGAACTGGAAGCGGAAGAACCGGAACCACAGCACCATGATGCGGATGTTGTTTCGCTGGATAGCTTTCGCAAGTGATCAGATAAAGCCCCGCTTTATGCGGGGTTTACTTCTTTTTCAAAAATGTCTCGACCGAGCGTGATTTGACTCCGTCCCGGAACCTCGAAAATGACAAATCCAGACCGCCATCCGCCAAGGTCCGGTCAAACTGTTGCAACTCGTAGCCTCCATTTTCTGCGATGAACAACGAAAATACAGTCAGAGTGTCGCCTTCAATCCTGCCCCAGACAAATGGTTCACCTTTCATCGGGTCAAGCGGCACCTCATGCCCGAACACGTTGCGTTTCATCGCGGCAGAATAAACATCCGCACGATCCGAGCTTTGAAAATCAACCGAATATTTCTCATCCTTGATGCGCCCATCTGCTTTGTAGGTCGTGGTGGTCCAACTTATGTTGAAACCACCTTTAATCTCGTGGATTGAAACACTCATATCCCGAGGCGTCGAAGTACCATCGGCGTCAACAACTTCGGCAGATCCAGTATAATCGCCGACAAAAGGCTCAATGTTGGTCGCGTTGGCTTGCTGTAAAGATGCGGCCAGCCAGATACATGCGGCAAACGCCAACGCAACCGCATGCAGGGGTCTGTTCATAAATGATACTCGCATGGCTGACTCCGTCCTCTATGTAACTACATTCTAACTTTAGTCCGTCTGTGCACAATGGCACTGTTTTCGCTAACAGAAACTAATTGGTGCGGCGCTTCGTCTATACCTTTGTCCGGCCTAGGTTTATGGTGCGCTCAACTGGCCGATTGCGCCTCAGCCCCGCTGCGGTTAAACGGCATACGACTGCATACCAGACCGGAGCGACCGATGTCTAAAACCCGTACCGAATCCGACAGCTTTGGCCCTCTTGAGGTGCCCGCCGACAAATACTGGGGCGCACAAACACAACGCTCGATCATGAACTTCCCAATCGGGTGGGAAAAACAACCCGTCGCAATTGTGCGTGCGCTGGGCGTGATCAAGCAGGCCTGCGCAATGGAAAACAAGGCGACGGGCAAGTTGGATGATAAGATCGCTGACGCGATTATTCAGGCCGCAGGAGAAGTATTCGAGGGTAAGTTTGATGACAACTTCCCCTTGGTCGTCTGGCAAACCGGATCGGGTACTCAATCCAACATGAACTCGAACGAGGTCATCGCAAACCGCGCGATCGAGATTTTGGGTGGCGTGATCGGCTCGAAAGAGCCAGTGCATCCGAACGATCATTGCAACATGGGTCAGTCCTCGAACGATACCTTTCCTACTGCTATGCACATCGCCACCGCAATGAGTGTACGAGATGTGCTGATGCCAGGGCTCGAGAAATTTGCGTCCGCGCTGGAGGCCAAGGCGAGAGAGTTCGCCGGGATCATCAAGATCGGTCGCACCCACACACAGGACGCCACCCCACTGACACTGGAACAGGAATTCGGCGGTTACGCGCATCAGATTCGTCAGGGGATTGCGCGGGTCGAAGCCTCGATGCCCGGCATTTATGAACTGGCACAAGGTGGCACCGCCGTTGGTACTGGATTGAATACTCATGACGGTTGGGACGAGGCTGTCGCCAAGAATATGGCCGAAATCACCGGCCTTCCCTTCGTTACAGCACCGAACAAATTCGAAGCGTTGGCCGCTCATGACGCCATGGTCTTCCTGTCCGGTGCTTTGGCCACGATCGCCGGATCCTGCTATAAAATCGCAAATGATATTCGTCTGTTAGGTTCGGGGCCCCGCTCGGGCCTAGGTGAACTTATCCTGCCCGAGAACGAACCCGGCTCGTCCATCATGCCCGGTAAGGTCAATCCGACCCAGGCCGAAGCGTTGACACAAGTGGCCGCGCACGTGATGGGCAATGACGCAGCAATGAAGTTTGCTGGCTCGCAAGGACATTTCCAACTGAATGTCTATAACCCGATGATGTCGTATAACCTGTTGCAATCCATCCAACTGTTGGGTGATGCGACCGACAGCTTTACCGAAAGGATGCTACTAGGCATCAAGGCCAATGAACCGCGCATCGATAAACTGATGAAAGAGTCGTTGATGCTGGTGACCGCTCTGGCCCCCACCATCGGGTATGACAACGCCACGACCGTCGCCAAGACGGCGCACAAGAATGGCACGACGCTCAAGGAAGAAGCGATCGCATTGGGCTTTGTCGATGAAGAAACCTTCGACGCAGTTGTCCGCCCGGAGAAGATGATCGGGCCCAAGAACTGATGGGCAAGCCGGTCAACCTGAACCGGTATCGAAAAGAGAAAGCGCGGGCCGAAAAGAAGGCCCGTGCAGATGCAAACTCTGCGAAACACGGACAGACCAAATCCGAGAAAGCTGTGGTAAGGCTGGAGAAAATGCGCCAGCGCCGCGACCTCGACGGTCACAAGGTCGACGAATGAGCGGGCGGCCTGTCAAACGCTCTCTGACTTTGCAAGGTCATCGAACATCCGTTTCGCTTGAGGATGAATTCTGGCAGGCATTCCGTGAAATTGCGCGGAAAAAAGATATTCCAATCAATGTTCTGGCGGCAAATATTGATGCAGAACGTGATCCTGAAACCGGGCTAGCTTCGGCCATTCGCGTGTTCATTCTAAATTGGTATCGTCAAACTGAATGATTGCTTGATTTCAGCCAATCTCGTCGCTTATCCTCGCGGGGAACAAAAAGGGTACATTCATGAGCGATTTGGCAACGGGCCCAGATGGAAAACCTCGGTGCGCGTGGTGCAATGCCGCCCCTGAATTCTTCGACTATCATGACAACGAATGGGGATATCCCGTTTCCGACGACAGACGGTTGTTTGAAAAACTATGCCTTGAAAGCTTTCAGTCGGGCCTGAGCTGGCGCACCATTCTGTCAAAACGCGAGAATTTCAGAGCAGCATTTAGAAACTTTGATTTCAACAAGATAGCAGAGTTTTCTGATGCAGATATCAATCGTCTTCTGGACGACAAAGGCATCGTACGTCATCGCGGCAAGATCGAAGCCGTGATAAATAACGCCGGTCGCGTGCAGGACCTAATCGCAGCTGAAGGATCATTGGCAGCGTTTGTCTGGAGGCACGAGCCTGAGACGCCACCTGCCCCGCAAAGCGCATCCACTTCGGCAGAATCCATTGCGATGTCGAAAGATCTGAAAAAACGCGGCTGGAAATTCGTCGGTCCTACGACCGTGTTTGCCTTCATGCAGGCCATGGGGTTGATCAATGATCACGCATTGGGATGTGCCATGCGCGAAAAAGCGACGCAAATGCGCCGCGATTTCATCAAGCCAGAATAAAATCTCCTGCGATCAGATCGAGGCGCGGTAGATATTGTCAATGTTGCTTCCGAGCGCTGCATTGAATTCCGCATCGGATTGTTGCTTGGACAAGCCTTCAGTCAGCGCGCGAGAGAAAGACGCGATCATCTTGCCGTTCTTGCCGAGCAGGTCACAAGCCTGCGCTGTCGAATATCCACCCGACAGCGCAACCACGCGCAGGACACGTGGGTGGTCGGCTACCTCGTCATACAAGTTGGCCTGACTTGGAATGGTCAGCTTCAGCATCACCTCCTGCCCCTCGGCCAATTGATCGAGGTTCTTCAGGATTTCTGATTTCAAGATGTCTTCGGCCTCGGCCTTGGTTTCCGAATGGATGTTCACTTCGGGCTCGACAATCGGCACCATGCCTGCGTCTGTAACGACCCGGGCCACTTCAAATTGCTGTGCAACAACATCCGCGATGCCCTGCGCATTGGCTTCGTGGATGACCGAGCGCTCCTTGGTTCCGAAAACGCCATCCGCTGTGGACAGGGTTTCTGCCAGCCCCGGGATAGGCTTCATCATTTGAACGCCATTGGCTTGATCCTCAAGCCCTTTATCGATCTTCAGAAATGGCACGATGTTTTTGACCGACCATAGGTAATCTGCGACCTTCTTGCCTTCGATTTCTTCACCCAGCGTTCGTTCGAACAGGATCGCCCCGATCACTTTTTCCTTGGTGAAATCTTCTGCCAGTATGATCCGGGCGCGCATCTTCTGGATCTCTCCGAACATCTCTTCGTCCGAGTTATACCCAGAGGCATCAACGCCATACAAAGCCAGTGCTTTCGGGGTTGAACCGCCGCTTTGATCCAGGGCTGCAATAAATCCTGCGCCTTCGGACATCTGCGCGCGCTGTTCTGCTTTCGACATAACTCATTCCCGTTCAATATGATTCCGCATTTTCCAACCGCATACAGCAAGCCGACGAACGATGGTAGTTTGTTAGCGCTCAACTAGGCGCAACCAAATCCCATCCTTTGATCTGACGGTCAGATGTGCGACCGGTACGGGCGTTTTGCCTTCGATTGTTTCAAAGCGATATCGACGCAGCAGCATCGACAGTATGAGTGGACCCTCAACCATGGCAAACCCCGCGCCTGTGCAAACCCGAGGGCCGGCAGAAAATGGGATGTAGGCGTCACGCTGACAGGCCTTTCCGTTCTCTGTTGCCCATCGCCCGGGGTCAAATTCGTCTGGTCTGTCCCATAAGCGTTCGTGGCGATGTAAATGCCAGGGGCTGACCACGATCTGAGATTTTTGCGGGATATCTCTGTCACGGAATTTTTCCGGACAGGAGGCTTCACGCACCATCATTGGAACAGGCGGATACAGGCGCAGCGCCTCACGAAATACGTCGCGGCTAAGTCGTAGGTGGGACATGACTGAGAATTCGGCTGTATCCAGCGCTTGCGCCTCTTCTGCCAGCTTTTCCTGCCAATCGGGATACAACGCCAGTAGATACAGGGCCCATGCCAACGCCGAGGCACTGGTCTCGTGCCCCGCGAGAAAGAAAATAGCGACCTGATCGACCATGTCTTGCGCGTCAAAACACTTGCCTGTCTCTGGATCGTGGGTCGTCATGATCTTCGTGGCCAGATCATCAGGTGCCGTTCCGTTCTTGATTGCTGCTGCCCGGTCAAGTGTTAGTTGGCTGATCAGAGCGCGTATTTGTCGGGCGGTCTGACGCGTCTTGCGCGAATGTAACCGGGGGGCCCATCTGGGAAGCGGTACAAAGGCTGCCAGGTTCAACAAAGGTTGTTCGCGCTGATAGATCCTGAACTTTTCAAAAACCTGCGCAGCTACCTCATGCTCAATCGGTACCGAGAACAGGGTTCTAAATATGACATCTGCGGCCACGTGGCTGGTGATCTCTTCACATTCCACGTCCTGCTCAATGCGCACCCCAAGCCTGTCGACGCAAGCTTGCGCCGCATCTACCATCGCAGGAAATGTGTCTTTCAATCGGCCACCTTCAAACGCAGGATCGATGATCCTGCGCTGCTGCTTCCAGACCGCCCCATTGGTCAGAAACACGGACTGCCCCAGCAGCGGGCGCAAACCTTCACTGATGCGGCTTGATTTGGGAAACACATCGGGTCGATCTTTCAACACAGTGCGGATCAGTTCCGGTTGGTTGATCAGGAACGATCGAAAAAAAGGCGTCCGAAACTCAGCCATCCAGGCCCGATACAAACGTTGAGGTTGCGCCGACAGAAGGTCTTGTCGAAACAAACGCATATACCGCCAGAGTGAAACCTTATCGGGCCGTGAAGCAGGTTTAGGTGGCCTCATGCCGCCACCGTAGTGTGTTTCGAAATGGTGCGTTCAATGCGTGATCGCGAAGGTGTTCGGTTAGCAAACCTTTCTCCCAGCGTTTGCGGGCCCGCGGTTATTTTGAAGTAGTCGTAATCATTGGGCCTATCGAACGCGCACAGATACTGGAAATGCAGCCGAAAGAACCGCCACCTGAGCTGTTTCCAGCGCTTGGGTGAAAGGGTTTGAGTGAACGCTGCAGACAGTACCAGCGGCCAGCATTTGTTGGGTAGCGATACTCCGCTAACCGCCACTGGATCACACAAAGCGAAGGCGCAGCCGTCTCCGGGTGCTGAAACATCGACCCAAGCCAGCCCCTCGCTACCCGAGAGATATTGCAGATCGGTCCGCAATGCGCGGGCCTTTGGCAAAAAGGAAACCATCGGCACGACCTGCCCCAATGACAGGAATGACAAGGCCGGACCGCCGATCTTGCCCTGCCTCCTTAGAACCTCAGCCAGGGCTGTCACGCCAAGATGAGCCCCAGAGCTATGGCCGACCACCAAAACCTCATCAACGTCAGATCCGAGGGCCTGAAAAATCTGATCTGAAAACTGGTCAAGCCGCGTTGTCAGCTCAGGTGAATATGCACCTTTTAAACGTGCGGAATGCGCATAGTCATGCATCAGGTAATAGGCGAACAATCGGTTGTCGATCGCTCGAAACCAGCGCATCAGAGCGTAAACGGCCACAGCAGCAGGCAGCACAGACCACCACCACATGAACGTGCTTAACCCAACAGCAACACCCCACCCAACCAGCAGAGCCAGCGCAAGTTGAGCCAATAACATTCCTACCGGATATAGTGCGGCGATAACCGGACCCTTGCGCAATTGCATAAGGCGCCAAAGCGTTCCCGTTGATATGTAGATCCAGGCGGTCTGTACCATCTGAAAATACGTCGCCAGTATCGAGCGCGCCATGCTGTCCTTAACGATATCAGCCCAAACCAAAACCTCGATCTCGGTCTCAACAGATACACCGTCTTGATGTGAAAGAACGCGCCAACCATAGGCTCCACCATCGGTTTTGCCGATCACATCGATCTCGTAGCCAGATATCGCGGCCTGGGAACGGCTCTCTCTTCGATAGAGTTCGCGATAGCGGCGTGGGGGAATCGGATCATAGCCGGGTATATAAAACACCCGGCGCTTGCGCACCTGTGGTTGGGTTTGTTGACTGCTCATGACCCGGCCCTCTGATCCGCAGATTAGCGCAGCGGCAAGGTCAAGGTAAGACCCGCCGTTTAACCATCCACGTTTAGCGCCAGAGGGTTAACCAAAATTCGCCAAAGCTGGAAATGTTTCAAGCAGCCACCAGCTGAATTCCGTGAACAGCCCAGTGATCAACATGATACCGACGAACAATAGCAACCCACCCATCACCTTTTCGATCGCACCCATATGAGGTTTGATACGGTTCATAACGGCCATGGAGCGGTTCAGGAACATTGCGGCCAAAAGAAACGGAATACCCAGCCCTGCAGCATAAACACCTAGTAACAACGTGCCGCGTGCGACAGACGCCTCTGACGCGGCCAACGATAAGATTGCCCCCAGTTGAGGACCGATGCAGGGCGTCCAGCCAAAAGCAAATGCCAGGCCCAGAATATAGGCCCCGAATACGGAACCACCGGATTCTCCCGCATCAACGCGCGCTTCGCGATCTAACAGAGGGATACGGAACACATTCAGAAAGTGCAGGCCAAAAACAATCACCACCGCGCCTGACAATTTAGCAAAAAGCACCTGATTCTGGAGTACGAACGCCCCAAAGGCCGATGCTGTGAAGCCCAGCAGAAGAAATACCGTCGACAGACCCAGAACAAAGAAAAGTGCCGACAGGGTCGCCTTGCGCCGCGCACGCGCCTCGTCCTGCATCTCGTGAATGGTCACGCCGCTCATATACGCAAGATATGGGGGCACAATCGGCAACACGCAGGGCGACAAAAAGCTGATCAGCCCGCCGAGCAAGGCGACAAACATGGCAGGTAAAAGTCCTGCATCGATGATCTCAATTCCGAACATGGATCAGCACATATGGTATCAAGTGGGTTTCGTCACGGGGCCATTCGGTCACATCCTCGTGGTTACACGCTGGACAGTGCCCCTTGTTGGAAATATCTCAACCGAATGACAGATGAGACAGATACGTTGGATGCGCTGGGATTGTTATGCCCTCTACCCGTCCTCAAGGCCCGAAAAAGGCTTAAATCCTTACCTGCAGGTGGCGTCCTGCGCCTGCTTGCTGATGATCCGGCGGCGATAATCGACGTGCCGCATTTCTGTACTGAGGCGGGTCACACGCTCATTTCACAAGACAGTGTAGATGGTCATCAGATCTATTTGATCCAAAAATCCGACTAGCGACTCGTCACGATAGTATTAAAGAAAAAGGCGGGCCAATCAGCCCGCCTTTTCATTATTGCCCGAGTGACCACCACCCGCGCCGCTTTGGCTTGGCTGGCGCAGGTTCAGGTTCTTCCGTCACAACCTCCAAGACAGGCTCCGGGGTGTCAGTCTCAACAACTTCAGATTCAATCTCTATTGGCTGTTCCTCGGCCTCTATGGCCACCGGTTCAGCCTGTTCAGAAGCTTCTACTGGCTGAGCCTCGGCAACCTCAGGTTCGGGTACTTCCCCGGGGTTCTGGGCTTCTGGGGTTTGCTCTGGTTCGACCTCGGAAACCTCAACTGTGGAAGCAACTGGTTCGTTCGCCTGTTCAGCCGCCGTGTCATCTGTGGCAGGCTGAGTTTCGTTGGCACCGGTATCAGTATCTGCATCCTTTTTACGGCGACGCGGCGCCCGACGCTTCTTGGGCTTGGCTGGTTTCTCAGCCGCTTCCTCATTAACCGGTTCAGCCTCGGCCTGCTCGGTCTCAACAGTTTCAGCCCGTTCAGCCGCCTCAGCGTTATTCTCGGCCTCAGTTTCGTCAGTATCACTATCAGACGCCTCTGAACCGCCCGCGTTCTTTTTGCGCCGACGCCGACGACGCTTGCGCTTGGGCTTGGCCTCTTCCTCGTTCTGTACTGTGACTTCTTCTTCGCTTTCTTCCTCGTTGGTGGCGTCGACCAAATCCATCAGGGACGCATCCACCGATACCACCGGGGCAGTAGCCTCGGGAACAACGCGACTGGCGGTTTTGAACTTCTCCATCGAGAAATCAGGGCTAACCAGATGCACATCCCCTTCGATGCGCACCGACAAACCATACCGCGCCTCGATCTGAGCGATATGTTCACGTTTCTGGTTCATCAGGAAGTTGGCGATGCTGACGGGACACCTCACCAGAACCTCACGCGAACGGCGGCGGGTGCCTTCTTCTTCGATCTGGCGCAAGATCGACAGCGCCATATTGTCATCCGATCGGATCAGACCGGTGCCATGGCAAGATGGGCACGGCTGTGTCGTCGCTTCAAGCATACCGGGCCGCAGCCGTTGGCGGCTCATCTCAAGCAGACCAAAGCCCGAAATCCGGCCCACCTGAATACGGGCGCGATCTGTTTTCAGCTTATCCTTCAAGCGTTTTTCAACAGCCGAGTTGTTCTTACGCTCGTCCATATCAATGAAATCGATGACGATCAGGCCTGCAAGATCGCGCAGACGCAATTGGCGTGCCACCTCTTCTGCGGCCTCTAGGTTCGTTTTCAGCGCAGTTTCCTCGATCGAGCCTTCTTTGGTCGCCCGACCCGAGTTCACGTCGATTGCCACCAGGGCTTCGGTCACGCCGATAACGATGTAGCCACCCGATTTCAACTGAACCGTCGGGTTGAACATCCCCGCCAGATAGCTCTCCACCTGATAACGCGCGAACAGCGGCAGCGCATCCTCATACCGTTTCACGTTTTTGGCATGGGACGGCATGATCATCTTCATGAAGTCTTTGGCGATGCGATACCCGCCCTCACCTTCAACCAGAACTTCATCGATATCACGATTATAGAGATCGCGGATCGATCGTTTGATCAGGTCGCCTTCTTCGTAAATCTTTGCCGGCGCGATGGATTGCAGTGTCAGTTCGCGGATCTGCTCCCACATACGTTGCAAGTATTCATAGTCGCGCTTGATCTCTGACTTGGTGCGCTTGGCCCCTGCCGTGCGCACGATCAGACCCGCACCTGTTGGTACGTCGATCTCCGAGGCGATGTCCTTCAATTTCTTCCGGTCAGCCGCATTGGTGATCTTGCGGCTGATCCCTCCACCGCGCGCCGTGTTTGGCATCAGCACGCAATAACGACCGGCCAACGAAAGATATGTGGTCAGCGCCGCACCCTTGTTGCCACGTTCTTCCTTGACCACCTGCACCAGCAGAACCTGGCGCACCTTGATGACTTCCTGAATCTTGTACCGGCGTGGGCGCGGTTTACGCGGGGGACGGATGTCCTCGCTATCATCCTCATCCGCCACGGATTCGATCGAGTCGTCTTTCGAGGCAGCGTCCGGCGCCTTGGCCTCCTCGCTCTCGTCCATGTCTTGATCAGCCTCCTCCGAGGTCTCCGCGTCAACAGAGCCCTCAACGGCTTCTTCCTGAGCCACATGCTCGGCAGTCTCTTCGGATGCTCCTTCCGTGACATCCTCTGCAACAGCTTCGGAATGCTCCTCAGAGGTATCTTCCGCGCTGGGTGCCTCTTGCTCGGCAACCTTCTCAAACGCGGTCTCTTCCGGCTGGTCAACTGCTTCGTCGGCCGGTTCCTCTACAGGGGTCTCGGCAACCGTTTCCATGGGCGAAGTCCCCTCGGGAACCGATAGATCGGTCTCCTCAGTTTCATCTCCCAGATCGATGGTTTCCATACCGGTGGGTTCGGACGAAACTTCGAGGGTTTCGACCGGATCATCCGTTTTCACATCTGCCGCCTTGCTTCGTGAGCGCGAGCGACGTTTTTTGGGTTTGGATTCCTCTGCTTCATCCCGCGCCCTCATGGCTTCGGCATAAGCGCGCTCTTCTTCCATCAGCGCTTCGCGGTCGGCGACCGGGATCTGATAATAATCCGGATGAATCTCAGAAAACGCGAGAAACCCGTGCCGGTTCCCGCCATAATCCACAAAGGCCGCCTGAAGCGACGGCTCAACCCTCGTTACTTTTGCAAGATAGATGTTGCCAGCAAGCTGGCGTTTGTTTTCGGATTCAAAGTCAAATTCCTCAACCTTGTTTCCATCGACCACCACAACGCGGGTTTCCTCCGCGTGGGTGGCATCGATAAGCATTTTCTTAGCCATGTGTCCTTGGTGCACCGCGCCAAACGCGTTGTCCTGACCCGTCCAGGCGGACAGGCGCTTTTGGGGAGGTGTCTTGTACGGGCGATTTCAGACGGCGCGCGGCAGGGTGCGGCACTGTGGCCCCCTGCCCATATACTCAATCGTTGCGCGCGCGTCATCGCGGTTCTTCTCCGACAGGCGCGGGATAGGGCCGCGGCCTGCCCATTATTCCTTTCACCCGCCAGAACGGGTTCAGGTACTCAGTTGCCCCGGTTGGGGCACAATCGGCCTGCTGAACTGCGTGGAAATGATCCTCAGCAGCAGATCAGCAGCGAAACTCAATGATTCGGGACTTCTGGGCGTCAAATCGCCCGGCCCGTCCGAACACAATAAAAGCAGTCCTGTGGAAAAGACAATGGGCAAACTGAATAACACCCGCAGATCACAGCACAGGATCTCTTCATCTGGCTGAAAATTTCTCGGGGGTGAATTGAGCCCAAGGCTCAAGAGAGGGCTGGCCCCCTCTGCGGCCTACAGGTAATCCGAGCGCTGCAATCCATACTTTGCCATCTTTTCATTCAATGTTCGGCGCGGCAGGCAAAGCTCTTCCATCACGGACGCGATCGAACCCTTATGACGGCGCATCGTATTGTCGATCAGCATCCGTTCGAAAGCTTCGACATATTCCTTTAGCGGCTTGCCCTCGGTGGTCATTACGGGCTGCATCTCTTCATGATCTGACATCAGCAGCGACGCAATCGTCCCTGATCCGCGTCGCGATTGAAGCACTGCGCGCTCGGCAATATTGATCAACTGCCGAACATTCCCCGGCCAAGGGGCTTGCAATAGCTGCGCCGCTTCTTGTGCGCTGACTTGGGGTGCATCGCAACCATATTCCTCGGCAAACTGTTCGCTCAAGCGCGTAAACAGAGTCAGGATATCCTCGCCGCGCTGACGCAGCGGCGGCATCGTGATGCGCAAGGCCGCAAGCCGGTAGAATAGGTCAGGCCGCAAAACATCCTCGGATGTCTTGCCGGCCTCCTGCAGATTCGAGATCGCAACGATCCGCGTTTCCGCAGGCGTCCCCTGTTCGTTCATAACACTTAGCAAACGCGCCTGCAGCGTATCGCTCAGCGCTTCGACATCTTCCAAAACCAATGTCCCGCCTCGTGCTTCTTCGATGGCAGGCAACTGAGTATCCTCTGGCAGCATCGGGCCAAACAAGCGCTTCGACAGCGCTTCCTCCTCCAACGCGGCACAAGAAACCAGAACAAACTTTTTGCCCGCCCGGCTCCCGACAGCGTGCAAGGCATGCGCCACCAATGTCTTCCCGGTCCCCGTTTCACCATCGATCAGAACGTGACCATCGGCCTGCCCCAGATCAAGAATATCCTCGCGCAAGCGTTCCATGACGGGGCTGGCACCAATCAGCTTGTTCATGATCTGAGTGCCACCCGACAATTCGCGGCGCAGCGCCCGGTTGTCCAGTGTCAAACGTCGTGCGTTGCTGGCCCTCTTGGCCAGTTCAGACATCTTGTCAGGATTGAACGGTTTCTCAAGAAAATCAAAAGCACCCACCCGCATGGCTTCGACGGCCATTGGAACATCGCCGTGACCAGTGATCATAATCACCGGTAATGTGCTATCAGCGCCCATCAATTTCTTTAGAAGCTGAATGCCATCCATGCCCGGCATTTTGATGTCTGAGATCACGATCCCCGGATATTCCGGACCAAGCACCTTGAGCGCATCTTCGGCACTGGCGAAGGTTTCCGTGTCATATCCCGACAGAGCCAGCCACTGGCTAATCGACTGGCGCATGTCCTGTTCATCATCCACGATGGCGATTTTCATGGCCTGTGCCATAGTCACTTCCTTTATTCCGCGGCCTCAAGGCCGTCGCTTCCCAGTATGGGCAATTGCATCTCAAACACCGCGCCGCCCTGTTGGCCGTTTCGTGCAGTCAAACGTCCGCCATGGTCGTTCACGATCCCGGACGAGATGGCAAGCCCTAGACCAACACCGTCTCCGGGGCGTTTGGTCGTATAAAACGGCTCAAACAGGTTTTCGATATCTTCGATCCCGTGGCCATTATCACGTACGGTCAGTACAGCGGTATCTCCTGCAGCCAGGATAATCTCGACATCAGGTTCAGCGACAGATTTGGTGGCATCCAGCGCATTGCGCAAGAGATTGACCATAACCTGTTCAATCCGCATCCGATCCCCCATCACTATAACAGGGACTTCGGGTAAAATCTGGGTTATCTTAACGTGCCTTTGACGGAGCTGCGGCTCCATCATCGACAGGCTCGATGCCAGTGCTTCGCCTAGATTTACAGGCGAAAACGCATCCGCGCCCTTGCGGGCATACGACTTTAGCTGGCGCGTGATCGCACCCATCCGTTCAATCAAACCATCAATGCGACCAAAACTTGCTAGAGCTTCTTCGGGTCGGTTCCGACGCAACAGCAAACGCGCGCCTGCCAGATAGGTTTTCATAGCGGCCAGCGGCTGGTTCAACTCGTGGCTCACCGCTGCCGACATCTCACCCAGAGCCGCCAGTTTCGAGCTTTGAGCAAGCGTTTGCTCGGCAACTTCCAGCGTCTTTTCAACCCTTTCTCGCTCAGCGATTTCCCGCTGCAGCCTGGCGTTCAATGCGCGAAGCTCCGCCGACTCTCGCTGGAACAAAGTCATGCGCGAGGTGGCCCTGCGACTGAGCGCATAGAAGGTCAGCGCCAGAAGAATCGCAAATGCCATGATTTCAAGCGCGAGGACGCTGTTCACACGTTCCCGGATTGACGAATAGGTGGTGAACGATGTCATCTGCCAACCCCGGAACGGTATGCGAGTTTCCATTCGCATCACAGCTTCGCCTTGCAAGTAAGCATCCGGCGGCAGCGCATTCCAGTCGGCCGTCGCGCGGATCGCACGTTGAATGGCACTTTGAGGGGGCTGGCGCAGAATAGCGCTTCCTTCTTCCAGGCCGCGCCATTGTGGTTCAGTCGACAGAATGATCGCACCGGTGCTGTCTGTCACCATCACTGCATCAGAAATCCCGGCCCAGGCGCGCTCGAATTTTTGCAAATCGACCTCGACCACAATCACCCCGAGTATCTCTGCATTGGCTTCAATTCTGCGTGAATAGACAAAGCTGTATCCCCCAGCCTCGCGCGGGATGACCGAGAATATCGTAGCATTCGATCGCATCGCATCAATGAAGTAGGGAGAGCTACGATGCCCCTCACCCAATCGATTGCGATCGGTTGCCGCCACCGTAAGCCCATCTCCGTCCAACAGAACCAGCGACGCCGCTCCGATTTCTTCTACAAAAGAGATCAGCCGCTGAGTCGACAGCGTATAGTCACTGGACTGCAAGGCCGAGATCAGCGTTGGGTCTCTGGAAAGAAGTTGCGGAACGATGGAATTGCGACGCAATTCACTGAGCAAGTTACCGGAATACAGCGCCAGACGCAGTTCGGCCCGGTTGCGGGTGGATTCCGTGAAACGGCTGGTCAGAAGACTGTTGGTAATCCAGACTGTGGCGACCGTTACAAGCAGCAGCAAGAACACAGCAAGACGCAACCGCCAGCCCATTGGCGAGCCACGCAGTCGGTTCAGGAACCCGTTGCGGTCTGATTGATCTTGGGCAGTCATGTTCTGACGCTACGCGTCCCGACTGATGACCTCAAGTCACGCTGGCGCCAACACCCCGGCCAATGCGCGGAAGAGCGCCGTTCCATCAGTGCCACCGTGGCCTGAATCCGCCGCCCGCTCGGGGTGGGGCATCATGCCTAACACGCGGCGGTTGTGTGATAAAATGCCCGCAATATCGTCGCGCGAACCGTTGGGATTCTCGGCGTAAGTGAAGGCAATGCGATCCTGATCCTTAAGTTCAGAAATGGTCGCGTCGTCGGCGAAATAGTTACCATCATGATGGGCAATCGGGATATCGATCACATCACCGGCATTATACCCTTCGGTAAATGCACTGTCGCTGGTTTCGACTTTTAGTCCGATAGTTTTGCAGATGTATTTCAGACCAGCATTTCGCAGCAGTGCGCCGGGCAGAATTCCGGTTTCGGTCAAAACTTGAAACCCGTTGCAGATACCGACGGCGTAACCACCACGCTCGGTATGCGAAGCCAGCGCTTTGCAAATCGGTGACTGCGCCGCAATCGCGCCACAGCGCAGATAGTCGCCGTAGGAAAATCCACCCGGAACACCAACGATATCGATACCCTCGGGCAGCGCGGCATCCTTGTGCCAGACCATATCGACGGAAAAACCGGCCTGTTCGAAGGCGACAGCGAGATCGCGATCGCAGTTGGAACCGGGGAAAACGATGACGGCTGCGCGCATGGCGGACCCTCCTAGGTCGGAAAAACTCAGAGCAGTTCGATCTCGAAGCGTTCGATGACCGTGTTGGCCAACAGTTTTTCGCACATTTTAGTTACGTCCGCTTCGGTCGCGCCGTCGGCCAGTTCCAAATCGATCACTTTGCCCTGACGGACACCTTCGACCTGATCAAAACCCATCGCACCCAATGCGTGACGCACAGCCTCACCCTGCGGGTCCAGAACCCCGTTCTTGAGCATCACATGCACACGTGCCTTCATTTTCGAAAACTCCACTGGTGGACCGCTCTCCGATCCGTTTCGTTGCGCGCGGGATACCCCGCTTGGGCGTGTCGGACAACCCTGCCCGTCCGGGGCAGGATCAGTTGATCAGCGTTGGCTTGGTCACATTACTTTTGGGCAGAACACCAAGACGACGGGCGACTTCCGAATAGGCATCCGTCAGGCTGCCCAAGTCGCGGCGGAACACATCCTTGTCCAACTTCTGACCGGTTTCGATATCCCACAGACGGCAACTGTCGGGGCTGATCTCGTCCGCAATGATCAGGCGTTGGAAATCACCTTCGAACACGCGCCCGATCTCAATCTTGAAATCGACCAGTCGAATGCCGACAGCCAGCATTACACCGCTCATGAAATCATTCACACGCAGTGCAAGGCTCAGGATATCGTCCATGTCCTGCTGGCCAGCCCAGCCGAATGCCGCGATGTGCTCTTCAGTCACCAGCGGATCACCCAGCGCATCGTCCTTGTAGCAGTATTCAACAATCGGGCGCGGCAGCTGAGTCCCCTCGGCGATACCAAGACGTTTGGACATCGTTCCGGCGGCATAGTTGCGCACGATGACTTCCAGCGGCACGATCTCGCAATTCCGCACCAGTTGTTCGCGCATGTTAAGACGGCGGATGAAGTGCGTTGGCACCCCGATCTGGGCCAGACCAGTCATGAAGAATTCACTCAGACGATTGTTCAGAACACCCTTGCCGTCGATGACATCTTTTTTCTCGGCGTTGAAAGCAGTGGCGTCGTCCTTAAAATACTGCACGATGGTTCCCGGTTCCGGGCCTTCATACAGAATTTTGGCTTTACCTTCGTAAATCTTCTTGCGACGCGCCATGAGCGACCTTTCCAGGCTGGGGAAAGGGAATGAGTCCCCTTACGTTGGCGCCCTCATAGTGCAAGCCCCGCCTTCCCGCAAGTTCGCGACCCCGAGAGGCTTTGACGCAGCGCAAATACCTTGCGCCCGAGGCGTCGTATAGTCATATCATCAGGAAAGAGAATTCAAGCCAAGGGGTCCCCAACCAATGACCACATTCGACGAACGCGAAGCCGCATTTGAAAGCAAATTCGCTCATGACGAAAAGATGCAGTTCATCGCGCGGATGCGCCGTAACCGGTTTATGGCTGTCTGGGCATCGGCACTGAAGGGCGAAACCGTAGAGCAAGCTCGGAAATATGGCCAGGAACTGGTCCATACCGATCTGCAGAATGTCAGCGAGGACGATGTCGTCGAGGCGGTTAAAGGCTATCTTGGCGATCTTGCAGACGAGGCCAAGATTCGTGCGAAAATGGCGGAACTGCTGGTTGAAGCCAAAGAACAGGTTATGGCGGAAGCCGAAGATTGATTGCGTAAAATGCAAAACTCATGATCTTCATGAGTTTTATGAATTTGATTTGACGCCCCGGTCATGAGACACGGGGCGTCTCATATTTTGACGGGCCACGGCCTTATTCTTGGAATACCTAATGACAAACGCGCTCAACACTCTACTTGAAACCGTCGACGTCATTCTTGCGGATGGTGCGACGGGCACGAACCTGTTCAACATGGGCCTGCAATCTGGTGATGCACCTGAGTTGTGGAACGTCGATGCTCCCGACAAGATTCGCGCGCTGTATCAGGGCTCGGTCGATGCCGGTAGCGATCTGTTTCTCACCAACACATTCGGCGGAACCTCAGCACGTCTGAAACTGCATGATGCCCAGAACCGTGTGACCGAATTGAACCGTATCGGGGCAGAGCTGGGTCGTGAAGTTGCAGACAATGCAGGCCGCCCAATTGTTGTGGCAGGTTCTGTTGGCCCGACCGGTGAAATCATGGAGCCCGTTGGCAGCCTTTCGCATGCTGAAGCCGTCGAGATGTTTCATGAGCAGGCAGAGGCGTTGAAAGCCGGAGGCGCAGACGTTCTGTGGCTTGAGACCATCAGCGCCCCAGAAGAGTTCCGCGCCGCAGCCGAGGCCTTTGCTCTGGCCGACATGCCTTGGTGCGGCACAATGAGCTTTGACACCGCAGGCCGGACCATGATGGGTGTTACATCCTCTGATCTGGCGATGATTGTCGAAACCCTACCCAATCCCCCTGTGGCCTTTGGGGCCAATTGCGGTACGGGTGCGTCCGACATTTTGCGTACGGTGCTTGGTTTCGCTGCTCAGGGCAGCGAACGTCCGCTGATCTCCAAGGGAAACGCGGGCATTCCGAAATACGTGGACGGACATATCCACTACGACGGAACGCCCGAACTGATGGGCCAATACGCCGCCATGGCCCGAGATGCAGGTGCGACAATTATTGGCGGGTGCTGCGGCACCATGCCTGCGCATCTGCGCAAGATGCGGGAAGCACTGGATAGCGGCCAACGCGGAGATCGCCCGACCCTGGATCAGATTACATCGGCGCTTGGTCCGTTTACCTCAGCCTCAGATGGCACCGGCGACGAGGCGGTGCCTGAACGACGCACACGACGTCGCCGCCGCGCCTGAATGATCTCTCAGCGCCCCTCGAATTTCGGGGGGCGCTTTTCCAGAAATGCAACCACACCTTCGGCAAAGTCACGGGTTCTACCGCATTCGCCTTGCAGGTGCGCCTCGGCGGCAAGCTGTTTCGGCAATGTTCTATCGTAGGTCCCCCGGATCGCCTGTTTGATTGCCCGGAACCCGGCAGTTGGGCCATTAGCCAGATAAGCGGCCCGTTCGCGCCAATGCGCGTCGAACTGATCGTCAGAGACTGCTTCCCAGATCAACCCCCAGTCGTCCGCCTGACGCGCGCTGATCTTGTCTGCAAACAAAGCAGCCCCCATCGCTTTGGCAAATCCCATCTGACGCGGCATGAACCAAGTTCCGCCAGCATCAGGCAGCAATCCGATCCGAGCAAAGGCCTGCAGGAAATAGGCGCTCTCGGTTGCGATTACGACATCGGCACAGAGTGCAAGATTCGCCCCTGCCCCTGCTGCCGCCCCGTTAACGGCCGCGATCGTTGGCACCGGGCAGTCGTAAACCGCCTCAAGCATAGGCTCATATTCATCCCGTAATGCTCGTTCGAGATCGATCTTTCCTGTGCTCGACGCGTCCCCTAGATCCTGGCCAGAACAGAACGCAGGCCCAGCCCCTGTCAAAACAATTGCCCTGGCATGGCGAGCCGCTTCTTTCATCGCATAGGTGATCTCGGCCCGCATCTGCCTCGTCAGCGCATTCATCTTGTCTGGTCGGTTCAATGTCAAAACCGCCAAATCATCGGTAATATCTAGAAGGACCGCTTCGTATTCCATGTACAACCTCACCTGCGCAGTGTTTCGCAAAACCCTGACGCAAATGTGGAAAAAGGAAAAGCAGAACCGCGCGTCAGTCTTCCAAGATTTGGCGCAAGCGTTCCTGTTCTTCATCGGTCAGCGCATCAGAATGCGCCGCTTGTTGGTGCCGCGAACGCTTCCGCAAAAAGCTCCAGCCCATGCCCGCCGCGATCAGCAACATGATCGGGCCTGCCAACCAAAGCATCAGATTGGCTCCGGTCGTGGTTGGTTTCAGAAGAACGTATTCGCCATAGCGATCAACGATAAATTCGACTGCCTCTTGGTCCGTATCGCCCGCAACAAGACGTTCCCGCAGCAGAATGCGCAAGTCACGCGCAAGCTCGGCATTACTTTCATCAATGCTTTCGTTCCGACAGACCAGACAGCGCAAGCCCGTGCTGATATCCCTCGCCCGCGCTTCAAGCGCCGGGTCATCCAGAACCTCGTCCGGCTGAACAGCCAAGACCGGTGACGCGATCAGCAGCAGTATCAAAAGCAAACGTTTCATTCGGCCGGCACCCCACCTGCAGGCGTCTTACGCGCACCAGCTGCGACCCGGAAACGGCGGTCCGACAGGCTGAGTGCACCACCCAGAGCCATTAAGATACATCCGCCCCAAATCCAGTTGGCGAGGGGTTTTATGTAGGTCCGCATCACCCAGCCGCCATCTGCCTGTTGATCTCCGATCACAACATAAAGATCACGCAAGAAACGATAGTCAATCGCGGCTTCTGTCGTCGGCATGCGCGCCACGGGGTAGTCACGCTTTTCAGGGTTAAGCGTCGTGACAAAACGCCCATCCTGTTCCACCATCACATCCGCCATCGTCGAGAAATAGTTCGGTCCCTGAACCCGGCGCACATCCTGCAATGTCAACGTGAACTGCCCAACTTCGAATGGCTGACCGGGTTGGGCGACTCGAATATCTTCGACTTCCCACGCTGTCAGCCCCGCAATGGCAAACATTGTGACACCCAAGCCAGTATGGGCGACGGCTTTACCCCAATCAGCACCCGGAAGGCGGAACAGGCGTGCAAGGTTGCCTTTGCGGCCTGTTCGGCTCCAAAGATCGACAAGAGCGCCGAACGCAATCCAAGCGCCGAGGAAAAGACCAACAGGCCCTAAAGCGCTGCGCCCTGTCTGCATCACCCAGACCAGTATCGCCAACGCTACAGCAAGACTGAATGCATAGCGCAGAGACCACGCCGCGCGACCTAACCTGCCCCGCTTCCAGGGCAGCATAGCGCCAACAGGCAGCACGATCCCTAGGGCAATCATGAATGGTGTGAAGGCCGCATTAAAGAATGGCGCTCCGACCGAGAGTTTCCGGTCAAATGCCATCTCAGCCACCATGGGCCACAGCGTACCAAAGAACACGACGAAACAACTGACTGCCAGCAGGATATTGTTCAGAATCAGCGCGCTTTCCCGGCTGACCATCCCGAACACTCCCTTTGCTTCCATCGCCTGCGCACGGGCTGCAAACAGAGTCAGTGCGCCGCCGATGAAAATCACCAGAATGAACAGGATGAACACACCCCTTTCGGGGTCGTTGGCAAACGCATGGACCGAGGTCAAAAGCCCCGAGCGCACGATAAACGTCCCGATCAGCGAGAACCCGAAGGCGATGATCGCCAGCAAAATAGTCCAGCTTTTTAGCGCCTCGCGCTTTTCGACAACGATGGCCGAATGCAGCAGCGCTGCGGCCAGCAGCCATGGCATAAAGCTGGCATTTTCGACCGGATCCCAGAACCAGAAACCGCCCCAACCCAATTCGTAGTAGGCCCACCAAGACCCCAGTGCGATACCAATGGTCAGGAAAATCCACGCCGCAAGCGTCCAAGGTCGCACCCAACGGCCCCATGCCGCATCTACGCGGCCTTCGATCAGGGCCGCGACAGCAAAGCTGAAGGCCATGCTCAGGCCGACATAACCCAGATAGAGAAACGGTGGGTGAAACGCTAGGCCCGGGTCCTGCAACAGTGGGTTCAGGTCCCGACCGTCGAAAGGTGGAACTGGCAAGCGATCAAACGGATTAGATGTGAACAGAATGAACGCAAAAAACGCAACAGCGATGGCTGACTGCACCGACAGAACCCGTGCTTTGAGCGTCGGGGGCAATCCGCCGCCAAAGATCGCGGCCATCGCCCCGAAAATTGTGACGATAAGGACCCATAGCAGCATCGAGCCCTCGTGGTTTCCCCAAGTCCCGCTGATCTTGTACAGCATCGGCTTGGCGGAATGGCTGTTCTCAACCACAATCCGCAACGAAAAGTCGGACGCCACGAAAGCCCAAACCAGTGCTCCAAAGGAAAACGCGGTCAGCAAAAACTGAGCGATGGCCGCAGGTTCTGCGAAAACCATCCATCCGTTCCATCGTTTGGCAGCCCCGATCTGAGGCACCACAGTCTGAACGATGGCGACCAGGAAGGCTAGGATCAGTGCGAAATGGCCGAGCTCTGTAATCATGACGCGCTTATACTGCGGCAGGTCGGCATGTGCCATTAACATTCGTCAAGTATCGCCGCACATAGTGTCGCGCCTCAGGCTGCGCGCAGCCGTAGCCAATCTTCTAGTGCCGGGTTGAAATCGGCCTGTATTACTACTTCGGTCAAGGCCGCATCCGACCGGGTATCCGCGATGCCGGGGCTGTCCTCGCGAAGTTCACGGATTGTCGCAAGGTTGGCCAATACTTCTGGCGCTTGCAGCACCGTTTGATTGATCTCTCGCTGAAAATCCTGCGCTTTGATCTGATGCCTCGCACCAAAGTAGAATGACACGATCACACCCAACAGCCACCACAGCGGTTCCGGCACCAGTGCAATGCCCTGCATGCGCGCCGCGAACCAGAGCGGGTCGATCATAGCGGCAAGGAACAGGCACAAGGTGCCCAACGCCAAAGCCGGGCGCGGCAGACGATTCAGCCCGTCTATGAATCGATCAAACCCCCCTTTTCTGGGAACTTGGAACTCGGCCCCGAACTGCACCATCGCCGCACTGCGCAACGCTGTGGTCCGCTGCGCCTCACTTTCAGCATTTTCTCGAAATATCTCGGTAGTTTCACGAACCACATTGCGGCCTCCACCGAACAACAGGGCAAAAAGTCCAGAGATCAAACCCATCCTGAAATCCTCCTCTGAAAGTCTGCATCCGTCAGGTGATATTGAGGAGACAAAAACTCTTCAGCGCGCTTGATCCAACCACCTTTGCCCCCGGCCCGAGTTCGGGCATATTTACGTAGTGAAACCCTCCGATCTGCTAACCGGAAATAATAGTTACGCCGTGCGACGCCATAGGCATCTGTTAGGGCCTGAGGTTTTGGTTTGGCAGCAGCATCTGTTGAACGTGCGGTTTGGGCGCCGATCACGCCATCAACCGCGACCTCAAACCCCATTTGGCACAGCAGGCTTTGCAATATTCTGACTGCCTGCGAACCCGCATTGACGTACATATCAAACACCGAGGCCTGTACAGTCTGGGGCAGCAACCCAAGGCGAGGCCTTTCAAAATATTGGTCGACAAAGATGTCTATGGCCTGCGCCCTGGTCAGAGCTTTCACATCCCGATGTGTCACAGCACCATCGCGATCCAGATCAAGACCCAAACGCTGCATGGTGTGGATCGTCACACCAAATTTTGTTGCCCCACCGGGATCGTCGGGATCGTCGACAAAGCCACCTTCCCGCGCCACGATTTCATCTGCGATCTGTCGAACCGTCCGCATGCCCGCCCCCTTTAGTGTGGTCAGGCTAACGGTCCGGCAAATAAGTTAATCCGACGATAGAACAAAGGGCGCTGCGTGTTTCTTGCACGCAACGCCCTCAAGATTTCAATGCTTTGGAACTGATCAGCTGTCGCCGGCTTCTTTGTAAACACCTTGCTCTTTCAATGCGTCCACAACCTCTTTCGGCATATAGGTTTCATCGTGTTTCGCAAGGATTTCAGTGGCTTCGAAGACACCGTTCACATAGCTGCCTGTCCCAACCATGCCTTGGTTTTCTGAAAACAGATCAGGCAGGACACCCGTGAATGCGACTTTGACGCTTTCACCGCCATCGGTGACGACGAAATACACAGTTTCACCCTGCCCACGTATGACCGAGCCCTCTTCGACAAGCCCACCGATGCGGAACACTTCGGACGGCTTAGGCGGCTCGGCGACCACTTGACTGGGTGAACGGAAGAAGTTGATGCCATCTTTCATGGCCACCCCAATCAACGCCGTCGATAAGGCAAGGGCCACCGCGGCTAGCACAATGATCTGTATTCGACGACGTTTCTTGAGCGTTTTCATACCGTCCTCACGGGAACAGAGGGGCCATCATCAGCCCTTGGGTTTCATCCTCACCTAACATCAGGTTGGCGTTCTGCAAGGCTTGCCCGCTGCTACCTTTTGTCAGGTTATCCAAAGCTGCCACAACGATTGCGCGGCGCTCGATCCGATCACCAACGACACCGATATGGCAAAAGTTCGACCCCCGTACATGGTGGGTTGAAGGTGCTTCTCCGAAGGGCAGCACCTCGACGAACGGCTCATCCTCATAGGCCGATTGCAAAGTCTCATAGACGCTCTGCGGATCACCCTTCACGTAAGAGGTCGCCAGAATGCCCCGATTGGCCGGGATCAGATGTGGCGTGAATTGAATATGAACGGTCCGACCGGCAAGTTCAGAAAATTCCTGATCGAACTCACCCAGATGCCGGTGTGTCCCACCAACTGCATAGGCATTTGCTCCTTCGCTGAGCTCTGCGTGCAGAAGGTTTTCTTTCAGTGCCCTACCTGCGCCTGAAACTGCGCATTTCAAGTCCAGAATGATGTCATCCAGATCAATCACGCCCGCTGATATCAATGGCCGCAGTACATATTGCCCGGTCGCTGCGTTACAACCTGTGCCAGCGACGAGCCGCGCAGAACTGATATCATCACGATAGAATTCAGTTAGGCCATAAACGGCTTCTTCCTGATGTCCCAACGCGGCGTGCGGGTTGCCGTACCATTTCTGATATTCGCCTCCGTCCCGAAGCCGGAAATCAGCCGAAAGGTCAACGATTTTCAATGTGTTGGGTAGATCACGGATGACTTCCTGGCTGGTCTTATGCGGCAGGGCACAAAAGCACAGGTCGATCTGGGAAAAATCGATCTCGGAAATCTTGCAAAGCACTGGTAAATCCATATGCCGCAGATGCGGGAACACTTGCGCCATTGTCTGCCCGGCCTTGCGCTCGGCGGCCAGAGCCTTGATCTCCATATTCGGATGCCCAGCGATCAGCCGTACCAGTTCCGCGCCGGTATAGCCGGAAGCACCTAGAATTGCGATTTTATGGGTCATGTCAGACCTCTTTCATTCATGTGTCACATGGGGTGACCGCCGATGCGACGGTCAACGAATTACAAAATCAGAAAAGCGCCGTCCTTGACCAAAATCAGGCGGCTTCAAAGGTGATTTGTCGTCGGAGGAATTGCGTTGCGCGATCCGACACCGTGCTGGGCTTGCCGGTGGTCATGAACCCACCCGAGCCTTCGCCAAGCATGTTTGGGTGACGTTTCAGGTAGTCTGCAAGGCTTTCAGCCACCAAGTCTCCTTGGCTATAGACCTTCACATCAGGGCCTAATGCATTCTGAAACGTTTCCGCCATCAACGGGTAATGGGTGCAGCCGAGAATAGCCGCTTGCGGTTCCGGCATCTTGCGTTTCAGAGCGTCAACATGACTGCGCACCAAGGCTTCGGCCAAGATCATATCGCCATCCTCAATGGCGTCGACCACACCGCCGCAGGCCTGCGCCTCAACATCAACGCCAATCGCCCGAAACGCCAGTTCTCTCTGAAACGCCCTACTAGACACAGTCGCGGGTGTCGCAAACAGCGCGACATGTTGCACTTCGACCTCGCGCGGAGGTGAATTGTCACCCCATTGCCGCTCGGTCAGCGCTTCGATCAAAGGAACGAACACGCCCAGTACCCGCTTACCATCTGGCACACCCGCCTCCTGCATCCGGCGCAAAGCGGCAGCACTGGCAGTGTTGCAGGCCAGAATCACCAGATTGCAGCCGCGATCCCAAAGATCATGAACGGCAGTACGGGTCAGGTTGTAGATGTCTTCGGCATCGCGAACGCCGTAAGGCGCATGCGCGCTGTCCGCAAAATACAGGAAATCCACGTCCGGCAGATGTTTCTGCGCGGCGTTCAGGACGGTTAGACCGCCCAACCCGGAATCAAAGATACCTACTGCCATTTGCCCCTTCAGGCGCGATGCCGTTCCTCAAATTCATAGCCGTAGTCATAAGACTTTAATGGCTCTGGAGACAGCTCATACGTCGCTTTGCGCAGGAAATCCATCATCTTGCGCGTATCCTTGCCCAATGGGTCCAGAATGTCGCGCCCGATGGGGTCTCCAACAACCACGCGCACTGGAGTATCAACACGTTTCTTGAACTCTTTGATTAGAAGACCCATGCGCAACGTGTTGTGCAGATGGCTAGCAATCTGGAACAATCGCGAGGTGTGTCCATCAAAAAACACCGGCACAACAGTCGCATCAGATTTGGCCACCATCCGAGCGGTAAATCCGCGCCACCCCGGGTCCATCGGATGCGCAAATGGCTTCGCAGCCGTGCTGACGGTGCCACCCGGAAATATCCCGATTGCGCCGCCGTCGCTTAAATAGCTCAGAGCAGTCTTGCGGGTCTCAAGGTTTAACCGCATCGCCTCTTTGGTAGTATCAAAAGAGATTGGCAGGACGATCCGATCCAAATCTTCAGCTTTGCGGAAGACATGGTTGGCAAGAATACGAAAATCTCCGCGCGTCTGAGACAGGATATGACCCATCATCAGCCCGTCCAGAATGCCGTATGGATGGTTCGCAATCAAAATCAGCGGGCCATCTTTAGGAATATTCGATAACGCGCCACCGACCACATCCAATGTCAGCCCATAGCGTTCCACCATCACCGACCAGAAATCACGTCCCTGTGCGACTTCCTGATCGTAGCCATCTGCGCGACGGATAAGACGCAAGCGGCCCGTCGTGTTTTCCATCAACTTGATCACCATACGCCCACCCCGCGTTTCTGCGGAATGAGCGTAGGATATGTCACGAGCGACGTGATGATGCGTCGGCATTGGCTACTCCGGTTTGCTACCGACTAAATATGACGAGGTAACCAATTTGCCTAGATTTTATGACAGGATTGTAAAGCCTCACTCTGCCGCAGCTTGCATTTGAGGCCCGCCATCGCGGATAACAGCCAGCAATTCTTCGCGCCGTTTCGCGGCCTTGGTCTCATTCGCGACCAGAACCGGACCAAATCCACGAATCTCCAAAGGCAGAGCGGCAAGCGCCGTAATTGCATCGCTAGTCTCGGGTGTCAGCTTGGGCAGAACCTCTTTCAAATCCTTTTCATACTGACGGATCAAAGCACGCTCCATTTTGCGCTCCGCCGTGTAACCGAACAAATCCAGTGGAGTGCCACGCAGAACTTTCAGTTTTGCAAGCACTTTCAGAGGGCCAAGAAACCACTCGCCAAAGGCTTTCTTGGCCGGACGTCCATTATCGCCCTTTGTGCCCAAAGTCGGCGGTGCAAGATGGAAGGTCATTTTGAAGTCGCCGTCAAACTCGGCCTCTGCCTTCTGGCGACTGTCGAGCAGCAACCGTGCGACCTCATATTCATCCTTATAGGACAATAGCTTATGGTAGCCTTTGGCGATCGCTTCACGGACCTTCTGATCATCGACGCTTTCGACCAAATTACGATAGCGTTTGGCCAATCGCTTGCTCTGATAGTCGATCAGATGTGCCGCGCGGAAATCGATCATCTGATCCAACGATTTAGGTAAATCGGCCACGTTCGGCCTTAGGATTTTGTTGACCTCTTCGTGATGGGTCACAGCCCAGCGGCCAACTTCGAACGCGCGTTTGTTGCGTTCGACCGCCGCACCGTTCAGTTCAATCGCTTCCATGATCGCCTGATGACTGATCGGTAGCAGGCCACGCTGCCATGTGGCGCCAAAGACCATCATGTTGGAATAGATCGAATCCCCCATCACCGCGCGGGCCAGATCGGTTGCATCGAACAGTGCGACCCTATCCTTTAGCCGTGCTTGCAGGGCAAGCTGCAGCTGATCACTTGGAATAGTAAACTCGGTATCTCGAGTGAAATCACCGGTAATGATCTCATGGCTGTTCACAACTGCCCCGGTACGACCAGTCTGCGTTAGACCCAGCGTTTTTGCCCCAGCCGAGACCACCAGATCACCGCCGATCAGCGCGTGCGCTTCACCAGTGGCGACACGGATCGCGCTGATGTCTTCTGGCTGGTTTGCAAGCCGGCAGTGGATATGAACGGCACCGCCCTTTTGTGCGAGGCCCGCCATCTCCATCATGCCTGCCCCTTTACCGTCGATCTGTGCAGCCTGTGCCAGTACCGCACCTATCGTGACGACGCCTGTGCCGCCAACACCCGTGATTACGACATTATGGGTTCCATCGATCTGCGGCAGCTCAGGTTCCGGCAGGTCAGGTAAATCAAGCTCAGTGGTGGCTTCTTTGCGGATTTTCGCGCCTTCTACCGTCACGAAGGAAGGGCAGAACCCATTCAAGCATGAGAAGTCCTTGTTGCAGCTCGACTGATCAATTGCACGTTTGCGCCCGAGCTCGGTCTCTTTCGGGACAATTGAGACACAGTTCGACTGGACGCCGCAGTCCCCGCAACCTTCACAGATATCGGTATTGATGAACACGCGCTTGTCCGGGTCCGGGAACGTGCCCCGCTTGCGCCGCCTGCGCTTTTCGGCAGCGCAGGTCTGGACATAAACAATGACTGATACGCCCTCGAATTCGCGGAACTTTTCCTGAACCTGCATCAGTTTGGCACGCTCAAAGGTCTCGACGCCCGAGGGTAGCGCCCCGAAGTTCACATCTTCTTTTTCGTCATAGACGATGGCAACGTTGCTGACACCCATCGCGCTGACCTCAGCAACGATACGCTCAGCACTCAGACCACCTTCGTTCTCTTGCCCACCAGTCATGGCAACGGCATCGTTGTATAGAATTTTGAAGGTTATATTGGTGCCAGCCGCCAACGCGGCCCGGATCGCTTGAACGCCCGAGTGATTATAGGTTCCGTCGCCAAGATTCTGAAACACGTGTTTGGTGGTCGAGAACGGAGCCTCGCCAATCCAGTTCGCCCCTTCACCGCCCATCTGGGTGAATCCGGTAGTTTCGCGATCCATCCATTGCACCATGTAATGACAGCCAATCCCGGCATAGGCACGGCTGCCTTCCGGCAACTTGGTCGAGCTATTATGCGGGCATCCTGAACAAAAATAGGGCAATCTTGCTGCGATTTCCTGAGCATTATCAGCGCGGCGTGCCTCGTCCAGTTTTGCAAGACCTGCGCGAACGCCATCAGTATCATGGCCTTCCTCAACCAGAATCTGCCCAAGTTTTTCAGCGATCATGATTGGATCAAGCGCCCCTCGGGTCGGGAACAGCTCTTCGCGGTGCAGTGTCCCTGCCCCGCCTTTGTACCAGCCGTAAACGCGACGACCACGCCGATCGTCGAAGATCGCCTCTTTGACCTGAACCTCAATCAGCTTGCGCTTTTCCTCGACGATCACAATCAGGTCGAGACCTTCCGCCCAATCGTGGAAACCCCTCATATCCAGAGGGAAGGTCTGGCCGATCTTGTAAGTTGTAATGCCAAGTCGCTCAGCCTCGTCTGCATCAATGTTAAGCAGTGACATTGAGTGCATCAGATCAAGCCAGTTCTTGCCCGCGGCAACAAACCCGATCTTGGCACCGGGTTTTCCCCAGACCCGTTTGTCCAGATTGTTCGCATGCGAGAACGTCTCAGCCGCAAAACGTTTATAGTCAATGACCCGCGCTTCCTGTAGATGCGGCGTGTCTCCCAGCCGAATGTTCAGCCCTCCTTCGGGCATATCGAACTGTGGTATCGTTATCTGCATCCGATCGGGGCTACCATCAACGACCGAAGTGACCTCGATCGTGTCCTTCATCGTTTTCAACCCGACCCAAACCCCAGCAAATCGGCTTAGCGCAAATCCGTAGACGCCGTAATCCAGGATTTCCTGAACTCCGGCCGGGCTGACGACTGGCATATACATATCGACCAAAGACCATTCAGACTGATGCAGGACGGTCGAGCTTTCGCCCGTATGATCGTCGCCCATGGCCATCAGGACGCCGCCATGTTGCGCGGTACCGGCCATGTTGGCATGACGCATCACATCTCCGGACCGGTCGACCCCAGGGCCTTTGCCATACCAAAGGCCAAATACACCATCGAACTTGCCGTCGCCACGTAACCCGGCTTGCTGACTGCCCCACAATGCGGTGGCGGCAAGGTCTTCATTCAGACCGTATTGAAACGTCACATTGCTTTCGGCCAATTGCTTTTCAGCGCGTGACATCTGCAAATCGACAGCCCCGAGGGGTGATCCTCGATATCCCGTAACCAGACCCGCAGTATTAAACCCCGTCGCGCGGTCACGTTCTTTCTGCATTAACATCAGACGTACCAACGCCTGCGTTCCGTTCAAAAGAACCGGGCTTTTGGATAGATCAAACCGATCATTTAACGTGATCTTCGGCTGACTCATCTGACGTCTCCCCTCGTCGGATTAGTGTGCTGTATCTTTAGGTATTTTAGGTCACAATTGCTGACCTGTATAGCAATTTTCTCCTTTGCCGTAACGATTTCCCGGTTTGAATGTGGAATTTGTTACGTGTTTCATATAGGGCTGCCGAAAGATAACGAAAGTTGCGGCGATGGATTGGGACAAGCTCAGAATATTTCACGCGGTTGCGGATGCAGGCAGCCTCACACATGCAGGGGACAAGCTCAATTTGTCTCAATCTGCTGTGAGCCGTCAAATTCGCGCTCTCGAAGAATCACTGGATGCGACCTTATTCCACCGCCATGCCCGTGGCCTGATTCTAACTGAACAAGGCGAATTGCTGTTCGACGCGACTTCGGCAATGTCCAAACGTCTGGACACTGCGGCTGCAAGAATTCGGGACAGTGAGGACGAGGTGTTCGGTGTTTTGCGTGTTACCACCACATTTGGTTTCGGCACGCTCTGGCTCGCACCTCGACTGCCAAAGCTTTACGAAAGATATCCCGATCTCAATATTGATCTGATGTTGGAAGAACGCGTTCTTGACCTGCCGATGCGCGAAGCAGACGTCGCCATCCGTATGAAAGAGCCCAGTCAGGCGGATTTGGTGCGCAAGCGCCTGATGACAGTGCAAATGATGCTCTATGCCACCAAAGCCTATCTGGACAGCCACGGTGGCAAACCTGAATCACTGGAAGAAATCACCAAGCACAGGCTGATCTGCCAGACACCATCCGCGCCTCAGGTCGGGGCCGGCGCTTCGATGGTAAAGCACCTAATGACCTATAATCCTGGATCGCTATTAACTGTGAACAACTATTTTGGCGTTCTGCAAGGTGTACTCCACGATCTTGGAATTGGTGTCCTTCCCGACTATGTGACCGAAGACTTTCCCGATCTGGTTCCGATCCTATCGGACATTGAAACTGCTGATGTACCGGTTTACCTCGCTTATCCCGAAGAGCTTCGCCATTCCAAGCGGATCGCGGCCTTTCGTGATTTCGTGCAGGACGAAATCATCGCCCACCGCAAACATCTGAGGCAGATGGGGAAACTCTAGCCATGCACTCAGGGCATAGCGGGCATGACGATCTTATCTCCTATTAAACCTTGATCGTTAACAAACTGATCCCTAAATGAGCAATTGAAGGCGATGATGCTGTAACGCTCATCATCTTCATACCTCCCTGTTGGACTACGGCCGAGCTTAGTGCTCGGCCTTTTTTTTGGCCTTACGTTTGGCAATTCTCAGGAAAGCACTGGGAAAATTGAATACACGAGCCTATGATCCCGAAAAAACACTTAAAATCGTGTTCGAGGGCTAATTCATGTTCCATTCATTGCGCCTATTGTTGGCGATGATTTCAGTCTTGTTTCTGGCGGTGCCGCTGCACGCACAAGACACAAGCACAACTTCTACGGTTACGATCCCCCAGGATCTAACGCCTGAGCAAGTCGATGATCTGGTTGCGCGTATGTCTGATGACCAGGTGCGGGCGATCTTGCTTGAACGCCTTGACGCGGTTGCGGAAAAACATGCCGCAGAGAAGGAAGGTCACGAAGATCCGCTGACTGAACTGAACGAGATCTGGGCGGAAATGGTTACCTCCTGGACGCAAGTACTAACGACAGTTCCCAATATCGTCAGTGCGCAAATAAAAGCGTTCAGCAATTTTGCGGATAAATTCAACGAAACCGGGGTCCTTACCTTGATCGGGCTAGTGCTATCGGTCCTACTGGTCGGATATGTAGCAGAAAAGTTGTTCAGCATATTAACCCGTCGCTGGTCAAAGGCATCCGAAGTCGGAGATGAAGCTGACCTTAGGGGAGCCGTGCAGTACCTATTCCGCCGGTTTTGCCGCGAAATTGCCGGTCTCATCGTGTTCTACGTGGTTATCCGGGCGCTTGGTCGCGCATTACTGACCCCCGAACAAATCACGTTTGCCGCACCATTCGTATTCTTCTTGATTTGGGTCCCGCGTCTTGGGGCAGCTGTGTCGCGATTTGTACTCGCGCCGCAAAAACCTCAATACCGCTTGGTGAATATTGATGACCACTGGGCTAAATACCTGCACAGAAATCTGATTGGCCTTCTGATCCTGATCGGTTTCACGCTATTTGTTGTCCGCTTCAATGGACTCAACGGAATTACTCCAAGCGAGACGCGCATCGGCTTTTGGCTGAATGCGGCAATCCACATCTATATCGGTGTAATCGCCTGGACTGCTCGTGAAGGACTGTCGCAGATGATGCTGGGCACAGACCCGGATCGCACCAAGTTTGATGAGGAAGTCGCGCATTATTACCCCTACTTCGCCATTGGCGTGTCGGTGGTGATCTGGTTGCTCGTTGAATTCCTCGTGGCACAGCGTAATCCGGCAATCTTGCGCGTGCTTGGAACCGGGGCGCATTTCACCACTATGTTCTGGCTGTTGATCGCACCAGCGCTAGACACGTTGATACGTGGATTGGTGCGCCATCTGCAGCCACCGCTTTCGGGTGAAGGACCTTTGGCGGAACGCGCCTATCGCTCGGCCAAGCGCAGTTATATCCGGATTGGGCGGGTTATTGCGGGACTATTCGTGGTCCTCATGATTTCGCGTGCCTGGCAACTTGACCTTCGCCATGTCGCATCAGCTGGCATCGGAGCCGAAGTCGGTGGCGCGGTCATCCAGTTCCTGCTGATCATCGCAGTCGGCTACATCTTGAACGAGATTGTCTCGCTCTGGATCAATCGTCGTCTGGCGAAAGAACAAACTGCTGCGGAAGAGCTGGATGAAGAAGCTGGCGGCGAAGGTGGCGGTGCTGGTGGTTCGCGTCTGGCAACGGTTCTGCCTTTGCTGCGGATCACTGCACAGGTCACAATCTGCGTCATCTTTGGCCTGCTGGCGTTGAGTGCGCTTGGGATCAACATTACACCGCTGCTGGCCGGTGCTGGTGTTCTGGGTCTGGCTATTGGATTTGGCGCGCAAAAACTGGTGGCCGATATCGTAGGCGGTATTTTCTTCTTGATCGATGACGCCTTCCGTGTCGGCGAATATGTCGATGTCGGCGGCACCATGGGAACGGTCGAAAAGATCTCGATCCGATCCATGCAATTGCGCCACCATCGCGGGCCCGTTCACACGATCCCATATGGCGAGATTCAAAAGCTGACCAATTTCAGCCGCGACTGGGTCATCATGAAGCTCAAGTTCACTGTGCCTTTCGATACCGATCCCAATAAGGTCAAAAAGATCTTCAAGAAGATCGGTGCCGAGATGATGCAGGACGAAACTCACAAAGATGGGTTCCTGCAGCCGTTCAAATCTCAGGGTGTGTTCGACTTTGATGATGTCGGTATGATCATCCGAGGCAAGTTCATGGCCAAGCCGGGCAAGCAGTTCACGCTGCGGAAGGAAATCTTCAATCGCGTGAAAGCAGAGTTCAACGCCAATGGCATCGACTTCGCCCGCCGAGAGGTGCGCGTTGCGATACCTGGCAGCGAGAATATGACTGAAGAACAAAAAGCGGCCGCCGGTGCAGCTGCAGCTGATGCCGTCAACAAAGGTCAGAACCCGGCCTAAATCGGTAGGATTGGCGCTGGGATTTTACAGCGCCAATCTATAAGCCAACCTCCAGATGTGCGGAATCGGCGGCATTGTCGGTTCCGCATTTTCTTTTCTAAATGGCCCTGCGGTGACTTGACCCTTCCCACGGAAGCGCCCTTGCCCTAAAAGGCCCGCAATCTCGGCCACTATGGACACAGGACAGAAGATGCAAGAGCCCGCCATCACCCCGGATCTGATTGCTGCACACGGGCTCAAGCCCGAGGAATACGACATGATCCTCGAGATCATCGGGCGCGAGCCAACATTCACCGAACTGGGCATTTTCTCGGCTATGTGGAACGAGCATTGTTCATATAAGTCCTCGAAGAAATGGCTACGCACTCTGCCCACCTCAGGCCCACAAGTTATCTGCGGCCCGGGTGAGAACGCAGGCGTGGTTGATATTGGCGACGGTCAGGCCGTGGTGTTCAAAATGGAAAGCCACAACCACCCCTCCTACATTGAGCCCTATCAGGGTGCCGCGACCGGCGTTGGTGGTATTTTGCGGGATGTCTTCACCATGGGAGCCCGCCCCATCGCCTCTATGAATGCGCTGTCCTTTGGCGAGCCCGGCCACCACAAAACCCGTCAGCTTGTAAATGGCGTGGTTGAAGGCATCGGCGGCTACGGTAACTGCTTCGGTGTGCCTTGCGTTGGTGGCGAAGTTCGGTTCCATCCGGCCTATAACGGCAACTGCCTTGTGAACGCCTTTGCCGCAGGTCTGGCCGACAGTGACAAGATTTTCTACTCGGCGGCCTCGGGTGTCGGTATGCCTGTTGTTTATCTAGGCGCTAAAACCGGACGCGATGGTGTGGGGGGTGCGACTATGGCTTCGGCGGAATTCGACGACACTATCGAAGAAAAACGGCCCACTGTTCAGGTCGGCGACCCCTTCACTGAGAAACGCTTGATGGAAGCCACGCTGGAACTGATGCAGACCGGCGCCGTGATCTCGATTCAGGATATGGGTGCGGCAGGGCTGACCTGTTCGGCCGTTGAGATGGGAGACAAGGGTGGCCTAGGCGTTCGCCTTGATCTGGAGAATGTCCCTCAGCGCGAAGAGAACATGACCGCGTACGAAATGATGTTGTCTGAATCTCAGGAGCGGATGCTGATGGTCCTCAAACCTGAGCTTGAAGCCGAAGCCCGTGCGGTTTTCGAGAAATGGGATCTGGATTTCGCCATTGTCGGTGAAACGATCGCCGAAGACCGGTTCCTGATCATGCACAACGGCGAAGTCAAAGCAGACCTCGTCCTTTCCAAACTGTCTTCCACGGCACCAGAGTACGACCGCCCATGGGAACCAACACCCAACGCGGAAGAGCTGACAGATGTGCCCCAGATCGACCCTGTTGATGGCCTTCGCGCCTTGCTCTCTTCGCCGAACTACGCGGGTAAGCAATGGGTGTACGAACAGTATGACACAATGGTCATGGCCGACAGCTCCCGCACGCCTGGTCTGGGTGCTGGGATGGTGCGTGTGCACGGTACTGACAAGGTGCTGGCGTTCACCAGCGACGTGACCCCGCGCTATGTCCGCGCAAACCCTGTTGAGGGCGGCAAACAGGCCGTAGCCGAAGCCTACCGCAACCTGACTGCCGTGGGCGCCAAGCCGCTGGCCACCACTGACAATCTGAATTTCGGCAATCCCGAAAAGCCTGAGATCATGGGCCAGTTTGTAGGGGCAATCCAAGGTATCGGAGCCGCAGTCGGAGCCTTGGACATGCCCATCGTTTCCGGCAACGTGTCGCTATATAACGAGACTGATGGGCAGGCGATCCTGCCAACTCCCACGATTGGGGCCGTGGGCCTGCTGCAAACTGCCGATGAAATCATCGGCAACGAGGTTCGTGAAGGCCATGTCGCTCTGGTTATCGGCGAAACCCAAGGCCATCTGGGCCAGTCGGCCCTGCTGGCCGAAGTCTTCAACCGCGAAGACGGGGACGCCCCACATGTCGATCTGGACGCTGAACAGCGCAACGGAGAGTTCATTCGCGCCAATCGTGAAATGATCAAAGCCTGCACCGATCTGGGTGACGGTGGCCTTGCCCTAGCCGCTTTTGAACTAGCCGAGGCTGCTGGTGTCGGCGTCTGCCTCGACGATGCCTCGACCGAGTTCCTGTTCGGAGAAGATCAGGCGCGCTATCTGGTCGCCTGTAACTTTGATCAGGCCGAAGCATTGATGATCGCAGCTGGTCAGGCCGGTGTTCCCCTAGTGTCAGTCGGACGTTTCATTGGGGATAGTGTCAAAATCGGCAGCTCCGAAGTCTCGCTTGCCGAGCTGGCGGATACGTTCCGCAGCAGCTTTGCCGAAGCCGTTGCCTAGTCAATCTCTGTTCTGGTGCGATTAAACAGATTTCTTGCGCGTGTCGGCGCGCAGGAATTGTTGTTGAACGGAACCGGCCCCATCTTGCACGCCCCGTCTCATCGCTCTACATCTTGGGAAAGACCTTCAGGAGTAAACCTACATGCCGATGAGCGCCCACGAAATTGAAACTCTGCTACGCGAGAGCTTTCCAGATGCGGAAATCCAGGTTGGTGGCAGCGATGGCGTGCACATGTCTGCCATGGTCGTGGATGAAAGCTTTCGCGGTAAGAACCGCGTTCAGCAACAACGTGCTGTTTATGCCGCGTTGAAAGGCAAGATGGATGGCCCGGATGGAGAGTTGCACGCGCTGGCGCTGACCACGAAAGTACCGGAGTAATATGGAGCACGCGATTGTAATCTCAATTACATTCACCGTCTTTGTTGTGTTGATCGCGCTCATAGCTTGGAACCATTCAAAGGCGGGACGTAATACAAGACGAGGATCGCCACCTGGACAGGGAGAACACCTCCTGCATTCCTCCTACAATTCACATGACGGTGCAATTAGCTCGGCGCAGACCCATATTCCGAAGAATCCTCAAGACTACGCCAAAGCAATAATGCCGAAGAGCAAAGGAAACACCAAATGACCGACGTGAAAACCCAGATCGACGAAACCGTCAAAGCCAATGACGTGGTGCTGTATATGAAAGGTACCAAAGAGATGCCGCAGTGCGGGTTCTCGTCGCGCGTCGCTGGTGTATTGAACTACATGGGTGTCGAATATACCGACGTGAATGTTTTGGCGGACGAATCTGTCCGTCAGGGCATCAAGGATTATTCAGATTGGCCAACTGTGCCCCAGCTTTTCGTCAAAGGCGAGTTTGTCGGCGGCTGCGACATCATCACCGAGATGACCCTTTCGGGAGAGCTGGATACTTTGTTTGAAGAAAACAATGTCGGCTACGACAAAGATGCAGCCGATAAAATCCGTGAAGCAAACGCCTAATTCACCGGCTAGAGCAGTCCTTGAACAAGACACGTTCGGGGGCTGTGCTGCCTTGGGCCTGATGGCTGATCGTAGCTTCCCAGCCTTTGGATCGAAGGGTGTATGTCCCTGCCCCGTCTACAGATTCGTAGCGAATACCTGATCCGCTTTGAACCTGTTTCAGCGCAATTAAATGGTCCTCAATCAGCATCGCGGCAGCACCCGATCCATCTGCGGCGTTGAAATAGGACACTGGCACCTGCGTGTTGCTCTCGCAGTTAAATGTCACAGACAGTATATCGATCTCGGCCAAACCCGCCGTAGCGTAAAAAGACAATACCGCGGCCCCTGCTGCCGTTCGAACAAAGCCCATCAGGCGTTCCTTTCCTCGATCACCGCAGCCAGCGCTTCTGCACGCGCGGCCATCTCCGCCAATGTGTCTGTTACCGAAGGCGGCACCACTGCAACTTCAATTCGCTCGGGCTCGGGCAGAGGTTGACTACGCAGACGATTTAACTCGGCTTCGGCTTCCACAAGCTTTGCCTCGGCCAGCTTCAGGCGATCTTCGTGCGCTGCAGCTTTGTCGGCCAACATTAGTCCGGCCATCAACAACATGCGCGATTCAGGCATGCGTCCGATCTGGTCCGACAATACCTGTGCTTCATCATCCAAAAGCTTGGCCGCGGCCTGCAGAAAGGGCTCTTCACCGTCCTGGCACGAGACATCAAATCCTCGTCCACCGATATGAATGGTCACCTCGGGCATTATTCAACCTCTCCTTCAGCCAGATTGGCATGGGTCAACAACGGTTCGAGCCGGGCCAGAACCGCGTGTGCTTCGGCCGCGTCCGAGGCTCTTGCGGCACGCGTTGCCTCCAACTCTGCAGCAGTTGCGCGATTCAGCATGTCTGCATCGGTCACACCCTCTTCTGCAGCGGCGCGCAATTCATCCACTGTTCCACGCAACTGTTCGTTTGCCTTGCGCAACCGTTGCAAATCGTCATCCAGTCGCGACATCGCCGCGCCATGGCTGGCACGCTCGGCACGCAGCATTTCAAGCTCGGCGTTCAGTTCGGTCAGCCGCTCGCTATCGACCAATTCAGCGCGCAGACGGGACAGCTCTGCCTCCATCTCTTCGGCGCGATCTGCGATGGGGGTCAATTGCTCGACCTCGGCCCGCAACGACTCGGCTTCTTCTGCGGCATTTTCCATGGATCGCAGGGTTTCGATTTCGGCTTTCAGCGAATTTACTTCGTCGCTGTTATCCAGAGCGGCCTTGGCCTCGGCTAACTCTGCGCGCGCGGCCTCGACCGTTGCAAGCTTTGCGGTCGCCTCGGCCAATTGATCACGCAGTGCAGCAACTTCTTCTCCTGATCCCGCCTGCTCCCGGAGTGCATCAACCTCAAGAGCGTGCCTTTCTATGAGCGATTTCAGCCGCTCTTCCAACTGCGCGTTGGCCAAGCGCTCTTCTTCAAGTTCTGATCGTAATGCAGCACCATTATCGACCGCGGGCTCAGCGTCCTGCAGTGCCTCGACTCCGGTGCCGATCCGCTCCATCGCAGTAATGATACGGCGTTGTAATTCTTCGATCTGACTCATGCCCCTGTCACCTCTTTATCAAGGTTCGTTCTGCTATACGCCTGTCCGAATCAAAAGCGGCGGCTCTCTGCACTAGTCTAACGGAATGTAACAGAAAATACCCACTGTTTGGTTTCAATCACTTGCACACCGCTCTTGAAGCGCCAGTTCGGCGCAGAACCCGGTTCTGCTTGCACTTTGTCAGACGGATGGTATTCAGCGCTAAATCTGCCCGTAACCCAAAGGAATAACGCCCGTGGACCTGACTGCGCTGCGCAATGCCAACCCCGAACACTGGGACAAGGCTGCGGCCATCCGCACCCTGACCCTCGATGCCGTCGCCGCCGCAAATTCCGGCCATTCCGGTATGCCAATGGGCATGGCCGATGTTGCGACTGTATTGTTCGAAAAGCACCTAAAATTTGACGCCTCTGCCCCGAATTGGCCGGATCGTGACCGGTTCATCCTGTCGGCGGGCCACGGTTCGATGCTGGTCTATTCGCTGCTTTACCTGACTGGTCATGGCGACGTTACGCTGGAAGATATCAAAAACTTCCGCCAGTTGGGTGCCAAAACAGCCGGCCACCCCGAGAACTTCCTGATAGACGGTGTCGAAACCACCACTGGCCCTCTGGGTCAGGGCATCTCGAACGCTGTGGGCTTTGCCATGGCCGAGGAAATACAGCGCGCGCATTACGGCAAGAAGATCGTTGATCACTACACTTATGTGATTGCGGGCGACGGCTGCCTGATGGAAGGCGTTAGCCAAGAGGCGATCACGCTGGCTGGCCGACACGAACTGAGCAAGCTGATCGTCTTCTGGGACAACAACAACATCACCATCGACGGCACCGTTGATATAGCCGACCGCACCGATCAGGTGCGCCGTTTTGCGGCTTCGGGCTGGCATGTGCTTGAGATTGACGGTCATGACCCCAAGGCCATCGACGACGCCATCGTGCGGGCGAAAAAGTCGAACAAGCCGACAATGATCGCCTGCGAGAGCCACATCGCACTTGGCCACGCGGCGCAGGATACTTCGAAAGGCCACGGCGCACTGACCGATCAGGATCAGTTGAAGGCGGCCAAAGATGGCTATGGCTGGCCGCATGATGCGTTTGTCATCCCCACAGAGGTCAAAGCCGCATGGGAAGCTATCGGTACACGTGGTGCTGCCGAGCGCGCTGCATGGGAAGGGCGTTTCGCGCAAATCTCCGAGCGTAAGCAGGCGGAATTCAACCGTGCCTATGCGTTTGAAGCGCCGAAGAAACTGGCTGGTGCCATCCGGTCATTCAAGAAACAGATGTCGGAAGAGCAGCCAAAGCTGGCCACCCGAGCGTCGTCCGAAAAGGTTCTGAACGTGGTGAACCCGATCATGCCAGAAACCATTGGTGGTTCGGCTGACCTGACTGGTTCAAACAATACCAAATCGGCGGATATGGGCGTTTTCCTGCCGGAAAACCGCAAAGGCCGCTACATCCACTATGGTATCCGTGAACACGGCATGGCCGCTGCGATGAACGGTATGGCTCTGCACGGGGGCATCCGCCCCTATGGCGGCACCTTCATGGCTTTCACTGACTATGCCCGCCCTTCCATGCGTCTGGCTGCCTTGATGAAGGTGCCTACGGTCTTTGTGATGACACATGACTCGATTGGTCTGGGCGAAGACGGCCCGACCCACCAGCCGGTGGAACATCTGGCGATTTCGCGCGCAACGCCAAACACCTATGTCTTCCGCCCCGCTGACACTGTTGAGACTGCCGAAGCTTGGGAACTGGCACTTACCTTCAAAGACAGCCCCTCGGTCCTGTCGCTGACCCGTCAGGGCGTGCCAACAGTGCGGACCGAGCACAAAGGTAAAAACCTGACCTCACAAGGCGCATACGTGCTCGCTGACGCAGAAGCCAAACGTCAGGCAATCCTGATCGCTACCGGATCCGAGGTCTCGCTGGCCATGGAAGCCAAAGCGATGCTGGAGGCCGAGGGCATCGGCACCCGCGTCGTATCAATGCCCTGCATGGAGTTGTTTGCCGAACAGGATGAATCCTATCGCAAACGCGTCCTACCTGCCGGTGCCGTCCGCGTTGGTATCGAGGCCGCCGTACGCGCTGGCGGATGGGACCGCTGGTTGCTGGGTGAACGTGGCCGCGAAGCCAAAGCTGGGTTTATTGGCATGTCGAGCTTTGGTGCATCGGCCCCGGCAGGTGAGCTTTACAAACACTTTGGCATTACCGCAGATGCGACCGTCGCGAAGGTAAAAGAACTGCTGGGGCTGTAAGCACTCGGCTCAACAGTTGTAGATACAAAGGGCAGCTTTCTAGGCCGCCCTTTCTTATTTTGGCTGGCCCAATTTCGCCCTTAACGCCTCATATGCCAATTTCGCAAAGTCCAATCGCAGTTCGTACCGTTCCGCTGGCACGATCCCTCCGGGTACGTTTTGCCCTGCCCAAGACAAAACTTGCCGCACATGCGTTCCATAAAGCGCAATGAAGTGCGCAGATTGACCCGTAAGCAGGTCGAACATTCGCCCGCCTGCCCACCTGGCACGTTCGGCAGCTTTGTCCGCCGTATCGATCCGAAAATGCAGAACCCGATACAGCGCGTTCGGTTCAAACGGCATTTGTTCCGCACCAAGGTTCATGGCAGCCAATGCCGCTGCTTTACGTTTGGCAGCGAGCCCCCTCAACTTAAACCGGGTGCGGTATTGAACCGGTCGAAAGGCTGGTAAATGACTAAGATCCATCACCTCACGCCTTCGATTCAGTGAACTCCAGGCTTATTTGAAAACCTCCCGATCATCGGCGCAATGACCTTCGTCGCCAACGGTATCAACACAAACCCCCAAACCAAACCGAACACCCCATCCATTGTCGCTTTTGCGATCCATTCGGCGGCTTTTTCCCATTGGGCAGGCACTGCGTGTCCTACCGCATAAGCCCAGTCATGAATATGATGGCCCAACCAGCCAAAGCCCAGAACCTCCATCCCGTGGATGATAATCGATCCTCCGACCCAGAGCATCGCGGCAGTTCCAACGATTGAAAGTGTCTTCATCACGCCGGGCATGGCTTTGACCAAGCCCCGACCAAGACCTCGGCCTACGGGCGTCGGTGCGTTCTTAGCCAGATACAACCCGACATCATCCATCTTCACGATCAGCGCAACCGAACCGTAAACTGCCAGAGTCACACCCAACCCAACCACCGCAAGCGTCGCAGCCTGCATCCAGATGTTGGGCGCTTCGATAGCCGCCAATGCAATGGTCATGATCTCGGCGGACAGAATGAAATCGGTCTTGATTGCCCCCTTGACCTTCTGCTCTTCCAAATGCCCTGGGTCACGATTTTTCATGTCTTCTTCGATGACGTGACTGCCATGCGGGAACAAGACATGAAAAATCTTCTCGGCGCCCTCAAAGCACAGATACGAGCCACCTATCATCAGCAAAGGCGTAATCAGCCATGGCGCAAAGTTCGCCAACAGCAGTGCCACGGGCAACAGCAAGACAATCTTGTTGAAAACTGATCCGCGAGCGATGCGCCAGATGATGGGTAATTCTCGTGCCGGCGCGAACCCCTGCACGTATTTCGGAGTTACCGCCGCGTCGTCGATTATTACACCGGCAGTCTTGGCCCCGGCCTTGCCAGCCGCCGCTACGACATCGTCCACTGATGACGCTGCAACCTTTGCAATGCCTGCCACATCATCCAACAGGGCCAACAGACCACTCATCGCGCATCCTCTTGTTTATCCGCTGTTGCCGACACTACCTGATCCAACCCTTAGCGCAAGCGTTAGCGCAACCGGCTCAGGTTTGCGCTAACACCTTAAAAATATGCCATTTTTGCCCTTTTGAGATTCGGTTTTCACGGCTATATGGCCAGCAACACAAGCGCAGTTTGGAGACGTCGGATGACCATCAAGGTCGGTATCAATGGTTTTGGCCGCATCGGCCGCTGTACACTGTCGCACATCGCCGCATCGGCGCGTAACGACATCGAAGTGATCAAGGTCAACGCCACTGGCCCGCTGGAAACATCGGCACATCTGCTGAAATATGACAGCATTCACGGCCGTTTCCCGCGCGAAGTGTCTGTCGAAGGCAACACCATGGATCTGGGCCGTGGCCCGATGGAAATGTTCTCGACCTATGACATGAACGAGCTTGACTGGGAAGGCTGTGATGTCGTCCTGGAATGTACTGGCAAGTTCAATGACGGGTTAAAGGCAAAGACGCACCTAGATCGCGGCGCTGGTAAGGTGCTGCTTTCGGCGCCAGGTAAGAATGTCAATAAGACAATTGTGTTTGGCGTAAACCACAACACCCTGACTGCAAACGACAATATGGTGTCCAACGGCTCCTGCACGACCAACTGCCTTGCCCCGCTTGCCAAAGTTCTGGATGAAGGCATCGGTATCGAGCATGGCATCATGACCACGATCCACGCTTATACCGGCGACCAGCCCACTCTGGACCGTCGTCACAGCGACCTGTATCGCGCGCGCGCAGCGGCGATGTCGATGATCCCGACCACAACCGGTGCTGCGGCAGCGCTGGGTGAAGTCCTGCCTAACCTTAAGGGCCGCTTGGACGGTTCCGCGATCCGTGTACCTACCCCAAATGTCTCGGCCGTCGACCTGTCGTTCCGCGCATCGCGCGACGTGACTGTAGAAGAGGTTAACGCGATCGTTGAAGAAGCCGCCAAGGGCCCGATGCAGCGGGTTCTGGGCTATGAGCGCGCGCCGCTGGTCTCGACCGATTTCAACCACACCGAAGAGAGCTCGATCTTCGCGCCAGACCAGACCCGCGTCGTTGACAACCGTATGGTACGTGTGCTGGCATGGTATGACAACGAATGGGGCTTCTCGGTGCGTATGGCGGATGTCGCCGTAGCGATGGGCCGCCTTAACTGACCCTTCGCACATCGCTTGTACCTTGATGCCCGCTCAGGTTATCTGAGCGGGCATTTTCGTTCAGGGCGCAGCAATGACAAATCAAATCGCCATCTGGCTTGGAGTCCTGATCCTGGGTGGGCTGATGCTGGACGTTGCACTGTTCGGCACCGAACACCTGCTGTTCCTTGGTAAGAAACTCTACGATTTCCTGGATTGGCTCGCCTTCTGGCGATGACAGAGGTTTTGCTTGACTTTCGCGCCAATCTAGCTTTGTTAGCGCTAACCATCAATCGACCGAATTCTGACGGAGCGCATTATGACACTCAAGCTGGCAATCAACGGATTTGGACGGATCGGGCGTGGCGTTCTGCGAGCCGTCATGGAGTCCGGACGTACTGATGTTGAAATCATCGCAATCAACGATCTGGCAAAACCCGAAATGAACGCACATTTGTTCGAGTTCGACAGTGTGCATGGCCGCTATCCCAGACCTGTCACACTGACTGACGCCGGTCTGGATGTTGGTGCCGGACCGATCCGGTTGACCAGCGAGCGAGACCCCGAAGCACTGGACTGGTCTGATGTGGATGTGGTTCTGGAATGTACCGGCGTCTTTCGTACCCGCGAAGCAGCCGAGCGGCATCTGAAAAACGGATCAAAGAAAATACTGATCTCCGCCCCTGCCCGCGGCGATGGCGGTGTGAAGACCGTCGTCTTTGGCGTAAACGATCATGAGCTGACCGCTAACGATATCGTTGTCTCGAACGCCTCGTGCACCACCAACTGCCTGTCGCCCGTGGCCGCAGCACTGGACGCAGGGCTTGGCATCAAGCACGGCAATATGACAACCGTTCATGCCTACACGGCGAGCCAACCGGTTCATGATACAGCTGGGAAAGACCCCTACCTGTCGCGCGCAGCAGCACTGTCGATGATTCCCACGACAACCGGCGCGGCGTCTGCAGTGGGTCTGGTTTTGCCACAACTGGCCGGAAAGTTGACCGGGCAAGCCATTCGCGTGCCTACGCCCAATGTCTCAGTTGTTGACCTGGTCGCCGAAGTATCACGCCCAACAACCGAAGAGGAGGTCAATGCCCTCTTCGTAGAAGCCGCCGCGAAAGTCCCCGGCGTTTTGGCAGCCGAGAATCGCCCGCTGGTATCGATCGATTTCAACCACGACCCACACAGCTCGACCGTTTCGCTGGCTGAAACCAAAGTAACCGACGGCACGCTGGTGCGCGTCCTCGCTTGGTACGACAATGAGTGGGGCTTCTCGAACCGAATGCTGGACACGGCCGCCGCGATGGGTGCCCTAGCCTAAACGCTCACGAAGAGCTTCATTGACGCGGGGCGTGACGAATTTCGACACGTCCCCGTTTAATCTGGCGATTTCTTTGACCAGTTTCGAGGCAATCGCCTGATGCCGAGCCTCGGCCATTAGGAAGACCGTTTCAATCGAGTCGTCCAGCGCGCGGTTCATGCCAACCATCTGGAATTCATACTCGAAATCCGCGACCGCTCGCAGACCGCGCACAATGATTTGCGCCCCGGCATCTCGTGCACAATCGATCAGCAGGTTTTCAAATGGGTGCGCTACGATTTCGGTTCCGGTCTGTTCGGTGAGATGCGCACACTCGGCTTCGATCATCGCGACTCGTTCTTCCAAAGAAAACAGAGGGCCCTTGTCGCGGTTGATAGCGACGCCAATCACAAGCTTATCCACCAATGCAGCGGCACGGCGAATGATGTCGATATGGCCCAATGTGATTGGGTCAAAGGTACCGGGATATAATCCAACCCGCATAGGGCTCTCCAGCGCAACAAAATTTCTGCGCAAGCAAACATAACTTTGCCGCAGGTGCAAGAGGCTGAAACAGCCCCCGCGTTCAGTGGCCCATGATCATGCCTTCAAGCGCGTCTTTTTCCATAGCTAGTTCAGCCAGTTGCGCCTTGACCGCATCGCCCAGCGTTACGATGCCGACCAGTTTTCCGTCTTCCAATACAGGCATGTGGCGAAATCGGCCTTCAGTCATTTGCGACAGGATCGACTCGACCGAGTCCTGTTGGCTGGCTGTTACAAGCTTCTTGGTCATGTAGGTACTGACCGGTTTGTCCAGACACCCGCTGCCACTGGCCGCCAGCTCGCGCACGATATCACGTTCGGACAGGATGCCCGAAGCCGTCTGCCCGCCATCTTCGGAAACGATCACAGTACCGATCCGATTCTCCGCCAGAATTGCGGCGGCCTGCGAGACCGACGCCGATGGTTCGACCGTCACTACGCCGCTGCCAGCTTTGGACTTGAGAATGGCCTGAACGAGCATCTGCAAAAACCTCCGGAATAACGTACTGTTTTCTAAGCGTTGCCGGAATGTCTGAAGGTGTCAAGGTGAAGCTTCGGCTTCCAGCCGCGCTACTTCGTCCCGCAGGCCACGTGTCAGTGCTTCGGCAAACCGATTCAACCGCTCATTGCGCTGGTCACCCTGATGGCGGACCAGATAGAACCCCCGGGTTAGACTCACTTGATCCGTCAGTATTTTTTGCAATCCCGTGTGGAACGGCAATGTGAAATCATGCGCAACACAAACCCCGGTGCCCAGCGACACCTGCCGCAACTGGACCGAGACCGAGTTTGATGCAAGCGCGACACGCTCAACACCAATATCGTTGAGGTAGTCAAGTTCCCGATCAAAGATCATATCCGGGATATAGCCGATCATCCTGTGCCCTTTCAGATCCTCAATGGATCGAATTTCAGCGTGGCGACTCAGGTATTCTCTCGTTGCGACCATATGCAGCCGATAATCGGATATCTTTTGAACCAGCAATTGCCCGGCAGTGGGCGCACTGACAGTGACCGCCATGTCGGCCTCTCGCCGGGATAGGTTGATAATGCGCGGCAATGCCAAAATCTGAATATCGAGGTCAGGGTTGGCATCGCTGATCTTGGCGCAGACCTGAGGCAAAAGGTAATTGGCGCTTCCATCCGGCGCGCCAATTCTGATCTGACCACTCAGCGACTTGGCGGAACCCGACATGACACCGGTCGCCGCGCGCATAGCCTCTTCTGCCTGTAGACCATGCTCCATGAGACGCTGTCCCGCAGTCGTCAACACATAGCCCTGCTGTGATTTCGTGAACAACACAGCGTCCAAAGCCGCTTCCAATCGCGCGATTCTGCGACCGACAGTCGCGGGGTCTATCTTAAGAACCCGCCCAGCCCCTGAAAGGCTTTCGTCGCGAGCAACTGCCAGGAAAACCCGCAAATCATCCCAATTCGGCGTCATGCCCCGCCCTTTGCATTTTTGCAAAACTGATTTGAAATATTGCCTCTGTTCAGGTGATTTTCGCAAGTCTATTCTGCGCGCAACCTAATCCGGAGGAATTTGCCATGCAGAACCTGACCCATTTCATCAACGGCGAACATGTCGCCGGTACATCTGGCCGCTTTGACGATGTGTTCAACCCGGCAACGGGCGAAGTGCAGTATCAATGCCCGATGGCAAGTGTTGCCGAGACCACCGCAGCGATTGAGGACGCCGCCGCAGCTCAGGTCGCTTGGGGCGCGACCAACCCGCAGAAACGCGCGCGGGTCATGATGGCGATGGTTGGCTTGATGAACCGCGACATGGACAAACTGGCCGAGGCGCTCAGCCGTGAACATGGCAAGACCATTCCCGATGCGAAGGGTGACTTGCAGCGTGGTCTGGAAGTAATCGAATATTGCATCGGCGCGCCCCAGATGCTGAAAGGTGAATTCACCGACAGCGCGGGCCCGGGCATCGATATGTATTCGATGCGTCAGCCGCTGGGTGTCGTCGCTTCGATCATGCCGTTCAACTTCCCTGCCATGATGCCGCTGTGGCACGTTGGCCCGGCACTGGCCTGCGGCAACGCAGTTGTTCTGAAACCGTCCGAGCGTGACCCATCTGTTCCATTGATGCTGGCTGAACTGTTTGTCGAAGCTGGTCTGCCCAAAGGCGTGTTCCAGGTTGTAAACGGCGACAAAGAGGCCGTTGACACCCTGCTCGACAGTGAAATCATTCAGGGCGTGTCGTTCGTGGGTTCGACCCCGATCGCGCAGTACATCTATGCTCGTGCAACCGCCAACGGCAAACGCGCGCAGTGTTTCGGTGGCGCTAAGAACCACATGATCGTTATGCCTGACGCCGATCTGGATCAGGCTGCTGACGCGCTGGTCGGTGCGGGTTTCGGCGCGGCTGGCGAACGCTGCATGGCAATCTCGGTCGCTGTACCGGTTGGCGAAGAAACCGCGGACGCACTGATCGAAAAACTGATCCCGCGTGTCGAAAAGCTGAAAGTCGGCCCCTACACAGCAGGTGACGACGTTGACATGGGTCCGGTGGTCACTGCCGCTGCAAAAGAACGTATCCTTGGCCTGATCAACTCGGGTGTTGAGCAAGGCGCGAAGCTGGTTGTCGACAACCGCGATTTTAGCCTGCAGGGTTATGAGGACGGTTTCTTTGTCGGCCCGCACCTGTTCGACAACGTCACGCCCGACATGGACATCTATAAGCAAGAGATCTTTGGCCCGGTCCTGTCGACCGTCCGCGCGGGTTCTTATGAAGAAGCGCTGAAGCTGGCGATGGATCATGAATACGGCAACGGCACAGCGATCTTCACCCGTGACGGTGATACCGCGCGTGATTTTGCCAGCCGGATCAATATCGGCATGGTTGGCATCAACGTCCCGATCCCGGTTCCGCTGGCCTATCACACCTTCGGAGGATGGAAGAAGTCCATGTTCGGTGACCTGAACCAGCACGGCCCGGACAGCTTCAAGTTCTACTCGCGTACCAAGACTGTCACATCGCGCTGGCCGTCGGGTATCAAAGAAGGCGGCGAGTTCAACTTCAAAGCCATGGACTGATCTGTTAGTTCATTAATCGGGAAGCCCGGCCTAACGCAGGCCGGGCTTCTTTCGTTTTGGGCCTGTTCTCGCTGGTTCAGACACTTCACAAGAAATTCAGAGACCCACCTCTGGAAAAATCTGGCAATCACCAATATTTTATCGGCGATTCAACTAATCGAGCAGTTCGTATCATTCCGGAGGCAACATTGTCACAAAATCGTTTGACCCGTCGCCATGCCCTGTTGGCCGCCGCATCTCTGATTGCGACACCAGCCATCCTACGCGCCCAAAGCATCGATGCTTTCCCGCAGGATGAAGAAGCGATCAGCACACAATTACCCGTCCGTCGCAATGTGTCGTCATTCTCGCAGCAGAATTGGCAGGATCACTTTGACGAATTGGGCGTCGGTGCGTTGCTGGCCGATATCACCAGCCGGGCTGTGCATTACTGGGGACCCGATGGGACCTATAAACTCTATCCCAGCTCTGTCCCGATGAGCGAAGAGCTCACCAAGCGCGGATATACCAAAGTCACGCGCAAGTCGGAAAACCCAAGCTGGACTCCAACTGCATCAATGCGCGAACGCGATCCGTCGTTGCCGGTTCGCATGGAGGGTGGCGAACCCGGGAACCCGTTGGGGACCCGCGCTATGTATCTTGGCTGGCCTGCCTATTTGGTTCATGGCACCCACGATACCCGCAAGATCGGACGCCAAAGCTCGTCCGGCTGTATCGGTCTTTATAACCAACATGTGGAAGAGCTGTATCCTCTGGTGAAGGTCGGCACTCAGGTACGTTTGGTATAAACGGCAGATTTCTACTCGGAACTCAAAAAAGCCCCGTCCATCAGGAACGGGGCTTTTACGTTTGTGGAAGTGGTAGATTTATTCGGGGATAATCACTTCATCTACAACGTGAATGACGCCGTTACTGGCTTCGATATCAGCCTGCACAACTTCGGCGCCGTTAACTTTCACACCATTCTTTGCGTTCACGCTTAGACGATCACCTTGTACGGTCAGAACCTTTGCTCGTTTCCCAGCGATGTCACCAGACATCACTTTGGCTGGCACAACATGATAGGTCAGGATCGCTACCAGTTGGTCTTTGTTTTCTGGTAGAAGAAGAGTTTCAACCGTGCCTTCGGGCAGAGCGGCAAAAGCCTCGTCTGTGGGTGCAAAGACAGTGAAAGGCCCATCGCTTTTCAACGTATCAACCAAGCCAGCGGCCTGAACCGCAGCGACCAGCGTGTTGAACGACCCGGCGGCGACTGCCGTATCGACGATATCTGCTGCCTGTGCTTTGACGGGTAGTGCAAGTGCAAATGCGGCGGCAGCGCCCATGAATGTGCGACGGAACATGGCTGTTAACTCCTCTCCAGCTTGTTATGCAGAGGATTACGGGACTTTTAGCAAACCGGATCACATGTTGATCATTTTTCTTTGAGCTGCACCCATATGCTCTGCGCGCGACCGTCTTTCAGAAACGGTAATGCCTCCACCGCGTCGGGGCGTTCCTGTTGCAAATAATATCCGGGCCAAAGCATTGAATAGAAGCCAGATTGCAGCAAGGCGTGCAGCATGTATTGCTCGCCCCAACCCGGACAATCATAGAAGAACCGCTTAGGATATTCGTAAGGCAGAAAAACATCGTGGACGTGGATGACAACGCCCGGTTTCAGCGCCGGAATGATCCGACAGAATAAATGAGCCACGTCATTGCTTATCCGAACCACGTGGCTTGAATCGATGAAAAGAACGTCTCCGGCTTCAAGCTGTCCGAATACTGTGGGATCGACCTCTTCCAGTCGCTTTTGTTCGAACTGATCGACGACATGAGCGATATCGGCACGCGGATACGGATCAATTGCGGTGATGGTCGTATCCAAGCCTCCGTCGATTATCGCTTGGCGCGTCACGCGGGTCGAGTTTCCGCAGCCGACCTCGATCACGCGTTTTGGCTGAAAGCGGCGGATCATCAGATAAAGCGCATCCGCATCCGGGCTGTCATAGTACCCATTGTTGGTTACATAACCTGTCTGATTGCGCGCAGGATCTTTTAGCGCCGCAAGATCGTCGGCGTGTCGCGTGTACGCGTCCACCAACTGTGCGATATCGAACTCTTCCATCCCCGGTGAAAGGGCATATGCAGGGCGGGTCAGCCCCCCTGCCCGCTCAAAGGCTTCAAGCCGCGCCCGTTCATCGTGTTCCGTGACCTTGTCGATCAGCTTCACTCCTAACTCGTCCAGAGCAGCGTTGATCTGTGGAAATTTTCTGGGTTTCACGAGGATGGCTCCAATCTACGTTGCGCCTTTCCTTACCTTTGCTCGCGGCACCTCTGCAAGAACCCTTGAGCCAAACCCTTGGCAAAAGAGAAAATTCCGTATTCACTGATTGGAATTGAACGACGAGGACCGCCATGCAGCAGGAATTCACGTTAGGCATCGAGGAAGAGTATCTGCTGGTTGATCGCGACAGCATGCAGCTTGCGCATGCCCCGACCGCGTTGATCGAAGCTTGTCAAAGTGATTTCGAAGGTCAGGTCAGCCCCGAATTTCTGCAATGCCAGATTGAAGTCGGAACCCGCCCGCACGCCACCATCAAATCCGCCCGAGAAGACCTAAAGCGGTTGCGGTCCTGTGTCTCAAAGCGCGCGGCTGAATACAATATGGCACCAATCGCGGTTTCCTGCCATCCATTCGCAAACTGGAAAGATCAGCATCATACAAGAAGAGAGCGCTATGACGCATTGCAGCACGCTCTTGGCGGCGTTGCACGCCGAATGCTGATCTGCGGGATGCACGTGCATGTGGGGATCGAAAACCAGGCCCTGCGCGCCGATCTGATGCCACAGCTGTCTTACTTTCTGCCGCATCTCCTGGCTTTGTCTACTTCGTCACCTTACTGGAACGGCGAGGATACGGGCCTATCCTCCTATCGGTTGACCGTATTCGATAACTTGCCCAGAACCGGTTTACCTCCGGTATTCGGTAGTTGGGGCGAATATGAACGTACAACCGGAGTTTTGGTCGAACTCGGGGTAATCGAAGATACCTCAAAAATCTGGTGGGACCTGCGCCCTTCGCATCGCTTTCCAACGCTCGAAACCCGGATCATGGATGTCCAGCCCCGGCTGGAACACACATTGTCTTTGGCGGCTTTGGCGCAAGCCCTGACCAGGATGTTATGCCGTCTGAAAGCGCGCAATCTACGTTGGCGGCAATATGACAAGTTCCTGATCGGCGAAAATCGCTGGCGAGCGCAACGCTATGGCGTTGGCGAAGGGCTGATTGATTTCGGGGATCGCTCGATCAAGCCGATGGCCGAACTGATGGGTGAACTCATGGGTATGCTGGCTGAAGATACGGAAGCGCTCGGCACGATGACCGAGATTGCACGTCTAAGGCACATTGCCGAGACCGGCACTTCTTCAACCCGCCAACGTCGCGTTCATGCCGAGGCTGTCGCGCGCGGAGATGATCCAGGGAAAGCCGTGGTTAGCCATCTGATCGAAGAATTTCACGCTGATTTGTAGTTTCAGACTGCGGCCAGAATATCCTTAATCCGTTCTGCCACCGGTTCGTACAGGTCCCGGTCTGTCCAATATCCGTTGTGCGAGAACGGGTTCCAAGACGTAAATATTTTGCCCGCATTGATTGGTTTGTCTTTCAAGGCTCTGCTTTGTGCCAGCTGCGCATAGCTCGGCGCGCTTTTGCCCAACGGAAACCCAAGAACATCGTGACGATCATAGTAGTTGTGCCACCATGTCGTAAACCGGAGCGCGGGTGGAAGCTCGCGATTAGGAGCCATAATCGGGAATATCTCATTCTCGGGATACGCGAACAAGAAGATCGGAATATTGCATCCGAAGGTCACGATCCCCGCGACTGTTTTCATGTTTTCTACATGTGTCGGATGAACCGGTGATCCACCCTGCCGCAGATGCCTCTGCATGTCGTAGATATAGTTGGACATTATGTGCCCACCCAGTGAATGGGCCAGTATCAGGACGGGGCCGTTATGGCCTACCTGATGTTTGACCACACCCATCACATTCTCGATTTTCTTGTGGATCGCATCATAGATTTTGTCACCGTCATCCGGCGTCGGGCGATACGAGGCAGCATCGGATAAGTTACACACAACAAACTCGCGCAGCTTGTCATAGCCCAAACTACGGTTGATCTTGCGCAGATAATCTTTCTGCCGCCCCTGCAGGATTTGCGCCCAAACAACCTCATGCCAGATTACATGGCTCATATCGGCTCCGATCCGGTTCGCGACACGCCGCTTCAGTCCTTTCGAAAATGTTGGGGTTGTCGATGCAGGTTGCCCTTGGGGTCTGTATTGGCTTCCCATTCCGTGAATGGCGATCACGGCCATTTTGTGTGACGGCATCAGAATACTCCATAAAATCGATCTTTTGAATTTCCTCAGTATAGCGCAGGCAAGTAATTCTCCCAAACCCGTCCGCAGCGTTTGCCGCCGTTGAAAAATTTCTGTAAGGATTGAAGAATAAAACGCTTGTTCAATTCTGCAGTATACAGGGACCACCGCCATGGATTTCGCGTTGACCGAAGAACAGACGGCCATTTTTGATATGGCCTATGCCTTTGGCCAGGAACATATCGCCCCATTCGCGCGCCAATGGGAAGCTGACGGCACGATCCCGAAAGATCTTTGGCCCAAGATCGGCGAACTTGGATTTGGCGCCCTCTACGTCTCGGAAGAAGGTGGCGGATCAGGCCTGAGCCGCCTTGATGCGACGCTGGTGTTCGAAGCCCTGTCGATGGCCTGCCCCTCGGTCGCGGCTTTCCTTTCGATCCACAACATGTGCGCCAAAATGCTGGACAGCTTTGCCAGTGATGATCTGAAATCGCGCATCATGCCTTACATTCTCAGCCTTGAGACGGTGCTCAGCTATTGCCTAACGGAACCTGGTTCCGGCTCAGACGCTGCCGCTTTGAAAACCCGGGCTGAACGCACGAACGAGGGATACACCCTGAACGGCTCTAAGGCTTTCATCTCGGGCGGCGGTTATTCGGATGCCTATGTCTGCATGGTCCGCACGGGTGAGGATGGTCCCAAGGGAATTTCGACAGTCTATGTCGAAGTCGGGACCCCCGGCCTTAGCTTTGGCGCTCTGGAGCAGAAAATGGGCTGGAAAAGCCAGCCCACCGCGCAGGTCCAGTTTGATGACTGTAAGATCCCCGCGGGAAACTTGGTCGGTACAGAAGGCGACGGATTCAAATACGCCATGATGGGGCTGGACGGCGGACGCCTGAATATTGCTTCATGCTCATTAGGTGCAGCGCAGAATGGATTGGATTTGACGCTGCAATACATGTCCGAGCGCAAAGCATTCGGCCAATCCATCGATCAGTTCCAAGCGCTGCAGTTCCGCCTCGCCGATATGGAGATCGAATTGCAGGCCGCCCGCACCTTCCTACGGCAAGCTGCGTGGAAACTGGATCAAGGTGCGCCTGATGCCACCAAATTCTGCGCCATGGCCAAGAAATTCGTCACCGAAACCGGATCGAAGGTGGTTGACCAGTGCCTGCAATTGCATGGCGGCTACGGTTATCTGGCCGACTATGGCATCGAAAAGCTTGTGCGCGATCTGCGCGTGCACCAGATACTTGAAGGCACCAACGAGATTATGCGCGTCATCGTTGCACGGCAAATGCTGGCGAACCGCTGAGGGTCCAATGGCTAACATCGATATACGTACCGTAGGGCGCGCCGGGCGCATCACGTTAACTCGCCCAAAGGCCCTGAATGCACTTAGCTATGAGATGTGCATGGCCATCGACACCGCTCTCCGGAGTTGGCGTGAGGATGATGCAGTCGATTTGATCATTTTTGACGCCGAGGGTGAAAAGGCTTTTTGTGCCGGTGGCGACATTGCAGAGCTATACGCAACTGGCACCAATGGCGATTACGATTACGGCCGTACCTTCTGGCGCGACGAATATCGGATGAATGCTACAATCTTTGAATACCCCAAACCTGTTATCAGCTTCCTGCAAGGCTTCACCATGGGTGGCGGTGTTGGCATCGGCTGCCATGGCAGTCATCGCATCGTTGGCGAAAGCTCGCAGATTGCTATGCCGGAGTGTTCGATCGGTCTGGTCCCTGATGTGGGCGGAACACTGATGTTGGCGCTGGCGCCAGGGCGTCTAGGCGAGTATTTGGGATTAACCGGCTACCGAATGGGCCCCGATGACGCAATCTTTGCTGGCTTCGCGGATCATTTCATTCCGCAAGACCGCTGGGCGGGCCTTATCGAAATGCTGGAAGCTTCCGGTCGTGCAGAATTTGTTGAAGAGCACACTGAAACTCTCCCGAAAGGCAAACTGACCGAGCTCCAACCACAGATCGACGCGTTTTTCGGCGGAGAAAGCCTGACCGATATCCTGAACATCCTGCGTAGCGACGGCCAGGAATTCTCGTCGAAAGTTCTCAATGGCCTCAAACGAAATGCTCCGATTTCGATGGCCTGTTGCATCGAAATGCTGCATCGGTTGCGCGGACCGAATTTGACCCTGCGCAAGGCATTGGAGATGGAGTATCGCTTTACCTATCGCGCGATGGAACACGGAGATTTTCTGGAAGGCATTCGTGCACAGATTATAGACAAGGACCGCAATCCAAACTGGCAATTTGCAGATATGAACGTACCTGCGGCAGCAGTCTCGAATATGTTGCAACCATTAGGTGAGAAGGCGCTGACCTTTTCAGAGGAGTAAGGGATGAAAATCGCATTCATTGGACTGGGCAACATGGGCGCCCCAATGGCAGCCAATTTGGCAGCGGCCGGTCATGAAGTGGTCGGCCATGACATGGCAGACATTTCGATCAATGGTGTGACGATGGCCGCGTCAGGGGCTCAAGCCGTTTCTGGCGCAGAGGCGGTCATCACCATGCTTCCCAATGGCCAGATACTGCGTGCTGTGGCCAATGAGGTCATTCCTGCGATGCAGGACGGTGCGGTTCTGATCGACTGTTCGACGGTAGATGTCGACAGCGCCCGCGCCGTGGCCCAGCAAGCCACAGACGCCGGTCTGCTCTCGGTGGATGCTCCGGTTTCTGGTGGAATTGGCGGTGCCGCGGCCGGCACGCTGACCTTTATGGCTGGTGGTTCTGACACCGCTTTTGCCAAAGCCGCCCCGTTGTTTGAAATCATGGGCCAGAAAGCGGTTCACTGCGGCGAGGCGGGCGCTGGTCAAGCCGCCAAAATCTGCAACAACATGATCCTCGGCGTCACCATGATTGCCACCTGCGAGGCATTTGCACTGGCAGACAAGCTAGGATTGAACCGTCAAAAAATGTTTGATGTGGTAAGTACTTCTTCTGGCTACAGTTGGACGATGAATGCGTATTGCCCCGCGCCGGGTGTTGGCCCCGAAAGCCCTTCTGACAATGATTATACCCCTGGCTTTGCCGCCGAGTTGATGCTGAAAGATCTTCGCCTCAGCCAACAGGCTGCAGAAAGCGCTGATGCCGATACTCCCATGGGAGAAATCGCAACGAAGCTATATGAACAGTTTGTCGAACACGAAAATGGCTTAGGTCGCGATTTCAGCGCCATGTTGCCACGGTTCGAGAAGCGCGGCCGAAGCTAACACTCTGGCAGCGGAAAACCGCACAGGGCTGGAATACAAGGAGGCGCGCTCCTACGTGATTGGGTATTGTACAAGCAAATACAAACACTCACGCCGGAGTGCGCCTCGATGAAAATTCTGACCTGCCTTTCAATGATCTCCCTTATTACGCTGAGCCCAGCCTTAGCGTTGGCCGGGAATGGCAATGGTAAAGGTAAGAACAAGTCCAAGTTGCAGGTCGAACGAATCGCTCCGCAATCTGGTGTGGTGCGTAGCAATGCTGGCCATTGCCCTCCGGGGCTTGCTAAAAAGGCTGTGCCTTGCGTGCCACCCGGGCAGGCCAAAAAGCTCTACCGAAAGGGTGATCGGCTTGATGACTACATCTGGATTGACGACCCTTATCGCTATGGATTGCGGCGCGGTGGCAACTATGTGCGTGCCGGTGACTATGTCTATTCAATCGACCCGGACACGCGCAAAGTGTTGAACCTCATCGGCGCGGTTGCCGACATCCTCTACTAGAGTTCGCTATTCAGCGGCCACACGTTCAGTATTCAGCATCGGCTTTAGGTAATGTCCGGTATGACTGCGCTCGCATTCCGCGACATCTTCTGGTGTGCCCTCTGCCACGATCTGGCCGCCTCCGTCGCCTCCCTCGGGACCGATGTCGATAATCCAGTCGGCGGTTTTCACCACATCCAGATTGTGTTCGATCACCACAACCGTATTTCCCTGATCCACCAGTTCGTGCAGCACTTCTAGGAGCTTACGAACATCTTCGAAGTGAAGACCGGTTGTCGGCTCATCAAGGATATATAGTGTTCGCCCGGTCGAACGTTTGCTGAGCTCTTTCGACAGCTTCACGCGCTGCGCTTCACCACCTGACAGCGTTGTTGCTTGCTGACCGACCTTAATATATCCCAGCCCGACGCGCGCAAGGGCATCCATCTTGTCTCGGATCGAAGGCACGGCCTTAAAGAACTCTTGCGCATCTTCGACAGTCATATCAAGCACATCCGCGATGGACTTACCCTTGAATTTGATCTCAAGCGTCTCGCGATTATAGCGCGCGCCCTTACAGGTTTCACAAGTCACATAGACATCAGGTAGGAAGTGCATCTCGATCTTGATCACACCGTCACCCTGACAGGCCTCGCAGCGTCCACCTTTTACATTGAAGCTGAAGCGACCGGGTTTGTAGCCACGCGCCTTGGCCTCAGGCAGGCCCGCAAACCAGTCGCGGATCGGCGTAAAGGCCCCGGTGTAAGTCGCTGGATTTGAACGCGGAGTCCGGCCTATCGGACGCTGATCGATATCAATCACCTTATCCAGATGCTCTAGACCTTTAATCGTCTCGCAAGGCGCCGGTGTCTGACGCGCACCATTTAGCCGCATCGAGGCCGTTTTGAATAACGTCTCAATCGTCAGGGTGGATTTACCGCCTCCTGAGACCCCAGTAACACAGACGAACTTGCCCAGCGGAAAGTCTGCCGTGACGTTCTTCAGGTTGTTTCCGGTGGCCTTGACCACGCTCACCTTCTGCTTCTTACCTTTTCGCCTCTCTGCAGGTACCGCTATTTCACGCGTCCCAGACAGGTACTGACCGGTAATCGAAGCCGCATCACCAGCGATGTGTTCAGGCGTGCCATGGCTGACGACCAGCCCGCCGTGAACACCAGCCCCGGGTCCAATATCGAAGACATAGTCAGCCTCGCGAATGGCCTCTTCGTCGTGCTCTACGACGATAACGGTGTTTCCTTGATCGCGCAGGTTCTTGAGTGTCCCCAACAGCCGGTCATTGTCGCGTTGATGCAGACCAATCGATGGCTCGTCCAGAACATACAATACCCCGGTCAGGCCCGATCCGATTTGGCTGGCCAAACGAATGCGCTGGCTCTCGCCACCGGACAAAGTGCCACTTGAACGTGACAATGTAAGATATTCCAAACCCACATTATTTAAAAAGCCGAGCCGTTCGCGAATTTCTTTCAGAATGGCCCGAGCGATTTCGTTTTTTTGCGCAGTCAGATGGTTCGGCGCATCCTCAATCCAGGCCAATGCCTCTCGGATCGACATCTGGACCACCTGCCCCACATGCAGCCCTGCGATTTTTACAGCCAGCGCTTCTGCGCGCAGACGATATCCCTCGCAGGTGCCACAGGGACGATTGTTCTGATAACGCTCGAATTCTTCGCGAATCCAGGCGCTGTCAGTCTCGCGATATCGGCGCTCCATGTTGGGTATGACGCCCTCGAAGCTGCGCGTGACCTGATAAACGCGACCACCTTCGTCATAGCGGAACTGGATTTCCTCATCGCCAGAACCACGCAGGAACACCTGCTGAACTTTATCGGGCAAATCCTTCCACGGCGTGTTTTTGTCGAACTCATAGTGCCGCGCGATGGCTTCGATGGTTTGCAGGAAATACGGGGATTTCCCCTTCCGCCACGGCGCCAAAGCCCCATCATACAGCTTCAGCGTCTGGTCCGGCACAACGAGGCGTTCATCAAAGAACAGTTCAACCCCCAGACCGTCGCAATCGGGGCATGCTCCGAAAGGCGCGTTGAATGAAAACAGACGGGGTTCGATCTCGGGGATCGTGAACCCACTGACCGGGCAGGCAAAATTCTCACTGAACGTGATCCGCTCGGGGTCGCCCTCTTTCGGTGCGGTTTCGAGAATTGCAATCCCATCGGCAAGATCCAGCGCTGTCCGCAGGCTGTCAGCCAAGCGCGTTTCCATCCCTTCACGTACAACCAAGCGATCAACCACGACGTCGATATCATGTCGGAACTTCTTATCCAGCGTTGGCGGTTCATCCAACTCGTAGAACTCGCCATCAACCTTGACGCGCTGGAACCCTTGTTTGCGAAGTTCCAGGAATTCCTTTTTGTACTCGCCCTTCCGGTCCCGCACGATTGGGGCCAGCAAATAGCCACGGGTGCCCTCCTCCATGGTCATGATCCGGTCGACCATGTCTTGCACTTGCTGCGCCTCGATAGGCAGCCCTGTGGCCGGGCTGTAAGGCGTTCCAGCACGAGCAAACAACAGACGCAAATAGTCGTAAATCTCGGTCACGGTCCCCACGGTTGAGCGGGGATTCTTGGACGTCGTCTTCTGTTCGATCGAAATAGCAGGGCTCAGGCCGCTGATGTGATCTACATCGGGCTTTTCCATCATATCCAGAAACTGCCGCGCATAAGCCGACAAGCTTTCGACATAGCGGCGCTGACCTTCGGCGTAGATAGTGTCAAACGCCAGCGAGGACTTGCCCGAGCCAGAAAGACCGGTGATCACCACCAGCTGATCACGCGGAATGTCGACATCAATGCTTTTGAGGTTATGCTCGCGCGCGCCGCGCACCTCGATATTCTTCAGCTCAGCCATTCTGGCCCCCAACAGATACGTCTTTCAGAGATAAGCGAGCAGCGCCGAGTCTCCAATCGAAAAATTAGAACAAAGCAAGAACTAGCGGATTTTCTCCGGCTTACCAACTACTGAATCGATTTCCGGGCCAATGCCCATGCGCAAATTGGGAAATCCGGGTCATTTTCCAATTCGTCGGTCTCGGGATCGTAGGTCGGTGGCCAATCCAGTTCCAGATTTCGTTGGGCTGCATGGCGATTGCCCCACTGCTCTGCCTTGATGCCAGTCGGATCAAAACCGCACTCACTTAGCAAATTCTTCAATCCTCGCGCAGTCCACCGAGAACAATCCTGCGGAGCTGCGTGAAACGGAATGAAAAAAGGCACTGCGAGCCAGAAGTAACCGCCAGGTCGCAGCATCTCCAACACGTTCAAAGTCGCCTCATAAGGTCGATCAAGATGTTCCCAGACCTGATTGGCCAGGATCAGGTCAAATTGCCGGACTTGTCCGTGTTCATCCAGCAATGGTCCGCAGCAGATATCAAGCTGACGCTGCCAGGCTTGCGTATAGTTCTGAAAGGCGAATTGCTTGCCCCAGGAACCTGAAATCTCGAAAGCCTCCAGCTTCTGCGGATTGAGCTCATGAATCCACTGACGGCTGCGGCGGGCCATCACGACCCGGTTCAAGCTTGTCATGAGCACCCTCTCGGACAGAACTAAGTCGGACGGAAACGTCATGCCAGACCTCAAGACACCCTGCAATGCGATAGCGTGGGTATGGGTGTCTGATTTCAAAGGAAAATGGCGCGGTTGACGGGGCTCGAACCCGCGACCCCCGGCGTGACAGGCCGGTACTCTAACCAACTGAGCTACAACCGCGCATTTTGGGTCTATGTGTGATCCGTTTGCCCGGATCAAAGGCTGACAGTGATGGCGCGGTTGACGGGGCTCGAACCCGCGACCCCCGGCGTGACAGGCCGGTACTCTAACCAACTGAGCTACAACCGCCCACTGCCCGTTCATCTCTGAACGTTGGGGTGTATTATGGCCACCGCTGTGCAGCGTCAAGCGGCGTTTTCAAGTTTTTTGCTTAATCACGGATTTTTCCAATGCAAGTAACTTTGAACAAAGCAAACGCATCGTGAAATCCCCGCTCCACCGCCAACGGATAACGATTTCAGCTTGCGAATATTTCTTGGTTTCTTTATTTGAGCCCGCCAAGGGTGATTAGCTCAGTGGTAGAGCGCTTCGTTCACATCGAAGATGTCAGGAGTTCAAATCTCTTATCACCCACCATGTTTTCAATAACTTATTAGCTGCAAGTAAAGTGCTGGGATCCTTTCAGATCAAACGCGCAGCACACCCTGCATTACCCACCGACATACACGCCGGACTTCGGGCGATAGAATATCTTCTGGTCATGTAGCCTGCCGAGTAATTCGTGTGCCTTGCGCACAAAGTTTTCGCGGGCCTCTCTGTCCTCATTGCCTTCATCAACAAGTGCGACGGACCTGGCCGAAATCGCATGGCGCATTGCCTCTTCAATCAATTCCATATCTTCCACCGAAAGTTCGAACAGATCGTTGTACCGAGGCATCCTGGGGTCTCCTACAATGGCGCGGGCTCTCAGCGTGAATGATATTCCAACCCGGGTCCAGCGTTATGATACCCTGAAGATAAACACTCGTGGCAGAAAGTGCTCGAAACGACTGGAAAATCTTTCCAATTCGTTGCTTTAGGCACTGAGATTCTTGCATGATTATAGAGACTTGCCATGTTTCCTACGGCCTGCTTATCCTGAAATGGCGGTTTTTCGAACCAACGGATTTCCTGGATGGGTTAACAAATGGCGAAACTGAAGCGGGAAATCGGCCTCGTTGGACTTACGTTCATTTCAGTCGGCGGCATCATCGGGTCGGGCTGGCTATTCGGCCCACTGCTCGCCGTGCAGCATGCCGGCCCTGCCGCTATTCTTTCCTGGATCATCGGCGCCGTTGCGATGTTCATTCTGGCGATCACATTTGCCGAAATCTCGGCGATGCTGCCTATCCCCGGCGGCATCGCACGCGTCCCGCAGTTTTCGCATGGCAATATCGTGTCGATGGCGATGGGTTGGACCGCCTGGATTGGCTACAATACGACCGCCCCAATCGAGGTTGAGGCCATGCTTAAATACCTCGCGCCATACGCGTCTTGGCTCCATACGGCAGAAACTGGGGAACTGACCGGGGCCGGTGTCTCTGTTGCACTGCTATTCATGCTGTTATTCGTTGCGGTAAACGCGCTGGGGGTTAAGTTTTTCACACAGGTAAATGCGACACTGACCTGGGCTAAAGTTGCGATCCCAGTTGTCTTGTCAGTTCTGTTGATCGCATCAAGATTTGAAACGCAAAACTTTACGACGCCAGATGGATTCGCCCCCTATGGTCTTAAGGGTATCATGGCGGCCGTATCTACTGGCGGCGTGATTTTTTCCTTCATTGGATTCCGACATGTGGTTGATATGGCTGGGGAAGTTCGCAATCCGAAATTTGCTATACCGGCCGCATTGGTTCTTTCCATTGTGCTGTGTGCACTGATCTACCTCGGACTACAGGTTGCCTTTATAGGAGCACTGGACCCCACAATGATCAGCCAAGGCTGGGCGCACCTGAGCTTTGGCGGTCAAGGGCCGTTGGATGGCGTCATCATGTCAGTTGGGCTGTTGTGGTTTCTCAGCCTTTTGAACATTGGTTCGATTATTGGCCCTTTTGGCAATGGGCTTGTAGCGACAGGCTCAAATGCAAGGATCGCAATGGCCCTGTCGCAAAATGGATTCCTGCCGAAGCGGTTGCAGATGCTCTCATCCTTTGGCGTCCCTTTGTGGGCACTGGCGCTGAACTTTCTGATCGGCACGCTGTTCTTGCTCACCGTACCGTTCACTACAGTCATCGCCTTGAACGGGGCCGCAATCGTCCTTTCATTTGCGGTCGGCCCCATCGCCGTGGTGTGCCTCCGCGATCTGCTACCTGATCAACCCCGCTCGATCCGTATCCCCGCGGTCAAACTTGTCGCAATCACAGCCTTCGCCATTTCGACGTTGATCGTTTATTGGAGCGGTTGGGACACGGTCTGGAGGCTTGGTATCGCCTTGCTTATTGGCATGGCGCTGCTGCTGATCCGCTTTCACAACCGACTTGATGAGATGGACGCGACAGAAGCCCTTTGGCTGATGCCATATTTCTGCGGCCTGGGGCTGATATCTTACATGGGGCAATTTGGAGACGGTGCGCAGAGACAAATCCCATTCGGTTGGGACATTTTGCTTTGTGTCGTATTTTCGATGGTGATCTTCGCACTCGCTGTACGTTCGGCCCTGTCGGATAAAAAGTTTCAGGCTTACATCGCTGATGAAGAAGTGCTCGATCCGTCCAAACCGGTCATCGGCCTTTAAACAAAAAAAGGCGGGGATGACCCCGCCTCTTAACTTTATCAGCAGTCTTAATGAGCTGTCGCAGACGGTGCGGCACCTTCGGCCGCTTTTGCAGCCGCCGCGGCAGCCTCTTCCGCAGCCTCGTCCCAATCAATAGACTCAGGCGCACGGATAAGTGCTTGCTCAAGAACTTCCGAAACATGCTTGACCGCGATGATTTCCAGCCCTTCCTTCACGTTATCCGGAATATCTGCCAGATCCTTTTCGTTCTCTTCAGGGATCAGAACGGTTTTGATCCCACCACGAAGAGCAGCCAGCAGTTTTTCCTTCAAACCACCGATTGGCATAGCATTCCCGCGCAGCGAGACCTCGCCTGTCATAGCGATGTCCTTGCGTACCGGAATACCTGTCAGAACCGAAACAATCGAGGTCACCATCGCCAAGCCCGCTGACGGCCCATCCTTGGGCGTCGCGCCATCGGGCACGTGGACGTGGATGTCGATCTTGTCGAACTTCGGTGGCTTCACGCCGATCTGAGGCGAAATCGACCGAACGTACGACGATGCTGCGTCGATGGATTCTTTCATCACATCGCCCAGCTTCCCAGTGGTCTTCATCCGACCCTTACCGGGCAGTTTTAGCGCCTCGATATGCAACAAGTCGCCCCCGACCGAGGTCCAGGCCAAGCCGGTGACTACGCCGACCTGATCGTCCTGTTCGGCGAGTCCGTAGCGGAACTTAGGCACGCCGAGGAAGTCATCCAGATTTTCCGGCGTCACCGTCACGGTTTCCGCTTCTTTCTTGATGATCTTGGTCAGCGATTTTCGCGCCACCTTGGCGATTTCACGTTCAAGGTTCCGTACGCCCGCCTCGCGAGTATAGGTGCGGATGATCGATTGCAGTGCCTCATCGGTAAGTTCGAACTCTTTGTCTTTCAGACCATGGTTTTTGACCTGCTTGCCGATCAGGTGCTGCTTGGCGATCTCACTTTTTTCGTCTTCGGTATAACCAGCCAGCGGGATGATCTCCATCCGATCCAGCAGAGGCCCGGGCATATTGTAGCTGTTCGACGTGGTCAGGAACATCACGTTGGACAGGTCATATTCGACCTCCAAGTAGTGATCCATGAACGTGTTGTTCTGTTCTGGATCCAGCACCTCCAGCATCGCTGAGGCCGGGTCGCCACGGAAGTCCTGTCCCATCTTGTCGATCTCGTCGAGCAGGATAAGCGGGTTCGTGGTCTTCGCCTTTTTCAGCGCCTGAATGATTTTACCGGGCATCGAACCGATATAAGTCCGACGGTGACCCCTGATCTCGGATTCGTCGCGCACGCCACCCAGCGAGATGCGAATAAACTCGCGCCCCGTGGCTTTGGCGACGGACTTACCCAGTGAGGTCTTACCCACGCCCGGAGGGCCAACAAGGCACAGGATCGGGCCTTTCAGCTTTTTCGAACGCTGTTGAACTGCGAGGTATTCAACGATCCGTTCCTTGACCTTTTCAAGACCATAGTGATCAGCGTCCAGAATGTCCTGCGCACGGCCCAGATCCTTTTTGACACGGGATTTGGTGCCCCATGGCAGAGCAAGGATCCAGTCCAGATAGTTGCGCACAACAGTGGCCTCGGCCGACATCGGCGACATGTTCTTGAGCTTTTTCAGCTCACCCTCGGCCTTCTCGCGCGCTTCTTTCGAAAGCTTGGTCTCGTTGATTTTGGCTTCCAGTTCAGCGACTTCGTTGCTGCCGTCCTCACCATCGCCGAGCTCTTTCTGAATGGCCTTCATCTGCTCATTCAGATAGTACTCGCGCTGCGTCTTCTCCATCTGAGATTTGACGCGGGTCTTGATTTTCTTCTCGACCTGCAGAACGGACATTTCGCCCTGCATCAGGCCATAGACCTTCTCAAGCCGCTCGCTGACGGAAAGAGTCTCAAGCAATTCCTGCTTCTGTTCGACCTCGATGCCTAGATGACCCGACACAAGATCAGCGAGTTTCGCAGGCTCAGTGGTTTCGCCGACTGCAGCCAGTGCTTCTTCGGGAATGTTCTTGCGCACTTTGGCATAGCGCTCAAACTCATCCGCGACAGTGCGCAAAAGCGCCTCAGTCGTGGTGACATCGCCGGGAATTTCGGTCAGATACTCGGCGCGGGCTTCGAAAAACTGATCGTTTTCAAGAAATTCTGTGATCTGCACACGTGCCTGCCCTTCGACCAGCACCTTAACGGTGCCATCGGGCAGCTTCAGCAGTTGCAGTACATTGGCCAGAACGCCCGAGCGGTAGATACCGTCGATCTCTGGGTCGTCTTCACCAGGATCAATCTGGCTCGACAACAGAATTTGCTTGTCATCCTGCATCACCTCTTCCAGTGCGCGGACCGATTTGTCTCGGCCCACGAATAGCGGCACGATCATATGTGGGAATACCACGATGTCGCGCAGCGGCAGGACGGGGTATGAGGAATTCAGAGGCTCTTGCATGCTCTATCCTTATCATTGGCAAGACGGCGCTGGTCCCTGGATCAGGCAACCATTGGCTGTCTCCTGTCTTGGACGATAAAGGTGGGGCACCTGTTCCCCCATTTCAACCTCATCGCCGTTTGTCGTGATGCAGCATGACCCGATGAATTGGGGACTTCAAGGCGTCCGGCAGACATATCCACCGATTTTGGCCCGGCGCGCTGACAAAACCTCCAATAAATTGTCAGTTGGGATTAAAATATCCGCTGCTTGGCGCGAGATAAAAAGAACCCGTGGCCGACTTCATTCCTGCATTCCAAACCCTTTTCCGAGGAATGGCAGATAAATCCACCAAACGTCCCGGTTACGCCATATTCTGCGCGATCATAACCGTTGCGATTTTGATTGACGGGTTGGCATAGCATGCGGACAGCGCCTTTATCGGTCATGAAAAATTCATGTCCCCAATCAGACTGGCAATCCGCAGGTCGTGGCAAAGCAGGCGCGCCGCTACGCTCAATTATAGTGCAAGACAAATCCGAGGTTCCGGCATCCTGCCCGACAACACATTGGATGTTTTCAGACGGGGTTTCAAAGGTCCAGACATCTGCGTGGGCCGAGGATGCACAAAGAACGATTGCTATAGAAACAAGTAAGCGAGGCATGGAATCCTCCTTAACAAAACAATGAAATTGATGAAACAAACTGAGAACAATATAGCAAACAGGGCGATGTTTGTCACCGCATGAGACGCAATCTAGAGCGGTTCTATATCGCCCTGCTCTCGTTGTGCATGAAACTGCGCCTGCCACTGCGCAAATGTTCCGTTGGAAATCGCGTCACGCATGCCCTGCATGATTTCCTGAAAGTAGTGAAGGTTATGCCAGGTCAGCAGCATTCCCGAGATCATCTCATTTGACCGGAATACATGGTGCAGATAGGCGCGGGAATAATTTGAGCACGCAGGGCACGTACAATGCTCATCCAGAGGACGCGGGTCGTCAGCATGGCGGGCGTTCTTGATGTTGACCACACCGTAGCGCGTAAACACCTGCCCGGTACGTCCGGACCGCGAAGGCAGCACGCAATCCATCATGTCGATTCCGCGTGCCACGGCACCCACGATGTCGTCGGGTTTGCCCACACCCATCAGGTAGCGCGGCTTGTCCTCAGGCAGGAATTCTGGTGCATAATCAAGACAGCTGAACATGGCCTCTTGCCCCTCGCCCACCGCGAGCCCACCAACCGCGTAGCCTTCAAAACCGATCTGTTTTAGCGCTTCTGCGCTTTCTTCACGCAGGTCCTGTTCCAACCCACCCTGCATGATTCCGAACAAGGCATGTCCGGGGCGATCACCGAACGCGTCCCGAGACCGTTCGGCCCATCGCATCGACAATCGCATCGACTCGGCGATGCGGTCCCGATCCGAAGGCAATGCCGGGCATTCGTCGAAACACATCACGATGTCCGATCCCAAAAGGCGCTGGATCTCCATCGAACGTTCAGGGGTCAATTCGTGCTTTGACCCATCGATATGGGATTTGAAGGTCACGCCCTTCTCAGTCAGCTTGCGCAAACCAGCCAGCGACATGACCTGAAACCCGCCCGAGTCTGTCAGGATCGGGCGTTCCCAGTTCATGAACTTGTGCAAACCACCCAGGCGGTCGATCCGCTCGGCCGTAGGACGCAGCATCAGGTGGTAAGTGTTGCCCAGCAAGATATCCGCACCGGTTGCGCGGACGCTTTCGGGCATCATTGCCTTAACCGTCGCCGCAGTCCCGACGGGCATGAATGCAGGCGTCCGCACCTCGCCGCGCGGCGTGTTGATCACGCCGGTGCGGGCCTTGCCGCCTGTGGATTTCAGGTCAAACGAGAAACGGTCGGTCATGTTGGGGCCTCGGGTCGCGGAACCGGGCAGGCTTTGCCCGATCTACTGGTTCAATGCAACCCGTCAGGGCAGAGATGCAACGCGTTCGGTAAACAGTTGTACAACCCCTGCCCCGTCCACATTCCGGCATACGCGTACTGCAGGCCGCGAAGGGTTAATACGTGTGGCCCCGATGTCAGGTCCTTCGAGCGACACCTGCAAACCAGTTTCAACCACATCGAACATTGGCTCATGCGTACAAGCGATCACTGCCGTCGAATCGTGCAGGCCACAACCTTCAAGCCCGCCAACCTCTTTGTAGAACTTCAGATAGAACCGCGAGATGTCGCGCAGAAAACCACCCATATCGGGGGATTTCTGAGCCAACCCTTCGAAGTCGGCAGTTTCATAAAGCGTTTTCAAGGTCACATCCAAGCCAACCAGCACGGTCGGCAGAGACGCAGCGAATACTTCATCGGCAGCCTTGGCATCATGGTAAATATTCGCTTCGGCATGCTCGGTAATGTTACCCGGGCAGTAAACCGCGCCACCCATGATCACCAGCTTGGCCACATTGTCGGCAAAATCCGGGTCAAGCTTGATTGCATCCGCAATATTGGTGAGCGGGCCAACAGCACAAACGACCAATTCACCGCGATGCGCGCGCGCCATTTCAACCAGGAACTCTGCGCCTGTCAGCGCGTGGTTCTCGCCAATATGCGGGATATCGGTAAAATCACCGAACCCTTCAGGCCCGTGTACATGCTCGGACGGCGCGTGGCGGTCTTCACCACGTGCAAATGGCGCCCCTTCAGCTACTGGAATATTCAATCCAAGTTTATCAACCAGATAGCGCGCATTGCGACTGGATTGATGCACATGAGTATTGCCAAAGACGGTCGTCAGGCCAACCAACTCTATTTCCGGAGCTGCAGCGGCATAGGCGATGGCCATCGCATCATCGATGCCGGGATCAGTATCAATTATCAGTTTCATCCCCGCCCGATACCGCAAACACAGGTAGGATGCAAAGCGGTCACAGGCAAAGAATTCGCACCGCATTAACTGTTTCAAAGATTTGCATTTGGGCGCACTCAATCCATACCAGAGTTGAAATCGGGCGACTCAATCCCCAAATGTATACTATAGTACACAATAAATGAGGACAGATATGACAGAAGACCAGATTATCGGACTGCTTACTTCGAACATTATTTATCTGCTGGCGGCAGCGCTAATTGCACTTGTCATCTTCAAGGGCATCAAGATCGTGCCTCAATCCGAGAAATACGTGGTTGAACGGTTCGGCCGCTTGCGCTCGGTCCTTGGGCCCGGAATCAACTTTATCGTTCCTTTTCTTGATGTTGCACGCCATAAGATATCCATCCTTGAGCGTCAGTTGCCCAACGCAACTCAAGACGCGATCACCAAGGACAATGTTCTGGTGCAGATCGATACCTCGGTGTTCTACCGTATTCTGGAACCTGAAAAAACTGTATACCGTATCCGTGACGTAGACGGTGCGATTGCCACAACTGTGGCCGGCATCGTCCGTGCGGAGATTGGTAAGATGGACTTGGATGAAGTTCAGTCGAACCGCGCGCAACTGATTGAACGCATTCAGGAAAGTGTCGAAACTGCTGTTGACGATTGGGGTATCGAAGTGACCCGCGCCGAGATTCTGGACGTAAACCTCGACCAGGCCACCCGTGACGCAATGCTGCAGCAGCTGAATGCCGAGCGCGCGCGCCGCGCACAGGTAACAGAGGCCGAAGGTCAGAAGCGTGCCGTTGAGCTGCAAGCCGATGCCGAGCTTTATGCCGCTGAACAGACCGCCAAAGCCCGCCGTATCCAGGCCGAGGCCGAAGCCTACGCGACTCAGGTTGTGGCCAAGGCGATTCAAGATAATGGATTGGAAGCTGCGCAATACCAGGTCGCCTTGAAGCAAGTGGAATCACTGAACGCTTTGGGTAATGGCAGCGGCTCGCAGACAATTGTGGTACCGGCAAATGCTATTGAAGCGTTTGGGAATGCCTTTAACATGCTGAAAGGAGGAAAATGATGGCTGAACCTTTCTGGCTTACTTGGTGGGTCTGGCTGGCTGCGGCGCTCGCTCTGGCCATCCTTGAGGTCGCCCTGCCAGGCTTCATCTTTCTTGGCTTTGCCATCGGAGCAGCCATCACAGGATTGCTGTTGCTGATACCAGGGCTGGTGCCTTCCCTGCCCGTTCTATTGCTGATCTTTGCGGTTCTTTCGCTGGTATCCTGGCTCGCATTACGCCGCATGTTCGCACTGCCTCACGGACAGGTCAAAACCTTCAATCACGATATCAACGAGTGATTTTGTACTGGCGCCCATTCCGGGCGCCACTGCCCCTCTGGACGCTGGTCGGCGGTTTCCCTATATAATTTCTCAGGTAACAGACCCGAGGCATCAATGACCCACCCCAGCGAACAGTTCGAAGGCAGCCCGCTCATTGCGCCTTCGACCATCGAACATCCTTTGTACGACGCGATAGTGGACGCGTGCCGAACAGTTTTTGACCCTGAAATTCCGGTCAATATCTATGATCTGGGTCTCATCTATACCATCGACATCACCAATGAAAACGCGGTCAAAGTCATTATGACCCTAACGGCTCCCGGCTGCCCAGTCGCCGGCGAGATGCCCGGCTGGATCGTGGAAGCCATTGAACCCGTTGCGGGCGTCAAGGAAGTTGACGTCGAACTGACGTGGGAACCGCCTTGGGGTATGGAGATGATGTCAGATGAAGCGCGGCTTGAGCTGGGGTTCATGTAACCCCTTTTCTCATCAGGTTTTATCGTTTGTCGTGAAACGGTTACGCGCCTGTTACAAATGCGTAGACATTGTGACACAAAAAGCCGGTACTTTTCGGTTGTAGGCGCAGTGATACATACTGTGCTGGCGCACCGGGTCGCAAACCTGTCTGCTGTCCCCAAATTGACCTAGCCCGGATATTGACCGCCCTTGCCCGAGGGCGGTCTTTTCCGGTTGCTACTAGTTGATTCCACAGGTCGATTTGATTTCCGCGGCTCTCGCATCCAACTGTTCGACGTAATCGCCTGAAAGCATCTTTAGGTGTTTGTTCTCGGTCCCGGTTATCAATCCCAATAAAGCTCCGGCTGGTAGGATCGAGACAACGCTTTCCGCTTGTTGTTCCTCCGCATGCTTCTTTTCTGCCGCGATCGCACGAAGATCACCCGGTGCTGTGGCACAATTGACCGGGTGCCGTTTGTCATCACCGGCGGCGAATGTCGGATAAGCCAGTGCAATGTAAACCAACCCAGTGGAAATACTTCGACCAAACAACTGCTTTGCACTTAATGCCATCTTACTTCGCCTCTGTCAGACCAATAATTCCACGTCATCCGACCATATCCCGCGCGATATTGCCAACCCGAATTCCCGATCAACCCGCCACATGTGTGGGAATTGTGCCCTCCCTCTCTTGAGCCCGACGAGCGTCGGCCTTAGATTGGAGATAACGCGCGAATACGGAGCCCATCATGTTTGGCATTCCCGGCAAACAAGCCGTGACCATGACACCCAAAGCCGCCGAACAGATTGTTCGGCTGATGAATTCTGGCGGTCACGCCGGTCTGCGCATTGGCGTCAAGAAAGGCGGCTGTGCTGGTATGGAATATACCATGGACTATGTCGATGAAGCCGACCCAAACGATGAGGTGGTCGAGCAGGATGGCGCCTGCGTGATGATCGCGCCAATGGCACAGATGTTCCTGTTTGGGACCGAGATCGACTATGAGGTTTCACTGCTCGAATCCGGCTTTAAGTTCCGCAACCCGAACGTGGTCGATGCTTGCGGCTGCGGGGAATCGATCAAGTTCGACGATACTCTGGCGACGCAGCGTTAAGACGCTGCCTGCAGGTGCACGTAAGTTTCATTAAATCGCTGCGTCAAGTGCTCTCCAGCCCGAATTATCTTGCCTGAATCCGGCGGGGCGACATTGGTGTCATAAGAGGGATTGAAGAACAGCGGGACCGAGATTCGCTCGTCTGAACTCCCTTTGACTCTATGTTCGGTTGCCGTGACTTCACCGTCTGTCCAGAACTCCAACATTTCGCCAAAATTGATAATGAACTGCCCCGGCGCGGCGTTTATAGCCTGCCAATCGCCATCAGGCATACGCACCTCTAGCCCCGGAGTACCATCGGTGGCCAACAATGTCAGGCAGCCATAGTCAGTGTGAGCAGCGATTCCAAAATCGTTTTCTCCTGCCCAATCAGGTCGTTGCGGATAGAAGTTACCGCGCAGCAAGGCCATGGGCGTATCAAAGGCGGCATCAAAACTGTTCGCATCCCGACCGATGGCAACGGCAATGGCACGCAAAACGCGCATGGCAATGCCGCAAGCGTCCGAATAATAGCCTTGGATTATTGTCCGGAACTCGCCGGAAAATTCCGGCCAGAGGTTTGGGGCATACACGCTCAGTTCGCGGCCTGCATAGGGATTGTTGGCAGACAGTTCATAGCCGCAGTCAAACACTTCTTTGAAATCCGGGTTCGCCGTAGGATCGACTTGCTCAGAACGAGGTGCGCCCCAGCCGCGGTTAGCACCGGTGGTGGCCATGTCTACAGTCCGCTTGATCTGTTCAGGTTGCCGAAAAAAGTTGCGGTATTCGCCAATCACCTGCTGAACGCGCTCAGCACTGAGTCCGGTATTGGAAATCGTCAGAAATCCGACCCGGCCAATGGCATGTCTCAGCTTATCCAGCTCCGCCGGCTCACGCTGGTCCAGCTTTGCAAGGTCTAGGTTGTCTATCATGCTGCCCTCTGCATTTACGCGTGCAATCTGTCCACACAATTCGCGGTGCGCAACCGGAATTGTCAGCGCTGCTTGCCGGTGATATCCGGGGTGCAGAACGCACAAAACCGGAGGGATCGCAATGCGGCGTAAGTTGGCGGCAGGCAATTGGAAAATGAATGGAACCGGCGTTGCGCTGAACGAACTAAAAGAGTTGAGCGCGTCACATCCCTCTTCCCCCGTCGAAATACTGATCTGCCCGCCTGCCACATTGCTTCATCGCGCTGGTACTACTGTCGAAGGCTCGGGAATCACTGTCGGCGGACAGGATTGCCACGCCGTGACTTCGGGTGCGCATACAGGGGATCTAAGCGCCGAGATGCTGCTTGATGCAGGGGCAGACGCAGTAATACTCGGTCATTCCGAACGTCGAGAGGACCATGGCGAACAGAACGAAGACATTCGCGCCAAGGCCCGCACAGCGATGGACGCGGGCCTAAAAGCGATAATCTGCGTTGGCGAAAGCCTTGAACAGCGTGAAGCGGCGAATACACTGGACATCATCGGAGGTCAGATGTCGGGATCAATCCCGGATCAGGCGACCGGCGAAAATCTCATTGTTGCCTATGAACCCATTTGGGCGATTGGGACCGGCAAAGTGCCAACCCTGGAAGAGATCGGCGAAGTGCACGATTTCATCCGCGCCCGGCTGGAACGCCGCTTTGGTGAGGGCGTGGGCCGCTCGGTCCGGTTGCTCTATGGTGGGTCGGTAAAACCCAGCAACGCCGCCGAGATTTTTGGAGTATCAAATGTCGACGGGGCACTTGCCGGTGGCGCAAGCCTGAAAGCCCAAGATTTCTCGGGCATCATTCGCGCGCTTGAAAAGGCCTAAGTAGACTTAGGCCAGTTTCATTATGACCAAACCGGTCACAATCAGAATCGCCGCACCGATCCGCATCGGTGTCAGCGCTTCGCCCAGAAACACGATGCCAACGGTGAACGCACCGACAGCTCCGATTCCGGTCCAGATGGTATAGGCCGTTCCAAGCGGCAATTCCCGCATGGCCATCGCAAGCAGACCAAATGACCCGATCATTGCGACACCCATGATCGCTGTCGGCCACAAGCGTGTAAAACCTGCGGTCTGCTTCATTGCGACGGCCCAGACAATCTCAAGCAGGCCAGCGAACAACAGTAATATCCAGGGCATAAGAACACCTCACTTTCCGAGTTCGGGTCGTCCCGAATGATCATTCATGATGGTGAGGTCGTCCTCTGACGCTCAGATATGCGCTTAAGCATCAGTTTCAAGGCACAAAAAAACCGGGCGAATTACGCCGCCCGGTTCATATGATCGGTGAATCCGATCTAGTTGGTTATGATCTCTGGTCCCATGAAGGTGTTGGGCAGGAAGGTCGAAATCCACGGGATATACGTCACCATGATCAGGAAGACGAAGAGCACGGCCAAAAACGGCAGCGCCGCGCGCACAACACTCATCATTGGCATACCCGCGACGCCTGAGGTTACGAACAGGTTCAGACCAACCGGCGGCGTGATCATCCCGATCTCCATATTCACCACCATGATGATGCCCAGATGGATCGGGTCGATGCCCAGCTCAATCGCAATCGGAAAGACCAGAGGCGCCACGATGACCAAGAGGCCTGAGGGTTCCATGAACTGACCGCCGATCAGCAAGATCACGTTAACCACAATCAGGAACGTTACCGGCCCCAGTCCCGCGGACAGCATAGCGCTTGCGATATGCTGCGGGACCTGTTCATCGGTCAGAACATGCTTCAATATCAGCGCGTTGGCGATAACAAACAGCAGCGTGACGGTCAGCTTGCCAGCTTCGAACAGCGTATGCTTGGTGTCGGGGTGCACAAAGGCCGTGACCAGAGCATATGGCTTTTTCAACAGCGAGATGTTCTTAGCATCGCCTTCGGTGCTGAGCGGCCCCATGTCCTTGTAGACAAAGCTCGCGATCAGGAAGGCGTAGACAGCTGCAACCGCAGCGGCCTCGGTCGGAGTAAAGATACCTCCGTAGATACCACCGAGGATGATGACGATCAGGAACAAGCCCCAACCGGCCTCGCGCGCCGAGGTGAAGACTTCTCCCCAACCTTTCCAGTCTCCTTTGGGCAAGTTCTTGACCTTGGCCATAACGTAGATGGTGATCATCAACATCAGACCTGCCATCAGACCTGGAATGACACCTGCAAGGAACATCCGCCCGACCGAAACTTCGACGGCGGCAGCATAGACAACCATCACGATGGACGGAGGGATCAGGATGCCCAAAGTACCAGCGTTACAGATCACACCAGCGGCGAATTCCTTGGAATAACCAACCTGACGCATCCCTGCGATGACGATCGATCCGATGGCCACAACGGTAGCTGGCGATGAGCCCGAAAGCGCGGCGAACAACATACAGGCGAACACGCCCGCAATTGCCAACCCGCCCGGCAGATGCCCCACACAGGCAATCGAAAACCGAATGATCCGGCGTGCAACGCCGCCTGTCGTCATGAAGGACGACGCCAGGATAAAGAAAGGGATCGCGAGCAACGTAAAGTGCCCTTCGAACGCCTCAAACAGCGTGCCCGCGACCGAGGCCAGCGAACTGTCGGAATAGATCAGCAGGAAGAGGGTCGAGCTGAGGCCCAACGAGACCGCAATCGGAACACCGATCAGCAGCAGACCAATGACCATCGAGAAGAGAAGAACAACATCCATCAGTCATGCTCCCCCTGCTGCGCGCGAACCTCTTCGATCTCGTCCTCAACCTCGTGGCTGGCAACAAGGCGATCGGTTTCGCCGCGCCAGATTTGAACGGCAACCTGAGCGAAACGGATCACCAGCAGCAACATCGACAGAGGCAAAACGAAATAGGGAACGACCTTGGGCAGTTTCTCGTAGTACTCACCGTAGTTGATCATATCTTCCAGAAACCGCAGCGGAGCGACCATGGGGATATCGTCAACCTCGTAAAAACTCTGGCTGCGTGCACTCATGTCGAAGCCGGTCGGAAACCAGCGACCCGAAGTTGGCGGCAGATCGGCAAACACCGCCCAGTAGTCATACGACCCCTTGAGCAAGAGCAGCGAAAACACCAGACAGCACGCAACCGCTATCAGCGCCAAAACCCGGCGCGGCGCGGGGGCCAGCATGTTCAGGATCGCATCCACACCCAGATGCGCATGCTTCTTCACCGCATAAGATGCGCCTAGCAGCACCAACCAACCGAAGGTGAAAACAGTCAGCTCCAGCGCCCAAAGAATGTTAGAGTTAAACACAAACCGCGCGATCACATTGGCGAAGGTGACAATCGTCATCAGGCCCAAGAGGCACGCAATCATGGTTTCTTCGATATGGTCGACCAGCCCGCCTTGGCCGGATTTCGCACCAGACATCTCTCTGTCCCCGCATTTTTTTGATGAGAGTGGAGGGAGTGTGGCGGGCCATCAAGGCCCGCCTGACCTACGCGTCCATAACTCCCCAGTCCCCGGACACGCGGCTTGATCCGGGATCAGAACCCGGCGTTGATCGCCTGTGCGGCGTCGATCTTGTCCTGACCTACGTCGTCAGCGAATTTGTCCCACACGGGCTTCATCGCATCGACCCAAGCCTGACGCTGCTCAGGGTTCAGATCACGAATAATACCGCCTGCGTCAGTGATCGAGGCCTTAGCCGCTTCGTTCACCGCAAAGGCTTCCTTGTTCCGGGTCTCCGTCACTTCGGTTAGAATTGTCAGGAACTGATCACGGACTTCGGGGTCCAAGCTATCCAGCCAGTCCACAGAAGTGACCACAAGATAGTCGATGATACCGTGATTGGTCTCGGTGATACCATCCTGCACTTCAAAGAACTTCTTGCCGTAAATGTTCGACCAGGTGTTCTCCTGCCCGTCCACGACACCCTGCTGCAGTGCGCCATAGACTTCCGAGAATGCCATTTTCTGAGGGCTACCACCGATGGCTTCCATCTGTGCCACCAGAACATCCGAGGACTGTACGCGGAACTTGAGGCCGTCAGCATCCGACGGATCAACCAGAGGTTTGTTCGCGGACATCTGTTTCATGCCGTTGTGCCAGAATGCCAGACCTTGCAGGCCACGACGCTGCATGCTGTCTTTCATCGCCTGACCATCAGCCGAGGCCTGGAATGCATCCACGGCATCGATGTTCTTGAACATGAACGGAAGGTCGAACAGGCGGAACTGTTTGGTGAACTTCTCGAACTTCGACAGCGATGGCGCGGCCAGCTGCACGTCGCCCTGCAGCATCGCCTCAAGCACTTTATCGTCATTGTAGAGGGTCGAGTTCGGATAGACCTCCATGCACATAACGCCGTTCATCTCGTCGTTGACGCGCTGCTCCAACAGCGAGGCGGCAATACCCTTGGGATGTTTGTCAGTATTGGTCACATGGGCAAACTTGACCACGATCTCACCGTCATCACAGGCCGCCATCCCGGCCGTCGCAGTGACAGAAAGTGCAATTGCAGTTGCTGCCGTTGTTAGGAATTTCATCAGTCTTTTCCTCCCAGATTTCCCTAAAACTTCGATCAAGCGCTCAGTCCGCGCCGTATGAAGCGGAGTGAAGCGAATCAATCTCTCCCTCTCAACGGTTTGTTCCGTTACTAACCAAATTAATAATTATTGTTTATTATCAATGCGTTTAATGGCCTTTTTCGCAAATCAAGAAAGCTACCGCAATGCTCTGTGCGAAATTTCGCACAGAGCAACCACGTCGAGTGCGAGTTTTCGCACAAAATCAAATCAACCCGACCGAATCGATTCGTCTGGGCAATGTGCGATCGCAGCCCGCATATGCGGGCTGCACTGCCCAACAGTTTTTCTGGTATGTTAATACTGGCAAAATAGGCGGGAGGATCTGCCTACCGACGATAATCTTCTGGTCGTATTTCGTAGCGAGCCAACTTGTCATAGAACGTCTTGCGGGGCAGTTTCAGAGCCTTGGCCGCGTCAGAAGCCTTGCCATTGTGGCGCCCTAGTGCGGCGACCAACAGTGATTTCTCGACCCGAGCCATTTGTTCGCTCAGCCCCAGGTCCGCAGCCTGCCCGACCTCTTCTGGCATTCCCAACACAAATCGCATGGCGGCAGACATCAAAGAACGCGCATTTCCCGGCCATTCCTGTGCCATGAGAGAGGCCAGATGTTCAGGTGTTATCTCAGGCTCGGCGATACCAGCCTGTTCCGCCGCCTGTGCCACATAACGGCGAAAAATGATCGGAATATCCTCTGGGCGCTCGGACAAAGCGGGAATGCGAACCCGCATGACATCAAGGCGATAGAACAGATCGACGTTGAACCGCCCCTGCCCAGAAAGCTCTGACAAGTCGGAAGTTGTGCCTGCTATTATTCGCGCATCTGTCCCCTGCTCGATCAGTTCCAGCGCAGCATATTGAGTGGAATCCGGCATTGCAGAAACCTCATCAAGAAACAGCGACCCGCCAGCCGCGTCCCCACAGGCCGTTAACAAACCTTCAGGCGTCAGGCTGGCGGCCGGGCGCTTGACAAACGGTCCCTGCCCGACCGGAGACATCAGATGCACAACCTCGGCCACTTTGGATATTCCGCTGCCCGCCGGTCCGGTGACTAAGACTTCGGCGTGTGTCGGTGCCACGCTCCGCACGCGCTCTCGCAAGGCTTCGGCCTGCTCTGACAAACCGAATAGCATTCGGGCTGCAGGATCGCCTCGCTCTAACTCGCGCTTGAGCTCACGATCACGCAACACCTCTGACCGCGCGGCAATCGCACGCTCCAGAACCGCCAGAAGATCTGCTGCCGCACAGGGTTTTTCAAGAAAATCGAAAGCGCCTTGTCCCATGGCCTGCACAGCCATTGGAATATCTCCTTCGCCGGTCAGCAAAACAACTGGTAGTTCAGGATCAACCTCGCGCGCGAAGTTCAGTAGATGGAACCCATCGCGGCCAGGCATCCGAATATCCGAGATTATCACACCGTCAAATTCGCTATGAATATGATCTTTCGCCGCAACAAATGATCCCGCTGTAACCGGTTCATATTCTGCCAATTCAAGCGTCTGTGCCAAAGCTTCACGAACAGCGGCATCGTCGTCGACCAAAAGCACTTTGCGGATCATGCAGCCTTATCCTCGCTGAAGGGTTCCAGTTCGACGGTAAATTCAGCACCGTCGCCGGTATTCATGCCGCGAATGTCACCCCCGAAACTTTGAACCAAACCGTAGGAGATGGATAGTCCCAGACCCATTCCTTCGGACGAACCCACGGTTTTCGTGGTGTAGAATGGTTCAAACACGCGATCTGGGTCTTCGATACCCGGCCCGGTATCTCTGACCGAAACACGAATGGGCCGCCCCTCCGTCAAAGTGATCGAGATTTTGCGTGCTGCCCGTTCGGCCATGGCGTCTGCGCCATTATTGATCAGGTTGACGAAAACCTGCACCAAACGCACTTCACCTCCCCATGCGTAAACCGCCGAATTTGGCGGCTCCCAACTCAATTCGACGCCTTCCTCTCGTAATCGAGACTCAGTCAATTCGGCAGCCGTGTTCAAAACTTCAACCAAGTTGACGCGCCCCATCGGCTCGCTTTCGTTTCTGGCAAATGCACGCAGGTTTTTTATGATCCGGGCCATACGCGCAGCCATGTCGGAAATACGGCTCAGGTTTTCGCCGGTTTTTTCTTCTTTACCGCGTTCCAGAAATGCTGACCCATTATCAGCGAATTGCTGGATAGCCATCAACGGTTGGTTCAGTTCGTGGCTGATCCCCGCTGACATCTTGCCCAAAGCGCTCAGCTTTCCCGCCTGAACCAGTTCAGCCTGAGCTTGCTTAAGCGCCGCCTCGGCCTCTTCACGCTCAGCGACTTCACGGCGCAAAGCCGAGTTTGCCGCTGTCAGCGCTCGCGTGCGCTGGGCCACCCTGCTTTCCAATACAGTATTGGCATCCGCTAATGTTCGCCGACGTTCTGAGGCCAGAAACAACAACGCTCCAAACGCGAAACAGATCGCTGCAACCGCTGCTGCTTGTAATCCTGCCAGACGACGAGCAGGCGCGACATCAACCAGCATCTCGGCAGTCATCGCAATCACCGGCAGGTCGAGAGTCAGGTGCAACGCACGGCGAGGCAGATAACGCCCCCAATTCAGTTTCCAAACTTCATGCCCGGCAACTCGTGACGACGCAAATTCAACATTCTCACCTGCTGGTGACATCAAACCCTGCTGGCCTTGCGCACGGTGCCAAAGCAACAGGTCCGAGCGGTTCGAAATAAAAACGACCCCATCCGCATCAACAAAGAACACCGCATCCGTACTTCCACGCCATGTCTGCTCGACATCCTGCACGTCGGCCAGAACCATCAGTGCACCCATTATTTGCCCTGAATCTCCAAACGCTGGCGCTGCGTACGAATATATACGATCCCCACTCTCGTCTTCGACTCCATGCGCGCTCCCTAACGCGCCTTGCATGGCGCGTTTAAAAGCCGGGTGCTCAGACATATCGCGCTGCGCCACGGGCTGTGCCGCCGCCAGAGCCTGCCCATCTGTGTCCAGGTAGATCACATTAACCGCAGCGGTCTTGTCAGCCACATCCAGCAACACTTTTCGTGCTGCTTGCTGCTGCGCCCCGGCACCAAGCGCCTGTAATGCAGGATGGTCCGCCATCAACGCAGCCACTTCCTGATATACTTGCATCTGTGTGCTTAACCGGTCCGCCGCCAGCTCCAGATCCGCCTCGGCCTTTTCGCTCAGCTGCGACAAGGCCTGACGATAGCCATATGTCCAAACCCCAGCCGACAACAAACCAACTGCGCACAAAAACCCTGCAATGATCCAAATCCGTTGCATATCTAGGGTCTTGCATTCAGCGACGCCCATGGCAAGTGTGCAGCGCATGAAGACGCTCCACCAATCCCCGACTGACCCGGCATTCGTGCAAAATCCCTACCCGTTCTATTACACTGCGCGTCAATTCGGCGATCTGTTCTACTGGGAGGAGTATGGCTTGGTTGCAGCCGCTTCGTACAAGGCGGTGCATACATTGTTGCGTGATCGGCGCTTTGGGCGCGAAATACCAACGGAATTTGCAAAACCCGGCCCAAGCCACCTTGCCCCGTGGCTCGAGGTTGAGTCGCATTCAATGTTGGAACTCGAACCACCCAGGCACACAAGGCTGCGATCGTTAGTCCTGCGGGCCTTTACATCCCGCGCGATTGCCGCGTTGGAGCCCGCCATAGAAGAATTATGCAACGATTTGATCGAGAGATTTCCCGATGGCCCCTTCGATCTATTGCAGGCCTATTGCACACAGGTTCCTGTCATTACGATCTGCCGCCTACTGGGCGTTCCCGAACAGATGGCACCAAAATTCCTGCATTGGTCCCACGCGATGGTGTCCATGTATCAGGCAAACCGAACCCGCGAAATCGAGGATGATGCTGTTCAGGCCTCGCAAGAGTTTACGGCCTATCTTGAAGACTACATCGAACTGCGACGTAGAGACCCGCGCGATGACCTGATCACGCGGTTAATCGCAGCGGAAGAAGACGGCGAAAAACTCTCACGCGATGAACTGATAACAACCTGTATCCTTTTGCTGAATGCCGGTCACGAAGCGACGGTGCATGCCATCGGCAATGGCGTGAAAACCCTACTGACAACACGCACCCAGCAGCTTGCGCTGTCACCCAACTCCATTGATGGGGTCGTCGAGGAAATTCTGCGATATGATCCGCCCCTTCATATGTTCACACGCTATGCCTATGAAGAGGTCGAGCTATTGGGGCACCGCTTTTCCCGCGGAGATCAGGTCGCATTGCTTCTGGGGGCCGCCAATCGTGACTCAACGGTCTGGCACCAACCTGATACGTTCAAACCAACACGAGACATCAGCGCCAACACCAGTTTTGGCGGAGGTCTCCATTTCTGCGTCGGCGCCCCTCTGGCACGATTGGAAATGCGTATCGCGCTTCCGATCCTGTTCAACAGACATCCAAAATTGCGGCTTGCAGATGAACCTGAATACTCGAACAGCTATCATTTCCATGGGCTAACCAAACTGATGGTGGAACCGTGAATCCCAGACGCGCATAAAACATCAGCCGGTCAGTCGATCCCGGATCCGTTCTTCATATGGCCAAAAATATCCCCGGGGAGTCGCCCTTGGGCGACGGGGGCAGCGCCCCCAATCACTCGCCTTAATTCAACCGACAGATTTTAATGGCAGCATGGTGGTCGATTTGATCTCTTCCATCGACAACAAAGCCGTAACGTTGTGCACCCTAACCTCTGATATCAGTGCCTGGTAAAATGCATCATAGGCACGCGCATTTTTAACTCGCACCTTCAGGATGTAGTCGATGTCGCCCGCCAACCGATGCGCTTCCTGCACCTCAGGACGGTCTCGCAAAGCTTTCAGGAACTTCTGCTGCCATTCCGCTTCATGTTCCGACGTACGAATCAGCACAAAGAAAGTGGCCTCGAATCCAAGCGCCTCAGCATCCAACAGAACCGTCTGCTGCCCAATGACTCCTGCCCCTTTCAGCTTGCGAATGCGATTCCAAACTGGCGTCTTCGAACTGCCGACACGGGCCGCGATTTCATCCAGCGACTGGCTCGCGTCCCGCTGCAGCTCGGCTAGAATTTTCCGATCCGTGTCGTCTATCCGCACCGACATTCCAAATTTCCTTCCAATTCAGGACAAAGGTTCCGCCTGCAGCCCGCAAAAGAACATGTGTCCTTATTTGTCGGCGCATATGGCGATTTACCGGGAATATTTCCTATATTGCCATTCAAGTCAATTCAGTCACGAGATGATCCGATGCAGGTCAAACAGTCAGATGAACGCATGAACAAGCCCGGCTTAGCCCAAGCCGTGTTCGGCCTGCACCTGATCTCGGTTTTTCATAAGGAGTTTGCCTGATGGCCCGCGCTTTTACCCCTAAAGTCGTCACCGCCAACGACCTGTTGGAAGGCGATGTGATTTATCAGACCGAAGATGACCGCTGGTCGCGCGATCTGTCCGAGGCCGAGCTGATCACCGATGAAGCCCATGCGCAGGTTCGATTGCTGGATGCCGCGCGTCAGGCAAACAAGATCGTTGGCGCGTATCTCGCCGACGCGATCGCCGGTGACAAAGGACCTGAACCCACCCATTTCCGGGAGGATTTCCGCCGGACTGGTCCGTCCAACTATGCCCACGGCAAACAGGAAACCTCCCCGCAGCCCCGGGTCTGATTTCAGGCTCTTCTCTCTCCCCTTCAAGGCCCCAGGTCCGGGGCTGCAACTAAGGACAGCTAAACATGTATCGCTACTCCGAGTTCGACACAGCATTTTTGGCAGAACGCAACGCACAGTTTCGCGCGCAAGTTGAGCGCCGCATAGACGGTTCGCTGACCGAAGACGAATTCAAGCCCCTGCGCCTGATGAATGGCCTGTATCTGCAGTTGCACGCCTATATGCTGCGCGTTGCGATACCCTACGGAACTCTGTCCAGTGCACAGATGCGTCAGTTGGCCTTACTGGCCGAGAAGTGGGACAAGGGCTATGGCCATTTCACCACCCGTCAGAACATCCAGTACAACTGGCCCAAACTGAACGACGTGCCGGATATGCTGGACGCGCTTGCCGAGGTTGGTATGCACGCCATTCAGACTTCAGGCAACACCATCCGTAACGTGACAGCCGACCACTTCGCCGGTGCTGCCGCGGATGAGATCGCCGACCCGCGCCCCTATGCTGAACTGCTGCGCCAGTGGTCTACCGATCACCCGGAATTCCAATTCATGCCGCGTAAGTTCAAGATCGCCATCACCGGCAGCGAAAACGATCGCGCCGTGATCAAGGCGCATGACATCGGACTGCAACTGGTCGAGCGTGACGGCGTTCTCGGTGCCCGCGTCATCGTCGGTGGCGGTTTGGGTCGTACGCCGATGATCGGCAAAGAACTATCCGAATTTGTCGCCTTCGACGATCTCTTGGCATATCTCGAAGCGACTGTTTCGGTGTGGAACCAGATTGGCCGACGCGACAACAAGTACAAAGCCCGCATCAAGATTACGGTGCATGAACATGGCATCGACGCCATCCGCGCCAAGGTGAACGAGCGCTTCTTGCAGGTCCGCCCGCAGTTCAAAGGTGCTGACATAAACCTGCTGGAAGAAATCAAAGGTCACTTTGCGCCTCCGGCCTTCCGTGAGGGTTCGGTTGCCTCGTTCGAGAGCGCCTACACCAACGATCCGGTTTTCCGGTCGTGGGTCGACACCAATATCGCGCCACACAAGAACGCAGACCACGCGATCGTCACCATCTCGATCAAGAAGCACGGCCAGACGCCGGGCGACGCAACTGCCGAGCAGATGCGCGTGATGGCCGATCTGGCCGAAGAGTTCGCCTATGACGAGCTACGCATCAGCCACGAGCAGAACGTGATCCTGCCGCATGTCCACAAATCGGACCTGCCTACGATCCATGCGAAGCTGAAAGAATACGAACTGGCCACAGCCAATATCGGGCTGATCAGCGACATCATCGCTTGCCCGGGCATGGACTATTGTGCGCTGGCAACGGCCCGTTCGATCCCGGTTGCTCAGGAAATCGCGACCCGGTTCGAGGACATGAAGCTGGAGCATGATATCGGCCACTTGAAGATCAAAATCTCGGGCTGCATCAACGCTTGTGGTCACCACCATGTGGGCCATATCGGCATCCTGGGTCTGGATCGCGCAGGTGTTGAGAACTACCAGATCACGCTGGGCGGTGATGCGACCGAGACGGCAGCCGTCGGTGATCGCACGGGTCCGGGTTTTGCCTATGATGAGATCGTTCCAGCCGTGGAACGCATCGTAGAGGCTTATCTTGAGCTGCGTGATAGCGCCGAGGAAACTTTCCTCGAAACTTATCGCCGCGTTGGAATGGCTCCGTTCAAGGCCGTGCTTTACCCCGAGGCGCGGGCCAATGCCGCTTGACCTGATCCAGACGGAACTGGGTTCCAACAGACGCGAACTGACCGAAAAGGCCGACGCGCTGAATACCCGGTTCCGTCATCATAGTGCTCATGACGTGATGCACGGCGCCATCGAAGAGATCGAAGCACTTGCGCTTGTCTCAAGCTTTGGGGCTGAATCGGTGGTATTGCTGCATATGGCGGCGGTGGTCGACAAGGCCACGCCCGTCCTGTTCGTTGATACCCAGATGCTGTTCACCGAGACGCTGGAGTATCAGCAGGAAGTCAGCGAGCGCCTTGGGTTGACGAATGTTCAGATCATTCGCGCGGACGAGGACGACATTCAGCGTGACGACCCTTACGGTGCGTTGCGGATGCGCGATACAGATGCTTGCTGCAACCTGCGCAAGACCTTTCCGCTGCAAAGGGCCCTGACCGGCTATTGCGGCTGGATTACAGGGCGCAAGCGGTTTCAGGCTGGCTCGCGCGCAGCGCTCAATTTCTTTGAAGTCGAGGATGGCACGGGCCGGATCAAGGTGAACCCGTTGGCCCATTGGGCGCCCGAAGACGTGCGCACCTATATGGACGAAAACAATCTGCCCCGGCACCCGCTAGTGGCCAAAGGATACCCTTCGATTGGCTGTGCGCCCTGCACCTCGCCGGTCAAAGAGGGCGAAGACCCACGCGCCGGGCGCTGGCGCGATCAGAACAAGGAAGAATGCGGCATCCATTTTGTCGATGGAAAAATGGTCCGCATCGGAGAGAAAACATGAACGTAATCATAAACGATGAGGGCTTTGCCCCGGATGACTGGACCGATGGCTATGTCACGCTGGACGACGCAGCGAATGACGTGGTTGCGCTGGATATCGCTTCGGACACTGACCCCGATGAACTATTTGACCGGCTGGGCAGCGCCCAGATGGTGCGTGTGGATTTTCCATCGTCGGCAGATGGGCGCGGCTTCACCATTGCGCGCGTTCTGCGCCTGAAGGGTTACAAAGGCCGCCTGCGGGCCAAAGGCCATATACTTGCCGACCAATACGCCATGGCGCGTCGCAGCGGCTTTGATGAGGTCGAAATTGATCACGCACTGGCCAACCGTCAACCCGAAGATCAATGGCTGGCCCGCGCCAATTGGCAGGACAATAACTACCAGGCCCGCCTGCGCGGCTAACTCGCCATCGGCAGCTTGTGATACGAAAGGGGCAATCTGCCCCTTTTCCTGACTTGGATCAAAGATTAAACGGAGATACCGGTTTAGCAGACCGGTGGTGAAATTATGACAGAGATGAAGCCCGTGAGTGAAGCAACCGCCGTAAAGGCCCCCGTCCTGCCCGACGCTCAGACCGTGACCGAGGTCAAGCACTGGACCGACCGCCTGTTTTCTTTCAAGGTGTCGCGCCCGGCGTCGCTGCGTTTCCGCTCGGGTGAGTTCGTGATGATCGGTCTGCTAGGCGACAACGGCAAACCGCTGCTGCGTGCCTATTCCATCGCCTCGCCTTCATGGGATGAAGAACTGGAATTCTACTCGATCAAAGTGCAGGATGGCCCGCTGACCTCGAAGCTGCAGCACATTCAGCCCGGCGATCAGATCATCCTGCGGCCCAAGCCTGTTGGCACACTGGTCCATGACGCGCTGCTGCCCGGCAAGCGCATCTGGTTCTTTGCTACGGGAACAGGTTTTGCCCCCTTCGCATCGCTGCTGCGCGAGCCGCAGACCTACGAAGATTATGACGAAGTCATCATCACCCATACCTGCCGCGACGTGGCCGAGCTGGACTATGGTCGTGAGCTGATCGAGAACGTCAAACAGGACGAACTGCTGGCTGAACTGATGGGCGAAGGCTTTGCCGACAAGATTCGCTACTACCCGACCACCACGCGGGAAGAGAGCCCAAAGATGGGTCGCATCACCGAATTGCTGAAAGATGGTACCGTATTTGCCGATCTGGGCATCGAAGGTGGCATCAAGCCGGACACCGACCGGGCCATGGTTTGTGGCAGCCTTGCCTTCAACCATGACATCAAAGCAATTCTGGAAGAGTTCGGCCTGCGCGAAGGCGCCAATTCCGAACCCAAGGAATTCGTGATTGAAAAGGCCTTTGTAGGCTAAAGGGGTTTGCCGGAAGGGTTATCGACACCCTAAACCTGCAAAAACTCCCGAAATTCATCGAAAATTCATGCGGCTTGCAATTTATGCCGCTTGAAACACCTCTCAGCCCGGTCTAAATTCCGGGCTCGAAATTCTGCAATCATCAAAGGAATGAACCCATAGCCCGCAGACCTCACAACGCGCCGCCACAGCGAGATACCGGCCCGCGCGTCAATGACAAGATCCGTGCTCCCGAAATTCGCCTGATTGGCGCCGAAGGTGAAAATGTCGGGGTGGTTCATCCCGCAAAAGCCATGCAGATGGCCGCCGATGTCGGTCTCGATCTGGTCGAGATTTCGCCTAACGCGAACCCTCCGGTCTGCAAAATCATGGATTTCGGCAAGTTCAAGTACGAACAGCAGAAACGCGAAAGCGAAGCCCGCAAGAAGCAAAAGATCATCGAGGTGAAAGAGGTCAAGTTCCGGCCCAACACCGACACGCATGACTATGACGTCAAGATGCGCAACGTGTTCAAGTTTCTTGAAAACGGCGACAAGGTCAAAGTCACCCTGCGTTTCCGGGGCCGCGAGATGGCGCACCAGAACCTGGGGCGTGAGCTGCTGGAACGTGTGGCCGAAGACGTCAAGGATCTGGGCAAGATAGAGAACATGCCCAAGATGGAAGGCCGTCAGATGATCATGATGATCGGCCCTCTGCCGCAGAAGTAACCGCGCTTCAGGACGTGTTCAAAGGCTCCGCCAGTCTGGACGGAGCCTTTTTTCATGCCTGGCTCGTCTCGAATCCGCTCTGCGGATTTTCAACGTGCCGCGAACTATTTGATTGAGAAGACAGCTTTCAGTTTTCTCAGATAACGTTTGAGATCGCGCGATCCAACTTGGCGACCAACTCATCGATCTGCTTGCCTTCTATAATGAATGGAGGCGCCAGAAGGATATGATCCCCATGTTGACCATCGCGTGTTCCGGACATCGGATAACAAATCAATCCTTCCGCAAACGCCGCCTTCTTGATCTTGCCCGCAACTCCAAGTGCTGGATCAAACGGCGTTTTGGTCTCGCGATTTGCCACAAGTTCGATCCCCCGGAACAAACCACGCCCGCGGATATCGCCAACATGGGGATGCTGACCAAACGCAGTGGTCAGGGCTGACTGCAGTTTCTCGCCCATCAGCGCCGCCCTCAATGGCAGATCGTTCTGCGTAAGTTCCGTCACGACCGCCAATGCGGCAGCTGTTGCAACCGGGTGACCAATATAAGTGTGACCGTGTTGGAAGAATCCCGATCCGTTTTGGATTGCGTCGTAGATCCGAGCCGAACACAGCATCGCCCCGATTGGCTGATACCCGGCCCCCAACCCCTTGGCTATACACAAAATATCCGGTGCCACGCCGTCATGATCACAAGCAAACAGATGGCCGGTACGCCCCATGCCACACATCACTTCATCAAGGATCAGCAGAACACCATATTGATCACAAATCTCACGAATACGTTTGAAATATCCTTCAACCGCAGGAACGGCCCCTAAAGTCGCGCCGACCACGGGTTCTGCCATGAAGGCCATCACCGTATCGGGCCCCAGACGCAATATTTCGGCCTCCAATTCATTAGCCACACGCTGCCCGTAGTCGTAGCTGCTCTCGCCCTCAGGCTTTTCAGCGTATTCATAACAGGGTGCGATATGGGTCATCTCGATCAGCATCGGCGCAAACTGAGCCCGTCGCCATTCGTTGCCCCCCGCCGACAGTGCCCCCAGTGTGTTACCGTGATAGCTTTGCCGACGTGCAATGACATGACGGCGCTCAGGCTGCCCTGATTCCAGATAGTACTGCCGTGCCAACTTGATTGCAGCCTCGGTCGCCTCGGACCCGCCCGACACGAAATACACGCGGTCCAAATCACCCGGAGCATGTTCGATCAACAAATCAGCAAGCGCCTCAGCCGGTTCCGAGGTCATGAAGCCGGTATGGGCAAACGCGATCTGTTCTACCTGCTGCTGCACCGCTTTGACCACAGTATCATTGGAATGACCAAGACACGAAACCGCTGCATCCCCGCAATCCAGATAGCGGCGACCGGTTGAATCAATCAGATAACAACCCTCACCACCTGCAGCGACCGGCAATTCAGACTTAGTGTGGCGCGGAAAAACGTGACTCATTTCGAAGTCCTTTTCAAAAGATCAATCAGAGCGGCAACGGATGCGGCGTTATCGGCCCAGGCCTGACCATCAAAGCCCGTAATACTGTTTTCAAACCCCACGCGCACATCACCGCCAAGCTGTACAGCTTTTTGCAGGCAAGCATGCTCTTGCCCGCCAAAGGCACAGACCATCCATGGGTCTGTCGTAGCCGGGAATGCATCCAGATCTTCCGGTGTCGATTCCTGCGTTGTCGAGTAGCGGCCAAGTACAAGCAAACGTTCGACCTGATGGGGTTTAACAACTCCATCCTTCTGCCACCGGACCAGCAACTCAACGTCGGTAGCGTCATAGAGAATGTGTTGAACGCGCGTCCCCTGTTCCGCGCACAGCGCATAAACACTTGGCGCAAGCTCCGGCGACCTAGCAATCTCGCGTACCGAAATCGAAGCCCAATCCGGCTTGGCATTCTTCAAGCAATCGAACTGGGTCTGAACGTCAAAAATTCCGGCAGCCTCTGTGGTAATCTGGATGTCCATCTGCGGTACGGCGTGGTGCAATTCCGCAAGCGTCTCTCGATACAAACCTGCATCCAGAGAATGCTGACCCGCCTGATCACGGACATGCAGATGTAATCCATTGGCACCTGCCAGGCTGCAGGCTTTCGCCGTTTCGACGATTTCTTCCATTGTGACGGGCAAGCCAGGGTGATCCCGGTGCCCTCTGCGCGCTCCATTTGGCGCGACCAATATGTAAGGCAGGGCTTCGCTTACCGACATCCCCAAACTACCTTCTGACATTTCCAAACGGCTTAATCTGATCCCGAAATATATGCAGCCCGAGTGTTTTCAATTTGCATTCTCCATAACATTTGTTTTTCTTTAACGATGCAAAACAAACCAGCCCAACTGACCGAGCAGCTGCGCGCCGATATCGAATCCCTGCCTCAACAGATGCAGGCTGCAGCAAAATACATCATCGACCATCCCGGGGATTTTGGGCTCGACCCGGTCCGCGTTACGGCTGAGAAAATCGGTGTAAGCTCAAATGTCCTCGTGCGTCTGGCGTACCGTCTGGGCTTCGACAGTTTCGAAGCTTTTCGAAAACCATTTCGGCAGACCCTTGTCACCGATCGCGAGGATCGGTTGGGCCAAGATTGGTTGGGCCGCATGCGGTCAGGTGATGACTTCAGCGCGGCTCAAGCAGGGTTCGCGCAAAATGAGCTGAATGTCGTAACCCGCTCCCTGCGTCTGGCTGATCCCGCGTTGGTAAAGCAGGTCATGGACCACATGTTGTCAGCAAATCGCTGCTATATCACAGCAACCCGAGCCAGCTATGCTTTGGCCTATTATTTTCACTATGCCGGTCGGATGGCACACCCCGGATTTCAATTGGTTCCCCGGCACATGGGGTCAGCCGTCGATGATCTGCTCGAGGCCGATTCAGCGGACTGCTTGTTCGCTATCACCGTTCATCCCTATTCCTCGGACACTATCCAATCCATGCGTTTTGCGCGTAAACGCGGGATGCGGATCGTCTTATTGTCGGATAGCGAGGTTATTGCCCCTGGTGTTGACCCGGATGTCGTGCTGCCAGCCAGCACCCGCACTCAACATCACTTTTCCAGCTTCTCCGGGGCCATGGCTGTACTCGAATGCCTGATCGGTCACCTTTTTGCTGCAGGAGGATCGGCAGCTCGCGACCGCGTCGAACGGTATCAGACGGCCCGAGAAGACACTGGCGCATATTGGCGACCGGCCAAGCCGCCTCGGGTCAGAAAAAAGTAAAGCCCCGGCTTTCACCGGGGCTTATTTATTTGGCTACGAACCTGATTTACTGCAGGCTTCGACGGCCCGTTTTGTCATCACGCCGACCAGATGCGCCCGGTATTCTTTGCTGCCATGCAAATCTCCGATCATGTTCATCGGATTGATGTGCAGACCCATCAAAGCATCCGTACGGAACTCTTTGTTCAAGGCCTCCTCGGCCTCGGACCAGCGGAACACGCCATCTTCGCTGGCGCCGGTTACAGCAACCCGCACGCCATCCGCGAACCGGGCAAGATAGACCCCGACCAGTGCAAAACGGGACGCTGGTTGCAAGAACTTCTGATAGCTCGCAGCTTGCGGCACGGGAAAACGCACCGAGGTGATAATTTCACCCTCTTCCAGCGCAGTCGTAAACATGCCTTGAAAGAAGTCATCTGCCGCAATCTGTCGCGTATTAGTGACAACGGTCGCCCCTGAACCCAGCACTCCCGCCGGATAACAGGCTGCCGGATCATTGTTGGCGACAGAGCCACCAATGGTGCCGCGATTACGCACCGCCGGATCTCCGATCTGACCAGCCAAGGCCGCCAGCGCCGGATAGCTGCTCGCTGCATCCGCTGCTACATTTGCGTGGATCGTGGCACCACCAATGGCAACTGAACCATCATCCTCGACACAGACGCCCTTCATCTCGGCAATCCCGCTGACCGAAACCAGCGTTGATGGCGCCGCCAATCGTTGCTTCAACGTGGGGATCAGGGTCTGACCACCCCCCAACGCCTGCGCATCCTCACCCGCCAACGCGGCAACCGCGTCAGCAATGGTCGAAGGCTTCTCAAACTCGAAATTGTACATTTCGTTCTTCCTTTCCGAAAGGCGTGGATCCGCCCTTCATCTGGCTATAAATATCTCGGGGAGCGCGAGGGGTTGGCCCCTCGCACCCCAATCTTTCAACCATGCATTGCCGTCCAAACACGCGACGGGCTCATCGGCATGTCAATGTGATCAACAGCCTTTCCACCCGAATTCAGCGCATCCAAAACCGCGTTGACAACGGCAGGTGGCGAACCGATTGCTCCGGCCTCGCCACAGCCCTTCACACCCAACGGGTTGTGTGTACACGGCGTCTGGCTGGAATGGTCGACCTCATAGAATGGCAGATCATCGGCGCGTGGCATCGCGTAGTCCATGAAGGACGCGCTCAGCAGTTGGCCGTTCTCGTCATAGGCGCAGTTCTCTAACAGCGCCTGACCGATGCCCTGACCAATACCACCATGTACCTGACCATCCACGATCATCGGATTGACGATATTGCCAAAGTCATCTGCGGCGGTGAACTTCTCGATGCTGACCTGACCGGTCTCGGGGTCCACCTCGACCTCGCAGGCATAGGCGCCGGCCGGGAAGGTAAAGTTGGCCGGGTCATAAAACGCGGTCTCCTCCAGCCCCGGCTCAACCTCCAATGGGAAGTTGTGCGGTACATAAGCCGTCAGTGTCACATCACCCCAGGCCACCGACTTGTCAGTGCCCGCGACGCTGAATTGACCGTCTTTCAGCTCGATATCGGCCTCGGAGGCTTCCAGAAGGTGGGCCGCGATCTTCTTGGCCTTGTCGATTACCTTCTCTGTCGCCTTGACCATGGCCGAACCGCAAACCGCCAGCGAGCGTGAGCCATAGGTGCCCATCCCGAACGGGATCTTCGAGGTATCGCCATGAACAATCTCGACCATCGACTCATCGATACCGATCATGTCGGCCACAACCTGCGGGAAGGCCGTCTCATGCCCCTGCCCGTGGCTGTGCGCGCCCACCATAACGCTGATCGAACCGGTGGCGTTTACCCGCACCGTGGCAGCATCATATAGACCCGCCCGGGCCCCCAACATGCCAACGATGTTTGATGGCGCGATACCGCAGGCCTCGATATAACAATTGACACCTAAACCGCGAAGCTTGCCATTGGCCTCGCTCTGCGCCCGCCGAGCGGCAAAGCCAGATAGATCGGCCGCGGCCTCAAGCTTGTCCATCGTCCCGTTATAATCCCCGGTGTCATAGGTCAGCGCGACCGGCGTGTCATACGGGAATTGGGTAATGAAGTTCTGACGACGCAGCGCAATCGGATCAACGCCCAACTCTCGCGCGGCCTTGTCGATGACCCGCTCCAACTGGAATGTCGCCTCAGGCCGGCCCGCGCCGCGATAGGCATCCACCGGCACCGTGTTGGTGAACATCGCCCGCACATTCACCTGAATGACTGGCGTCTTGTAGTTCCCCGCCATCAGCGTGCCGTGCAACCAGGTCGGAACCGAGCTGGAGAAGGTCGATAGATAAGCACCCAGATTGGCATGAGTGTTGGTGCGCAAACCGGTGAAGTTGTTCTCCGCATCCAGCGCCAACTCGATCGTCGTTACATGGTCGCGACCATGGGCATCCGACATGAACGCCTCGGACCGGCTGGAGGTCCACTTGACGGGACGATTGCAGACCTTGGCAGCGAAGGTGCAGAATGCCTCCTCCGCATAGTGGAAAATCTTGGTTCCAAAGCCGCCGCCCACATCCGGGGCGACCACACGCACCTTGTGCTCGGGCAGGCCCAGAACAAACGCGCACATCAACAAACGGATCACGTGCGGGTTCTGCGACGTGGTGTAGAGCGTGTACTCATCCGTGCCTCGGCTGTACTCGGCCACGGCCACGCGCGGCTCCATCGGGTTGGCAACCAATCGGTTGTTGACCAGATCCAGCGTGGTGACGTGAGCCGCATCGGCAAAGACCGCGTTGACCTTGTCATTGTCTTCTTCGCCCAAGTGCCAGTCATAGCAGATGTTGTTCTTCAGATCGTCGTGGACAAGCGTCGCGCCATCCTGCGCCGCAGCCTTCATGTCCAGAACCGCGGGCAGTTCCTCGATCGCCAGCTCGATCGCCTCAGCCGCATCGCGGGCTTGCTCGAGGCTATCGGCCACAACAGCGGCAATCGGATCGCCTACATGGCGGACCTTACCCTGTGCCAGAATGGGGTGCGGGGGTTCCTGCATCGGGGCGCCGTGCCGGTCGGTGACTTCCCAACCGCAGGGCATTCCGCCCACGCCTTCAAAATCCTTGCCGGTGAAAACCTTCACCACACCCGGCATGCCCTCGGCAGCAGATGTGTCGATATTGGTGATCCGGCCATGTGCGATGTCGGACCGTAGAAAATGTACATAGGCCTGGCCATGTACGTTGATGTCGTCGGTGTAATTGCCTGCTCCGGTCAGAAAGCGTACGTCTTCACGCCGCTTGGAACTGGCTCCGATGCCACTGTCTTTGGGCATTGCTTGTTCTCCTCCCTGGAAAAGAATTTTCGCCGAAAATTCTTACCCGCCTTACTCGGCGGCGATGCTGGAAACGTCCTGGCCCGAAGCGGCCATGATCGCCTTGACGATGTTGTGATAGCCTGTGCACCGGCACAGATTACCCTCAAGGTACTTCCGGATTTCCCCTTCGGTCGGGCGCGGATTATCCTTGAGCAGTGCCGCAGCGCTCATCACCATGCCAGGAGTACAAAACCCGCATTGCAGCCCATGATGATCCTGAAAGGCCTGCTGAATGACGTTGAGCGAACCATCTTCTGCAGCCTGCCCTTCGATCGTACCCACATCGGCACCATTCGCTTCCAGGGCCAGCATATTGCAGGATTTGACCGCCTCACCGTTCACATGCACGACGCACGCACCACATTGTGCTGTGTCACATCCGACATGTGTTCCAGTCAGCGACAGATGATCACGCAAAAAGCTGGACAGAAGCGTCCGGCCTTCAACATCACCATTAACGGCTTTCCCGTTCACGGTCATTGAGACCTGTGTCATGAGATCCTCCCAATTTATTGTTTTTCCTTAGTCCCAAGTTAAACACGGGAAATTTTGTTTGAGAACAAAAATATTTGCCCGATTTTTCCGCAACTTCTTTGCTCATCTCACTAATCATGAAGCGTATGATCGAAACGGCAAAAATGCCGTTACGTCACTTTTGTTTGGCAGCGCGAGGTTGCGGCCGTGTGGGGATTTCCTTCAGTAGCCCTCCGACACCCATCGCTGCGATGTCAGCACCCGTCGTCTCGATCCCGCAAGCGACTCGAGACAGCACCCAATCCGCCCCGTTCAGTGCAGGCGAACGGGCGCATCCAGGCAGACCGATGATTGGGCGACCACCTAAAGACCCCAGAAACAACAGGTTTCCCGGATCAACCGGCATCCCAAATCGGTCGACTGCGCCTCCGGCTTCTCGAACAGAGGCCGGTGCCACATCATTTTCATCCGACGTGGCCGATCCGGTCAGAATCATGACGATCTCGCCGCGAACGGACTTTAGCGTGGCTGCTAAATCACCCTGTCGATGTGGTACAACTATAACGTCGCACAGGTCCATCCCCAATGCCTCAACCCGTCCGCGAATGGCGGCAATACCTTTTTCGTTCGAAGGCCCGCCGGCAATATCGGTGATGACGAGCCCGGCGTTCTTGTATTTCGGCACCGAAAGTCGAATGGAGTTCTGCGCCTGTTCGGCTGCACGGCGAACGTCGGTTTGCTGCACCGCATACGAGATGACTTTGATCGTCGCGACCATGCCGCCTGCCGTCATCTGTTGGTACTGCGGTACGGTTGCGACCGTGATCATCGGATCGACCCGATTGAAGTTTTGCAATGCATCAGTGTCCAAGATTACCACGCCTGGACCATCAGCCAGCAAGTTGACCCGCCCTGTAAAGGAGTCGGTCACGCGCAGGTTGGCCTTTGCAGGGTCCGGCACTAGGGCTGCAGACAGCATTGCCGCCGCCTCATTCTCATGACAATCGCCGGGCTCAAGCTTGGCGACCGTTACCTCAGTCAGACCGGCCTGCTTTAATTCGTCGATATGCTGGGGCGTCAGCGTGATACCTTTGCGCAACCTCCGGTCACCTGCCTTGACGGAATGAGCCAGAATCGCGCCGCTGGCGTCGGCAACGGCTACCGGACCAAACTTCACGCCTTGCCCCGCAGAACCGCTGTCATTTGTGCAAGGATGGCCACAGCGATCTCGGAAGGGCTGGCCGCACCGACATCCAGCCCGATCGGTCCGTGAATCCGTGAAATCTGCTCGTCTGTAAACCCAGATTGTTTCATCCGATCGATACGCTTGGCGTGGGTGCGCTTGGACCCAAGTGCTCCGATGTAAAACACATCGGCTGACAATGCGGCCTGAAGCGCTGGGTCGTCTAGCTTGGGATCGTGGGTCAGCAGAACAAGCGCCGTTCTTGTGTCCAGCCCCAATTTCGACACCGCCTCATCCGGCCAGTCTGTCAGGATAGTCTCTCCGGGAAATCGAGCGTCCGAGGCAAAAGCTTCGCGTGGATCAACAATCGCTGGATCGTAGCCAGCGAGGCGTGCCATCGGCACAAGTGCTTGGGCAATATGCACAGCTCCAACCACGATCAATCGCAAAGGAGGATTGTGAACCGCAACAAAGGTTTGACCATCTTCTTCGAACCCAGACCTATCCATGCGCAATCGTTCGGTATAGGCGTTTCGACGCAATGCTCGGTGGCCGGTTTCAGTGTTTACCTCATACGCCAAAGGTTCACGCCGCGCCCGTGCGGCGACCAGTTCAGCCAGCATCGGTTCGGGCAGGACTTTTCCAACCGGTTCAACGAGAACCCTGATCGTCCCACCGCAGGCCAATCCGACGGCAAATGCGTCATCATCGCTGACCCCAAATTCCAGCAGCCGGGCCTCACCTTCTTCGATGGCCTCCAACGCCTCGACAATCACTGCGCCCTCTACGCAGCCGCCTGAAACCGAACCTTCGATCCGACCGTCGCCTGCAATAACGAGCTGCGCACCGACGCGGCGTGGTGCGCTGCCCCAGGTCTCGACTACAGTCGCCAGAGCCGCGCCCTTACCGGCGCGATACCATTCCAATGCGGTTTCCGGGCTGCTATCGAATCGTTCCATTGAGACCTCCGACCGTGCTCGGCTTCAACATAGTCAGCTTTACAACAATGAAAAGCGGTCCAAGGTCTAAGTTTCCGGCGCTTACAGGCCGGTTTTGAACTCATATTCACAAAAGATTGATTGTCATCTGACTGCACTCTAGCTTGGACGCAGTTTCGGGTACTTCCCGAAATCACCCCTGCATATTTCAAAGCGGAGACAAACAGTTGAAACGTATTCTTACACTGGGAACGGCGCTTGGCATGATGGCTGCCAGCGCCGGATGGGCTGATACATTTTTGAAGTACGGTGAGGTTGAAGGCTGGAAAGTCTTCATCGATCAAGACAAGAAATCCTGCCTGATCGAAGCAGTGGATGACTCGGAAAATGTCGTGCAGATGGGGCTGACCGAAGATCGCGGTGTCGGCTATGTGGGTGTTTTCACCAAGGCAAAAACCAATATCAAGAAGGGCGAGAAAGAAGCCGTCGCCATCCTCATCGGCGACAACATTTATGTTGGTGAGGCCACTGGCATGAAGGGGAATATCACCAAGGGCTATTCAGGCGGATATGTCCTGTCGGACGACCCGCAATTCGCCGATGACCTTGCCAAGAAGAAGGTGATGGTCGTGTTCCCGGAAAAAGAGTTCGCCTTCACAGTCGATCTGACTGGCACTTACAAAGCCATGGAGATGGCGCGAAAGTGCAATGAAGAACAGCTGTCTTAATATCTAGTCAGAAAGCGCGGCCATCAGCCGCGCTTTCTGACCCTGATCGTCAGGCTGAGATATCACGGCGGCCAGATCTTCCAGCGACGCAATCGAATGCCCGGCGCGGAAGCTGTCGACATGTGGAAGCATTGTCGCAACGCCCTGAGCCTTTGGCGCGAACCCATCCCAGCGCAGCAATGGGTTCAGCCAGATCAAGCGTCGCGACGACAGGTGCAAACGCTCGATTTCCTTTTCCAGCATCTCGGGATCGCCCCGTTCCAAACCGTCGGTGATCAACAACACGACCGCCCCCTGCCCCATGACACGCCGCGACCAGTCGCGGTTGAACTGATGCAGGCATTCTCCGATCCGTGTTCCGCCTTCCCAGTCCTGCGCCTCGGCCCCGGCAGCGGTCAGCGCTGCATCGACATCACGTTGATGCAGATGGCGGGTGATGTTGGTCAGGCGTGTGCCAAACGTGAATGCGTGCACTTTGGCCCAACCTGCGCCTTTGGCATTCGAAACCGCGTGAAGAAAGTGCAGAATGATCCGACTGTACTGGCTCATCGATCCGGAAATGTCGCAGAGCGCTACCAAATTCGGCCAGCGAGGTTTTGGTTGCAGGCGCGCGATATCGCGTAGCTCGCCACCCTGCCGCATGGCTGACCTCAGGGTGCGTGCGCGATCGATGCGGTGACCGAGATGACTGGCCAGACCACGCCGAGACTCGATGGGTTTGACCGGTAGATTCAGGCGCGACAGCATGCGTTTCGCCTGGGCGATCTCGGATGTGCTCATCTGTTCGAAATCGAGGTTGCGCAAGCGTTCTTCGGAGGATGCGGTTTGGGTCGCGTCGATCTCGATCTCACTTCCTTCTTCCTGCTCCGTCGTTTCCGGCAAGTCGCGTTCGACGCCATCCAATAACGCCTCAGCCGCGCGCTTTTCAGCCGCATCCGCTTTGCGCTCCTCCTGCACACCGCGAATGGCGGGCAGCATCATGGACATCATATGTTCGAGATAGCGCGGATCGCGCCAATACAGGCGGAAGACCTGCGCAAAAACCGTGCGGTGTTCAGGCCGGTTTACGAAACAGGCATGTAGCGTCCAGTAGAAATCTCGTTTCTCGGTGAAGCCCGCAGCCTGCACCGCGCGAATCGCATCAACCACACGTCCGGTTCCAATCGGCAGCCCGGCCTTACGCAAAGCGCGCGCAAAATGGGTGATGTTCTGGGCCAGCTTGGGGTTGTCCGGGATATCGAGTGGGAGTTGTTCGGCCATCACACCCCCGAAATATTTGCAAGCGGATGAAGCATCAGGCCGGTTCGAGGTCGGCCTTGGCCTGATCGAGAATGCGCTTGGCCTCGGACCCTTGCAGCTTTTGGATGTCGTCCTGGTATTTCAGGATCGCACCCAACGTATCGCCAATCACCTCGGGGCTGAGGTTGATGACGTCCAGCGCCAGCAGACATTTAGCCCAATCGATGGTCTCGGCCACCCCCGGTTTCTTGAACAAATCTTCAGTACGTAGGCGCTGAACAAAGGCGACAACCTCGCGGCTCAGCGCCTCAGCCGCTTCAGGCGCTCGGGCGTGCAGGATTTCGATCTCTCGGTCAAAGTCCGGATAATCCACCCAGTGATAGAGGCAACGGCGTTTCAGCGCGTCGTGTACCTCTCGTGTGCGGTTCGAAGTGACGATCACGATCGGCGGTTCAGGCGCTTTAACAGTACCTAACTCAGGGATCGTTACCTGAAAGTCACTGAGCGCCTCCAGCAAGAAAGCCTCAAATGGTTCGTCGGTCCGGTCCAATTCGTCAATCAGCAACACAGGCGCCCCGTTTTCATCCGGGCGCATGGCCTGCAGCAAAGGGCGTTCGATCAGATAGTCGTCCGAAAACAACTCGGTCTGTAGCGCGCCTCGATCCGCACCGCCCGACGCTTCGGCGGTACGGATCGCCACCATCTGGGCGGGGAAATTCCATTCATACACAGCGGAGGAGGCATCAAGGCCTTCGTAACACTGCAACCGGATCAAGCGACGCCCCAATCCCGCGGCCAGCGCTTTGGCAATTTCGGTTTTGCCGACGCCCGCCTCACCTTCCAGAAACAGAGGCCGACCAAGCTTCAGCGAAAGAAACACAACCGTCGCCAAAGCCCGGCCACAGACATAGCCCTCAGAACCCAAAAGGTCCTGCACGGCATCGATGGAGTTTGGCTGTGTCATGAGTTCCCCTTTTTTCTCCGCCCCAACAGGTCATGACCACAACCAGAGGTCAAGACCGCCATCCGTCAGAGACTTACGACGATCTGCCTCACCGGCAAGGGCAACAGGGTCTTTCACCACCCAAGCGGCTGTGCTAGCCGGGGGCCATGACCCATTCCCTGACGATCCGCCGCCCCGATGACTGGCATCTGCATCTGCGCGATGGCGCGATGCTGCAAGCCGTCCTGCCTGAAACCGCGCGCCATTTTGCCCGTGCCATCATCATGCCGAATCTGGTTCCGCCCGTTGTGACCGGCGATTATGCGGCCGCTTACAGAGAGCGTATTCTGGCCGCTTTGCCCGATGATATGACGTTTGAGCCACTGATGACGCTCTACCTGACCGAAGACACGGACCCTGCCGATGTCGCAGCGGCGCATGCGACGGGATTGATCAAGGCGGTCAAGCTTTACCCGGCTGGGGCAACAACCAACTCTTCTTCGGGCGTCCGCGATTTCGACAAGGTGCGCCCGGTGCTGGAGAAGATGGCCGAGATCGGTCTGCCGCTGTGTGTGCACGGCGAAGTCACGGATCCCGAAATCGATATCTTCGATCGCGAAGCCGTGTTCATCGACCGCGTTCTTGATCCAATTCGCAAAACAACACCCGGGCTGCGGGTGGTGATGGAGCACATCACGACGTCAAACGGCGTGGATTACGTCAAGGCGAACGAGAAAGATCTGGGTGCGACGATTACGACGCACCACCTGATCATCAATCGCAACCATATCTTGGTTGGTGGCATCAAGCCGCACTATTACTGCCTGCCAGTCGCCAAACGCGAAGAGCATCGGCTGGCGCTGTTGACCGCCGCAACCTCGGGTGATGCGCGTTTCTTCCTTGGCACTGACAGCGCGCCGCACACGGATGCGAACAAGGAAATGGCCTGTGGCTGTGCTGGGTGTTTCACTGCGACCAATACGATGTCACTGCTGGCTGAAATGTTCGAGCGCGCTGATGCGTTGGACAAACTGGAAGCGTTTACCTCCCTTAACGGCCCGGCCTTTTATCGCCTGCCGGTGAACGAAGAGACCATCACGCTGACAAAGGGCGATGAGGTTGTCTATCCCGCCAAAATCGAATGCGCGGACGGTCCTGTCACAGTTTTCGATCCCGGCTTCCCACTGCACTGGCGAGTCGCCTAATCATTTAGTCTATCTGCCAAATCCGCTGCGCGCCCACCGGTGCGCAGCATCGACCAGACCGCATCTGCTTCATCCCCCCCGATCAGTTTTGATGCTTTGTCCCTAACCCGATCTTCGCGGTCTGAAAGAGACATCGCGGCGAGCAGATCATAGCTGGCCTCGCGGCGGGCGCCATCGCGGCGCAAGAGGGACAGATGAGCTTGGGTCTCGGACAAGCTTTCATCTGCCTCTACACTAATCCGATCCCGCAGGGATTGAAGCCTCGGGTCCGCGCAAATCTTGGCAGTATAGCTGCCCGGTAGTGCCGTATCGTACCCCATCGATTGCATTGCGATCACTGTGCGATAAGAAAACTTCGCACCCAACCCGCTAGTCGGCTGCAGTTGATTGCAAACGCTCATCCAGCGGGGGTGCGTTTTAACCTTGATCTCGGCCACCTCTGGTTCGGCAATGTCAAGATCGCGCGCGGCCTCAAGCGCCGCGTGCAGGCCATGGCAGCAGGCGTGAAACTTGTGGCTTACGTTTTCGAACAACCATTCATCACCCAACCCATCGAGCGCTGCATTGATATCGTCTGCCCCCAGATGTGTCGCCCCAAACCCAAACGGACCTTCCAACGCGTCAGAACCGGGTTGAAATCCATTGCGGATCAACTGAGCCGCCTCAACGCCATTCGAGGCCGCAAGCCCGGCATTATAGGGTTTGCCCATGGTTCCGAACTGTGATTTCTGTCCGGATGCTCTTGTTGCGGTCAGCCCCAACAGATCACGCATCTGCTTGGCATCGAAGGACATAATGCGCCCCGCAGCTACAGCAGCCCCAAACGCGCCCGCCGTGGCGGTCTGGTGAAAGCCTGCCTGATAGTGACCGCGGCCCAACCACAGTCCAACGCGGATCGACAATTCCATCCCAACAAGCGCTGCTTCGAGCAAATCGACGAGCGGTCGATCCTCCCACGCCGCAAGCGCAAGGGCTGCCGGAAACACAGCAACCGATGGATGACCGATATGGGCAAAATGGGTGTCATCGTAATCAAGCGCGTGGGAAACGGTACCATTCACCAGCGCCGCAGCGCGCAAAGGGGCTTCACCACCCCCGAATAGGCGTGCTTGTGCTGCACCGCTTTCGGAAAAAACCATCTGGCGGACGATGCGGGAAACAGGCTCTTCCGCACCCGCCCGCCCCACGGCGAGCCAATCCAACGCGGAAAGCGATGTCACGATTCGAGCCTGTGAAGTGGTCGACACAGGACCAGCGGCGAATTCGGCAAGGGCGGATGTGAGATCGGTCATGGCGCGCAGTCTAGCGCGCGCGTCACGGGCGTAAAGCCTTAGCCGTAGAGGACGGCAGCACGTTGTTCGAATGCGCGCACGATACGGTGCATGGCCTCGTTGAACACGACACCGATGATCCCTTGCAGAACCGCATTTTTGAACTCGAAGTCAACGTGGAACGAGACGTTGCAGCCGTCATCCGTATCTTCGAACTCCCAATCGGAACGCATGTATTTGAACGGACCGTCCAGATACTCGGTATCGATCCGTTTATGAGCATCAAACAACGTAACCCGGCTGCCAAAGCGTTCGCGGAACACCTTGAATGAAATAACAAGATCCGCTTCCATCACCTTGCCTTCGCCCGCGGTATAGGTCCGACGGATACGGGCCGCGGCGCACCAGGGCAAAAACTCAGGGTATTTTGCAACATCCGCGACCAGATCATACATCTGCTGAGCGGTGTAAGGCAGCGGGCGGGTCTCGGAGTGGGTTGGCATGATATCCGGGATTAACTGGTGACAATGGCGCGTGATTTCGTATGTTGCGCGCCAAAGATCAAGGGGGCAGCGATGAGCCAACGCGCATATGTGATAGATGAGATGATCTCGGCCAAGGCAATTGCCGCCCGGATCGAAGAACTTTGCCGCGAAATCACAGCCGAGTTTGGCGGTACCGACAAGCTGGTTGTTGTCGGCCTGCTGCGCGGCAGTTTCGTCTTCATCGCCGATCTAGTGCGTGAGCTAGACCTGCCCATTGAGGTCGATTTTCTTGAGGCATCGTCCTATGGAGACTCGATGGAAAGCAGCCGAGAAGTACGCATTCTCAAAGACTTGCGCGGCGCTATTGAAGGTCGTGATGTACTGGTGGTCGAGGATATTGTGGACACCGGCCATACCCTTAATCACGTCTCTAAGCTGCTCCGCACCCGCAAGCCACAACGGTTGAAATCCATCGCCCTTCTGGACAAACCCAGCCGACGCGAGGTCGATTTCCGTTCGGACTGGATCGGGTTCGAAATCCCTGATGAATTTGTCGTGGGCTATGGGATCGACTATGCGCAACGCAATCGCAATTTGCCGTTTATTGGCAAGGTTCGATTTGTCGAAGATCAGGATTGATGAATTTGCGCCACTTCCTTCGCATGTCGCAATGGGGGCGAAATCCGCCCTCGGAACGGCGGGTGAAACTGGTGTTCGGCGCAATCCTTGTCTGTCTTTTGGTTGCCGGCGTTGAATATATGGGCTGGTGGCCCGAATGGGCAGAAAGCCAGCCCAGAAAGCTCAAGCCTTGAGCGTTTGTTCGATCGCTGCAAGAAATATGTCGGTCCCGATCGGGATCAGAGCATCTGGGAAATCATAGTCGGGGTTGTGCAGTTGCGGATGATCCCGGCCTGCTCCAAGCCAGAACATCGCAGTTTTCGCGCCTTTGCCGAACTGCCCGAAATCTTCCGAGAACCGCTGTGGCGTCGGCACCAGTTTGCAAGGTATATCGCGTGTTTGGCAAGCCTCTGACAGAATTTGCACGGCTTCATCCGTATTTACACAAGCCTCAAACACATCGTCATAGCTGATTTCGACATCCAGCCCATGCGCTTGAGCGCTTGTGCTCACAAGCTGCTCCGCCTCGCGGATCAAACCGGTCATTCGCGTATCTGATACCGTCCGCAGAGTAACCCAAAGCTCGGCCATGCCAGGTGCGACCCCGAACGTGGTCTCACCTAGTCGCGCATGGGTTACAGTGGTCAGAGCGTAATCTGCATCCAGCACCCCACCGTGTCCCAATGCGGCTAATGCAGGTATAAGCTCAGCCAAGGCTCCAGCCGGTGAAAGCCCGTCTTGCGGTGCGGCTGCATGCGAGGTTTTGCCTGTCAGCACGATCCGCATCCCGCGGGAGGCGCAATTGGCCGGGCCCGAACACAGCTCGACCGCACCCAATTCCAGACCCGGAAGATTGTGCAAAGAATACACGTAATCCGGTGCAATATTGGCGAACTTGGGGTCGGCGCGAAAGGCTATAGCACCCTGCCCAGTTTCCTCAGCAGGCTGAAAAATCAGAACGACGCGCCCTTTTGCTGGGCGCTTATCACCAAGAACAAAAGCGACACCCAAAACCATTGCCATGTGACCATCATGCCCACACAGATGCCCCTTGCCCGGATGTTGCGACGCGTATCGCGCGCTAGATATTTCCTGGATCGGCAAACCATCCAGTTCGCATCGAATACCTATCGTTGGCCCCGGCTGGCCGCTTTCGTAGACTGCCGCAACGCCATGACCACCGATTCCGGTCAAAACCGCATCGGGGCCGCAAGCCAGCAGAAGATTGGAAATACTTGCGGCGGTTCCGCGCTCCTCGCCCGAAATCTCCGGGACCTGATGCAGCTCATGCCGTTTTTCAGTGAGCCAGGATTGAAGCTCGGGTTTCACACCTGATTCAACTTCTTTTGCCGGGCCTCACGCAAGCGAGCAAAATCATCACCCGCATGGTATGACGACCGGGTCAAAGGGGTTGCCGAAACCATCAGGAAGCCCTTGCCAAAAGCAGCCTTTTCATAGGCCGCGAATTCTTCGGGTGTGACAAAACGATCAATGCCATGGTGCTTGGGCGTTGGCTGCAGATACTGGCCAATTGTCAGAAAATCGATATCTGCTGCGCGCATGTCATCCATGACCTGACGGACCTGTTGCTCGTCCTCACCCAGCCCGACCATGATGCCGGATTTGGTGAAAATCGACGGATCCATCTCTTTCACCCGCTGCAGCAAGCGCAATGAATGGAAATAACGCGCACCGGGACGAACTTCAGGGTATAGCCCTGGTACGGTTTCGAGGTTGTGGTTGAACACATCCGGCTTGGCTTCGACGACGACCTCTAAAACCGTAGGATCACATTTCAGGAAATCCGGCGTTAGAATCTCGATTGTTGTCTTGGGTGACCGGTGTCGCACCGCGCGGATGGTCTGTGCAAAGTGGTCTGCGCCGCCATCGAGCAGGTCATCCCGATCGACCGACGTGATAACAACATGATTCAAGCCCAGCTTTTGCACCGCGTGCGCCACGCGCCCTGGCTCGAATGCATCCAGCGTATCCGGCTTACCCGTCGCAATATTACAGAAGGTACAACCACGCGTACAAATCTCACCCATGATCATCATGGTGGCGTGGCCCTGGCTCCAACATTCGCCCACGTTCGGGCAACCAGCCTCTTCACAAACAGTGACCAGATTGTTGTCACGCATGATCTTGTGCGTTTCAGCATACCCTTTGCCACCAGGCGCTTTGACACGAATCCACGCAGGTTTGCGCGGCGCTGCATTATCAGGCCGATGCGCTTTTTCGGGGTGTCTTTGTTCGGGTATTTTCAGATCACGCACGGCTGGCTTTCCTGACTTCGGGTCAATTTGCTTGGTGCTTAACATAAACTGACTTTGTTGGTTACACCAGCGGCGCATAGCCGCTATGCAGACCGCATTCGCGACTGCAGCAAAAGCCTCAAATAAATCACATATTATTATCTATTTTCAATCAATTTGCATGTGAATAAGATATATCGCAAGTGCAGCATATCTAATGTTGAAGCCGCTCTGGAATCGTTCTAACCCTCACGTTAATCACATGTGAATCACAGGAGTTTGATGATGAAAACCGGTGCAAAACTGCCTGACGTAACTTTCCACACCCGCGTCCGCGACGAAGCGATAGAAGGCCCAAATCCCTTCCGCTGGGAAGACAAGACAACCGCAGATTATTTTGCAGGCAAGCGCGTCATCCTGTTCTCGCTGCCGGGTGCATTCACCCCGACCTGCTCGACCTATCAGTTGCCCGGTTTTGAAAAAGGTCATGCTGATTTCGCAGCCAAAGGCGTCGACGCAATCTTCTGCATGTCCGTCAACGACAGCTTTGTCATGAACAAATGGGCTGCGGATCAGGGTCTGGAAAATGTCAAAGTCATTCCTGACGGATCCGGAGAATTCACCCGCAAGATGGGTATGTTGGTCGATAAGGACAATCTGGGCTTTGGTATGCGCTCGTGGCGCTATGCGGCCATCGTCAATGACGGTGTGGTTGAGGCATGGTTTGAAGAGCCCGGCCTGATGGATAACTGCCCCGAAGACCCTTATGGCGTGTCGTCGCCAGAGAATCTGATGAAACATCTGGACGAGGCCCGCGAACCAGCGCTGGCATAATCCGATCAGTTAAACCGCTACCAGGCTCGCCATTTCGGCGGGCCTTTTTTCAGGTACGAGTTCCCGAAACCACGTCTTCCCCAACCTCACGGATCACCCGCGCCAACCGATTGAACCACTCCTCCGCACCAGTCGACACGCGACGCACCAAACCGATGGTTCTGGCTGGTTGAGGGGCGCCAAACCGGAGCAACCGCAGGCCAGGCACAGCGTCTGTCTCGGCCTGCGCTGCGAGTTCTGGCATCAAGGTCATACCGAATCCTTCCGCGACCAACCGAGACAATGTCGCAAGCGATGACGCGCCCATATTTATCTGACCGCTGGTGCGATCCTGCCCACAAACTTCAAGTGCCTGATCAGTCAAGCAATGCCCGTCTTCAAGCAGCATCAACTGAGCCGCCTTAAGGTCCACCGGCCGCAACGCCTCGGGGCTGATCGTTAGCCGGTCCAGCCGGGCTTGACTTCCTGCAAGCAAGAAGCGGTCTTCGAATAATGGTTCTTCGTGAAAGGCTTCGCTGCCTAACGGAAGCGCTAGTATAGCCGCATCAATTTCACCTGAGCGCAGCATTGAAAGAAGTCGCTCAGTGCGGGCCTCGCGAATTTGCACTTTTAACGAGACATCTGACGCGCGCAACCCAGCCAGCACCCCCGGCAGAAGGTACGGGGCAACGGTCGGAATTATTCCAATCGATAGGGAACGATGCCCGCCAGATTGATCACGCGCGAATTGATCCAGACGCGCTGCCGCATTCAGTACATCCTTTGTGTATTCCAGAACATCTCGCCCAAGTGGGGTCAGCAAAATATCCCGCGCCTGCCGTTCGAACAGTGGCCCGCCCATCGCGTCTTCCAGTGCCTTGATCTGAACGGACAGCGCAGGCTGCGATACATTGCAGACCTGCGCACCGCGACCAAAGTTTCGTTGTTCCGCGACAGCCCGGAAATACTGCAATTGTCGAATGGTAAAATTCATAGTCTCTGACTATCATTTGCAGCCCGTTACTCAAGACCATCCTAATAGGACATCAGCCGATCATGCGGTCTTGCTCGGCGTGATCCTGATAGTGTCGCTTTAGCCGCTGCAAAGCGATACGCAGAACGATCTTGCCCGACCGCGCCGACCAGCCCATGCGCTTTTCCGCCAACTCCAACCCTTCAAGGTAGCAGCAACAACGCAAGGCAACGTCGCTCAAACCCGGCCCTAAATCTGAAAGCGCCTTTGTCACACGGTCCCTGGCACTGGAATGGCCTTGCCCAATATGGGCATCTGAAACGAAATCTCTGCGCCCTCCACAGGTTAAAAAGCGATCCCAGTTCTGCGTGATCTGAGGGCCTATCTGTGCAAGTTCAAAATCCTCACGCAAACGCTCACCCGCGCCGACCAATGTCTCATCAAGGAACGGCTTACCACTCTTGTCCCGTCGACGCGCCAATGCGATCAGGGGGCTTTCGACCGTGTTATAACGAACCTTGGGTTGATTTGAGGTATATGTACCCGAGTTTGCGCGCGTGAATGAAGTCTGAGATTCGGCCATGCCAAATTCATTCTGAGTGCGCGCCCGGTTTTCCGCTTCGGCAATCAAGTGACTCAATGCCGTGCGTCCTGCACTTGAAATACGATAGCGTGAAATCCGACCGGGATTGTCGCACGATATCCAGTCATTTAACGCCAGCGCCTGCGCTGTTCGGCAATCCACAACTGCTGTTTTGGTTGTCCCGCCTTCACCGTTGTCCCGAACCACTACGGCCTTATCCATGTCTTCGGCCACTGCAAGCACAGCCCCGGATTCACACAAACGTCTCAGAACCCGCAGCGCTTCTCGTTCGAACTCTGCGTTTTGAGATTCTGGTCGGTTCTCTCCGGATGTTACGACTGCAAACGCAGGCTTTTTGAATTCCGTGGGTGAAAAATGCGATTGGGCCAGTGATTGTAGCGCGGCGTCCACCAAAGGATCATCGCGACGCATCTCGACCTTGCGGATCTGTCGCGATATGGTCGAGGCATGGCATCCAGCCGACCGCGCGATATCCCGTATCGACCGCCCAGATTCTGTATGGTCAAGATATCGTTGTGCTCCTTCGGGAACCCATGCCGGAACGGTGAAAGCCACGCTGTTTTCCATATTTCTTCGCCCTTGTCGACAAAACAAACTGACAGTTTTAGCCGTCGGATTCTTAGTTAACCAAATCTAACTAGAGGTGCTTTCGTTACTCGTTCGTTAATCACCGACGGCTCAGAGCAGAATTGATTCAAAAAGATAAACAGTGGTGAAACCATAGTTCGGGGCGAACTACACCAAGGCAACACCCGCTCAGGTTGTGTCACATTTCAGACAGTGAAACTGAACGAAAAGGATACTGCCGTGCAGGACCTGATGACCTTGATTACTTCACTCCGCCGCCCGCGACTGCTGGCCCGTGCTGCCAAGATCGGGGCGCAGGACTATAATCGCGACCGTCATCTGCAACGTCTTCTGGGTTATGGATCGATTCCGGGACCGGGCGCTGCGTTGATGCGCCTGCTAGAGCTGGAACGCGAAGTGAATGCACAGCGGATAGAAGAAGACGCGGCCTATTCTTTGGTGCGTCATCTGGATTTGCTGATCGCATTGAATGGCGAGGCGCAACTGTATCAAACCAGTCGCGCCGCGCAATTTCAGTGATTAGGTGAAGGCATCCGGCATGGATGCTTTCTTTTCGGCAACGTATGCGTCCAGCGCCGCATTAATCTCAGGATCAAGTTGTGGCTGCTGATAATTGGCCAAAAGATGTTCAACCCGTGCCGATGCCAGCGTCCGTGTGTCACGCGCGCCTTCTTCTTCCCAGGTTTCGAACGGCTTGTAGTCCAGCAAATCGGTTTTCCAAAACGCTTCCTTGAAGTTTGCCTGCGTGTGTGCGCACCCAAGGTAGTGCCCTCCCGGACCAACTTCGCGGATCGCATCCATAGCCTGAGCATTTTCGTCATATGCAACGCCTTTAGCCAGTCCGTGCAGAACACCCAACTGATCGGCATCCATGACGAACTTTTCGAAGTCTGCAACCAAACCGCCTTCAAGCCAGCCGCAGGAGTGAAGCATAAAGTTCACGCCTGACATCAGACCCATATTCAGTGAATTTGCGGTCTCGTATGCTGCCTGCGCATCGGGCAGCTTCGAGCCGCAGAAAGAACCTGCAGACCGGAACGGCAGCCCCAAGCGACGCGCTAGCTGACCCGCACCATAGGTTACGTGCGATGCTTCAGGGGTGCCAAAAGTTGGCGCGCCCGAGTTCATGTCGATCGATGAAACAAAAGCCCCAAAAATTGCCGGAGCCCCCGGACGAATGATCTGGCTATATGCCACCCCGGCCATAACTTCTGCCAGAACCTGCGTCAGCGTTCCAGCGACTGATACCGGAGCCATTGCGCCACCGACGATGAAGGGCGAGATAATGCAGGCTTGGTTGTTAGCAGCGTAAACCTCAAGCGAACCCATCATCACATCGTCAAATGTCATCGGCGAATTGATGTTGGTTAGCGAGGTCATAACCGTGTTGTTCTGCACGAACTCTTTGCCAAAGAGAATCTCGCACATTTCAACCGAATCCTGCGCTCGCGAAGGATCGGTGACCGAGCCCATGAACGGTTTGTCCGACAAGGTCATGTGGGCCATCAACATGTCCAGGTGACGCTTGTTCACCGGAATATCCGTCGGCTCACACACGGTGCCGCCCGAGTGGTGCAGCCATTTGGACATATAGGCCAATTTCACGAACTTGTTAAAATCGTCCATGGTCGCATAGCGACGGCCGCCTTGCGCATCGCGCACGAACGGAGGGCCATATACCGGGGCCAGAACAAGATTCCGACCGCCAATGACGACTGATTTCTCAGGGTTGCGCGCATGTTGAGTAAATTCGCTGGGTGCGGATTTGATCAATTCACGCGCCAGTCCGCGCGGCAGACGCACGCGTTCACCATCGACATCGGCACCAGCCTCGCGCCAACGTTCCAATGCCGCCGGATTGTCAACAAAATTGACACCGATCTCGGCCAGCACAGTTTCCGCGTTGGTTTCGATGATCTCAAGCGCTTCTTCATTGAGAACTTCGAAATTGGGAATGTTACGTTCGATGTATTTTGCGGTTTCGATCTTTACCGCCGTGCGCTCGGCCCGGCGGGCGGCGCCACCGCCACCTCGTGCTCTGCGCCGGGTGCTTGCCTCTGTCATGAGAAAATCCCGTTTATTGGTTGGTTCGACAAGTGTGTTACATCAACGAGCCACGATGCCAGAGGTAGTTTACGGCGCAATAGAGGTAAAAGCGACATGAACTGGCAGCATCGCTATTTCAGACACATTTGCACGTCACGTCACTCTCTTCTGCATCATGACCGAGTTCCCGGTCACCTCGATCTCGTGCCAGCCAAGATGTGTATACATGGCGCGGGTTGCCCCCATAAGTCGATGCGTTCTTAGGCAAAGCTCGGACAACCCCGCCGTCCGCGCATCGGCTTCAGCAGCAGCAAGCAATTTTCTTGCGAGTCCCCGCCCCTGAGCTTGCGGCACAACGGCAAGATTGAAGACCATCATCACGCCAGCCTTCAGACCATAGATAATGACACCCAAAAGTTGCCCACCTTCTTCTGCGACAAGGACATTTTGGTTGGCAATATCACCCTCGATTCCGCTGGCCACATCCGGGATGTCGGCAATTTTTCTGATCGCATCGGCGTAGGCGCTTGTAATACAGATTTCTATCGCATTTACGTCGCCTGGTTCCGCAGTTCTGAGAATTAGGTCCGTCATCTGAGCGCCTCCGCCACCAATTGACGTCATTGCGCTTGCACAAGCAAGGCTTGCAACCTAATAGCCAGTCATGACCCAAGCATCCCACGACCGCCTTCTGATTATCGACTTCGGCAGCCAGGTGACGCAGCTAATCGCCCGTCGCCTGCGCGAACTGAATGTCTATTGCGAAATTCATCCTTATCAGAAAGTCACGATGGACTTTGTCCGACAGATGGCCCCCAAAGCCGTCATTTTCTCGGGCGGTCCGGACAGCGTTACACGAGAGGGTTCGCCCCGTGCGCCACAGGAAATTTTTGACTATGGCGTGCCGATCCTGGGCATCTGCTATGGCCAGCAGGTGATGATGCAGCAACTGGGCGGCCAGGTCGAAAGCGGTCACGGCACCGCCGAATTCGGGCGCGCTTTCGTGACACCGAAAAATCAGTTGGACATTCTCGATGACTGGTTTGCAGAAGGGGACGAACAGGTTTGGATGAGCCACGGTGACCACGTCAGTGAAATCGCGCCGGGCTTTGAAGTCTTTGGCACCTCACCCAACGCGCCCTTTGCCATAACGGCAGACCCGTCGCGTCATTTCTATGCCGTGCAATTCCACCCGGAAGTGCACCACACTCCCAAGGGTGCCAAACTATATGAGAATTTCGTCAAACTGGCAGGATTCTCGGGTGACTGGACCATGGGCGCATATCGCGAGCAAATGATCGCGAAAATCCGCGAGCAGGTCGGAGACAAAAAAGTCATTTGCGGCCTCTCAGGTGGCGTCGACAGTTCGGTCGCGGCAATCCTGATCCACGAGGCAATCGGTGATCAGTTGACTTGTGTCTTCGTTGACCATGGCCTTTTGCGCAAGAACGAAGCGACCGAGGTCGTCGGAATGTTCCGCGACAATTACAATATCCAGCTGATCCATGCTGACGAGAGCGAGTTGTTTCTGGGTGAGCTGGACGGGCAAAGCGATCCTGAAACCAAACGGAAAATCATCGGCAAACTGTTCATCGATGTTTTTCAGAAACACGCTGACACCATTGATGGTGCCGAGTTTCTGGCACAAGGCACCCTGTATCCCGATGTGATTGAATCTGTTTCGTTCTCAGGTGGTCCCTCGGTCACTATTAAATCGCACCACAATGTGGGCGGGTTGCCCGAGAAAATGGGCCTGAAGCTTGTCGAACCCCTACGAGAACTGTTCAAAGATGAAGTTCGCGCCTTGGGTCGCGAGTTGGGTCTGCCCGACAGTTTCATCGGTCGCCACCCCTTCCCAGGCCCCGGTCTTGCAATTCGTTGCCCCGGTGAGATTACACGGGAGAAGCTTGAGATTTTGCGTGAAGCCGACGCGATCTATATCGATCAAATCCGCAAACATGGGCTGTACGATGATATATGGCAGGCCTTTGTCGCCATTCTTCCGGTGCGAACAGTCGGCGTGATGGGTGATGGACGGACATATGATTATGCCTGTGCACTGCGCGCGGTGACATCGGTCGACGGCATGACCGCTGATTACTATCCGTTCAGCCACGAGTTCCTGGGTGAAACGGCAACACGCATTATCAACGAAGTCAAAGGCATCAACCGATGCACGTACGACATCACTTCGAAACCGCCCGGAACCATCGAGTGGGAATAGACGCCCACACTTATAGTGTTGAAAAGGCGTGATATTTTACATGTGAGGAATAGATCGATGAGCAACTATTCGGTACACGAAACGGCAATTATCGATGACGGTGCACAAATTGGCGCTGGTTGCAGAATTTGGCATTGGGTGCATGTCTGCGGCGGAGCAAAGCTGGGATCAAATATTTCGCTCGGTCAGAACGTATTTATAGGCAACAAAGTCGTCATCGGAGACAATTGCAAGGTGCAGAATAACGTCTCGATCTATGACAATATCACTTTGGAAGAAGGTGTGTTCTGTGGACCGAGTATGGTGTTTACCAACGTCTACAATCCCCGCTCGCTTATTGAAAGAAAAAGCGAGTACCGCGATACTCTGGTTAAGAAAGGTGCCACCCTGGGCGCAAACTCAACCATTATCTGCGGCTTAACTATTGGAAAGTTTGCGTTTATTGGCGCAGGTGCCGTCGTTAACGCCGACGTCAAGCCCTATGCGCTGATGGTTGGAGTTGCCGCAAAGCAAATCGGTTGGATGAGCGAGCACGGCGAGCAACTCGATCTACCTCTGTCCGGGAACTGCGAGATCGATTGCCCTTATAGTGGGGATCGATATGTGCTAGAAGGTGATATGTTGAGAAAACTAAAACCAGTTGTTTAGCGCACTTAAGACCTGCTTTTGTTGGAAAACTGTTCTGGATCAGGAAATTTCCTTGGAAGTTTAATATGTCGTGATCGATCTTCATATTACAATTTGGAAAATTTGCATTGCGACAAAACACACTGGAGCTTTGGCAAGACCACTATTGATTGCATTGCCGTAGAAAACGCCATTTAGTCGTCCTGACAATTGTCGGGACGCAAGCAATAAATCATGAGCAGCAACTCAATGCAGATCGGCAAGGCCGCGCTCTGGATGACCGGAGCAATCGCCTCGTTTTCATCGATGGCAATTGCCGGACGCGAACTTAGCGTAACTCATGATACTTTTGAGATTATGTTCTATCGCAGCCTCGTCGGGATCTGCATAGTCGCTTTTTTTCTGACGATATCGCGCAAATGGCATCAAGTCTCGACACGGCGATTAGATTTGCATGGCGTTCGAAATGTACTGCATTTTACGGGGCAAAACCTCTGGTTCTATGCGGTGACGGTCATTCCTCTTGCGCAGGTCTTCGCGCTGGAGTTTACCCAACCGATCTGGGTGATACTCCTCTCACCATTGCTGTTGAAAGAAAGGTTGACTGCGCTTCGGTTGACCTCAGCACTAATCGGATTTGCCGGAATACTCATTGTGGCACGTCCTGGCGCGGCCTCGATCAGCCCAGGAGTGATTGCCGCAGCATTGTCCGCTTTGTTCTTTGCTCTGACGACGATATCGACGAAAACCCTTACTCGGTTCGCGAGCATCGGTTGCATCATGTTTTGGCTGACTCTGATTCAGGCGGGCCTTGGATTCATTGCATCGACCTATGACGGACAGATCTCATTACCTAGCGTAAATACAGCGCCGTTTCTTCTGCTGGTCGGCGTGGCTGGTCTATTTGCGCATTATTGTATCACCAATGCTCTCGCGATCGCTCCAGCAACAATCGTGGTACCCTTTGATTTTGCACGCCTTCCGACCATCGCGATAGTGGGAATGATCCTTTATCATGAACCGCTGGACCAGTGGACGCTCCTGGGTGCAGCAGTCATCTTTGCGGGGATTTTTCTGAACGTCTGGTCAGAAAATCGTAACAAATCCGCAACACCCGTGCAGCGTGCGCACACCGAGTAACGTTCCGTCACCAATTGACCAAAATTTAAAGTTTAAGACAGTAAAAGCCGGTAACAAGGCCGGGTGCGTTTGATGGGATGAGCATTACAGGCCGCAGGACAGTGTAGGGAGAAGTATATGAAACGATCGTTGTTTCACGCATGCGCGTTGTGCATCGGGGCAACCAGTGTGCAGGCAGGTGGCCTAGATCGTAGCGGTCAGGGCGTTAACATTCTGTTTGAAGAAGGATCTGCCGTTCAGTTTCGACTGGGCTATACCAAGCCTGATGTCAGTGGCTCAATGGAAGACCAGATCCCAGGCAGCCCTACATTTGGTCAACAAGTCGACTCTGGCAATGTCTCGAACAGCTTCTTCACGCCACATCTGGCCTACAAGACTTCGTTAACCGAGAAACTCGACTTCGCTTTGGTCTATGATCAGCCCTTCGGTGCAGATATCGATTATTCGGCGGATTATCCGCTATCCCAGAACGTATTGGCGCTTGCGGGTCTTCCCGGCACCACCACCGACGTTCTTCGCGCCGAGGCTGATACAGACGCGATTACAGCGCTGCTGCGTTACAAATTGGACAATGGTTTTAGCGTAATTGGTGGCGTGAGGGCACAGCGCCTGAAAGCAAGCGTTTCAGTACCAATCGCTGGCGCAGGTGCCACGCCCACAGCTGGTGCATACCGTGTTGAAACAGACGCAGAGATTGACTTTGGATATGTTGTTGGCGTCGCTTGGGAGCGTCCGGATATCGCCGCGCGCGTAGCTCTGACTTACAACTCGAAGATTACTCACGATCTTTCACAGACTGAATCGAACGACGTAATAAATGGGTTCATCTTTCCACCGGGCATCCCAACTGTAGGTCGTGTAAGCGCTGACTCATCGACCGAAGTCATAACACCTCAATCCGTCAATCTGGACTTCCAGACAGGTGTCGCGCCTAAAACACTGCTGTTCGGCTCGGTGCGCTGGGTTGACTGGCCACAAACCGTTTACGCACCACCCGTTTATACCGGCCTGACAGGTATAAACCTCGTCGATTATGAAGAAGCAACTTGGACCTATTCGCTTGGTCTGGGCTACCAATTCACCGACGAATTCTCGGGCGCCGTAACTCTCGGCTACGAAAGTTCGCAAGGGAACTCGGTTTCCAACCTCGGCCCGACAGATGGTTTCTGGAGCATAGGTCTGGGTGGCACCTATTCGCTTGAGAAAGCCAAAATCTCCGGCGGTGTGCGCTATACTGACATCGGCGATGCCACGGCAAACGGCACCGGTCCCGACAACCGCGCCACTTTCACCGGCAACAGTGCATGGAGCGTTGGTATTCAGGTGACATACGCCCTGGATTGATCCCAGCGGCAGCAAACACATCGGAAAGCCCCGCCTTGGTATGGTGGGGCTTTTCCATTTACACGCCTTCTTTTCATTACGGAACACAGCAGCACAATTGACGCCGCGATCAGCCCGATTTAGCTAATGCAAAACAAGGGATGGTGGCGCATGATCTACAACTCGGCAAAGGACTGGCGCGACGCTGCGCGAAAGAAAGTACTGTTCTTCGGTATGTCCGGGTTGGGGAAATCCTATGTCTCGAACACTCTTCGGGATGCAGGTGATTGGTTCCACTACTCGATCGATTACCGGATCGGGACACGCTACATGGGCGAATACATCGCCGACAACGCCAAGGCCGAAGCGATGAAAGTGCCCTTTCTGCGCGATCTTCTGCTATCGGATTCGATCTATATCGGATCGAACATCACGTTCGAAAACCTGACCCCCGTCTCCGCCTATCTGGGCAAACCCGGCAATCCCGGGCTTGGCGGTCTTGAAATCTCGGAATACCGGCTTCGCCAGGAACAGTTCCGACTGGCAGAGATTCACGCCCTGTTGGATACCAAGTATTTTATCGACCGAGCCGAGCGCCTGTACAGCTATCCGCATTTTATCTGCGATACCGGTGGCTCTATCTGCGAGTGGGTCGAGCCCGAAGATCCGAACGACCAGGTCCTGTCCGAGCTATCGCGCCAGACGCTGATGATCTGGATCAAGGGCGATGAGGCCCATACTGAGGAATTGGTAAAACGTTTCGACAAGGCCCCAAAGCCCATGTCTTACCAAGCCGAGTTCCTGCAGCGGGTCTGGGATGAATACCTTGCCCTTAACGACTGCCAAGGATCCGCGGTCGATCCGGACGCGTTCATACGCTGGACCTATGCGCAAGCGCTGGCGCACCGACAACCGAGATATGAAGCGATGGCGCGAAACTGGGGCGTCACAATCGCCGCCGACGATATCGCCAAGGTCCGCGACAGCAGTGATTTCGATGAGTTGATCGAACGCACCCTTGAGACCCGCGCCAACCCCGCCTAAGTTCCAGACTTCTTTCGCAGATTCAACAGCGTGACCAAATGCCGATCAAAATTCCTTCCGACCTGCCCGCCTTTGACGTCCTGACCAATGAGGGCGTCATGGTCATGGCCGAAGATCAGGCCGCACGGCAGGATATTCGCCCCTTGCGGATCGGCCTGTTGAATCTGATGCCCAAGAAAATTCAGACCGAAAACCAATTTGCGCGTCTGATCGGGGCGACACCTTTGCAGATCGAACTTTCGCTGATCCGTATGACCGAGCATCAGACCAAAAACACCGCTGCCGAGCATATGGCCGAATTCTACCATCCTTTTCAGGAGGTAAAGGACCAGAAATTTGATGGGTTGATCATTACGGGTGCCCCAATCGAGCACCTTGATTTCGCTGATGTCACCTATTGGGACGAAATCCGTGAAGTGTTCGAGTGGACGCAAACCAATGTGCATTCCACCTTCGGCGTCTGTTGGGGTGGCATGGCCATGATCAACCATTTTCACGATGTCAAAAAACATATGCTGGATGCAAAGGCCTTCGGGTGTTTCCGGCATCGAAATCTTGCGCCAGCATCGCCGTTTTTACGTGGTTTTTCTGACGATTGCGTGATCCCAGTAAGCCGCTGGACCGAGATGCGGCAGTATGAAATCGACGCAGTACCTGATCTGATCACACTGCTTGGCAGCGATGATGTGGGCCCCTGCCTGATCGAAGATCCAGCACATCGGGCACTCTATATCTTCAACCATTTCGAGTATGACAGCGACACGCTCAAGCAGGAATATGACCGGGACGTTGCCAACGGTACACCGATCAATGTCCCTATAAATTACTACCCTGACGATGATCCAAGCCAGAATCCGCAGAACCGCTGGCGCAGCCATGCGCACCTGCTTTATGGCAACTGGATCAATTCCATCTATCAGACAACCCCCTTTGATTTGGAAAAAATTGGCCAGTAAACTATTGATAACAATTGGCATTGCGCTGACAGCCGTTGCCATAGTCACTGCCTGGCGTGGTACGCAACGCGAAAGCAGTGCCGAAGCTTCGTTTCCTGCTGAAGGTCAGATCCTGGATGTCGATGGTATCTCTGTACATGCCGTCGTCATGGGCGAAGGTCCGGATGTCGTGCTGATCCACGGTTCCAGCGGGAATACGCGCGACATGACATTTGCGTTGGCACCGATCTTAGCAGAAAGCTATCGTGTCATCGTATTCGATCGCCCCGGACTGGGTTATTCTGAAAGCTTTAACCCAGACGGAGAAACCATTGTTGAACAAGCAGAAATCCTACAGAAAGCTGCCTCAGAACTTGGTGCTGAAAAACCCGTTGTTGCTGGGCAAAGCTATGGCGGGTCAGTCGCACTTGCCTGGGCAGTCACACGGCCTGACAATATCGCCGCTCTCGTTTTGATCGCTCCTGCAGCTATCCCTTGGGAGACGCCATTGGACGCATTCAACACAATGGGCGCAACAACCATCGGCAACGCACTTGGCCTGCCGTTGGTCAGCGCCTTCGTTCCTGACTGGTTCGTTTCGAAAGCACTGGATCAGGTTTTTGCGCCGCAAGTAGCCCCCGAAGGTTATGCGGAACATTTCGGCCCCGGTCTGACCATGCGCCGCGCATCGATGCATGCTAATGCCAAACAGCGAGCAAATCTGCTGGACGAAATCACCGAACTTCAACCTCGCTATAACGAGATTACGGTTCCAACTGAAATAGTCCACGGCACCGCCGATACGACCGTTGGGCTGGATTGGCATTCTGAGCGCCTGATAGAGCAAATACCAAGTGCGGAGTTGGTCGAACTGAACGGTATCGGTCACATGCCTCAGGTAGTTGCCGCACCGGAGGTCGCAGCCGCAATCGACCGTGCCGCCGCACGTGCGGGTTTGCGTTAACCCCATCCGTAATCCATAGTAAGTTATGGATTTTATGGCGAGGCCGCACATGACCAAATCAGAACATGGCGCTATCGAGAGCTATTTTCGCAATGACGCGCCCAAGACTGTTCAATCGGTCATTGAGCAGGCCAAAAAAGGGGAAATTCTAAACCCGACCTACCCTTACCCGAAAAAGATGAAGGGCAAGGAATATGACGAGCAGATGCAGGGTTTGCAGATCGAGCTGGTCAAGATGCAGCGGTGGGTCAAGAACACTGATCAGCGCGTCGCCATCCTGTTCGAAGGACGCGATGCAGCGGGGAAAGGTGGAACAATCAAAAGGTTCCGGGAAAACCTTAATCCACGGGGTGCGCGCAATGTTGCGCTTAGCAAACCATCAGATGCTGAACGCAGCCAGTGGTATTTTCAACGCTATATTTCACACCTACCCTCTGCCGGAGAAATCGTGTTCTTTGATCGCAGCTGGTATAACCGGGGCGTTGTTGAAAACGTCTTTGGTTTTTGCACGACAGATGAGCGTGAGCGGTTCTTCAGACAGGTTCTGCCTCTGGAAATGGGGTTCAAGAATGACGGGATCCACATGTTCAAGTTCTGGCTGAATGTAGGTCGCTCAGAACAACTGAACCGCTTTCTAGCCCGCGAGACCGACCCTTTGAAGCAGTGGAAACTCAGCCCAATCGACATAGCTGGCCTGCACAAGTGGGACGAATACAGCCAATCAATTTCCGAAACGCTGACCCGCAGCCATTCCGAAGATTGCCCCTGGACGATCATACGGTCCGATGACAAAAAACGCGCTCGCCTGGCCGCCATTCGCACAGTGCTCAGCGGGTTGGATTATGATGGCAAAGATGCCGACGTGGTTGGCGAGCCAGACAAAACGATCAGTGGTGGACCGGAAATCTGGGATGCCTGAACTTGGTATGGGGCAATACACGAACTGCGCTGGATTAGGTCATGACCTGTGCATATATACCCGTATAAGCACTTGAGGACGGGATGACAAAGCGCGGATATCACCACGGAAATCTGAAGCAGGCCCTGATCGAGGCTGCCTTGTCTCTGATTGAACAAAAAGGTCCGACCGGATTTACCCTGTCCGAGGCCGCCAAGACGGCTGGGGTGACGCCCGCAGCGGTCTATCGACATTATGAAGGGCGCGAAGATCTGATTGCTGAGGCCGCGCGACAAGGCTTTGAGATGTTCGCTGATCTGATGCAATTTGCCTATGACAAGGGGCAACCGTCGGCACTGGCAGCATTTGAAGCCACTGGGCGCGCCTATCTAGCCTTTGCGCGCAAGCACCCAGGCCACTACATCGCGATGTTCGAAAGCGGTATATCCCTGAACCGAACGCCCGAATTGGCCCTCGCCGCCAATCGCGCAAAAAATGTGCTGGAAAAAGCTGCTGGCGATTTGTCTCAACACATACCGCCAGAGAAAAGACCCCCTGCTTCGATGTTCAGTGCTCACATTTGGGCGATGAGTCACGGTGTCGTTGAACTTTATGCGCGCAATACCGGTGCAAGCTCTCCCTTCCCTCCTGAAGACCTGCTCGAAAGTGGGATCGGTATCTACCTACGCGGTTTGGGGCTGGTCGCGCAGGACGACTAACAGGATTGCCAATTCCAGAGCATGTCAATCTGCTGTCAGGGGCGCATTGTCCCGCTCCATAACTACACCAGCGGCTTTCATCGCTTCGACAAGTGCGTCGACCGGTTGTGGCTGTTGGAAAACCCGCCGTTTTAAGGTTTCCAGTGGAAAATCGGGCCAGGTCTTTTGGTAAACACTTGCGAGCCGACGCGCCTCAGTCTGCTCTCCGTTGTTCCAGCGCGCCGCCATCAGATATGCCGCGGAAATCGGGCCGAAGGGGCCACCACGCGCGATAGTATCTTCGTAGCTTCGAATCGCGGCCGTAAAATCACCAGAATGAAATTGAGCTGACCCGAGCACATTCCCGAACACAAGCGCACCGCTGCTTTCCGCCAGTTTTTCATATCGCTCTGATTGCGAAATGATATACGTAAAGTTCATTGTGTAGAGCGAGATTAGCGCATCAAATTCAGCTATATGTGGATCTGTTGGTGCAAGATCGACCGCCCTGCGGGACAACGCCGTAGCCTTGTCGTAGTTACCCAACCCGAATTCCAACCAGGCGCGCGATGAAAGTGCCCATGCCGCATCCGGCTCGATTTCCAGCGCATGAGCACTGTTTTCGTCTGCCACAGCAAGCATATCAGTGGCTGCAGGATCGGTAGACTGAAGAATGGCAAGCATGGTTTCGACCTGAGCGGCCCCCGCGTACCCGCAGAAATATAGCGGATCACGCTCAATCGCGGTTTTAAAGATCAATAACGCGGGTTTCAGGCGCGGCAAGTTAACAACCGGAAACATCACATCCTGTCCGGCACTACACAGATTCATCGCCTCGACCCGCGCCGGAGACACGTCATAGATCGCGGACTGCTCGGCTTTTACATCGCTCGATGGCCATTGCTTTGTAAGGACGGTGCCTCCGACGCCACCCAGCGCAACAAGGGTGATAGCCATCGCCGACATCACACTTATACGCCACAGATTTGTTAACTTTCGGTGCTGGCGCGTCCCCGGTCTGAACTCTGGTGCATAACGACCAACGGGCAGCGATATCATGATCGGATCAGACGCGCCGGCTCCACCGTAATAGGCCTTCAACTTTCGTCGCATCCGACCAGCATCTACCCGCACAACGCCTTCTCGTTTTGTCAGCTCGTCAGCGCTGTAGCCATAAACATCCATCGCGATCGTTTTTGCGCGAATTTCATCGGTCCGTCCGGCAAGAGCCTCGTCGACGACATACGTCAAGAAAGACCGCATCCGGGCCGATCCCTTAAATCCTGCCGAGTCTAAAACACGCTCAAGCGCAGCACGTACATCTTCAGCAGAGAAGTTACGCTTATTGTCGTCTTGCTTCCCATCCCCCATGCCGGTCAAGAACTATCCTTTCACAATAAGGACTTGTGGACATGTTGCTACCGTAGCATGCGGCTTATAACGTTCAAGAAAATTCCTGCGGAGCGCATGCTGACCGAGCAACCAGCTTCGAAAGTCCTGCCGATGGTCGATAGTGATTTCATTGAGGATCAGTTCCCTGAACACGCTAATCTTCTGCAAAGTTTACGCACCGAGGACAGTGAATTTGACCGGATATGTCTGGATTACCAAGAGATCTTTACTGAAATCGCTCTTTTGCAGCCCTCAAACACGCCTCAGCAAACTCGGTTCCTGGCCGATTTGGCCGAAACCCTCGCCGATCTGCGCTGCAGTATCGAAACCAGAATAGTTGAAGCTCAAAACATGCCTCAGAATTTTGGCAAACCCGGAGATTAAAATGAAACTAATACCCATCCTGTCTTCGTTAATTCTGACCACCGGAGCGGCATTCGCCCAGCAGTCTCCGATCATTCACGACGGCGAGTTCAATTTTCTGCGCGCCCAATTTGGCGATGCATGGGACGCGCAGGATGCCGAGATTGACGCAAAGCTAGCTGAAATTCGCGAGGCGAATGGCGGTAATCCACCCAATTTTCTGTACATTCTGATCGATGACATCAGTTTTGGTCAAATGGGTGACCGCAAGATGAACTACGTGATGGGCATCGAGACACCCAGTATCAACCAGTTCGCCACCGAAGGCCTATCGTTGATGCGCATGTATACCGAGCCATCCTGCACACCGACGCGGACTGCCATGCTTACAGGTCGCCACCCTGTCCGCGCCGGGGTATCAGAAGTCAAAGTTGCGTTGGTGGGCGAAGGCCTGCCTGCCAGTGAAGTAACCCTGCCCGAGATATTGAAGGAAGTTGGCTACAACACAGTACATGTTGGCAAATGGCATCAAGGCGATATCGAACAGGCCTACCCGCACAATCAGGGCTTCGACTGGGCAGCGTTTCCCCTGCATCAACAGGTTCAACTAAGCCTTATGACCCCCGAGGCGATGCGCGCAAATAACATGCTCGGATACGTACCCGAAGGGCAAAACAACCAGTTTCTTCTGGACGAACGTTTCAAGCCATACGGTTTGGTGACCGGGGTTGAGGCCGTGGTAGGCGGCACTGCCCGTGAGGTGGACATGTCACCGGGCGAGGTTTGGACCCAAGCCAAATACGAAGAGATGAACGAACGCTATCAACGTCAGGCCCTTGAGCAGCTAGAACGTGCTGCAGCCGAAGAAGAACCGTTTTTCCTGCAATATTGGCCTCTCTACCCCCTTAATTTTGTCTATGCGGATAAGGCGCTCTCTCGCAATGGTGGCTTTCACGCCGACAAACTGCAGCTGCTGGATGGATGGATTGGTGATCTTCTGACCAAGCTTGAACAGACTGGAGAAGCCGACAATACGATTGTGGTACTGATGGCCGACAATGGGCTGATGTACCACTACGAGGGAACCTCAGGCCTTAATCAGCTGATCTATCGCGGTGGTAAGACCCAACATCTGGAAGGCGGCGTACGCACGGACGCTTTCATACGCTGGCCCGGCGTGATCGAAGCGGACAGCGCAGCCGGTGATATCTTTCACGTGTCGGATATCTACACCACCATGGCGCGGATTGCAGGTGCGACTGATCATATCCCACGTGACCGCATTATCGACGGGATCGATCAGACAGCGCTGTTGCTGAATGGAGAAGGTCATGGTCGACGCGACTATGTATATGTCTACGAAGGCCCTGTTCTGCGCTCGGTGGTCAAACAGGAATTCAAGATGCACCTGCCCGCGCCCGGCCAACCCGGTGCGGCAGCCCCGACCTTCAACATCTATCGCGACCCACGTGAACTGCACCCGTTGGTTGGGTACTCGCTGTGGGCCGGAGCTTCGTTTCAGGACATGATCAAACGCCATCAGAAAATGATCGCCAAACATCCGCATTCCGAGATCGGGCGAGGCATCCCTTATGAGGGTATCGACAACCTGCGCCCGGAATCCGAACTGACCCGCGATGTGTTCATGGGCTGGCAGAATTGAAATCTACAGAAAATCTTGTTTACATATGATAATGTTTAAATGTGACGGCCGCTGCAAAAGCGTTTGCCTTCCACCAAGCAGATGACCGGGGGATATGGGATGAAGATTTCAGGGGTATTGGCTTTGTTTGTCAGCCTTGCAGCGCAGGCCGCGTCGGCACAAGACAATCCAATCCAACACGATGCCGAGTTTTACATTCTGCAAGCACAACACGCAGAACAATGGGTGCAGGATGATACCGCTGTTGATGATGCTCTGACCGCTTTTCGTGGCCGTAACAATGGGCAGCCCCCGAACATAATCAGCGTTCTGATCGACGATATGGGCTTCGGCGATATGGGCATACCCGAACTCAACGCGGTGCGAGGTTATGAGACGCCGAATATCAACGACTTTTCGGATCAGGCCATGCGAATGGTGCGTATGTATACCGAACCTTCGTGTACGCCGACCCGCGTGGCGCAGATGACCGGACGGTTGCCTGTACGCATGGGTATGGGCGATACAACGGTTGACATTGCCGGGTTTGGCTTGCCGGAAAACGAGGTCACCCTGGCCGAGATTCTGAAACAGGCGGGTTACGCGACCAGCCATGTAGGCAAATGGCACATGGGTGATATCGCCGAAAGTTGGGCGATGAATCAGGGATTTGACTATGCCCAGCACGCCATCCACCAACAGGGCCAGCTAACGATCTTCAATGATGATGCGATCAAAGAACAGGTCTCGGTCGCAATCCAGGACTATGACGACAAATACACGCTGGACGGTTGGTTCCGGCCGGACTCGGCCGCGATGATGACAGTCATCGAAGGGGAAACCGGCGGGCCGATCCGCGAAATTCGCATGGAAACCGGAGAGCGCTGGAACGCTGCAAAATACGATGAGATGAACCAGGCGTTTCAAGACAAGACGATGGAAGAACTGGATCGCCTCGCAAGTGGGGAAGACCCGTTTTTCCTGCAATACTGGCCGATGATCCCGCTGGACAACACCCGGGCCGGACGTTCCGGACCAGAGAGCGTGAATGGTGGTCTGTATGTCGACAAGATGCAGTTACTGGATCAGTGGCTGGGCGACTTGTTTGCGCGCATCGAAGAACTGGGCTTAACGGAAAACACCGTGGTTGTGGTCATGGGGGATAACGGCCACTTCACCAAATACGCGCCGCAATCCGGGTTCACCCCGCTGATCTATGCGGGCGGCAAAGGCGACACGACCGAGGGAGGTATCCGCGTTGACGCCTTTATCCGCTGGCCCGGCATGATCGAGGCTGACGGGTTGCTCAACAGCATCATCCACGTCTCGGACCTCTATACAACGCTGTCGCGTTTTGCTGGGGCAGATCAGTACATTCCGCGGGATCGTCTGGTGGATGGCGTGGACCAATCTGCCGCCCTGTTGTTTGCCGACGAATCCAAGGCCCGACGCGATCACGTCATCGTCTATTCCGTGAACAAACCCGAGGCGATCGTGAAGGACCAGCTTAAGCTGAAACTGCCGGGACCTGGCGAAAGCGCTATTCTGGCAAAGTTCTTTGATCTCTACCGAGATACACGCGAGGAATATTCAGTTTCGACCGAGGTTGGCGCCTGGGGAGGGCAGGAATTCGCACGCATTCTTGGCCGCCACATGGCCCGCAAAGAGAAATTTCCCGACACCGCGCCAGCTTATGGTGTGCCATATGAAGGGATCGAGAACATCCGCCCCGAAACCCAGCAAGCGGTCGAGGCTTTCCTGATCAAACGCCAATCCCCTCAGCAATAACACCGTGCAACGGAAATCACGCGCTCAAGACTTTAGGATCATGACATGATTGGACTACTTCTGTTTGCACTGGGTTTGATCGGATCACTCGGAATCGGGTTCATCTATTTCCGAGATCTTGGCGATGTGTCCCAGATGCTGCTGAAGGTGAAGCGCGAGAACATGGTGCGCTTCATCCGTCATGAATATCGCCTGATCGCCATTGGGTTGGGGGCATTTGTTGTCGCAACTCTTGTACATTTCATACTTGGTGCAGGTCCGTTCTGGCTGTGGCTGGTGTCGGCAGTGCTGGTCCTTTTCTTCTATGGATTCCCCTACGTCTGGGTTCATCTGGGGCTGAGAAACCAACTAAATACCGCGCAGTACTTCCCTATTGACGAGGCCCGTAAATACGTAGGGCCGACCGCGCCCGTGATGGTGATCGACAACAACAGCCACGCTCGTGCACACCCCGACGCGCAGATCATGCGACCGCATCTTGCCGGTAATGAAAAAGGGCTTGGTGGAGAAGACGTCGTCATGACGTATTGTGCCATGGCCAATCTTGGTCAGGGGTACACTCCAAGAATAGAGGGTAAGCGCCTGAATCTCGAGGTTCTCGCCCAGCACGGCAATAACCTGATCCTGCGCGACAACGAAAGCGGCGAGCCGATTCAGCAGATATATGGCTTTCGTGAAGCGGACCAGAATCCAAACACAGATGGCCTCGCATGCCCTCTCCGGCCCGAGGCCCGGATGAAACCGTGGCCTACCTACCGGATGACATTTCGCGGCTTTCAGAAAGCCTACCCGGATGGAGAGGTTTTCCTGAATGAACCTTCCCCAAACCCATTGCTGCGCCTGCTTGATATGATGACCGAAATCACCTTTGGGTGGGGGATTGGCCGTCAACATCAGGAAGACGCTCCGGTGATGGACAACATGGATCGTTCAGACGATCGGTTGCCGAATAAAACCTATGTCTGGGGGATTACCATTGGGCAGGATGCCACCTGCTGGACCGATGATTTCGTCGTCGACAACGATTGGATCGTCAACGCAACGGTCGGAGGTCGGGATGTCGTCGTCAGCCTTGATCCCAAATTTGAAAGTTTAGGCGTCTGGTACAATGACAGTGGGCAACCCGTGACCAAATGCGACTTTTGGGGAATGTCTGATCAAGGGCAACTGCAGCGGGTCGAAACTCTACGTGCAGGCATATTCTGGCATGTCTGGTCCGAGTTCTTTCCCAGCACTGATATCAATCGTGTTGGCGTTGGTTCTGGCAAAACCGAGGATGAAGCAGCCTGACCGCAAGTCAAAACTGCGCGGATTTTCGCTGCACAGTAACGAAAATTGGAAACAAGATCTTTGATGGGAGAGCAATAATGGGTGCGACACGAAATTGGAGAGGACCACTCCTTGGAATCTCATTGGCGGGCGCAATGGCGTCAATGGCCTCGGCCCAACAGTCCGACTGGTCATACGAGGCCTCAATCTACCTGTTCATGCCGGAAACAGAAACGTCGCTGGATACCCCGCTGGGCACATTAGATGGCACGCTAAGCTTTTCCGACGCGTTGGAGAATTTGGACTTTGCCTTTATGGCTGCATTCGGAGCGACCAATGGGCGTTGGTCATTCCTGGCAGACTACAATTATACAGACCTGTCTTTCAGCAGCGACACACCTGGCCCGGCGAGCTCGGGCTTGGACACCTCTTTCACCACTCAGTTTCTGAGCGGATATGCAGGATATCGGGTCTATGACGATCAAGACGCATATGTTGATATCGTCGGCGGCTTTAGGTGGTTCAGCACTGAAACTGAATTCGACCTGCAACCCGGTGCTGCTCCTGGGCGCCGAACAACGGTCGATGCAAGCTGGACTGATCCTGTGATTGGTGCCCGCGCACGCATCAGGTTCTCGGACAAATGGTCTGGCACCGGGTTTGTTGATTATGGCGGTTTCCGGAGCGGGAGCGAAACATGGCAAGTTCTTCTAACTGCCGACTACGCAATCAATGACCGTTGGCTGATCCGGGGTGGGTATCGCTATATCTCATTTGACCACGACATCGATGGTAACGACTTTAAGTTTGATCAATCCGGTCCGCTGTTGGGTGCTACCTACCGTTTTTGATCTGCGATAGGCAGTTTGCATTGGCTCAACCAACGAAGGTTGGTAGGGCCGACAATGTTCAGCGACTTGGTCGGCCATCCTGTTTTCAGTTCACAAAATGCAGCGTGTCAAATTCACGCCGCCATGCGGATACCTCTGACTGGATTTGTTCCCCGCCCAGGCCACGCATTATCAAATTAGCCAAACGCTCGGCATCCCCAGAGGTCATGCCCCACCGCACCAGTTCTGGTGTGCCGATACGAAGACCGTTCCTATCGCCTTCCACTAACTCCACCGGCAATCCAATACCGCAAGCGAGGAACCCGCATTTGCGAAGCAGCTTAGATGCTGCCTGACCTCCTCCATATGGGGTAGCCAATACCGCGAACTGGTGAGAGTTGGTGAAGCCCTGTGATCCGGAAAAGACGGGAACACCCTTTGTATCCAATGCGTTGGAGAGAGCTTTGGCCATCGAAATCATCTCAATCGCATAGGCAGAACCATACGCTTTCCAATCCAACATCGTGACAGCAAGCGCCGCAGTTTTGGCCACATCGAAGTTGGCCGTCATACCAGGGAAAGCGATTGCATCCAGCGCCTTTGCGATTTCTTCGTCATCCGTTACGATCAGGCCCCCAGCCGGTCCTCCGAGGCTTTTGTAAGTGCTCATGGTCATGAAATGTGCACCCTCTTTCAACGGGTTGGACCAAGCGCGCCCCGCGATGATGCCGCATTGATGGGCCGCATCGAACATAACCTTGGCACCGATTTCATCAGCTATCGCACGCACTTCGGCGACGGGATGTTCAAACAGGTTAAGACTGCCGCCGATGGTAATCAGCCTTGGTCGTTCGGTTTTTGCCAACGCTCTCAACTGATCCAGATCGACGGTATAGCCATCAGCGTAAACAGGAGCTTCGACGGTACGCAGGCCAAAGAGACCCGCGCAACCCGCCAGATGATGTGTCACATGCCCCCCAATTGATCCAGGTGGAGCTATGATAGTGTCGCCAGCTTTGCAGGTCGCCATAAAGCCATAGAGGTTGGCAATCGCCCCAGAGGGCACCCGGACCTCAGCGAACCGAGTATCAAAAACCTCGGCGCAAAGCTCTGCCGCGATAACCTCGATCTGTTCGATTGCTTCCAGACCCATTTCATATTTGTCACCGGGATAGCCCAACGAGGGCCGCGACCCAATCCCCGAAGACAAAAGCGCCTCGGCCTTTGGGTTCATGACATTTGTGGCAGGGTTCAGGTTAAAGCACTCTTGCTCGTGTATGCGGCGGTTTTCCTCTGCAAGATGCTCGATCCGCACCATCAGGTCATCTGAAGATGCCGATTCCGCCTTTTTTGCGATATCTTGAACCAGTGCTTCGCTTGCGGTGGGCACCCAGTCTCTTTGTGCAAGTGTCATCTGACATCCTCCTAGTTTTTGCCACTTTGGCGGCAGTCGCGTGACATCGCAAAGCAGAAATGATATTTCTTGGTGTAGAAAAACTAAGGCTAGTGCAATGAGTGTTGCCCCCAAGCGCCCCAAAGGCCCTCCATTGAATGCGATGCGGGCCTTTGAAGCGGCGGCTAGAAACGTCAGCTTTGTTGCTGCAGCTGAAGAATTGAACGTCACGCCCGGGGCGATCTCGCAGCATATCAAGGCACTGGAAGGCTGGGCCGGTACACCGCTGTTTCGACGCAACGCGCAAGGAGTTGAACTCACGCCTGAGGGGCAATCGCTTGTCCCGGTTTTCTCCGCTGCCTTTGATCAAATGGCTGATGCAGCCCGTGCCCTGCGTGACCTCAAACCAAACGCTGATTTTCATATCGCTGCCCTGCCCGCCGTTGCCCAGCTCTGGCTTCCAAAACGATTGCGACGGATCCGAAAAGAATTGCCGGAGATCAATTTCTCTGTCACCGCTATGGAAACTCCGCCCAGTCTCTCGCGAGAGATGTTTGATCTGTCGATATTTTTCGCAGTTCCTGACGGCTCGTCAAACCAAATTGCCTTGGCAAAAGACGTAATCGCGCCAGTTTGCGCCCCTACACTTCTGGACCGCGCGCACTGTTCAAACGATTTTCGAGAGATACCGATTTTGCACGACCAGACCTGGAACGACGATTGGTTCACGTGGTCCCGAAATGTGGGCTTTGATTTGCAAATTTACGCAAGCGGCCCGCAGTTCTCGCTATATAGCCTTGCTGTAGAAGAAGCCAAAGCATCGGCTGGTTTGCTGATGGGGCATCTGTGTCTGATCGAAGACGCACTGGAATCCAAAACGCTTCTGCTTGCGCATTCGCGCTCTTGTCCGACAGGTCGATCTCTTATTGTTTCATTGCCTTCGAAGACGCGACAAAGATCTGAAACAAGTCAAGTCGTTGCGTTGTTATCAAACTAATGAAGACCAACTGGGCAGCTAAGCACCCGCTAAATTTTAGCTTGAAATAGTGGCGGAGAGACAGGGATTCGAACCCTGGAGACGGTTTCCCGCCTACACACTTTCCAGGCGTGCGCCTTCGACCACTCGGCCACCTCTCCGGTAGAGGTGACTTATGCGAATTTCTGAACCGAGCGCAAGGCCCCATTCGTAAAAACAGGTGGCTCAAAATATACGAAAGCTGGCGACAAATGGCAGATGGTCAGACACTTCGTCTTTGAACGCCTCGCGCCCCATATTCATCGTCCAGTGCATCGGAAATAACCGCAGGCTGCCGCGGACATAGTCGGTGGAATAGGTTCGCGAAACAGCGAACCCGTCCAGCAGGTTGGCGCGACCCTTTTCCAAAATATGCGAGAACCGGTCTTGCAAATCCCAGCACGAAACAAAGTCCATCATGTCATCCCCACCAAGATGGTGGAAATTGCTGACGTCCTGACCGGGGATCATGTTGAAATCGCCCATCAGCAGGATCGTGCGCTGAGTCAGGCCCGGTGTCGCTCGGATTTCGGCGATCTTGGCACCGATGATCTTACATTGGCTATCACGTATCTGTTGTTCAGGCCGGTCACGGCCGGATTTCAGGTGCACCGCGATCAGTTTGGCTTTGAACTTGCCGACCTGCACATCGGCGATAAGGGCCTGACGCCCGCCGGAATCATCACCTTCCGAACCGTCAATCAACTCCAGCTCCGTCACCGAAACCCCTGGTTTGTGGAGAAATCCAATGTGGATGTTGCCGTTGGGTTGCTGCAGGATCTTGACCTGATAATCCAAGCCCTTGTCCGCCAAACCCGCTGCCAACCGGTTGATATGTTCTATAGGGCTAACCTCGACCAGCGTGATCAACTCGGCATCAAGCAGGGCCAAGCCTTCAATCTGGTTGATGACCCGCTCACTATTGGCGGGTATGCCCAGACTTGTGTTAAACGGGTTGAAACCCGCAAGGTTCCAAACCGCGATACGCACGAGACCGTGTGAGAAAGTTACCATCGAAATTCCTCCTTCAAATAAAATTCAGACTACATCGAAATGTAACAATCCGATAATCACTTGGGAGAAATGCTTGATGTGTCGCGTTTAGCGACCGTCGCCATCCGCGTCTGCATCTGCGTCTCCGGCAGAGTCCAAATCATCAGCTGTCAAATCGGCAGGCTTCGCGGAAGGGGCAGTAGGAGATAGGTCTTCGTCGGGCTTAGCCTCCTCAGAATGGCCCGTCAGCACCTCAGGATTTCGCAGCCACAGATCGCGTTGAGCAAACGGAATCTCGATACCCTCTTTAACAAATCTGCGGTTGATCTCATGGTTCATGTCGGATTTGACCGATAGCACCCAGTTCACATCGCGCAGTATTGCCCGGATTTCAAAATCCAGAGAATCCGCACCAAATCCTTGAAACACGACACTCGGCGCTGGGTTGGCCAGAACCATCGGATGCCCATTGGCGATCTCACCCAAAATGGTTTCGACTTTTCGGGTGTCAGTACCGTAGGCCACGCCGACAGGAACGATCACCCGGCCAATGGTGTTGCCGCGGGTATAGTTGGTGACCACTCCGCTGATCAGGTCAGAGTTGGGGACGATCACATCCGTCCGATCAAACGTCTCGATCCGCGTGGACCTGACCGAGATATCACGAACATATCCCATCATGCCGTTGACATCGATCCAGTCGCCTTTTGAGATCGGGCGTTCGACCAGCAGGATGATCCCTGAAACAAAGTTCGACACGATGGTTTGCAGACCGAAACCGATACCAACCGACAAGGCACCAGCCACGATCGCCAAGGAGGAAAGATCAAATCCAGCAACAACAATGGCGACCAACGCCGCCAGGAATATTCCGACATAGCCGGTTCCCGAAACGATGGCATTCTGCCCGCCGGGATCGATACTGGTTTTTGGCAGCAATGAGTTGCGCAACCCGCTTTGCAGAAGGCGGGTCAATGTGTATCCGATGGCAAAAACTGCGACGAAGGTGAGGAAATTACTGGGTGAAATCGTGACGCCGCCGATATCGAATCCCAGCAGCAATCGCGACCAGGCCTCGAGCAGGTCTGTCTTGCGTGCGCCCCAATACAGTGCCAGAATAGGCAGCGACAATATCGCCAGCGCAAACCCAACAAGAACCGAAAACAGAGAATCGCGCGCGGCCTCCCCCTGCCCCGATAACCAACCGTAAATCGTGGTGATAAACCGTCGTATGATCACAAGCGCCGCGATCAGAACCAGTGTTTTCACGGCTGGGAAGACGATTGCTTCGGCGGCATTGATATACCCCAATGCCGCCAGTATTGGTGTCGCAATCCCAAGTATGAACAGAGCGCGCCGCAGCAATTCAACCAACTGACTAAAACCAGCCGCTCTGCGAGACGTTTCTAAATCGGCTTGCTCTTCCTGTGGTTCTGATTGACGGACCTGACGCACACGTAGCAGCAGCAGCGCCGTAACCAATACGATCGGGAATCCAACAACCGCTCGTGTTGGGTCCGAAATATTCTCAATTTGCTCAAATAGCAAAACCAGATCATGCAAAATAAGCATGACGGCCAGTAGATCGATATAGACCCGCAGTTCTCGAATTCTGCCTGCCGACAATCGTTTGAAATTCTGAGAGGCCCCCATCAGGTAGACCTGTCGACCGATCCAGTCAAAGTAGAAGATGATGGCAGCCCAATAAGGGATATTCTGAATCAGCAACGTGCCGCGCAAGCCCAGAACCCCAGTCTGCACGATCGCCGTGACCAATGCCAGAACGCCCAACCAAGGCAGCAGTATGCGCAGCAGTGAAACGACGAAGGTCCAGACTCCACTTCCGCGCCCCCCCAGAGAACGCAGAAAAACGCCCCCTTTTTCGGACCATTTGCGCCCAAATAGCAGCAATACCGCAGATATGGCCAACAGAACGAAAATGCCGAGACCGCGCTCACGAATGCGCTCGTGAACGATGTCAGACCGCATATTCGTGACGGTTTCATTGATCAGGCTCTGCGTCGCTTCCTTGACGTCGATCCAGGCTGGGCCCCAGTAAACGGGATTGAAAGGCGATGGCCCGCGTTCCAGCATCTCTTTTTTCTGACGGTCGCGAATGATTCGGTCGATTTCGCTGATTAACCCGTTGGCTCGGCTGAAAGCCTCTTCCGAGATTATGCGCGGCACCCGCAAACTGTTAAGTTGCTCTTCAAGATGTGTGCGTAGCTTTGCAATATCTTCAGGCTCGGTCTCGCCATCTGCCGGCTTCGCGCCAAGCGCCTTAAGCTGGCCCTCAAGCGTCTGAATACGATCCGTGTTTGCGCCGCGCGCCATGTTAAAGTCTTCGCGGTAACCGTTTATTTCTGAGCGCAAATTCTCTAACGCGGCATTCGATGCCCGGTTCGCGCGAATCACAGATTCCGCCCGATCCGCCGTGCTGACCCAGCCCTGGTAATATTCACTCTGCCGGTCAGTGAGCTGGGCAGATGCGATCCCACCCAGCCCGATCAGGCAGAATAAACTTAGAAACAGAAACAGGCGGACCTGTCGCAGCATCACACGTCCTCGAATACGCCGGGAATGCTGCGCGGTGCTTCGGTCATCCAATCCGGAACAGGCAGTTCCTTTTCCCGCAGGAAGTCAGGATTGAACAATTTGGATTGGTAGCGCGTTCCAAAGTCACACAATACGGTCACGATGGTGTGCCCCGGCCCCATCTCTTTCGCGAGACGTACAGCGCCCGCGATATTGATCGCGGTTGATCCACCCATCACCAGACCTTCTTCGCGAAGCAGATCAAAGATATAGGGCAACGCCTCATTATCGGTGATCTGCCAGGTATGATCAGGGGTGAACCCCTCTAGGTTCTTCGTTATCCGAACCTGTCCGATGCCTTCAGCGATGGAGCCGCCCTCCATCGCGATCTCACCTGTAGTGTAATAAGAATAAAGTCCCGCCCCCATCGGATCAGCCAGTCCGATTTTTACGCCTTTGGGCTGCAAAACCTCGGCGACACCCGCCAGGGTCCCACCCGAACCGACCGCACTGACGAAGCCATCAACTTTGCCACCGGTTTGGTCCCAGATTTCAGGGCCGGTGGTTTCCACATGCGCCTGCCGGTTGGCGACATTGTCGAACTGGTTCGCCCAGATGGCACCATTGGGCTCGGTCTGGGCAAGTTCCTCAGCCAAGCGGCGGGAATAGTGCACAAAATTGTTGGGATTGCGGTAAGGCGCAGCAGGCACCTGCACAAGCTGAGCTCCGGCAAGTCGGAGCATGTCCTTCTTCTCTTCCGATTGAGTCTCAGGAATGACGATCACCGTCTTGAAACCCATTGAGGCCCCGACCAATGCCAGACCAATGCCAGTATTACCCGCCGTACCCTCGACAATTGTGCCGCCGGGCTTTAGGTCTCCGCGCGCAATTGCATCGCGGATAATGAACAACGCCGCACGGTCTTTGACGGATTGACCCGGATTCATGAACTCGGCTTTGCCGAGGATTTCGCAGCCTGTCTCTTCGCTGACGCGACGCAACCGGATCAAGGGTGTTTTACCGACCGCGTCGGCAAGGTCTTTCGCAATGCGCATGGCGTCCTCTTGTCATATGGTATTGCAGCAGATTTACAGGCGCCCTGACTTGATCACAAGCCGGGATAGTTATGCGCGCAGACGTTCGCGATTTCGTGCCAGCCAATGTGCCAGAGAAAGAAGCGGTAAATCCTTGAAAACATGTGAATCAACCATGTTCATGAATTCGTCAAACGGCAGAATTGTACTCCGAATATCTTCCCCTTCCGTGGCAAGACCACCACTTTCAACAGTCGTCGTCAGGTCACCCAGCCCGACGTAGAGGTAGACGTATTCGGTTGACGATCCACTGGATGTATAGGCACCACCTGCATATTCCAGCCGAGACAGAGAAACATGCGCCTCTTCCTGTGTCTCACGATACGCTGCCTGCTCGGGTGTTTCTCCGGGGTCAATCATACCGGCGACCGGTTCCCACATCCATGGTTCGGGGTCGTCGATCAAGAACACAGGTGCGCGAAACTGCTCGACCAGCAAAACCGTATCGCGCCTGGGGTCGTAAGGCAGGACGATGACTGCAGATCCTTGCATCAAGCCGCTGCGGTGCAATACAGGCCCCATCTTGCCATCATACTGACGGTGCTGCAGCTCTATCTCATCGATACCGAAATAGTTGACATAAGGGTGATTGCGTTGGTGGATTACGACATCATGGTTGGTGTCCCGGGCATCTCCGGTGTTTCGCTGACGCGCTGCGAGTCTGGCCCATGCCCGTGTGCGGATCGCAGGGAAACTATTTGCAATCGTCGAGGCATCAACACACCCATACTGGGCCATAACCTCTTGCGCCGCCAGCATCGACAAAGCGCTCCAATCGTTTTTCCATGCCTCAAAATCCCAGAGTGTCTCGGTCTTCCATGCCTCAGAGTCGGGGAAGAACACCAATGCCTGATGATTCCCATCTGCGCTGGCTTCGATCGTTTGCTGGCGCAGATCATATTCAAAGCCGCCTTCATAAAAGGCCAATCGGGCAAGCTCGTCGTTGCCCAATCCTTGCACCAATACGCCATCTGCCGTTGCGCCTTTTTCAGCAACGATCATGGGAAAAGGCTGGCCCTTTACTGAATACACCGCGTGATCAGCTAAGATTGCCGGTTTCGCCGACAATTCGTCCGCAGATTGACCCATCACGAGTTCCAGCAAAGGCGCATGGCGCAAAGTGCCGTAGAAAAACAGGTTAGACAAAGTAGGAGCCCTGACTTGGCAGATCCGTTTTAACGCCAGCGTCGAAAGGCGATTTCGGTAAGTATCCCACTGACCACCGCACCAATACCAAGCGTAATCAAAATTTCACTGGGCAGCAGTTGTTCACCATAGGCCACTCCGATCTTGAAGATTTCCAGCAAGGCTTCAAATGGGCCGCCATACCGATGGCGCATCGCCTGGCTGAACATCTCGTAGGTGCCTTGAACGAACAATCCCCAGAAAACCAGCGCGGCAACACCAGTCAGACCATTGTTAACTGCAGCCGTCCAACCCCGGCCTGCCCGCTTGCCCATGATAACCCAACCACAGGCCACCGCTAACAACATGTTCACATATGTGAACCAGCCATAGCTTTTGCCCTCTTCACCATTGTTGATGATCATACTTGAAACAAGGAAGGCAATGACCAGCAGACACAACGCGGCGACGAGGCGGGAAGCTGTAGGCATTCGTAGTTCCGTTCTTCAACTTGGCTTAGCTATAGTGATCTGTGTCACATCACAATTGCCGGTGTCAAAGGCTGCGCCGCATGCAGTTAAATAATAATTCCACATGCGGCGAAAACGCTCATCAAACCCTAGCTCTGAGATCTGGTCCCACTTGGCGTTGAAGGTGTCGTACCAGCGGCGCAGTGTCAGATCATAGCTTTGGCCAAATTCCTTTGAGCGTACTACTTGAAGTCCGGCCTGATCGATCTGCTCTTTCAGGATCGACGGTGCGGGAAGCATGCCACCCGGAAATATGTATTTCTGTATGAAATCAACACCATTCTTGTAAACTTCCCAGCGGTGATCCGCGACTGTTATGATCTGTAATGTCGCTTGCGCACCGGGCTTCAACCGGTCACGAACAGTGTTAAAATATGCTGGCCAATATTTCCGACCAACCGCTTCGAACATCTCGATTGATGCAATACCGTCATATTGTCCCTGTTCATCACGATAATCCTGTAATTTAAAATCTACAAGATCCGATAGCCCAGCCTTTTCAATGCGTTCCTTCGCGAACTTCAACTGTTCCTGACTGATCGTCAATCCAGTGACTCGGAGCCCGCGCTCTTTGGCGGCATATTCGGCGAAGCCGCCCCAACCGCACCCGATCTCAAGGATATGATCCCCAGGTTTGGCCCCCAATTCATCCACCAAACTGGCATATTTCGCGGTCTGCGCATTCTCGAGGCTTTCCTGCCCGGTCTCAAAAATGGCGCTGGAATAAGTCATCGTGTCATCCAGCCACATACCATAGAAATCATTTCCAAGATCATAGTGATACGAGATGTTCTTCTTCGCCTGCGACCGGTTATTGCGGTGCAACCAGAACCTCAGACGCTCATAGGCGCGAACCAGGAACTTGCCCGTGAAATCGTCATAAACGGTTTCAGTTCCCAAATGTACCAGGTCCATAAAGCTGCGCAGATCAGGTGTGCTCCAGTCGCCTTCCAGATAGCCGTCCGAAAACCCCAGTTCTCCTTCTCGTAGCAGCCTGGCAAATACGTCGGGATCATGGATATCCACATGGGCAACCGGACCGGCTTTAGGTGCATCCGCCCGAAACACCCGACCATCCGGCAGAGCGATATCAAGGCGACCGCTTTCCATGCGGCTCAGCATCTTGAAGACTTGTGCAAAATATCTTGGCAGGTCCTCCTGCCCTTCGGTGCTCGTCAGGAACATCCGCTCTCCCCTCTGCGGTTGCAGAATAAAGCTAGGACGGGATTCGGTTTATGGCAAGTTTTCAGTTCCTTACCGGAACTTTTCTGGTTTCATACGCGTCCAATGCTCGGATGCGACCTTCTTTCAGCCCTACCACTGGAGCGCTGTAGCTGTCTTCGTGAGAATGCCCCCAAGACCGCGGTATGGCACTAAAATAGGCGCGTGCGGTTGGGGACGGGTCAGACCGACCCTCAGCAATCCAACGATTCAGATAATCCGAATGTGGATCAAATCGCTCGCGCTGTGTTTCTGGGTTGAAGATACGGAAATACGGGGCTGCGTCTGGCCCGGAACCCGCCACCCACTGCCATCCCATCGCGTTTGCGGCTGGGTCCCAATCAATCAGGCAATCGGCAAACCAATCAGCACCAATTTTCCAGTGCGTCATCAGATGCTTGGTTAGATAACTCGCCACAATCATCCGTGCACGATTATGCATCCGCCCGGTCACGTACATCTGCCTTAGCCCCGCATCGACAAGTGGCACCCCAGTTCTGGCCAACTTCCACGCGCGGACTTCAGGCGTGTCGGGATCAGTATTCCACGGAAACGCATCCCATTCAGGTTTCCAATTGTCGGTCAGGAGATGCGGCCAATGGTACATCAGGTGATAAGCGAACTCACGCCACACAAGCTGCCGTAGAAAGGCCTCACCCCCGCGCGAACCAGTGCGATCCGCGTTTTGCACCCGGTGCCATATTGTGCGCGGCCCGATTTCGCCTAACGAGAGGTATTCTGAAAGATCAGACGTACCAACCTGATCCAATCGATCTCGCGCTTCCTGATATTGATCAATATTTTCCAGAAACCTATCCAACTGATCCAAAGCCGCAGCCTCTCCAGGACGGACAAACGGTCGTACGATCGTCGCGCCACGCTGCATCTCCTGATCCAGATTCCAATCGGACAGCCGATCAGAAGCAGGCCAAAGATCTGGCTTGGCAATTCGTGCAGCAGTCGGTGCTGGCATCGCAACATCTCGTCCGCTCACCGACCTCCACATCGGAGTAAATACACGAAACGGTTGCCCCGCTTTGGTCGCAATCGTCCAAGGTTCGAACAAAAGATGCCCTGCAAAGGATCGCACCTCGATCCCCTGTTCGTTCAAGCTCGCCTTGATATGCATGTCCCTGTTGATCGCCTTCGGGTCATACTCTCGCGACCAAAATACAGCTCCTGCTCCGGTTTCGTGTATCAGACCTTGCAGGACTTTCAGCGCAGTCCCCCGGCGCAGGATCAGATTGCTGCCGATCTGATCAAGGGTCATTGCAAAAGCCTCAAGACCCAAACCCAGACGCCATTTGGGCGCTGCGCCCAATGCTTGAACCTGATCGCCCAGAATAAATACGGGTACAATCGGGCGACCCGACCGCACCGCCGCCGTCAACGCCGGATGATCACTTAATCGCAGATCGCGCCTGAACCATAAAATGATCGGAGAACGCCCGGAATCCATATCCGCCTCTTGTTTTTAGAAGAATACGAACCGGTACGAATATTGGATCACAAAACGCGGTCAAGCGCCTGCAAAAGCTGATCAATTTCCTGATGACTTGTATAGTGCGTGAAGCTGAGCCGCAGAACCCCCTGATCTGGATCAACACCCATGGCCTGCAGAGGGCGATGCGCATAGAAATCGCCACCACCTGCCATGATCCCGTGTTGGGAAAGCTCAGCTGCAACAGCCTCGGCTTTTTTGTTTAGGCTTAACGCGACCGTCGGTGCGCGCTGTTCGGCCTTGGACGGCCCAATCAAACGCAAAGTGTTTCTATCTTTGACTGCATCGAGCAGTGGCTGCAGCAACGCAATTTCGTGTTGGCGCATAAGGTCATGAACAAATCCACCGCGCGCAGACGCCCCGGTTTCCGGCCCGCCGTGATGATCACAAAGCAAATCTATGTAATCGGCCATGCCAGCACTCGCGGCGATCTGTGCATGATCAGGGCCGGCAGGTGTAAACCGCTTATAGAGCGTGCCACCGTTGAAATAGTGGGCCTGGTTCGGAAGCATCTCACCCAAAGGGCGTCGAATAACCATGCAGCCTTGGTGCGGGCCATAGGTCTTGTAGGCTGAGAACAAATAGATGTCGGGCCCGAGATCACCGACGTTCGGCAGGCCATGTGGCGCATAAGAAACTCCGTCGACACAGACAAACGCACCCGCGGCATGCGCTATCGCCGTGATTTCGGTCACTGGATTAATCTCGCCGACGACATTTGAGCAATGTGGGAAGCAAACGAGGCGGACTTTCTCGTCCAACAGGTTTTCCAGATCCTGTGGGTTTAGCGATCCACTGTCCGGATCAATCTGCCATTCGCGGATTTCGATACCGTCTTCTTCCAATCGACGCCAGGGGCCGGTATTGGCCTCGTGGTCCTGATTGGTCACAACGATGGCATCACCCTGCCGCATCCACTGACGAAAGGCCTGCGACAGAACATAGGTATTCTGAGTCGTTGAGGGGCCAAAGCTCAGCTCATCCGTATCCACGCCCATGATCGCGGCCAACCGCATCCGCGCTTCATCCATTTCTTCGCCGCCCAGACGGCTGGCTTCGTATGGCGCATAAGGTTGGACCTTGCGCTGTGTATAAAACCGGTTCAGGCGATCAATCACCGGCTTACAGGTGTAAGATCCACCAGCGTTTTCAAAGAAGGCCTGCCCGTTCAGACTGGGTTCAGAAAAGGCCGGGAATTGCGCCCTAACGAAATCGATATCAAGTGTGCCCATCACACGTCTCTCCCTGATCGCATGCCTCATTTCGGAAATCCACCCGCGCAAGGTCTGGGCACTTCCAAAACAACCAAGGCATTACTGTCCGGCCGCCATCCCCATCAGAGGACATGCTATGGCAGCAGTCCTTCTGATGGCAGCTTGCTGCAAACAAACAGGAACAGATAGTCAGACGGAAAAGATTAGGTCAAGTCACTGTGCTGATAACATTTTTCATATCTAGCACCAAAAAAGAACCGGGCTGCTAGACCCGGTCTATGTGCTAATTGATGCGCTATCCCTGGACTTTGGTATAGGTGCCCTCACCCGCCAAAATACCGCGGAACCCGCCGGGCTCATCCAGACCAAAAACGATCAGCGGCAAATTGTTGTCACGTGCCAAGGCGATGGCTGATGCATCCATCACTCGCAGACGTTTAGCCAGCACATCGTCATACGAAACATTGTCATAACGTACCGCGTCCGAGTGTTCTTTGGGGTCCTTGTCATAAACGCCATCGACACCATTCTTACCCATGAAGATCGCTTGGCAGGCCATCTCGTTCGCACGCAATGTGGCGGCGGTGTCAGTGGTGAAATAGGGGTTCCCGGTTCCCGCCGCAAAGATGCAGACCCGTTTTTTCTCAAGGTGGCGTACAGCGCGGCGGCGAATATATGGCTCACACACTTCGTCCATCCGAATGGCCGAAATGACACGGGTGAAGACCCCGGCCGCCTCAAGCGCGGATTGCATCGCGAGCGCGTTCATGACCGTTGCCAGCATGCCCATGTAATCGGCGGTCGTACGCTCCATCCCCTGTGCCGAGCCGGAAAGCCCCCGGAAGATGTTGCCACCACCGATGACCATACAGATTTCGACACCCAGATCGTGTACCGATTTCACCTCTTGTGCGATGCGCTGGACGGTTGGCGGATGAAGTCCGAATCCCTGATCCCCCATCAGGGCCTCGCCCGAAATCTTCAACATGACGCGGTCATACGTTGTTTTCGGGGTCTCAGTGGTCTCGTCAGAAGGGGAAAGGCTCATGTTGCGCTCCGGGCTGGCACGGGTTTATTTTCCGGCGCAAAATGAAGCAAAACCTCCGCAGGTTCAATACGGATAGTCAGGGATGAGGCAATCAGCGATGGCCGATACAAATGAGAACCGGCTTTGGGCGCAGTTGCCTCCGATTCCTGATGACAAACCGGTGCTGATCGCTGGGCCTACGGCTTCGGGAAAGTCAGCGCTGGCGCTTTTGGTCGCGGAGCGCTGCGGTGGTGTGATCGTCAATGCCGACGCAAGTCAGGTCTATGATTGCTGGCGCATCATATCTGCACGTCCCTCGATCGAAGAAGAAAAATGTGCCCCACATCTGCTGTACGGGCATGTCGCATATGATCAGACCTATTCCACCGGACATTGGCTTCGCGACGTCACGCCTTTGCTTAGACAAAAACAGCGCCCTATCATTGTGGGGGGTACAGGTCTGTATTTCACTGCGCTGACCGAAGGGATGGCCGAGATACCTGCAACCCCTCCTGAAATTCGGGCCGAGGCGGACGCATTATCACTAAGAAAGCTGATCGAAGGTCTTGATCTTCAAACGCTGCAGAAGATCGACACCCAGAATCGAGCCCGTGTTCAACGCGCGTGGGAGGTTCAGACCGCAACCGGCCGCTCGCTTGCTGATTGGCAGGCTGATACACCCGCCCCGTTTCTGGATCTGGGGAGTACAGTTCCGATTGTATTCGACGTCGAAAAAAGCTGGTTACTGGATCGTATTAATCGTCGTTTCGATCAGATGTTGGATCAAGGCGCCATGGCCGAAGTGGCCGCGATGCAGAACCGATTTGACCCTTCTCTACCAGCCTTCAAGGCCATTGGCGTGCCTGAATTGATGGCATGCCTAGAAGGCCGCATGTCTCAGGAAGAAGCCAGGGATCGGGCAACAATAGCTACACGTCAATTTGCCAAACGACAACGAACTTGGTTTCGCGCCCGCATGAAATCCTGGCACCACATTGATGCCGCGTCTCATCAGTAAGGGGCATTCCTCGGGCATTGGAAGCAGTTGGATTTCTTAGTTTTCTCCCCAAAAAAACGACCGAATGTGTTGCAGCGTGACTGTCAATTCTATCCGCGGTGCTTTCGGCTAGTTGTGCGAACGCACCACGAAATAATCCTGAATGGCTTACTTTTCTGCCTGATGTCGTTTTTATACCATCAATGACGATTTCCGACATTGACGCCGCAGTGAAACTGGTGCCGAATGGAGGTCATGGGGATGTTCAATAGTCAAGAAAACAAGCCTGCGGCCCGGTCAATCGATCCAATTCGTTGGCCGTAGCGCCCGTTTCAATCAATCAGAACGCGAACTTTACCTAATAACTAGTGTCACAGGGAGACATCTATGAAAAACCAGACAATCAATGGAAAGCCGATGCACTGGGCGGCAGAGATGCATGCTCAAGAGTATCGCGACGGCAATCTGAGTCGGCGCGAGTTCATGGCGCGGGTAACCGCACTTGGCGTCGCCGTTCCGGCGGCATATGGCATGATCGGTCTACAATCACCTGCTGCAGCGCAGGAGCCCCAGAAAGGCGGCACCATTCGCTACCAGATGGAAGTGCGCGCATTGAAAGATCCTCGCACCTATGACTGGACGCAAATTGCGACCTTCACTGCGGGCTGGCTTGAATACCTTGTCGAATATAACAACGACGGTTCGTTCAAGCCGATGTTGCTGGAAAGCTGGGAAGCCAATGATGACGCCACAGAATACACGCTGAACGTCCGCAAAGGTGTGAAGTGGAACAACGGAGACGACTTCACAGCCGAAGACGTGGCGCGCAACATCGCTGGCTGGTGTGACTCGTCGCTCGAGGGTAACTCGATGGCATCGCGCATGGCGTCACTGGTCGACGAGTCAACGCAGAAGGCAGCCGACGGCGCCATCACCGTTGTTGACTCGCACACCGTAAAACTGAAATGCAACGCGCCCGACATCACAATCATCCCCGGCATGGCCGACTATCCGGGCGCCATCGTTCACAGCAGTTTTGACGCGAACGACATGCTCTCCAACCCCGTTGGTACGGGCTTCATGATCCCGGAAAGCCACGAAGTGGGTGTTAAGGGTGTATTGGTTCGCAACGAAGGCTTTGACTGGTGGGGCTATGAGGCCGGCAAGGGCGGCTATATCGACCGGATCGAGTTCATCGACTACGGCACCGACCCGGCAGCCTTCCTGGCAGCCTATGAGGCCGAAGAGATCGACATGAACTGGGAGTCGGTCGGCGAGTTTGTCGACATCTTCGACGGCATCGGCCTCGTCCGCTCGGAAATTCCATCAGGCTTTACCATCGTTATCCGCCCGAACCAGTTGGCTGAAGATGCGAATGGCAACAAGATCTATGGCGACAAGCGTGTGCGTCAGGCTCTGGCTATGGCTGTTGATAACGAAGTGTGCTTGGAACTGGGCATGTCAGGCTACGGCATCCCCGCCGATAACTGTCATGTCGGCCCGATGCATCCGGAGTATGATTCAGCTGTGACACGCATTCCGTATGATCCAGCGGGGGCGAAGGCCCTGATGGACGAAGCCGGAATGGGTGATTTCGAACACGAAGTTCAGTCGATTGACGATGACTGGCGTCGTAACACCACCGCTGCGGTGGTCGCGCAGTTGAACGACGCGGGCATCAAGGCCAAGCATACGGTTCTGCCGGGCTCGACCTTCTGGAACGACTGGACGAAATACGCCTTCTCGTCGACCAACTGGAACCACCGCCCGTTGGGCACTCAGGTTCTGGCACTGGCCTATAAGTCAGGCGTCGCGTGGAATGAATCCGGTTTTGCCAATGAAGAATTCGATACTCTGCTGGCCGAGGCAAACTCGATCGCAGATGTCGACAGACGTCGCGAAGTGATGGCCAAACTGCAGGCGATCATGATTGACGAGGGTGTGACCATCCAGCCCTATTGGCGGACGGCGATGCGCCACCATCGTGACAACATGGTGGGTGTTGAAAAACACATCGCCGACCTGCCGCAGTTGTACAAGTTCGGCATCATCTCCTAACCAAACAACAAAGGCCGCGCCGCTCTGGTGCGGCCTTTTCGTCCTGAACACGGCGACCATAATAACAGCGATGCATGAAGCCGTTTGGCATTCATGCTGGCCGACCAACAGGGGCTAATATGGGACTTTTCATTCTAAGGCGCGTCGGCATCATGCTGGTGACTGCACTGTGCCTGACATTCCTGGTCTTCTTTTTGACCAACCTCTACCCGAACCTCGAAAAGCTTGCGAAAACGCAGGGCAACTTCCGTATGTCGGATGAGCAAGTTGAAAGCTATCTGCAGAAAAACGGTTACCTTCAATCCACTCCGATCAAATACGGTGAATGGTTGGGGGTCTTGCCTTCGTATCGGCATACGAACGAAGATGGAACCGTGCAGGGCCGATGCATTCTGCCCGGGAAAACTGCTGAAGAGTCTCCCAGTTTCTGTGGTATCCTGCAGGGGTATTGGGGTTATTCGACCGTCTTCAAGGATGAGGTCTCAACCGTTGTTGGCAACCGGCTGGCATTAACCGGGCGGTTGATGTTCTGGGTTATGTTGCTGATGGTCCCTTCGGCACTGATCCTGGGTGTTTTGGCCGGAATGAAAGAAGGTTCAGCAACCGACAGGACGCTATCGACCTTTGCCATCACCACAACTGCAACCCCAGAATATGTTTCTGGTGTTATCTTCATAGCGATTTTCACTTCGTCCGCTGTCGGCTTGAAGTGGTTCAAGGGTACTGCCACACAAGCGATGGAGAACCCAACTTTCGAGAATTTCTTCCTCCCGGTTTTGACGATTGCGCTTTACGGAATGGGCTATATCGCCCGGATGACCCGCGCCTCGATGACCGAGGTAATGACGGCGCAGTATATCCGGACGGCGCGCCTGAAAGGTGTATCGTTCTCGAACATCGTCATGAAACATGCGCTGCGCAATGCGCTGATCGCACCCTTTACAGTCATCATGTTGCAGTTCCCATGGCTGCTGAACGGCGTGGTGATCGTCGAGACCCTGTTCAACTACAAAGGGTTCGGCTGGGCGCTGGTGCAGGCGGCAGGCAATAACGACATCCAGTTGCTGCTGGCGATTTCGGTCGTGTCGGTCTTTGTGGTGCTGGTGACGCAGCTGATTTCGGATATCGGCTATGTCTACCTCAACCCGCGCATTCGCATTTCTTAAGGAGGGTTAGATCATGGAACCACTTACCTGGACCGGCTCTATCGCCTTCCTCAACCCGCTACTGTTGCTGGCACTTGGGCTTTTGGCTTTGTCCATCGTTGTCTGGATGCTGGCAAGTATCGTTCTGCCCGAAGACCAAATGACAGTGAATCCAGACGGAACGCTGAGTTCGAGCTCGGGTCTTCGCAATCTGATACAAGCCGCGCTGCGCTATAGTTTTCTAGCTATAGTGGGCCTCGCAGTTGCTTATATTGTGTTGGGCATTCTGATGGGCACCAGCGCCGGTATCATTGGCGCCATATCCCAGCAATTCCTGCCAGTTTGGCTGTCGCTGATCATCCTTTATGCGATGTCGATTGCGTTCAAACGCAAGCTTGGACTTTACGGCAAACTTTTCGACAGCCCTATTGGCATGATCGGCTTTGGCCTTGTTATGTTCTGGGTTTTCACCGGAATTTTCGGCGCACTCGATCTGATCGTCACTCATGACCCGTTGGCTCAGCTCTCAGGCATGAAAAACAAGGTGCCGGGTACGCCTCTGGCCAGTGTGGAAGAGGGTCAGTACGCCTGGTACCTACTGGGTGGCGATAACCTTGCACGCGACGTCTTCAGTCGCATGGTCAAGGGTGCCTGGATTGTTGTTCAAATCGCGCCTCTGGCGACCATGTTCGCCTTCATGGTCGGCATCACTCTTGGTCTACCTGCGGGTTACTATGGCGGGCGGCTGGATACGCTTCTGTCGTTTCTTGCGAACCTGATCCTGGCCTTCCCAGTGATCCTGCTATTCTACCTGCTGGTCACACCCGAGATCGTTGCGACCGGCGTTCCTAATTATATGGCCGCCGTATTGTTCGTATTCCCAATTATCTTCCTGGGTGTTCTGCTGAATTCGCGGTACTACACGCGCCCAAACTTCAGGACGCCATTGCTGATTGGGGTTCTGGGCGTTGCGCTCTGGTTGTATCTCTCGCTGATTTCGACCAGCGGCTACATCATTAACACTGACAGCTACCGTATCTGGGGACTGCCGACCTATCTGGATCTCTTCGATATTCCGGGTGGTATTCTGGTGGTGTTTGTCTCGGTGGTCTTCGTGAACTCACCTACGGTGTTCCGCATCGTACGTGGCTTGGCGCTGGACATCAAAACCCGAGACTACGTGGCTGCGGCCCAGACCCGCGGCGAAGGCCCGTGGTACATCATGCTGTGGGAGATCCTACCCAACGCACGCGGCCCGCTGATCGTCGATTTCTGTCTGCGCATCGGCTACACCACCATCCTTCTGGGGACCTTGGGTTTCTTCGGATTGGGTCTTCCGCCGGAAAGCCCGGATTGGGGGTCTACGATCAACGAGGGGCGTAAACTCTTGTCGATCTATCTGCACCCAGCCCTTCCGCCTGCGCTGGCTCTGTTGTCGCTGGTTCTTGGTTTGAACCTGCTGGCGGATGGTCTGCGCGAAGAAAGTCTGAAGGACTGATGTGATCGAGGCCGGGGGGCCAGCCCCCCGGACCCCCCGAGATATTTTTAGCCAGATGAAGGGGATCCCCCGGACTCTCGCGAGGAGATACAAGATGAACAAACTGGCGGATTATGACGGGCCCATCCTGGAGATCGACAAGCTGTCGATCTCGTTCTTTACCCGTCTGCGGGAAATTCCGGCTGTGATGGATTTTTCGGTTAGCGTGCAACCTGGTGAGGCCGTCGGACTGGTTGGTGAATCCGGGTGCGGTAAATCGACCGTTGCCTTGGGCGTAATGCAAGACCTGGGCAAGAACGGCCGCATAGTCGGTGGTTCGATCAAGTTCAAAGGCCGCGATCTGAGCGAAATGTCCACAGAAGAGCTGCGCGACATTCGCGGCAATGAAATCGCAATGATCTATCAGGAGCCGATGGCCTCTTTGAATCCGGCGATGAAGATCGGCAAGCAACTAATGGAAGTTCCGATGATCCACGAAGGCGTCGGTGCGGAAGAAGCTTATTCACGCGCGCTTGAGGTGGTAACAGACGTGCGTCTTCCTGACCCCGAAAGGATGCTGAATTCGTTTCCACACCAGCTTTCCGGTGGCCAGCAGCAGCGGATCGTGATTGCGATGGCGCTTATGTCGAAACCGGCGTTGTTGATCCTGGATGAACCAACGACCGCTTTGGACGTGACCGTAGAGGCCGCAGTGGTCGAACTGGTCAAGGATCTGGGCAAAAAATACGGCACCTCGATGCTGTTTATCTCGCACAACCTCGGGCTCGTGCTGGAAACCTGCGATCGGCTGTGCGTGATGTATTCCGGTGAAGCGGTCGAGCGTGGTTCGATCAAGGATGTCTTCGACGAGATGCAACACCCATATACGCAAGCGCTGTTCCGGTCGATCCCGTTGCCCGGAGCTGACAAGAACTCGCGCCCGCTGGTGGCGATTCCGGGGAACTTCCCCCTGCCCCACGAGCGGCCCCCAGGCTGTAACTTTGGCCCGCGCTGCGACTATTTCGAAGAAGGTCGCTGTGATGCCAAAGACATCCTGATGGAAGCAGTGCCGGGAAATGACAGACACCATACGCGTTGTCTGAAATTCCAGGAGATTGATTGGAATGCGCCAATCACAGCAGGTGAGCAAAAAGAGAAAGGTGAAATTGGCCGGACTGTCCTGAAAATGGACAACCTCAAGAAATATTATGAGGTGGCTGCGAATGCCTTGTTCGGTGGTGGTGAGACTAAAGTGGTCAAGGCCAACGAAACCCTGAGTTTTGAGGCTCATGAATCTGAAACACTGGCCATTGTTGGCGAATCCGGTTGCGGCAAGTCCACTTTTGCAAAGGTTTTGATGGGCCTGGAAACTGCAACCGACGGGCAAATTTTGCTGGACAATCGCAACATCGAACAGGTGCCTATCGAAGAGCGGGACGCGAAGACCGTGGGCGAGGTTCAAATGGTTTTTCAGAACCCCTTCGATACGCTGAACCCGTCGATGACTGTCGGGCGTCAGATCATTCGCGCGTTGGAAATCTTTGGCGTTGGCAACTCGGAAGCCGAGCGTAAGAAGCGGATGCTAGAGCTGCTGGATCTCGTGAAGCTGCCGAGGGCTTTCGCCGATCGCATGCCGCGCCAGCTGTCAGGTGGTCAGAAGCAACGCGTGGGAATCGCGCGCGCCTTCGCCGGAGACGCGAGGATCGTTGTCGCGGACGAACCGGTTTCGGCGCTGGATGTTTCGGTACAAGCAGCGGTGACCGATCTGTTGATGGAAATTCAGCGAGAACACAAAACCACTCTGCTGTTCATCAGCCATGACCTGTCAATCGTGCGTTACCTCAGTGACCGTGTAATGGTGATGTATCTGGGCCATGTGGTGGAACTGGGCACGACCGACCAAGTCTTTGCTCCACCATACCACCCTTATACCGAGGCGTTGTTGAGCGCGGTTCCGATCGCGGACACGTCAGTTGAGAAACAGCATATCGTTCTTGAAGGCGACATCCCTTCTGCCATGAACCCGCCGCCGGGCTGTCCGTTCCAGACACGCTGCCGCTGGAAGTCCGAAGTGCCAGATGGGCGGTGTGAGTCCCATGTACCCCCGGTTCAGACGCTTGCGGATGGACATCAGGTCAAATGTCACCTTGCCGAAGATATTCTGGCTAAAATGGAGCCTGTCATCAAAATTGCGGCCGAATAATTCCCCGTAAAAGAATGAAGAAGGGCCGGTCCTCGACCGGCCCTTTCGATTTGCGTCACGATTGGTGGGGGGACAGGAGACGCAGGTCGTGGGTGAGTGGCAGTTTCAGTTTGCAATCAACCCGTCATCACGTTGTTGCCGAAGTGCATGAACTCCTGATTCATGCCCGCTACATCTCCGGCTTCCAGCTTTAAGCTGGCGCTGTCGAGCATCTTGTAACTCTGCTGGCTTTTGACCCAATCGTCTGCCGCCTGCAGCGTCGTCAGCGTGTATGACGTAACCTCATTGAGGTAGTGTGTCGGGATGATGATTTTGGGCTTGAGTTTGGCGACAATATCATTTCCCTGATCGAAGCTTAGGATATGTTCCGACCCATCGACAGGCAAAGTCAGTACATCGACCTGCCCGATCGCATCCCAGAACTCCTGAGGCGGATTGTGACGGTTGTCACCCCAGATCAAAGTGCGAATGCCGCCGGTTTCGACTAGGTAGACCACCATATCCATGTGGCCCACGTTGTTGGGCGGGCAAGCTTCGGCACCAAATTCGGCCAATGCGTTGGTCCATTCGTACCATCCCGGCGCAACGCAGGCATGTTTGTCAGCAAAGCCCGTGATCTTCAGGTCGGCAAACTCAAAATTTCCCGCCATCCTGTCCAAAACCATTGTGGAGCTAGGCCGTTCGATAGCATCATGGTCAAAATGAGCATGAGTGGACATGGTTATATCAACAGGGATCTGCGGAAATTCGTTGCGGAACCATAACCCCCATGCGCCCGAGGGATCATCCCGCCAAGGGTCGAATAACACGGTCGCTCCGTTTGGCGAGGTGATCTTGATGGCACAGTGACCGTAGTAATCGATCCCAACAGTTCCCGTGCTGGCTTGCCCAGTCGAGCCTTGCAAATCAATCACATGATTGTTGTTGCCCGGCTGCAGCCAAGCCTGAGATTGTGCTTCGGCTGGTTTGCCACCCAGAAACGAAGCCCCTGCCCCAACGCCCGCAGCACCAGCCGCCATAAAAAATGACCGGCGTGAAAGGCCAGTTGCCAGAGTGTCACGTTCCCCGTTCAGTATTGTCGGCTTTAGATCTTTGCGATCCATCTTGATCCTCCCGATTGAGCGGGTGCGGCTGTATCCGCACCCTTCTGATCAGGTTAACAAGGTCAACGTGGAAGGCTCAGATCAGAAAAATCTGGGGGTAATACGGGGGTAATCCCCATATTCCCAGATCACGAAATCGACAAAAGATGGCTGCGGAGGTTCTGATCACGTCCTTCGAGTCCCAGTTTCCGGCGAATATTATTGCGATGGAAATCAATCGTTGATGTCTCGCGCGACATGGCCCGGGCTATATCTTTGGTGGTTTTACCGGACATGACCAACTGAGCGATTTCGATTTCCGTCGGCGTCATAACCGAAAACGCATCCGAGAGTTTGTCAGAAATCATCGTGGTGATGTCTTGCAGATTTCTCAATGCCAGTTCCAGATAAACTTGCGAGGCGTCGCCTTCGGTCATTTGGCCATGCAACTTGTCCAGATACGGCAAGACCATCGAACGAACCCGTTCAACAATGTCCTGATCGCGTTCTTTCCGATCGTCGTCCAGACTTGTCAGCAATACCCGAAGTGCAGTGTTGGTTTCTTGTAACTCACGTGTCCTCAACTCGACGCGATTTTCCAACTGGGCCAGTGTTTCATTCAGTTTTTCCTCTAGCGCGCGCCGCAGATAAACCTCTTGAATCAAAGCCAAATCCGACTCAACCATACGTGCAAACTGCGCCAGACCCTCACGGAAAAGCAAAGCGCGGCGATTGCGATGGCGATCCAGAACGCAGATGGTTCCGAAAACTGAACCATCCGGCCATTTCAGCGGAAAACCGATGTAAAAGGACATGCCGTGCTCCATGTCCTCATTGTCACTCCAGGCTGGATCGCAAGTAGCATCTTCGACAACAAATTCGCCATCTCGTTCAAGGACACCCTGGCAATAAAGCTTGGGATTCAGGCGAAAATTCATGCCGACAGGGTACGGATTTTCCGGATGATCCGAGGTGATCAGGACCGCATGATCGGGTGCTTCGGTCTTCATGATCAATGTCGCTGGCACGTCCGCGAGTTGTGAAACTAGATCAACCAGGCGTTGCCAGTTGGCCATCGTTTCGGCTGGTATATCCGGTCGATCCTTGATCATTACAAACCGCACAAGTCTGAGAGCTATCTACCCAGACTAAGGCAGCGCTCTGTACTTGATCAAGAAACAGCCTCTCTGCGCCGCAGCACCGGTTTTTAGCCGCCCCAGATCACTTTCACATAGTTTTGGGTCTCTTTGTAAGGTGGTATGCCGCCATGCTTTTCGACCGCTTTGGGGCCAGCATTGTACGCCGCCAAAGCAAGTCGCCAAGATTTGAACTTGCGATACTGCCACGACAGATAACGCGCGCCCCCTTCCAGGTTTTGGATGGGGTCATACGGATTGACACCCAGCAACCTAGCTGTCTGTGGCATCAATTGCGCAAGACCCAAAGCACCCTTGTGCGATTCAGCATGTGGGTTCCATCCGCTTTCCTGTTGGACAAGTCGCAAGAACAACTCTTCTGGCACATTATGCTTTCGGGCTGCATTCCGGGCGTGATTCAGATATTGGCCCCGATAATTTCCGGTGTATCGCTTGGCAAACTTCCCGTTCTCAGTTTTAGGTCTAAGCCGATCTGAATCGCGATACTGGCTTGCAGCGCGACCGTCCAATACCTTGGATTGCTTGAGGAAAAGGGCCTTTCGATTCTTTGTTGAAAGGGTTTCCGCCTGCGCCGAAAAGGACACAAGGCAAACACCTAAAACAGAAATACCACCGATCAGAAACCGCATTAAAGCCAATCCTGCACCCTCAATAACCAGCCGAATTATAGTTAAATCAACCGGAAATGAAAGCTTGGTTAAAGTTGGCCTAATATTTTCCCATTCACCGTTGCAGCATCAATCATGTTTTAACCAAGTCCCAGCCCGTATAGGGTCAGCAGCAGAACACAGCGCCAGATTCGGGCGCCATCCAGTCAGAGTAAAACGAGGGAATAAATGGCGGGTTCAGTCAACAAGGTCATTCTGGTCGGCAATCTGGGCCGCGATCCTGAAGTGCGGACGTTTCAAAACGGTGGTAAAGTATGCAACCTGCGCATTGCCACCTCGGAAACATGGAAGGACCGCAATACCGGAGAGCGCCGTGAACGGACAGAATGGCACTCGGTCGCCATATTCAACGAAGGACTTGTACGCGTGGCTGAACAATATCTGCGCAAGGGTTCAAAAATTTACGTCGAGGGGCAATTGCAAACGCGCAAGTGGCAGGATCAGTCCGGTCAGGATCGTTATTCGACCGAGGTGGTGCTGCAGGGCTTCGGCTCGACGCTGGTAATGCTCGACGCCCGCGGTGAAGGCGGCGGCGGTGGAGGCGGCTATGGCGGCGGACAAGCCGGCGGCGGATATGGCGACCCATATGGCGGCCCCTCCAGCGCACCAGCCCCTGCGTCTGGCGGAATCGACGATGACGAGATTCCGTTCTAAACCAAGCGGAGACTAAATATGGCATGGTCCTTCTCACTTGGCCGATTACTCGGCTCGGAACTGAGGGTCCATATCACCTTCTTTTTGCTGCTCGCCTGGGTTGGTTTTGCGGCCTATTCCAGCGGCGGCTTGCCTGCGGCGATTGACAATGTCGTATTCGTACTCGCCTTGTTTGCCTGTGTTGTGGCGCATGAGTTCGGCCACGCGCTGATGGCGCGGAGATATGGCATCCGTACCCCTGACATCACTCTGTTACCGATTGGCGGGCTGGCGCGCCTTGAGCGAATGCCAGAAAAACCGATGCAAGAGGTCTGGGTCGCCCTCGCTGGACCCGCCGTAAACATCGCGATTTGGGCAATTCTTGTTGTCTTGGGGGCAAGCATACAGCTTGGTTCACTCGACCAGATTGACTCGGCCGCAACCGGCTTGCTCAGCCGTTTGGCCTATGTGAACCTGCTGTTGGCGGCCTTTAATATGATCCCGGCTTTCCCGATGGATGGAGGACGCGTCTTCCGCGCCTTGCTGTGCATGAAAATGGAACGCGCCAAGGCAACCCGCATTGCAGCACTCGGTGGTCAGATCGTTGCTGTTGGGCTTGGATTTCTGGGGCTGACCTCAGGCAATCCAATATTGGTCCTGATCGCCGTCTTTGTTTTCATCGCTGCTAATGCCGAGAATCAGGACGTTGCGTTGCGTTCAGTTGCACGGCGCGTGATGGCTCGGGATGCGATGATCACCGAGTTTAAGGCGTTATCGCCGGACGATACATTGGCAACAGCAGCACAAGCAGTCATTCACACAACCCAGCACGAGTTTCCGGTACTGGCACAAGACGGCAGTCTTATGGGGTTCGTGACCCGTGATCGCCTGTTTACCGCATTGGCGGGTGACCATCCCCGCTCGGAATCGGCGGTCTCGATTATGGATACTAATATTCCGCAGGTTGAGCTGACCAGCGGATTGGACAAAGTCCTGAATGGCCTACACAAAGGTGCGCCCGCGATTGCCGTATGCACCAAATCGGGGCACATGGTCGGCTATATCACGCGTGAAAATATCGGCGAGTTGATGGTGATCCAGGGGCGCTAAGCCTCAATCACACCTCCAACGCGTCCTCTAGTACAGAAACCACCGTCTCGCGGGGCACATCCGGTGTGACGAAAGCTTGCCCGATCCCTCGTGCCATAATGAACCGTAACTGACCGTCCATGACCTTTTTGTCCTGTGCCATAAGATCAACCAGCGTTTCTGCATCCGGCAATTCACCCGGGATATCGGCCAGATCGGTCTTCATCCCCATCGCACGCAAATGCGCCCTGACGCGGCTCGGGTCTTCTTGCGAACACAGGCCTAACCGAGAAGAGGTCTCAAACGCCAGCGCACACCCGATGGCGACACCTTCGCCGTGCAACAGACGATTTGAATAGCCCGTTGCAGCCTCAAGCGCGTGGCAGAAGGTATGACCCAGATTGAGCAGCGCCCGGTCGCCCTGCTCGGTCTCGTCGCGTGCCACGATATCGGCCTTCATCTGAACCGAACGCGTGACGGCCTGCACTCGCGCTGCCATGTCGCCGGATGCCAACAGAGGCCCGTTATCTTCTAGCCACTCAAAGAACTGGGCATCACCCAACAGTCCGTATTTGACGACCTCACCATATCCAGCGAGAAAGTCTCGCGTCTGTAACGTGCCCAGCACATCAGTATCGGCCAATACCAGTGACGGCTGGTGAAACGCTCCGATCAGGTTTTTACCCTGTGGCGCATTGATCCCGGTCTTGCCGCCAACCGAGCTGTCGACCTGCGCCAGTAGCGAGGTCGGTATCTGAACAAAGCGCACTCCGCGCCGCATCACTGCAGCAGCAAAACCCGCCAGATCGCCGATCACCCCGCCACCAAGCGCAACGACAATGTCGTTCCGTTCAACCTTTTCCGCCAGCAACCATTCCACCGCGCGCTCAAAATGCGGCCAGCTTTTGGTCGCCTCACCTGCTGGAAGCGCCAGCGCGGTCATCTCGATCCCGGCTGAGGTCAATCCATCACGCAGGGCATCCAGATGCATTCCCGCGACCGTTTCATCGGTCAGAACCGCGACACGCGGGCGCTTTAACAGCGGGGCAATCCGTTCCCCGGATTGCGCCAAAAGTCCGGGGCCGATTTCAACATCATAAGAACGCTCGGCCAAGTCTACATGTACGGTTTGATGCATTAATTTCGTTCCAAAATATCTGGGCGTGTCACCAAGGCGGCGATGACCCGATCCACCATATCTTCGATTGCGGTCTCACCATCCGAGTCCGCCACCAGATCAGATTGTTCATAGATCGGCACGCGAGCTTCATACAAGTCGCGCAGCGTCGCATAGGGGTCCGCTGTGCGCAGCAGAGGCCGCGTATCCTTGTGTTTGACACGATTCCACAGCACATCCAATTCAGCTTTTAACCAAACCGAGGCACCACGATCCGAGATCATTTTGCGATTACCTTCGGCAAGGAACGCACCACCACCTGTCGACAGGATACCTCTTTCTTCGTCCAAAAGCCGCCCGATGATCTGACTTTCCTTGCTGCGAAAGAACGCTTCTCCATCCCGTGCGAAGATTTCGGGGATGGTCATGTTGGCTGCCGATTCGATTTCGGTATCGCTGTCAAGAAAAGGAACACCCAGCCGGGCAGCCAGCGCACGACCCACGGCTGTTTTGCCTGCCCCCATCATTCCAACCAAAACGACGGTTTTGTGCAGTCGAAACTGCGTCGCTGTGTCAGAAGGCACCGTGTTATGCTTAATTTCGCTCATTTCGTCGTGAATGACGTGATCTTAGGGAAAATGCTAGTTATAACTTGGCCAAAAGCAAAAATTGAGGCAGCGTTCACCCATGGGCCGTTTGATCAAGTTCCTGATATACTTCATTTGCCTGTGTTTCATCGGGCTGGTTGGGTATGCCTATATCGGGCCGTATTTCGGCGCAGACTTCTCCGCCCCGCAAAATGAAATTCGTGAGCCGGTCATCCTGAATGCAGACTAAAGGCACCTTACTGGCGCTTTTTCTGGCCGGAACCGCACAGGCGCAAACGCAAGAGCCATTGTCAGTCATCGACTGGCTAACTGACCCGCCAGAAAACCTGCCGGGCACGGTGCTGATGGAACCCCCTGTGACGCAGACGGGACTGCAACCCGAGGTGCAGGTCACCCCGTTGGAGGCGCTGTCCCCTCCTCTAGGGTTGGTTGCGTCTTCAGTCACTGGTCTGCCGGTGGACCTGTGGCGCAGCAGCGATGCTGATCGGCTCGCGGATTTGATCTCGAAGGTACAGGTCAAGTCCAACCCAGCGATGCAACGATTGTTGTTTACGTTGCTCTTGTCCGAAGCCCGCGCCCCAGCGGGTGGGCAGGCGGAAGATACATTACTGATGGCGCGACTGGACCGTCTTATGCAATTGGGCGCATCCGATCCGGTGCAATCCTTGGTTCAACTGGCCGGTCCGACCGATACGCAAGACCGCTTTAGACGTTGGTTCGATGCCACGTTGCTGACCGGTGACGAAGATCGAAGTTGCACAGCCCTGATCGCTCAGCCGAATTTATCGAGGAATTACGCCGCTCAGATATTCTGTAAGGCGCGCCGAGGGGATTGGGCCTCGGCAGCGCTTACACTTGAAGCCGCACATGCGTTGCAGGTATTGCCCGACGATCAGCTTGCCCTGCTCGATCGCTTTCTCAGCCCGGAATTGTTCGAAGGGGCCGAGTATCTTCCGCAACCCGAAGATCCCGACCCTCTCACCTTCCGAATGTTCGAAGCCATTGGTGAACGCCTGCCCACGGCATCTCTACCTCGGGCCTTTGCAAACGCTGATTTGCGGGACGTGGCGGGGTGGAAAGCTCAGATCGAAGCTGCCGAACGGTTGACGCGGATTGGTGCTTTGACGCCAAACCAGTTGCTTGGCCTTTATACCGAACGCTCCCCTGCAGCCTCAGGTGCGGTATGGGATCGTGTCTCAGCCATACAAAAGTTCGAAGCCGCGCTCGAAACTGGCAAGCCAGGGCCAGTTTCAAATGCGTTAACAGCTGTTTGGGCACAGATGAAATCGGTCGGCCTGGAAGTGCCCTTTGCCGAATTGTTTGCGCCGCGTCTGGCATCGATGAAGTTGCCCGATCAGACTGCAGAAAACCTCCGTTGGCGTATTCTGCTTTTGTCCGAACTATATGAAGACGCGGCACGCTCAATGCCTGACGAGTCGGACGCCAACAAGTTTTTGTCTGCCCTTGCACAAGGCGATCCGCAGCGCGCGCCCTCTCCTACCCCACTCGCTGATGCCATTTCACAAGGTTTTACCTGGTCTGCACCTGTCCCTTCGGACATAAACACCATGCTGCTCAATGATCAGTTGGGCGAGGCCATTCTGGAAACGATGCAGTTGTTCGCCCATGGCGCGCGCGGCAATCTGGTGGATCTGACAGCCGCGATTGCCACGTTCCGACGTGTCGGGCTCGAAGATACCGCGCGCCGAGCTGCATTACAGCTCATGATCCTGAACGGGGCCTGAGGATGACCGCACCCTTGTCTCAAGATCTATGGGTTTCCACCTTCCTCGAAGCGCAAGCCGCTGAACTTGGGGCTGCAACCAATACCTTGCTTGCATACGGACGCGACCTTAAGGATTTCTCAGATTGGCTGGTACGACGAAAGTCTGGCTTTGCCGAGGCTGACCGAGACAGGATCGAAGGCTACTTGATCGACTGCGATGCGCAGGGCCTGTCCCGCGCCACCCGCGCACGGCGGTTGTCTGCGATCAAGCAGTTGTATCGATTTGCGTTCGAGGAGGGATGGCGTGACAGCAACCCCGCGATCCAGATCAAAGGCCCCGGACGTGCGAAACGACTGCCCAAAACGCTGGATGTGCCTGAGGTTGACCGCCTGCTTGCCGCAGCACGCCGAACGGGTCGGTCCGAAGCCGACAGAATACGCAACACCTGTTTGATGGAGCTTCTTTACGCAACAGGGATGCGGGTTACTGAACTTGTGTCGTTGCCGGTAAGCTCTGCCAGAGGCGATCCCCGGATGCTGTTAGTTCTTGGCAAAGGCGGCAAAGAGCGGATGGTTCCACTGTCCCCTCCCGCCCGCGAAGCGTTAAGCGGATGGCTCATGGTCCGCGATGCGGCTGAAGAGCAAACGATAAAAAAAGGTGCACAGGCATCGCGTTTTCTGTTTCCTTCGCGCGGGAAATCAGGGCATTTGACGCGGCATCGCTTCTTCCTTCTGGTCAAAGAACTGGCCGTCGAGGGCGGCGTTTCACCCCAGAAGGTCACCCCACACACATTGCGCCATGCGTTTGCGACACATCTGCTGGCCAATGGTGCGGATTTACGCTCGATCCAGACACTTCTGGGCCATGCGGATGTCGCCACAACCGAGATTTATACTCATGTTCTGGATGAACGCTTGTCGGAACTGGTGCTGGAACACCACCCGCTTGCCAAGGATGACACCACAGATCAAGGCTAACCCCTTGATCGGACGTGGTCGCAGCCCCATAACGGATGCAGCAACAAGAATAACCTAGGACCGATGGAACCCACCTCTTCTTTGCTCGACAGTGCATTCTGGATCACGACTGGATCCATTCTTCTTCTCCTTGTGCTATCGGGCTTTTTCTCTGGCTCGGAAACCGCCCTGACTGCGTCATCACGCGGAAAGCTAAGGGCGCAGGCTGACAAAGGTTCACGCGGGGCGCAGAAGGCGCTGGATATTACCGACGACAACGAACGCCTGATCGGCTCGGTCCTGTTGGGCAATAACCTTGTCAACATCCTTGCGGCTTCGCTGGCCACAGCACTGTTTACGCGGCTATTCGGCGAAAGCGGAGTGGCATTGGCGACGCTGGTGATGACCTTGCTGGTGTTGATCTTTGCCGAAGTGCTGCCCAAGACCTACGCTATTACAAACGCTGAAAAGGCCGCCGCATGGGTCGCGCCTGTTATCGGTGTTGTCGTGACGGTGTTTTCGCCCGTCGTAGCCGCCGTCCGGCTTCTCGTGCGCGGAGTGCTGCGCTTGTTTGGCGTAAAGATCGACCCTGACAGCAACATCCTCGCGGTGCGGGAAGAAATCGCTGGCGCGCTGCAACTGGGCCATTCCGAAGGAGTTGTCGAAAAGGAAGATCGCGACCGTATTCTGGGTGCGCTGGATCTTGGTGATCGCGCGGTGGAAGAGATAATGCTCCATCGCTCGAATATTGAGATGATCGATGCCGATGATGAGCCCGAGGCGATCCTCAAACAATGTCTGGAAAGCCCCCATACCCGCCTGCCGGTTTTCCGGGAGGAACAGGAAAACATCGTGGGTGTGGTCCACGCCAAGGACTTGTTTCGCGCGATGTACGCCCAAGTCGGCGGTGCAGATGGCGATCCGGAGCGGCTTAAGAATTTCGACATCGCAAAGGTGGCCAACGATCCTTATTTCGTTCCTGAAACCACCACTCTGGACGACCAGATGCGCGAGTTTCTTAGGATGCACAGCCATTTCGCGCTTGTTGTGGATGAGTACGGATCGCTGCGCGGGTTGATCACGCTCGAGGATATTCTGGAAGAAATCGTGGGTGAGATCGCCGACGAGTTCGACATCGACGAAGAAGTACCCGTCACCCGCACCGATGATGGCCAATTCCTCGTCGAAGGTGCAATGACCATCCGCGACGTCAATCGCGCCCTCGACTGGGCCCTGCCGGACGAAGAAGCCAACACTTTGGCTGGTCTTGTCATTCACGAAGCACAGATGATCCCGATCGTAGGTCAGGTGTTTTCATTCCACGGCTTTCGGTTCGAAGTCACCGCACGCGAGGGTAACCGGATCACGGCCCTCAAAGTGCGACCTCTTTAGGTTCGGCAGCGTTCGCAATTGACAAGCGACGCGCAGTGTCGCGAACGGAATAGTATTGCGCCAGAGCCCTCGGCAGGCTCGGCCAAAAGCCGAGGGAGATGCATCGTGAAAACCACCACCCGTGTTGTAGTGATTGGCGGGGGCGTCGTCGGATGTTCGGTCCTCTATCATCTGACCAAACTTGGTTGGTCGGATGTGATGCTGCTGGAACGGTCCGAGCTCACCAGCGGCTCGACCTGGCACGCGGCAGGTGGATTCCACACGCTGAACGGCGACACTAACATGGCCGCCCTGCAGGGCTATACCATACGGTTGTATAAAGAGCTGGAAGAGATCACGGGCATGTCTTGCGGCCTGCACCATGTGGGTGGCGTCACTCTGGCCGACAATCAGGATCGCTTCGACATGCTACTGGCCGAGCGTGCCAAACACCGGTTCATGGGCCTTGAGACCGAGATTGTCGGGCCAGAAGAGATCAAGAAGATCGCTCCAATCACCAACACCGATGGTATACTTGGCGCGCTTTATGACCCCCTGGACGGGCATTTAGACCCTTCGGGCACCACCCATGCCTATGCCAAGGCCGCGCGTATGGGCGGCGCCACGATCGAAACCCATTGCATGGTGCGTGAGACCAACCAGCGCCCTGACGGCACATGGGATGTGGTGACCGACAAAGGCACTATCCATGCCGAACATATCGTCAATGCAGGCGGCCTTTGGGCACGCGAGGTCGGCGCCATGGCCGGTATCTATTTCCCGCTTCATCCGATGGAGCACCAATATCTGGTTACCGACTCCATCCCTGATATCGAGGCCATTATCGACGCAGGTGGCGAGCATCCGCATGTGATGGATCCTGCAGGAGAAAGCTATCTGCGGCAGGAAGGGCGCGGGCTGTGCATCGGTTTTTATGAACAACCCTGTAAGCCCTGGGCCGTTGACGGAACCCCTTGGGAGTTTGGCCACGTTTTGTTGCCTGATGATTTCGACAAGATCACCGACAGTATCGAATTTGCATACCGACGCTTCCCAGTGCTGGCTGCGGCGGGGGTCAAATCGGTCATCCACGGGCCGTTTACTTTTGCCCCTGATGGCAATCCCCTGGTCGGGCCTGTGCCCGGCGTGCGGAACTACTGGTCGGCCTGTGGTGTCATGGCCGGCTTTAGCCAGGGCGGAGGGGTTGGCCTGACCCTCGCACAATGGATGATCGAAGGCGAACCTGAACGCGATGTGTTTGCGATGGATGTAGCCCGGTTTGGTGACTGGATCAGCCCCGGTTACACACGCCCCAAAGTGATTGAGAACTATCAGAAACGGTTCAGCGTCGCATATCCGAACGAAGAGCTGCATGCCGCACGCCCAAACCGAACCACGCCGATGTATGACATCTTCAGCGATCTCGGTGCCGTATGGGGGCAGCAGTACGGGTTGGAGGTTCCGAACTACTTTGCCAAAGGGGATGAACCAGATTTCGAAACACCCTCTTTCCGCCGCTCCAACGCTTTTGAGGCCACTGGCCGAGAAGTCCGCGCGGTGCGCGAAGGTGTGGGGATCAACGAGGTTCACAATTTTGGCAAATACCGCATCACCGGTGCCGGTGCCCGGGCATGGCTGGATCGCATCATGGCAGGCCGAATTCCGAAACCGGGTCGTGTTTCTTTAACGCCCATGTTGTCGCCCAATGGCAAATTGATCGGGGATTTCACCGTGTCCTGTCTGAACGAAAATGAGTTTCGCGTCACGGCCTCATATGGCAGCCAGGCGTTTCACATGCGCTGGTTCCTGCAAAATCAGGACGAAGGCATAAACATCGAAAACATCAGTGACCGGCTGAACGGCTTTCAGATTGCTGGCCCCAAGGCCACCGAGGTCCTGTCGGCCTGTACCCGGGATGATGTTAGTTCACTTAGGTTCCTTGACGTGCGCGAGATGACCATCGGCATGACAGACTGCATCGTTCAACGCGTCAGCTATACCGGTGACCTGGGATATGAGATCTATTGTGATCCGATGGCACAGCGGCAGCTTTGGTGGACCTTATGGCAGGCAGGCCAACCTCATGGCATCGCACCATTTGGCATGCGTGCGATGATGAGCCTGCGTTTGGACAAGTTCTTTGGGTCGTGGATGCGCGAGTTTTCGCCGGACTATACCGCCGCGGAAACCGGTCTGGATCGGTTCATCTCATTCGCAAAGAACAGCAACTTCATTGGCCGCGCAGCTGTCGAGGCCGAACGCGCTGCTGGCACCAATCGCCGTTTGGTTGCGTTCGAGGTCGATGCAGCCGATGCCGATGTTAACGCGTATGAACCGATATGGATTGATGGTTCAGTTGTTGGCTTCTGCACGTCAGGCGGGTATTCCCACTATGCACGCAAATCGATAGCAATGGGATTCCTGCCAACCGAACAAGCAACCGAAGGTTGCGAGGTCGCGATTGAGATACTGGGCAGGATGCGCGCGGCCCGTGTGATCACCACGCCTCTGTTTGATGCCGACGGTGCAAGAATGCGGGGATGACACAATCTGACCTTAGCGGCATGGTGGCGAGATGAAAGAGATTCCCATCATACTGCTCGCCGCTGGCCAATCCAGCCGTATGGGTGGGACCGATAAGCTGATGCAGCCAGTGGGTGGCGTGCCGCTGCTGCGCCGTGTCGCGCAAAGAGCGATTGCCGTTGGTCCTGTTTTCGTTGCCCTGCCCCCGATGCCTCATCCACGCTATACGGTGTTGAAAGATCTCGATATGCTGCCGGTCGAAATCCCGGACGCACGGGAAGGTATCAATGCCAGTCTAAAGGGGGCGATGGCTGCAATCCCAGCCGATGCGAAGGCCGTGATGATCCTCTTGTCCGACTTGCCGGACCTTACGACTGCAGATCTACGCAATGTCCTGCAATCGGTCAAAACCCATCCTGCCAATCGAATTTGGCGCGGTGCGACCAACCAGGGCGTCCCTGGGCACCCGGTGATCTTTGATCGCTCTCTCTTTGCAGAACTGACAGACCTGACCGGTGACAGTGGCGCGCAATCTGTCGTACGGCGTCACAAGGATGCAGTCCACCTTCATCGCCTGCCCAGCCAAAATGCGCTGTTGGATCTAGATACGCCAGAGGATTGGGCAGAGTGGGTAGCCCGCCAACCTTCAGGGCTTCACCCGAAATAAACACGGCCCGGTCGTTTTCGACCGGGCCGCATGCCCAAAAACAGGACTACCACTTTCACCAATCTCTAAAGCACTATCAGATCGCCAATCAGGCTGTCCGACTTTGAGCTGCAGAACCTAAACAAGACCCCCTCGTTAACATGCCGCTCAGCGCTGTGGAGACTGAGATGTGCCTTTGACACCCCCTAGTGTCTCAGGCCCCCCTCACTTGGGCATCTCCAATGTCGCCGATCAGATGCGTTCAAACAATGTAAAATTGGAAGAAATGGTAAATTTGAGCGAAGACGGTTTGGCTTTTGCGCAACAATACAACACTCAAGACTCTACCATTGGTTGCAACTCCATAACTCTAATCGGAACAAATACAGCGTTAATAGTTCATCGATACGCCCATTGCGCCTATTTCATAGACACCTACACACGCACTCAAAGATTAGATCGATTGCGCGATACAACTTTAAGGGGAGAAATTCGACGGGCCGTCCACGCGCCGTTTCTTTGTTAACAAAAATGATTCAATTCAATACTTTTCCGAAATTATCGACTTCGTCGGCAACAATCCACCGATTCGCCCCGATTCTCCCAAGCTGATTCTCGCTGTTAAGCCCTTTCGAACAGAGTCATTAAAGCGGCGAAACGTGGCGAAATTAAGGTTTCTTAATTTTTCTCTCAGGATATCCCAAGGTTGCTGGGGCATCTCCTGTCTGAATGCGCGGGATCAACCGCCAAACACAGACAGGAGTCAAAATGAGCATCCGGAAATCCTCACTGCTTCTACCAAGCACATCCAGCTGGATGGGGGCTGGCGCACTGGGCGCGGCAATGCTGGCCACAACCGTTCTGCCCGCAATGGCAGACGAGGCGCTGGCTGATCTGGTCGAAACGGTTTCACCCTCGGTGGTGACAATCATCGCCAAACAAGACGCAACGCCAAAACAGGCGCAGGGGCAGGACTTCAATTTCGAAGGTCACCCCTTTGGTGAATTCTTTGAACGCTTTGGAGGCCCGGAAGGGTTCAACATGCCACAGCGCGGTCCAAGCCAGGGTTTGGGCTCTGGATTCGTGCTGGACGAGGCGGGTTACATCGTGACCAATCACCACGTTGTCGACAACGCAACTGAAGTGACCGTCCGCCTGAGCGATGACCGTACGTTCCAAGCTGAAGTCATAGGCACTGATCCGCTAACGGATATTGCCGTACTCAAGATCGATGCCGGTGAAGACTTGCAGGCCGTCGAACTGGGTGACAGCGATGTCATCCGCGTCGGCGAAGACGTGGTGGCCATCGGCAACCCGTTCGGTCTGAACGCGACTGTTACGACTGGCATCGTATCGGCGAAGGGCCGCAATATTTCGGAAGGACCGTACGCCGAATTCATCCAGACTGATGCCGCCATCAACAAGGGTAACTCGGGTGGACCGCTGTTCAATATGGAAGGTGAAGTAATCGGGGTGAACTCGGCAATCTATTCGCCAAGCGGAGGTTCGGTTGGATTGGGTTTTGCGGTCACATCCAATATTGTCGATCACATTACAGCTGATCTGCTGGATGACGGTGAAGTCAGCCGCGGGTGGTTGGGTGTTTCGATTCAGAATGTGAGCCCCGAATTGGCGGCAGCAATGGGAATTGATGTCGCTACCGGCGCCCTGGTATCCGATGTTGTCCCGGACAGCCCCGCCGATGGCGCGCTGCAGCAAGGCGACGTGATCCTGACTTTCAACGACGATACCGTTGAATCCAGTAATGAACTTCCCGTTCTGGTTGGAACCACCAAAGTTGGCACCGACAGCACATTGACAGTTCTGCGTAACGGCAAGGAAGAACAGATCAAGCTGACGATCGGCCAACATCAGGCGGCATCAGCGGCTACTGACAGCGTGGCGGAAGACAAATTCGAAGGCACCAAACTTGGCGTTATCGTGGCTCCGCTGACAGAAAGCGCCCGTGCAGAAGTCGGTGTCGCGGAAACTGTCGATGGCGTTGTTGTCACCGATCTCCAGCCCGAAAGCCCTGCGGCCAAAGCTGGTTTGCAACGCGGCGATGTAATCGTCCGGCTGGGCAATCTGGATACGGTTTCGCCGGATGCGCTGAAGGAAGCACTGGAAAGCGAAAAGACCGATCCAGCGTTGGTTCTTATCAACCGTGGCGGCAACCAAATATTTGTCGCGGTCGAAATCGTCTGACCCCACACCTAAGCGCGCCACATGATGGGGAAATCTGGTGCGCTTATTTCTGGCCGACGCGGATTGTCCACGCGCCGCCGGAACAGCCGGGTGCGGCATCGCACCCGGCATGTTTTTTTCAAACAGTATGTGTGTTTAAATCCCGATGTGAAGGAGCCCTGATTATGAGTAGACGCCTGTTAATCGTTGAAGATGACCAAGACACACGGGACTTCATTGCCAAAGGGTTTGGCGAAGAAGGGTACGTTGTCGAAGTTGCATCAGACGGCCGCGAAGGGTTGTACCACGCCACCGATGGCGGATTTGACGCAGTCGTGCTGGATCGAATGTTGCCAGGCTTGGACGGGTTGTCGCTGATCAAATCAATGCGTGCAGCCGGGGTAAAAACACCTGTGCTGATGCTAACCGCCATGAGCGCGGTCGACGAACGCGTTAAAGGCCTGCGTGCTGGCGCTGACGACTATTTGGTCAAACCATTTTCGTTCCAGGAGCTCCACGCTCGGATCGAGGCGCTGCTGCGCCGTCCACAAGAGTCAGAAGAAACCCCTTCCCTCGCCTGCCGCGATCTTGAGATGGATTTGTTGACCCGCAAAGTCACGCGCAGTGGCCGGGAAATCACTCTAACCCCGCGCGAATTTCAGATTCTGGAGTTCTTTCTGCGGCGCAAGAACCGAGTCGTCTCGCGCACCATGTTGCTAGAAGGGGTGTGGGATTATCATTTTGATCCGAACACCAATGTAGTCGACGTGCATATCTCGAAGCTTCGCCGCCAACTCGATGAAGACGGGGCCGACCCGATTATTGAAACGGTCCGTGGGGCCGGTTACATGGTTTCGGATGGATAACCTGCGCCTGTCGCTCAAAAATTCACGTACGCGGCTGGTTCTGGCCAGTATGGTTCTCAGCACGTTGCTAACAGCGGCGGTGCTTGCGATGGTCTATGTGACTGCCAACCGCACGATTACGGGCGAAACGCGCTCGGTCGTGTCGGCTGAGCTCACCGGATTGGCGGATGAATATGAACGGCGCGGCATGATCGGTTTGATCACTGCGATCGAGAGGCGATTGCCAACAGCGGCCGAGCGCGATGCGTTGTATCTGTTAACCGGTCGGCAGGGTACAAAGCTGGCGGGAAATTTATCTCATTGGCCCGAAGGAATCACAGCGGGCAGTGGGTGGGTCGATCTGCAGTTGCGCAAAGGGGATACCGATCAACACGTTCCGATTTCTGCTGCTTCCATCAGACTGCCGGGTGGTGAAAGATTGCTGGTTGGGCGAGATGCGCTGGCAAGACAGCAATTTGATCGTGTTCTTCTTCGCTCGGTAGCTCTGGCACTGGCGACCGCGCTTGCGCTTAGCCTGTTGACCGGTTGGTTGCTAACTCGGCTTGTGTTCTCGCGGCTAAAGGATATTGCCGACACCGCCGACAATATCGTTTCAGGCGATCTGGCCCTGCGCATGCCCTTGCGCGGAACAGGTGACGAATTCGACCAAGTTGCAGGCACTTTGAACAACATGCTTGATCGCATCGAAGAGCTGATCAGCAACCTGCGCACAACTTCCAACTCAATCGCCCATGACCTGCGCTCGCCCCTGTCGCGACTTCGTCAGCGCGTCGAGTCTCTTGCCGAACCCGGAAAAAGCGAACAGGACCGTGATATCGACTTGGCCCGTGCGACTGGGGAAATTGATCATCTGCTGCGCGTCCTTAGCCAATTGACCGAGATCTCGCGGGCAGAAGCCGGTTTGGGGCGCGAGCAGTTCGAGCCGGTTAATTTGCCGCAACTGGTCGGTGATGTGGTTGAATTGTATGAACCTGTCGCTTCTGATCAGAATATCCGTCTTGAAGTTGTTGGTAACGCCGAACCGATCCAGGGTCACCGCCCACTTCTCTCTCAGGCATTGTCAAACCTGCTCGAAAACGCGATGCGCTATGCGCCTCCCGGCACTGCGATCACCATCGAAATCCGGGAAGATGAGGATTATGCATTGCTTAGCGTCCGTGATCGTGGCCCCGGTGTACCGGAAAACGATCTGTCCCGGTTGCAGATGCCCTTCGTCACACTTGATCCCGCACGGACTGGGCGTAATGCGGGGCTAGGTCTCGCACTTGTAGCGGCCATCTCGCATATGCACGGGGGCAGCTTTCAGGCGCGGAACCGCAAGCCCGGTCTGGAGACGATTCTGAGGCTTTCACGCAAGTTTTAATAATTGAATTTCAAGCCGCAAGTCATTGTGATATATAACTAAAGAACTGCAGGTAGAGAGGCATATCCGTGAAAGCGAATGCGCCCACCATGCACCCTAGGTCCCTGAACCTGGTAATCGGGATACCGGTTCAGCAATCGCCCTAACGCCACGCGACCTTCAAGCCGCGCCAGTGTCAGGCCAACGCAAACATGCGGCCCACCTGCGAACGCCAGATGCCGGTTCGGTTTGCGCGTGATGTCAAAACGCACGGGGTCGGCAAAGACCTCCGGATCGCGGTTCGCCGCACCGATACAGAGGTGCAGGTTCGTTCCTTTGACGATCAGATGTCCCCCGATCTCAACCTCAGCCGTGGTTTCCCTGTTGCCAAACTGATTGGGGGACCGAAAGCGCAAGACCTCCTCGACTGTCGAAGCGATCAGGTCAGGATTATCCAGCAGGCGTTTGCGTTGTGCCGGGTGGTCGTTCAGCAATGCCAACCCATTGCCGATCAGATTGGTGGTGGTCTCATGGCCGGCGTTTAGGATGAAGATACAATTCTGTAACAGCTCAATTTCGCTTAATTTTTCATCTGCACCCTCACCTCGGATCAGGCGGGTCAAAACATCAATCTCAGGATCACCCGGTTTTGCACGGCGACGGGCAACGAGGTCCTGAAGGTAGGCTTTGAACTCACATACCGCGCTGTGGCCTATTTCCAGCTGAGTGTCCGTCAAAGCGGGTTCCAAAGCACCAAGAATAGCTAAAGACCAATTCCTTAGCGGTGCACGTTCATCCATAGGGACGTCCAGCAGATTACCAATGATCTGGATCGGAATCGTCGATGCAAAATCCTCAATCAGATCCACCTGTGCTTTGCCTTCCATATCGTCGAGCAATACATCAACAGTTTCGATCAAACCCGGCTCCATCCGCGCAATTGCGCGCGGCGTCAGGGCCGAGGTCATGATTTTGCGCACCCGTGTGTGGAGCGGCGGGTCAGAGAACACCAGCGACGTTGTGTGATGCTCGAACAACGGCGAACCAACTCCAAATTTAGGACCAAACGCCGCCTCTTTGTCCGAAGAGTAGAGCGTCGTGTTGCGATAAATCGCATCCAGATCTGCATGACGAGACAACAGTACGGAACCATCTGGTTGACGCAGTATCGGTGCGTATTCGAGCAAAGCATCGTAAAAGGGAAATGGGTCATCGACAAACCCCTCAGGTGGGTTTGTCAGGTCCAGATTTTGCGCAATACTCTCTAGACTTATGTCGTTCATGCTTCGCCCCCCTGACGTTTGGGTAGCGGAATAGACTGCAGCAAACAACCTTGTCGGATGACAGGCCACGTCGGACCGGATAAGACAAGGCATGTCTGACCCGATTTCATCAATCCGCAATCTTGGCCCAGCGTTCGAACAGGCCTGCGCACGGGTGGGAATTATGACAGCTCAGCAGTTACGCGATCTTGGTGCTGATGAGGCATATGCTCGCCTGTTGCAGGCCGGAACCCGCCCGCATTTCATCGGCTATTATGTCTTAGTCATGGGCTTGCAAGGGCGCCCATGGAATGACTGTAGAGGCGAGGAAAAGAAGGCGTTGCGTGAACGGTTCGATGCGATCAAGTCCAGCACCAGTCGGGCGCCTGAAAGCCAGTTGATTTCAGATCTGGATGCCGTTGGCGTGCGTGTATCGGCAAGTGACCTCAAACCTGTCTAAGAACAAAAAAGGCCGCGCCCAACAAGGGCACGGCCTAAAACTTTGATCTGACGACAGATTAGCCGACCAGCTCGATGCCCGAGAAGAAGTAGGCGATCTCAACCGCAGCAGTTTCCGGAGCGTCCGAACCGTGAACCGAGTTTTCGCCAACCGACTCGGCGAACTCGGCGCGGATGGTGCCGGGTGCAGCGTCAGCGGGGTTGGTCGCACCCATAACTTCACGGTTCTTCGCAATTGCTCCTTCGCCTTCCAGAACCTGGACAACAACCGGTGCCGACGACATGAATTCGCACAGTTCGTCATAGAACGGACGCTCAGCATGGACGTCGTAGAACTTGCCTGCTTGGGCTTTGGTCATGTGGATGCGCTTTTGCGCAACGATGCGCAGGCCAGCTTCTTCGAACTTGGCATTGATCTTGCCAGTCAGATTGCGGCGGGTTGCATCGGGCTTGATGATCGAGAATGTGCGTTCCAGTGCCATATTGGCCTCTCCTTGACTTAAGGGCGCAAAACCTGCGCCGAAATCCATCGCGCGCCGCCTAGCATGGTATTTGCCTCATGAAAAGCGTTATGATCGTTTATCGTTCAGATCGCCTCAGGCAGTGGGTCGGTACGATCCAACCGTCGGACATAGAGCACTGCCAGCAATCCAACAAAGCTGCTGCCGCACATCATGCTCAATACAAGAAAAGGCCCGTTTTCAGGACTCACAAAAGTTCCGGTCATCATGGTCAAGACTGCACCCAGTGCCACGATCAGTGCGCCTGACAGGCCGGCAGCACTGCCTGCCAGTTTCGGGCGCACCGACATGACGCCAGCCGAGGCATTTGCATTGGTCAGACCATTTCCGAAACCAACGCAGATGGCGGAACCAAAAAATACCCAGACCGAGCCCATGTTGCCGATGAACAGCAGCAATCCGCAGAACGGCCCAACCGACGCCACGATCCGACCGAATAGGATCATTGTGGTGAGTTGAGTGCGCTTTGCGATGCGCCCGGTGACAAAGTTGCCGACCATAAAACCGCCCGTGATGATCCCGATCCCAAGGCCCAGCATGGCGGGGCTGAGATCAAACCAGGCCGCAGCGACTAGCGGTGCGCCGGTGATGAAACTGAAAAAACCGCCGATAGAGAACGCAGCGCATAAGGCGTAGCCCCAGAACCTGCGTGCGCGAAACAGATGAGGGTATTCGCGCAGTTGCGCGGCGAAGGTTGAGGATCGGTTGGTGTTGGTTTCACCCATGTCGAACCACAACAGCAGCAGTACCCCTGCTCCAAGAAACGAATACATTACGAACCCGGCGCGCCAACCGAACAGCATGTCCAGCGCACCGCCCAGCATCGGTCCAAGCATCGGTGCCAGCGCCATCGCCATCGCGACATAGCCCAGTTTACTGGCTGCTTCATTTGGGGGGTATCGGTCGCGGATCGAAGCGCTCGACAGAACCGGCCCGGCCACCACCGCCGCCTGAACCATCCGAAACGCAAGGAATGCCCAGATCGAGTCTGCCAGCACGCACCCGATTGATGCGACAACAAATATTGTCATCGCGATCAGCAGTACCGGTCGACGCCCGTAACGATCCGACAGCGGCCCGACGATCAACTGCAAGACCGCCGAGACACATAGATACCCGGCCACAGATACGTTCATCAGGCCATAATCCACACCAAAATCTTCGCTCATATGCGCCAGCGACGGCAGGAACATGTTCAGTGTCAGAACCGAGAGTGCCGTTGCAAAGATCAGCGTTATCAGGGTCGGAGGTGATTGAGCCGTACGCATATTGAAACCGTTTGGAAGACGAACCGGAACAGCGCTAACACATTGCTTCTGGCTTGAACATGGCGACCTCTGGCGGCGTCTTGGATGCTCTGATAAGAGCGCGTCATGCTACGGATTGAGAACATAAATTATGCCGTTGAAGGCCGTCCCCTGTTCGACGGGGCCAGTGCGACCATTCCCGACGGCCACAAGGTCGGCCTTGTCGGGCGCAATGGTACCGGAAAGACGACGCTCTTCCGGTTGATCCGTGGTGAGCTGTCGCTGGAATCAGGCAATATCTCGTTACCGAAACGCGCGCGGATCGGCGGCGTGGCGCAGGAGGTGCCGTCGTCGGATGTCTCGCTAATCAACACCGTTCTGGCAGCGGATGTCGAACGAAGTTCATTGATGGCCGAAGCTGACAGCGCGACCGACCCGGATCGGATTGCTGAGATTCAAACACGTCTGACTGATATCGACGCTTGGTCGGCTGAAGCGCGCGCGGCCTCGATCCTCAAAGGACTGGGCTTTGACGATGAAGATCAGCTGAAGCCCTGTTCGGATTTCTCGGGTGGGTGGCGCATGCGGGTGGCGCTGGCCGCGGTGCTATTTTCGCAGCCAGATCTGCTGCTGCTGGACGAACCGACCAACTATCTGGACCTCGAAGGTGCGCTGTGGCTGGAAAGCTATCTGGCGAAATACCCACATACTGTCATCATCATCAGCCACGACCGTGGGCTTCTAAATCGTGCGGTGGGCTCAATTCTGCATCTCGAAGACCGCAAGCTGACATATTATGCGGTTCCCTATGACAAGTTTGCCGAACGCCGCGCCGAACGTCTGGCGCAGGCAGAATCCGAGAATGCCAAGGCCAAGGCGCGCATCGCACATCTGCAAAGTTTCGTGGATCGCTTCCGTTACAAAGCCTCAAAGGCGGTTCAGGCCCAATCTCGCCTCAAGATGATCGAACGCATCCAACTGGTCTCAACCCCACAAGAGGCAGCTTTGCGCGCCTTTTCCTTCCCCGAGCCGGAAGAGCTGTCGCCCCCGATCATCCAGCTTGAGGGCGGTGTGACTGGCTATGGCGAGACCGAGGTTCTGCGACGACTGAACCTACGCATTGATCAGGACGATCGCATCGCTTTGCTGGGCAAGAACGGTCAAGGCAAGTCGACCCTTTCGAAACTGCTGTCCGACCGACTGCCCCTGATGGCGGGAAAAATGACCCGCAGTTCCAAGCTGCGCATCGGCTATTTCGCACAGCATCAGGTGGATGAGCTGCATGTGGACGAAACGCCTTTGGATCACCTGCGCCGCCTGCGCCCGAATGAGGCACCCGGCAAGTGGCGCTCGCGCCTGGCAGGGTTCGGGTTGAATTCGGATCAGGCGGAAACGCTGGTCGGTCGTCTGTCGGGTGGGCAAAAGGCGCGTTTGTCACTGCTGATCGCTACGATAGATGCGCCGCATATGCTGATCCTCGACGAACCGACCAACCACTTGGACATCGAAAGCCGCGAGGCGTTGGTTGAGGCGCTGACAGCCTATTCCGGCGCGGTTATCTTGGTCAGCCACGACATGCATCTACTGTCGCTTGTCGCTGACCGGCTATGGCTGGTCTCGGATGGCAACGTGAAGCCCTTCGACGGCGATCTTGAGGCCTATCGCTCCCTTCTGTTGTCCCGCGAAAAACCGGTAAAAGAGAAGCCACAGACCGCCAAACCCAAACGTGCATCACGCGAGACGGTATTGGCGCTGCGCGCAGATCTGCGCAAATGTGAAGATCGGGTCGAGAAACTCACGGATATGCACGACAAGCTATCGGCCAAGCTGGCGGATCCGGCGCTCTATGAAGACGACCGGATCAACGATCTGGAAACCTGGAACCGCAAGTTCGCCGAGGTGGTCGAGGCCATGCAAAAGGCTGAGGCCCTTTGGGTTGCCGCCGCAGAACGCTTGGAACAGGCAGAGAGCGCAGCATGATCGACATGGCCTTTTTCATAACTGCTTTCACCACGATGTTCGTGGTGATCGACCCGTTCGGCACTACGCCGGTCTTTGTTGCTTTGACACAGGACATGGATGCCGCAACGCGCCGTAAGATTGCCATTCGCAGTTGCTTGACCGCCGTTTTCATCCTGATCGTCTTCGCCGCGTTTGGTGAGGCGGTTCTGGGCTTTATTGGTATCTCGATGCCTGCGTTCAAAGTGGCCGGCGGCGCATTGTTGTTCCTGACCGCGCTCGACATGCTGTTCGAGCGGCGCAACAAGCGGCGCGAGAACCGTGCGGAAGAGGAAGAGCATCCTGACCCGTCGGTGTTCCCGTTGGCCATTCCTCTGATCGCCGGACCAGGCTCGATCGCAACTATCATTCTGTTGGCCGGACAGAACCCCGGCATTCAAGGGATCGCAGCCGCCTGTGCCGTCATGCTGGGCGTCATGCTGGTTGTTTTTGTGTTCTTTCTGGCCGGAGGTCTGATTGCTCGCATCTTGGGCAAAACCGGGTTGAACGTACTGACACGGCTGCTGGGTATGCTGCTGGCCGCACTATCGGTTCAGTTCATTCTAGATGGCCTTAAAGCCTTTGGTTTCGCCTCCTGAGGCACCATATTGGCATCAGACAACTGTATTCGGGTGATTGAATGGATGGCGAAGATTTTGGGCGATTGACCTATCTGGTTCTGCTGGGAGCCGCCCTGTTGATGTGGTTTTTCACTCAGAACCGCCAGTCATTGGGCAAAACCATGCAGCAGGTCGCGGCTTGGGTGTTCATCTTTATCGGCGTTATCGCCGTAGTCGGGCTGTGGGATGACATCCGCTCGACCGTCAGCCCTACCCCACAACTGACCGTGACCGATCAGAGGATCGAAGTGCCCCGCTCGTATGATGGACACTACTATTTGCCGATGCTTGTGAATGGCAAAGCCGTGACCTTTCTGGTCGATACCGGGGCCAGCAATATCGTCATTAGTCCGAAAGATGCCGAACGAATTGGAATCGATACGGATCAATTGAACTATCTGGGCCGCGCTTCGACGGCCAATGGCATCGTGCGTACGGCTCCGATTCGGCTGGACAGCCTGTCTCTGGGCCCGATCACGGATCGCAATATCCCGGCCTCGGTCAATGAGGGCGACCTGGATCAATCCCTGCTGGGGATGGAATATCTGCATCGGTTCTCGAATATCCAGTTTGCTGACGGACGCCTGATTTTGTCGCGCTGACGGCAATCCTCAATTGAGAACAAATTGGGAACATGCTAGTTTGATAAGCATGTCCACCCATCTTCTTGGCCGCAAGCCCGCGCGCACCCCGCCCGGGGTGGCCCTGCACCCACAGATCAGCCTGCAACTGGCCCGTGTGCACGAGGCCTGCGGCCCTGCCCGGCGCAGTTTTGCCCTGTGGGTGGCGAGGCAAACTCAGGGTCCGGTAATGTGGATTGCCCCGGCGTGGGAGGTCGCCCAGCTGCATCCCGAAGGCATGTTACCTTTTGCCGACCCGTCCCGGTTTCTGCTGATCCGCCCTGATAAACCCGAAGACCTATTGTGGTGCATGGAAGAAGCCTTGCGCAGTGGCGCCGCGCCCGTGGTTATCGGCGACCTGCCCGGCCCGCCGGGTCTGACCCCTGTTCGGCGGTTGCATCTGGCCGCCGAACAGGGTGGCACATCGGGTCAGGCCCCTCTGGGACTGTTGCTGACACCTGACGATGGCGGCGCGCAGGGGATCGAGACGCGCTGGCATATGGAGCCGACTTATCGGGACGAGGCCTGCAATTGGCGCCTGACCCGCCGCCGTGCCCGCGCCCTGCCCCCGGCCAGTTGGCACGTGACGCGGACGGCCCCACATTTCGGCCTGAAGTTACAACAGATCAAAACCGAAGACGCACCCACGTTCACATAACTTGTGACTGGTCAAAGCAGAACTTGCACCCTAGCGTGCCCGCATGACACATCCGATCCATGACAGCCGATACTCCTGGCTTCGCCTGCTGATCACTCTGGCGATCGCAACGGTGGTCAATGTGGGTATGTGGGCTGTGGTTGTCGTGATGCCCGCCATCGAGGCCGATTTTGGAGCAGGCAGAGCTGCCGCATCGATGCCCTATACGCTCACCATGATCGGTTTTGCCTTTGGCAACATGTGGCTTGGCAAGCTGGTGGATAATCTGGGCGTGACAAAGGCTCTGATCGGGGCCGCCCTCTTAAGCGCATTAAGCTATTTGCTGGCTACCCTTGCACCGAACATTGCCCTCCTTTCAGTCGCGCATCTGTTGCTGGGTCTTGGAACATCGATCGGGTTTGGACCACTGATCGCCGATATCTCGCATTGGTTCATGCGCAGGCGCGGGATTGCCGTGGCGCTGGTGGCCAGCGGCAACTATCTGTCAGGTGCAATCTGGCCCACGCTGTTATCGGGCATTCTACAGCGCGAAGGATGGCAACAGGTTTACCTGAGCCTCGCCCTAATCACTCTGGTCGTTGTCATACCCCTGTCACTGCTCTTGCGTCGCCAAGTTCCGGTCGAAGCGCACAGCACCGCAGCAGCAGCAGCACAGATCAAGGCTCAGAGCATCGGCTTTTCACCCCGCGCCCTGCAATACATCCTCGGGCTGGCTGGTATCGGCTGCTGCGTGGCAATGTCGATGCCACAGGTCCATATCGTGTCCTATTGCATCGGCCTCGGCTACGGCCCAGCGGTAGGGGCTGAAATGCTGTCACTGATGCTACTGGGAGGTGTGGTCAGCCGAATAATCTCGGGGCTGGTTGCGGACCAATTGGGTGGACTTTCCACGCTGCTGATCGGCTCGACCCTGCAATGTATCGCATTGTTCCTGTTTCTGCCCTACGACGGAATGGTTTCGCTATACGTTGTCAGCATGCTGTTTGGATTGGCGCAGGGTGGTATCGTTCCCAGCTATGCTTTGGTTGTGCGCGAATACATGCCGCCACAAGAGGCCGGCGCGCGCGTCGGCTTAGTCTTGATGATGACCATTCTGGGCATGGCACTGGGCGGCTGGATGTCCGGCTGGATCTACGATGTAACCGGCAACTACCAACTCGCCTTTATCAATGGCATCGTTTGGAATGGCATGAACATCGCCATCCTGCTGATGCTCTTGAAACGCTCAAGGCCACGCGGCGACACAGCATTGGCATGACCGACCTCACGCGCCGCACACTCATCGCTGGCCTTGCGGCTCTACCGTTCGCGCGCGACGCTCATGCAGCACTCACCCCGTACGTTCTGGCAACGGCGCGCAGCTCGGTTGAATTTACCTACACTCTGTCTGGCACAGCACAAACAGGTACGATGCCAGTTCAGACGGCGCAGATTCTAATCGACACGAGACGCCTTCAAAACAGTAGGGTCGATGTTGTGATGGACGTGGCCCGAGCTCGTACGAAATTGCCCTTTGCGCGCGGTCCAATGCTAGGCAGCAGCGTGTTGAACGCCGCCCGACATCCAACCATTCGGTTCGTCACGACCAAAATTCAACTTGGACCCACGGGTCGCATCTCGGAAGGCGCGACAGTAACGGGGGATCTGACAGTGCGTGATGTAACCCGTCCCGTAACGCTGAAGGCTGATCTTTATCGAAGACCAGGCAGCGCAGTGGATGAACTGGACATCCTGTTCATAAAGTTGGTGGGCGCGCTTAATCGGCACGAATTTGGTGCCTCAGGCTATCCTGATCTGGTACAGCCAATGATTGGTTTAAACATCCGAGCCGAAATCATTCGACAGGATTAGCCAAGGAACGCCAAAAAACGACGCTAAGGTGTCGAATAGACACGCGCAATTCGTGACAATAAAGACAAGCTGCCCCCATCATGCGTACTATCATTTCATTTGCCGCACTTTTTCTTTCGGTCATACTATTGCAACTGTCGACCGGTGGTGTTGGGCCATTGGATGCGATCTCGGGCCTGACACTGAACTTTTCGACAGAACAGATCGGTCTGTTGGGGTCTTCGCATTTCCTCGGCTTTTTCATTGGCTGCTGGTGGGCACCACGCCTGATGGGAAGCGTCGGACACTCGCGCGCATTTGCCGTTTGCACCGCCTTGGGTGCCATGGGTCTGTTGGGACACACGCTGACCGAGAACCCCTATGTCTGGGCCATCCTACGGATCGCGTCGGGCACTTGCGTTGCCGGGTGCTACACGGTGATTGAGGCGTGGCTAAATGCAAAGGTTACAAATGAATCTCGTGGACGTGTGATGGGTAGCTATCGCATCGCGGATCTGGGCGCCTCGCTTTGCGCGCAGTTGATCATCGCGGTTCTGCCTCCGGCATCCTATGTTTCATATAATCTTCTGGCCATCTTATGCTGCGCATCGCTACTGCCTCTGACGCTAACACGCGCGAGCCAACCCAAAACCCCGGACGCACCACGCTTACGGCCCCGGCTGGCGTGGCAAAACTCACCGCTTGCAGTGGCCGGGGTGATCGTCGCAGCCCTAAGCTCGGCCTCATTTCGAATGGTCGGCCCGGTTTACGGTCAGGAGGTGGGGCTGGCTGTCGATCAGATTGCGTTCTTTCTGGCCTCATTCGTTCTGGGCGGCGCACTAGCGCAGTACCCGCTGGGCTGGCTGGCCGACAAATATGACCGACGCTGGGTGTTGATCTGGTTATCGGCCGCAGCGGTCTTAAGTTGCGGCATCACAATGTTGGCCAGCGGAACCGGCACTGTCGGCGTCATGCTGACAGCCGGTTTTTTCGGCCTGACCACATTCCCGATCTTCTCGGTTTCATCAGCCCATGCGAATGACTTTGCCACTACCGAACAACGCGTAGAACTGGCCGCAGCACTGATGTTCTGGTACGCACTAGGCGCGATTGCCTCACCATACATCTCATCCACGTTGATCCAGCAGTTCGGCCCTGGCGCCCTATTTGCCTTCGTGGCTCTGGGTCATGCATTCCTGATCGTGTTTGGCCTTGCCCGCATGCGCTCGCGCCCAACGCCCGACGAACGGACAAATTACGTCTATGCGCCGCGTACTTCGTTTACGATTGGCAGATTGCTGAAAGGTTCGCGTGAGAAGTACTAAACGCGATTTCAGTGTGAATTACACAGAGTCGCAAAACCCGGCCTTTTGCTAACCGCCGACATACTGTAGACGGGCGCGCAGACAGTTATCTGGAAACGCAAAATGGCTCGGATTCTCATCACCTCGGCGATCCCTTATATCAACGGGATCAAACACCTCGGCAATCTGATCGGCTCGCAGTTGCCCGCCGATCTATACGCGCGCTATCTGCGTGGTCGGGGGAATGAGGTCATGTTCCTGTGCGCAACCGACGAACACGGCACCCCTGCGGAACTGGCTGCGGCGAAAGCGGGCAAACCCGTCGCGGAATATTGCGCCGATATGTATGCGGTGCAGGCAGACATCGCCAAACGCTTTGATCTGAGTTTTGACCACTTTGGCCGTTCATCCAGCGATCAGAACCGTAACCTGACCCAGCACTTCGCAGGCAAACTGGATGAGGCCGGGCTGATCCGCGAGGTCAGCGAGAAGCAGGTTTATTCAAACGCCGACGGCAGGTTTCTACCTGACCGTTATATCGAGGGTACATGCCCCAATTGCGGCTATGATCGCGCGCGTGGTGATCAGTGCGAGAATTGCACCAAACAGTTGGACCCGACCGACCTGATCGAGCCCCGCTCAGCGATTTCCGGTTCGACTGATTTAGAGGTGCGCGAGACCAAGCACCTGTATCTGCGCCAATCCGCTATGAAGGATCAGTTGGATGCGTGGATTGACAGCAAGACTGACTGGCCGATCCTGACCACCTCGATTGCAAAGAAATGGTTGCATGATGGCGACGGTCTGCAGGACCGCGGGATCACCCGCGATCTGGATTGGGGTGTTCCGGTTAAGAAAGGCGATCAGGACTGGCCTGGAATGGAAGGCAAGGTCTTCTACGTCTGGTTCGACGCGCCCATCGAATACATCGCCTGCGCAAAGGAATGGGCAGATGCCAACGGTAAGTCCGATGCCGAGTGGGAGCGATGGTGGCGCACCGACAAAGGCGCGGATGACGTGCGGTACGTCCAGTTCATGGGCAAAGACAATGTGCCGTTCCACACGCTCAGCTTCCCGGCTACCATTCTGGGATCAGGCGAGCCGTGGAAGATGGTCGATCACCTGAAATCTTTCAACTATCTGAACTATGACGGCGGCCAGTTCTCAACCTCACAAGGGCGCGGCGTGTTCATGGATCAGGCGCTGGAGCTACTGCCTGCCGACTACTGGCGCTGGTGGCTGCTAAGCCATGCGCCGGAAAGCAGCGACAGCGAGTTCACCTGGGAAAACTTCCAGCAATCGGTCAACAAGGACCTCGCTGACGTTCTGGGCAACTTTGTCAGCCGGATCACCAAGTTCTGCCGCTCCAAGTTCGGTGAGGCCGTTCCGGGTGATGGTGAATATGGTGAGCATGAGCAAACGCTTATCACAGAACTGACCCGACGCATCCGTGCCTATGAAGGCCACATGGAAGCAATGGAAGTGCGTAAATCTGCGCAGGAGTTGCGGGCGATCTGGGTCGCAGGCAACGAATACCTGCAGGCCGCGGCCCCCTGGTCAACTTTCAAGGAAGACCCGGCGCTGGCTGCGGTTCAAGTCAGGCTGGGGCTGAACTTGATCCGACTCTATGCGGTTCTGAGCGCGCCGTTTATTCCTGAAACTTCGGCAAAAATGCTTAGCGCGATGAACACGCTGGACACCAGCTGGCCTGATGACGTCGACGCCGCACTGCGTGCCCTACCCGCAGGCCACGACTTCACGGTTCCCGATGTGCTGTTCGCCAAGGTGACCGATGAGCAACGTGAAGACTGGCAGAATCGCTTCGCCGGGACGCGTAAGTAACAACAAATCTTCATCTGTGAATGAAGCGGCAGAGGGCTGAGCAATCCTCTGTCGTGTTTTATTCAGGGGACCCAACGGCCCTAAAAAGATGCCCTTTCCTCTGCAAATCTGCTGTTGACGCAAGCTAAGTCCGCCAATTGGAAAGAAATTTTTTACCATCTGAACTTCGCAGGAAGTCTCAACATGCTTGAGAAACTGCGCCAAACCCGCCATCCTGCCTGAAACATCACTCGACTCGTCCGCGCATATCTGATGCCCGGGCGCATTATCTTTAGTTTGAACGAGGCGCCATCATGTCCTTTGCATTTAAAAAGCCCACATACCGCCGCCGCGGATATTTCAGGACAATAGGCGCATCTCTCGGTGTAATCGCATGGTCCATCCTTCCGCACTCAGTTATGGCACAGGATCAGTCAGCCGCCCCCGCGCCAAAGGTCTCGATCGCGGCGGCCTATACAGAAGAGATTACTGATCAGGCGACGTTTATTGGGCGGGCCGAGGCCATCGACAAGGTCGACATCGTCGCGCGCGTCAGCGGGTTTCTGGACAGTCAGAACGTAGATGACGGCGCCCCCGTGTCTAAAGATGACTTGCTGTTCACGATCGAACCAGACCTTTACCAAGCAACTCTGGAAGCGCGCAAAGCTGATCTTGACCGCGCCGAGGCCAACCTTGAACTGGCCAAAGTCGATCTGGCACGTAAGGAAGAACTGTACAAGCGAGACGCCACACCCGAATCCGAACGTGATATCGCACGTGCCAACGAATTGGTTGCGGAAGCCGAGGTAAAAGCTGCGAATGCGGCCATCCAGCAGGCCGAGCTTGATCTCAGCTATACCCAGATTCACGCGCCATTTTCTGGTCGGATCGGTCGGGTCGAAATTAGTGTTGGCGACGTCGTCGGCCCCAATAATCCACCCCTCGTCACGCTGGTTAGCGAGGCCCCCATCTACGTGAATTTTTCATTGAACGAGAAACAGTTCACCTCGGTTCTTGAACAAATTGGTGAAGATCCAGCGACCCTGGCAGAAAGCAACAAAAGTCCAAACGTCCATGTGACCTTGCCGAATGGAACCGCACTGGATGAGACAGGCGAAATCATTTTTGTAGATAACCGCATTGACCCGTTGACTGGTGCGATCACCCTCACAGCTCAGTTCGAAAATGCCAAACGTCTGCTTGTCGATGGCGCGTTCGTAAACGTCCAGATCGAAGCGTTGGAGCCAACGCTGCAGGTCTTGATCCCTCAAGCGGCCCTGCAACGTGACCAACGCGGGGAATTCGTATTGGTCGTCAATGACAAACAGATGGTCGAGCAGCGCTACATCACAACCGGAGACCCCGTCGACTCGGCCATTATCGTAACGGATGGTCTGCGTGAGGGCGAAAGTGTGATCGTCGAAGGTCTGCAGCGCGTTCGTCCCGGCGTCGCCGTCGATGCCGTTGTCGCCTCTGAGCAGCCAGGAGAATAACAGATGTTCTCTGCCCTGTTCATCAGCCGGCCCAAGCTGGCGCTTGTAATTTCGCTGGTCCTGACCATCTTGGGCGGGATCGGTTATATGGTTCTGCCGGTTGCGCAATTCCCTGATATCACGCCTCCGGTTGTCAGTGTAACCGCCACCTATACCGGCGCGAATGCCGAAACTGTCGAGAACACCGTAGCCGCGCCAATCGAGGCGCAGGTCAACGGCGTGGACGACATGATCTATATGACGTCAACTTCGTCAGATAACGGTTCTTATTCTCTGAATGTAACGTTTGAAGTTGGCACCGATCCTGATATTGCATCGGTCAACGTGCAGAACCGCGTCGCGCAGGCCATGGCCTCGTTGCCGAGCGAAGTGACCTCATCGGGCGTGGTAACCCAAAAAGCGTCAACAAACATGCTGCTGCTGGTCACGCTGACCTCGCCCAATGGCACGTATGACAGCGTGTTTCTTTCGAACTATGCCTCGATCAACCTGAAAGACGCGCTGGCACGCGTTCAGGGCGTAGGTAAGGCGGATGTTCTGACCAATCTGGAATACGCGATGCGGATATGGATGGATCCGGATAAGATGGCCGCGCTGTCGATCACTCCGGGTGATGTCATAAACGCAATCCGCGAGCAGAATATCGAAGTATCGGCTGGATCGATTGGATCACCGCCTGTTCCAGAAGGGCAAACCTTTCAATACACGATCAAGACCAAAGGCCGCCTGACCTCTGCTGATGAGTTCGGAGATATCGTTATCCGCACCGGGGATGCAGGCGCGATTGTACGTGTCAAAGACATCGCTCGCACAGAGCTTGGTGCGCAGTTTTATTCAGCTTCGGGTTATTTTCAAAGCGTTCCGGCAACGGTTATCGGTATCTATCAGGCCCCCGGCGCGAACGCGCTTGCGGTTTCCGAACGTGTTGAAGCCGAGCTAGACCGTCTGTCCCGAGCCTTTCCGTCGGATGTAGAATATGCCGTTCCGTTCAACACGACAGACTTTGTGGAACAATCGCTCAATGACGTGGTGTCAACACTGATCCTGACATTCATACTCGTGATTACGGTCGTGTTCATATTCCTTGGCAGTTGGCGCGCGACTATTATTCCCGCGGTGGCAATTCCCGTCTCACTGATTGGAACATTCGCATTCCTTCTGGCATTCGGCATGTCGCTCAACACGATCTCACTATTTGCGCTGGTGCTAGCCATCGGCATCGTGGTGGATGACGCCATTGTCGTAGTTGAAAATGTCGAGCGTATCATCGCGGATGAGGGGCTGCCTCCTGCCGAAGCGACACGCAAAGCGATGGGCCAAATCACCGGTCCGGTGATTGCGACAACCCTGGTTTTGCTGGCAGTGTTCGTACCCGTCACCTTTATGCCTGGTATTTCAGGGCGGCTTTATTCTCAGTTCGCGGTCACGATCTCGACCGCTGTCGTGATCTCATCGATCAACGCCCTGACATTGTCTCCGGCCTTGTGTGGATTGGTTCTGAAGGCACGCTCTGGTCCCCCAACCGGGTTGCTGGCTATGTTTGAAGGGTTCATCGGTTCGATGCGCAACGGATATACCGCAATCGTACGAAAATTGCTGATCCTGCCGGTGATTTCACTGGGCATCATCGCGGCCTTCGCTGCCGGTACAGGGTCCATCATGGGTGTCACCTCGAAAGGGTTTATTCCGCTTGAGGATAATGGCTATCTGTTTGTCGACATCCAACTGCCCGACGCCGCAACGCTGGAACGCACCGAAACTGTCTCGGCACGTCTGGATGCGCAGATTCAAGATATCCCCGGTGTCGCGAGCACCGTTCTGGTGAACGGGTTCTCGCTGCTTAACGGCACGACGACAAACGGAGCGGCCATTTTCGTCAACCTCACCAACTGGGAGGAGCGGCAAGAACCTGATCTGAGCGCCGATGCCATTCTGGGCAAAGTTCTGGCGATTGCAAACCAGGAATCCGCAGCGTCGATTGTGGCGTTCAACCCACCGCCCATTCAGGGCTTGGGCATGTCCGCCGGCGTCGAAATGGAGGTACAGCAAACCGGAGGTGGATCGCCGCAGGATCTGGCGTCAGCAGTGGGCTCATATGTCTATGCCGCGAACCAGAGGCCTGAAATCGCACAGGCCTACACCACTTTCCGCGCAAACGTCCCGCAGCTTTTCGTTGATCTGGACCGGGAAAAGGCCAAGACGCTGCAGGTCTCGGTGGCCGAGATCTTCCAGACCATGCAGGCGCAGCTTGGTTCATATTACGTTAACGACTTTAACCTGTTTGGTCGTGTTTACCGCGTCATGATCCAGGCCGAAGGCTCGTACCGGAACAAGGTTGAGGATATCTCGGACCTCTATGTACGTTCCACCAAAGGCGAGATGGTGCCGTTGGGCACATTGATCGACGTCGAGAACGTACTGGGCCCGGTTCTGCTGAAACGGCACAATCTGTTCCGTTCTGCGACTGTGACCGCAGTTCCAGCGGCCGGACTGTCAACCGGTGACGCCATCACCGCTATGACCGAAGAATCGGCGACCGCCCTGCCCCCCGGTTACGCCTTTGAATGGACAGGGACCGCGCAGCAGCAGCTGGCGTCGGGCAACTTGGTTGTCGTGATCCTCGGGCTGGCGATCTTGTTCGGATACCTGTTCCTTGTCGGCCAATATGAAAGTTGGACGATGCCCGTTTCGATCCTGATGTCGGTGACCGTAGCCTTGTTCGGTGCCGTCGCAGCGGTGGCAATCGTGGGCAGCGACATCAACCTCTACACGCAGATCGGGATGATCATGCTGGTCGGGCTTGCGTCAAAGAACGGGATTCTCATCGTCGAATTTGCGATGGAACAAAGGGCCAAGGGGCTGTCCGTCAAAGACGCCGCGGTCGAGGCTGCTTTCCAGCGGTTCCGCGCCGTGATGATGACCGCATTGTCCTTCCTGTTGGGCGTGGTTCCATTGCTGGCAGCGAACGGTGCCGGAGCGGCCAGCCAGAAGGCCATCGGTGTGGCCGTGTTTGGCGGTATGCTTGCTGCGACACTGTTCGGCGTCATTCTGGTTCCCGTCCTTTATGCCGTTATGCAAAGCATGCGAGAATGGATCAAAGGGAGCAAGAATGATCCAGGACCGTCAGAGGAAACCGCGTAAAAACGGCACCAAAACGAAAACGCCCCGCAGAACAGCGGGGCGTTTTTTCGTGTGAAGCGACTGGTTGTTGCGTTACCGATTTGTCATCCAGTCATCGAGCCGATCAATCTGCTCGGGGCTTAGTCGTAGACCCAACTTATTGCGGCGCCATACAACGTCCTCGGCGGTGCGCGCGTATTCCTTGTCCATCAACCAAACAAGTTCGGTCTCGGTCAGGGTCGCCCCAAAATCCTCGCCCAAATCGGTCTGATCTTTGGCCGCCCCCAGAATGTCCCAAGCTTCGGTGCCGTAGGCCCGGACCAGCCTATGCGCCCATGCTTCTGTAAGGAAAGGATAGTCCGTTTGCACCTGCCGAACTAAATCCGGCGCACCATAAACGGGGAAATCTCCTCCGGGCAGCGATACTCCGGCAGTCCACGGCCCTGCAAGATCTGGGAAGTACTCTCCGATCTTCTCCAGCGCGCTTTCCGCGAGGCGCCGGTATGTGGTGATTTTGCCGCCAAAGACATTCAGAACCGGAGCGCCGCCTGTGGCATCAACCTTCAGCGTATAGTCTCGGGTCGCTGCGGTGGCACTGCTTGCGCCGTCGTCATAAAGTGGACGCACGCCAGAATAGGTCCAGACGATATCAGCACGAGTCACCGGTTTCTTAAAATACTTAGTGGCAAATGCGCATAAGTACTCCTGCTCGGCCTCGGTGCAAACTGGCCGCTCCGATGGATCAGAATGATCCTGATCTGTGGTGCCAATCAGGGTAAAATCCTGCTCGTAAGGAATGGCAAAGATGATGCGCCCATCCTCACCCTGAAAGAAGTAGCATTTGTCGTGATCAAACAGTTTGGGCGTCACGATATGACTGCCCCGCACCAACCGGACCCCTTCGCGTGAATTTATGTGGATCTTGGTCTGAATGATATCGCCCACCCACGGGCCACCTGCATTGATCAACATCTTTGCCAGAATTGTCTCAGTCTCACCGCTCTGCTGATCACGGATCGTGATATGCCACATGTCATCAACACGCCTGGCCGCAAGAACTTCGGTCCGAACCCTGATCTTCGCGCCCCTTGCCTCAGCGTCACGGGCGTTCAGAACCACCAGCCGAGAATCTTCGACCCAGCAATCCGAGTATTCGTAGGCTGTTTCGAACTTGTCTTGCAAAGGCGCGCCCTCAGGCACAGAGCGCAGGTTCAACGCGCGCGTTCCCGGCAGGATTTTGCGGCCGCCAAGATTATCGTACAAAAACAAACCCAACCGGATCAGCCAGGCCGGGCGTCGCCCACGCATCCATGGCATCACCGTACTCAGCAATCGCGAGGTTGGCGTCTCAGAATCAAAACGCATATCGGCGTGATACGGTAACACGAAACGCATCGGCCAACTGATATGCGGCATCGCGCGCAGCAGCGTTTCCCGCTCTATCAGAGCTTCGCGGACCAAACGGAACTCAAAAAATTCCAAATACCTTAGCCCACCATGGAACAGTTTGGTCGACGCCGAGGAGGTGGCAGACGCCAGATCGTTCATCTCTGCCAAAGTGACAGACAATCCCCGCCCCGCAGCGTCCCTTGCAATTCCGCACCCGTTGATGCCGCCACCGATTATGAAAAGATCGGTTACCTGACTGCTGTCTGATGACATATCCAAACGATTCCCCAAAAGTGGCAGTTTCGATGGCATTAGCATCACAACACTTCGTATCGTCAACATAACTTTTCGTAAATGTTCGGTTGCAATCAAAATTCTCGAAATTTTTGCAATAACTGCACAATAAGTCTTGTCAGTTTCAAAAAATAGAACAAAAACGAACTATCCCAAGCGCAGAGCTGATCTATGTCACTATCCTTCCGTCAATCAGACATTCTTGAAATCGCCAATGTCGAAGGTCGCGTTACCGTCGACGGGCTGGCCGAACGCTTTCAGGTGACGGTTCAGACCATCCGCCGCGACCTGTCCGAGTTATCAGATGCAGGAAAACTGGACAGGGTGCACGGAGGGGCCGTTCTGCGTTCGGGCGTGTCCAATATTGGTTACGAAGACCGGCGTGCCCTGAACCATGAGGCCAAGATTCGCATCGCCGAACGTTGCGCAGCAGATATTCCGGAAGGCAGCTCGATCTTTATGAATATCGGCACCTCGACCGAGGCCGTCGCACGACAGTTGCTCGACCACAAGAATCTGATGGTCGTAACCAACAACATGAACGTGGCCAATATCCTTATAGAGAACCCGGATTGTCAGATTGTCGTTGCAGGTGGTGTTCTGCGCCGATCGGATAGCGGGCTGGTAGGCAATCTGGCAGTTTCAACCATCCGGCAATTCAAATTTGATCACGCCATAATTGGATGCTCGGCCTTAGATTTGGACGGAGATTTGATGGATTTTGACCTACAGGAAGTACTGGTCAGCCAAACAATCATTGAACAGGCACGGCAGATCAGCCTCGTCGCTGACAACTCCAAATTCCGCAGAACCGCACCTGCGCGCATAGCGTCATTGGCGGATATTGATACGGTTTATACAGATTCTGACTTCCCTGAAACGCTGGCCCGGAAATGCAATGACTGGCAAACGCAAATTATGGAATGCAAATAGCCCTCTACTGCGCCTTTCGGTTGTCTTTGCTTGCCAGACCACAATCCAGATGACAAAGTCGTGATCAATTGCAATTGGCGCAAGGGGGGGGCGGCAGCGGACCATGATCGCGCTTTTATTTTCGTTACTTACAGTCACAATGGGATTAAATTACTTTGGCCGGACAAACGCCGGAATGGCCCTGTTTCTGATCACTCTGACGTTGAGCGTCTATTGGCTGAAATTCCACGCCACCAGCACATTGACCATTCAGTTGTAGGGAGCGATTCAATGACACCTGAACTGTCTCGCACCCTGAATGCCGTTGGCGCATTTGCTGTCAGCCTCGTACTGGTATTGGCCTACGCCTATCAGTTTTCGCTGAACGAGTTGCCCTGCCCGCTTTGTTTGTTGCAGAGGGTCGGCTTTGTCGCCGTCGGCGTTGGACTTGGGCTGAACCTGCTTTACGGAGCGCGCGCGCGTCACTATGCGCTGATGCTGCTTGCCGCACTTTACGGAGGCAGCGTTTCGATCCGTCAAATCCTGCTGCATATCGTACCAGGCACGGGCCACTATGGCTCTCCCGTTCTAGGACTGCACTACTACACCTGGGCCGCCATCTGCTTTTTTCTGGTCCTTCTGGGAACGGCGATCATGCTGATGTTTGACAGGCAATATGTCAGTGACGCGCAGCAAGGCCCGCGTTTCGGGGGAAGCGGGTTGGCCAAGGCTGCATTTTTCGCGTTGTTGGCTCTGGCGGGGCTAAACGCGATCTCGACCCTGATCGAATGCGGCCCAACCATTTGTGCGGACCCGCCGACCAGTTACAAATTGATTGACGAACTGGGCAACAACAACTGAGGATGGCACAACCTTCCCAACAGGAGGCGCGAGCATGGGACTTTTGGGGCAGCCGCTAGGCTACTATGACTATTTGACATTCGTGGCGCTTATTCTGCTGTTGGCAGCGGTGATGGCGTTGTTTCTGTTTCTCATGGGTCTGCCGGGGCGAATAGCGATCAAACGCAATCACCCGCATGCCGAAGCCGTCAAGATCATGGGATGGATGGGTTTTTTGGCTATAGTCCCGTGGGTGCATGCCTTTATCTGGGCGTTCCATGACGGGGTGACAGTCGACATGCGCCGTGGCCCTGATGAAGAACGCAAAGCGATCCGGGATGAGATCAAGCGTCTGGGCGGCACCGTTAAACCGGAATACCAAGACCCGCTGGACACCGACGAAACCAAGCAAGCCTAACGCCAAAGGAATTCAGCACTCATGTTTGTCGCCCTTGGCATCACGCTGTTCTACATCATTTTTGTCTGGTTCATCTTTTTCAAGATGGAATGGCTGAAATTCAACATCATGTGGGGGATCGTCTCGTTCTGGGTCGGCGCTCATCTGCTGCTGATCTTTTTGGTCGCGCTGCGGTTCTTTCAGCCCTTCTCAGTCGACAGCCACGTTGTGCGGTCCACGATCCAGATCGTTCCGCGCCTGACACAGCCCACAATCCTGTCCGAGGTTCTGGTCGAGCCCAACACATGGGTCACGAAGGGCGATCCGCTGTATAAGTTCGACGACACGGTGTTCTCGCTGGCCGTGGACAAGGCAAATGCCCAGTTGGTGGCGGCACAGCAAAACGCGAAAATTCTCGAACAGGACGTCATCGCTGCAAGCGAAGCGGTTGAGCGTGCAAATGCGCAATTGGCGTATGCCCAAACGGAACAGGCGCGTTACGAAAACCTCGTTCCGGCTGGTGGGGCACGTCAGGACGAACTAGACCGCTGGAACGAACAGGTCGCGGAAGATCAGGCTAAAATCAAAGAGGCTCAGGCCAATCTGGAAAAGGCCAACCTCGCGCTGGATTCACAGATCGACGGGGTGAATACCGGCATTTTGGAGGCTGAGGCACAGCTGGCCGAAGCCGAGTATTTTCTGGACAACACAACGATCTATGCCCCCGAAAATGGCATGATCGTTTCACAACAGGCGCGTCCTGGTATGGTCGTGGGGGAAATTCGTCTGGGTGCCATTGCCAGCTTTGTCACCGAAGAAGACCCCTATATTCTAGCCACCTTCCGCCAGCAGAACCTGAAATTCGTTGAGGTCGGCCAACCGGTAGAAGTTGCGCTGGACCTTTACCCCGGAGAAATTCTGACCGGCAAGGTCGAAGCCGTCTGGTGGGCCACACGTCAAGGCCAATACCTGCCCTCAGGCCGCCTGCCCGGCTTTGAGCTGCCGAAGCTTCCCGGTCGGATCGCTGTTCAAATCTCAGTCGATGTGCCTGAGGGGCACACCTTCCCCGCTGGTGGCCATGCGGCCGTAGCAATCTACACGGGCATGGGTCAAAGTTTTGAGTTTCTGAGGCGCATCAATATCCGCCTCTATTCCTTTGCCAACTTCATCCGGCCGCTGGATATCTGAGGATGCGTAAGATGACTCTCCGCCGGTTGTTGGGCACCGCCCTTTGCGCTGCCACTCTCGCCGCCTGTACGCCGGTGGGGCCCGATTTCGTGCGTCCCAACTCTCCAGTGGTGAAGCAATGGATGGAGGTCAACAACCCCAGCGCGGGTCAAAGCGGCCTGACCTCGCGCAGCGCCCCCGTTGCGCGCTGGTGGGAGACATTCAACGATCCGACGCTGAACAAACTAATCGCCGAAGCCTATGCGCAAAACCTGACCTTGCAGGTTGCGGGCGCCCGAGTACTTCAGGCTCGTGCGCAACTTGGTATCGCATTTGGAGAGCTGTACCCGCAGTCGCAGGCCGTGGGCGGTTCGCTGCAACGCCGACAGATCAGCGACAGCCTTGGGCCGATTTCGGATATACGGCGTATCATCCCTTTGGACACCGAATTCTCAACCTCGCAAGTCGGTTTTGATGCGCAATGGGAACTGGACGTTTGGGGCCAACAACGTCGCGGCGTACAGGCCGCACGGTCTAACCTTGCACTACAGGTCGCCAATTATGACGACGCTCTAGTCACGCTTACCGGGGACGTTGCAGCGCTCTATATCAACATCCGTTCGTTGCAGGAGGCTCTGCGCATCGCGCAGGAGAACATCACGATCCAGCAGGAATCGGCAGACCTCACCCAGTTACGCTTTAACAACGGCGTGACGACCGAGCTGGATGTGCAGGAATCAACTGCTCTGCTCAACAACACGAAGGCGCTAGTGCCCGAGCTGGAAAGCGATATCCAACAGGCCAAGAACGCGCTGGCAGTTCTTTTGGGCAAAACCCCTTCCCAGATGGCGGGCCTGATTGGAAATTCGGGCCGCATTCCAACAGGGCGCAGCAACGTAGCTGTGGGAGTCCCTGCCGAATTGCTACGGCGGCGGCCCGACGTCCGCGCCGCCGAACTTGCGGCAGCCACCCAGTCGGCGCAGGTGGGGATCGCTTTGGCTGATCTCTATCCGCAATTCATCCTGTCTGGTTCGATCGGCTTACAAGCGTCGGGCGGGCGCGATCTGTTCAGTACCAATAGTGCCACGGGATTGGCCAGTGCAGGCGTTGTCTGGAATGTCCTGAACTATGGCCGCATCAAGAACAACGTCCGCGCTCAGGATGCGGCTTATCAGGCGTTGATCGCAAATTACCAGAACACTGTGCTGACCGCCTATTCAGAGGTTGAAAGTGCGATGGTCGCCTATGCACAGGCGCGCAAACAGGTCACCTTTTATCAGCGTAGCGTTGAAGCATCGCGCAAAGCTGCTGACATAGCCGTTGATCAATACCGCGATGGCATCGCCAGCTATTCCCGTATCTTGAATACACAGACTGCCCTGCTCCGTTCACAAGCAAACTTGATCGAGGCGCGGCAAGAAGTCTCGTCCAATCTGGTCGCGATCTACAAAGGTTTGGGTGGCGGCTGGCAGATCCGTCAGAATCAGGAGTTCCTACCCGAGACTGTTCTGGCCGAAATGGCCTATCGCACCGATTGGGGTGATCTGCTTGAGAAAGCGCCAACACGCGCCAGCCTGAACTAAACGCTATTTCGTCAACCCGCGCAGGCCACCCGAGATCAGGATGTTAACTTCGTAGAGGATACGTGGCGCCGCCAATCCGCCGGGGCTGGCCAGATAGTTGGGGCTCCATTCCGGATCGAATTTCTGCTTGAAGGCGCGCAGGCCTTCGAAGTGGTAGAACTGCTCGCCATGTTCATAAACGAACCCACCGATCCGATTCCAAAGCGAGGCCAACTGCCGGTTCTCAATCCCTGAGAACGGAGCAGCGCCCAGCGAGAACCAGTGGAATCCCTGCTCGGAACCCCAGACCATCATCTCGGCGAACAGTGCGTCCATGACGAAGCTAGGGCTGTCCGGTTCGTAACGCATCAGGTCCAGAGACAATTCGGATTTGTTTCCGCCTTGAAATAGGTTGGCGAAAGCCATGATCTTGCCTGTCACATCCCGCAGAACGGCGTGGTCAAAATAAGACAAATAGTCATCGTCGAACCCACCCAAGGCAAAGCCCTTTTCTTCACCCGCCTTCTGCGCCAACCAGTCGTCCGAGATCTGACGAAGCTCGGGCAACACCGGAGCAAGCTGTTCCTTGGGGATGATTTCAAACTTGTACCCTTCACGTTCAGCCCTGTTCTTGGCCTGCCGGAACCGTTTGCGCGACTTTCCATCCAGAGAGAAATCCTGCAGCGGCACGCGGGCCACTTCTCCGATCTTCAAAATCGACAGACCGAGGTCCAGGAACGTCGGCAAATACTTGGTCGAGACACTGTAAAAGGCACAAAGCTTGCCTTCGCGATCGGCCATTTCTCGCAATTGCCAGATCAGTTGTTGCCCTGCCTTTTCATCTCCCACCGGCTCACCCTTGGTGATGAGCGCGTTGCCAGTATCGGCATAAGCGAGGAATGCGGTTTCGTCGGGTGAAATCAGGAATTGCTTGTCGCCCGTAAGCGAAATCTGAGACTCGGTGTCTTCGCTTTCCATCACAAGCCGTTCAACGACTTCGGGAATTTCAGTGCGAACCGGAGCCGGAATTTCTCTCCCAAACAGAGAGTTCACCGCCACAATGCCAAGGATCACAGCGACAACAAGGCTTGAGCGTAGGAAACGTGAGGCATCGCCGCTCCAGGCAAAATCCCACCACAAGGCGTTCTCGTATTCAACATGGGAATAAGCGAACAACCCGATCCAGAAAATGACTGCCAGCAATGCAACTACGCTGACCAGCCATGGGATATTCAGCCGAAAGATCGACGCACCACTAACCCGGTAGAAAGCCCCCCGAAACATCGCCAGAAGGCCAATCGTAAACAGCAAGGACAGGGCTTCGTGTGTATCCAGCCCCTTGGCGAGCGAGGCAAAGAAACCAGCCGCCATCAACAACATGGCCACCACCCATGCGCGATAGAGTTTGCGGAATAGTCCACGCGATACCAACAGCAGTAAAACGCCCACTGCGCTGCCTGCGAGGTGTGAGGCCTCGACAAACGACAAAGGTAGCACTGCACGCAGTACGCCAAGGTTTTGGGAACTGGAGGGTAAGGCACCCGAGACCAGCAAGATCACCCCAGCCACTGCCGCAACGCCTGCAGCCACCATCGGGACAATGGGGCGGATTGCGCGATAAACCCAGGTCATCGCGCCCCCGATGCGTTGGCGCTGAGTCATTGCCGATGCGACCGCAATCGACAGGCTGGCAATGGCAAATGGCAAAAAAGTATAGATCAGCCGGTACAGCAGAAGTGCAGCAATGACATCAGACCGGCCCGATGCCCCGAGGCCTGCAATCAGGGTCGCTTCGAACACGCCTATCCCACCCGGTGCATGGCTGAGGATACCCACCGCGATCGCACCGATATAGACCGCGAAGAAATATGGATAGCCAACACCCAAATCGTCAGGCATCAATACCCAAAGCGCCATGGACGCGCCGAACAGATCGCCAACTGCGGCGACTGTCAGCAAGCTGGCCAGCTTACCACCCGGCAGGTTGAACCCAAAGCCGCCATACGCCAATCGCCGCCCACCGCTTGAAAGCCAAACAAACAGAACAATCAGCCCCGCAAGCATGCAGAGGCCTATCACAGTTTCCATTGTCTCACTGATGGGCAGGACCTTGGAAATACCGTCAGGATGGATGGTCAGCAGCAGGCCCAGAAGCAGAACCAGCCCCATCCAGAACGCCACCCACGAGGTCGCGATCACCCCCGCAACGCGCCCCAAATCCAGCCCGAGCGAGGCATAGATCCGATATCGGATCGCGGTGCCGGTGATGTAAGAGAATCCAAGGCAATTCGACACCGCGTAACCGCTCGCCCCAGCCATTCCGGCAACGGGCAAAGGCACCTTTCCACCAGCCACGCTCTGCACGGCAAGGACATCATAGAATGATAGAGACAGAAAACTGAACGCCGTCCAACACAGCGCGAAGAACATGAACTTCCCAGGCTTCGCCGCGATATCACTTTGGATATCTGACCATTTCACATGTGCAGACAGGTCGTGCAGAACCGCGAGTGCTATTCCGGTGATCAGTAGCGGAACCGCAATCTTGACCAATGGCTTTTCCAACAACCCTGTTACGCGCTCGGCTAAATTTGCCACGCGCGTCTCATTGGTGCTCGCCTCTGTGGTCATACTGTACGTCCCTGCCCTATGATCTTCAGATCAGTGTTAATTCAAAGCTTTGCACGATTCTCGAATCCGTCAAAGTGGCTTGAACAGCCAGTTACGAACGGCCCTTGCGCGTAGAAAGCAACAGGTTTGTCTCGGACCGCGTGATGCCTTCCATCCGCCTGATCTGGAACAACACTTCATCAAGCTCGTCCAGAGTATCTGTGCCGATCTCGGCTATAAGATCCCAACTGCCATTGGTCGAGTGTACTGCCCGAACTTGCCGCATCGCAGCCAGCCGGGACCGGATCCGCTCGGTCCCGCGACCTTCGATTCCAAGCATCATCAATCCACGTACGGGGCTTTCCGACACACCCTGCCGGGTCACCACAGTGAACCCCACGATTTCGCCAGATTGCTTGAGACGCTGCAGCCGGCTGCGCACAGTCGTTCGGGTTACGCCAAGCATTTCGGCCAACTCTGACAGCGATGCGCGTGCGTCCCTATGCAGGGCATTCAGCAACCTATTATCCAGTTCGTCCATACGTATTTACCAAATAGAATTTTGTTGATCCAGTTTGATCAATTTGCCCTCTTCTCTCAACTCATATCGTATCGATAGATAGACTTATGAGCAAACAGAACATCATTCTCGCCGGGGTTCCGATGGATGCTGGCAAACATCGTCAGGGCTGCCGAATGGGGCCCGACGCCTACCGTGTTGCCGGGCTTGAACAAGCGCTGTCTGACCTGGGACATACCGTGACCGACATCGGCGATACTCACCCGGATCAGGTAGATGTGCCAGAAGACGCCCATCTGTTCTCGCTTCCGGAATGCGTGGGCTGGACACAGGCGTTGAGCCGGACTGCGAATGAAGTCGCAGAGCAAGGTTTGCCGATCTTCATGGGCGGCGATCACGCGCTGTCGATGGGGACGGTGACAGGGATGGCGGCACATGCGGATAAAATCGGGCGCCCGCTCTTTGTTCTTTGGTTGGATGCACACAGTGATTTTCATACACCGCGCAGCACAGATAGCGGCAATTTACATGGAACACCCGTCGCCTATTTCACCGGTCAACCGGGGTTTGAGCCCTTTCCTCCTGTAACCACTCCAATCCCAACCAATCGCGTTGGGATGATAGGATTGCGCTCGGTTGATCCAGCCGAACGCGCGGCGCTGGAAAAGGATGACGCGATGCTGGCCGATATGCGCAGCATCGATGAACACGGCATCAAGACCCCACTTCTGGCCTTTCTCGACAAAGTACGCGAGGCCAACGGCATCCTGCATGTCTCGTTGGATGTGGATTTCCTTGACCCCTCGATCGCACCAGCAGTTGGCACCACAGTCCCCGGAGGCGCGACCGAGCGTGAGGCGCATCTGGTCATGGAACTCCTGCACGAAAGCGGCCTCGTTTGTTCGCTGGACCTCGTCGAGTTGAACCCGTTCCTTGATGAGCGCGGCCGGACCGCAAAACTGATGGTCGATCTTGCAGCCTCGCTTATGGGGCGTCGCATCTTCGATCGCCCAACCCGGAGCTTCTGATGATATCTCTTCAATCTCCTTCGGTTGTAGTGATGGTGCGCCCCCATGCATTCGCGTCGAATCCAGAAACCCGAGACGACAATGCGTTTCAAACGCTGGCAAATCGATCTGCCGCAGCGACTTCAGCGGCTGCGCGGGATGAGCATGACAAAGCAGTAGAAAAGCTTCACGCTGCTGGTGTGACCGTTCATGTGTTTGACGATGAAGGTGAGCGCGATACACCCGACAGCGTGTTCCCGAACAACTGGTTTTCGACCCACCCCGGCGGTCATGTCGCCGTATATCCGATGTTCGTACCATCGCGTCGACGCGAGAGACGCTCAGATGTAATCGAGTTGCTGAAGCGGGAATATCGAGTGCAGGACGTCATCGATTATTCCGGCCTCGAACAGGACGACCTGGCGCTTGAGGGTACGGGCGCAATGGTTCTGGATCACGTGGGCCGTATTGCCTACACCGTTCGATCCAATCGCGCTGATCCGGTGTTGTTGGAACGTTTCTGTACGCATTTCAACTATGAGCCGATCGCGTTCGATGCAAAGGATGCCGAAGGACGCGATGTCTATCACACCAATGTTCTGATGGGGATCGGGACGCACTACGCGCTGATCTGTTTGGACATGATTTCCGACCCAGAACGTCGGGCAACAGTTCGGGCACGGCTTGAGGAGTCTGGTCGTACTGTCATCGATCTGTCTCATGAACAGATCGCAGATTTTGCAGGAAACGCGATTGAGCTTAGCGGCAACGATGGTCTTGTTCTGGCGCTGTCCAGCCGTGCGCTAAAGGCTCTTACGCCCGCTCAAGTCGCGGTTATCGAAGCAAGCGCAACTCCGCTGCCGCTCTCGGTTCCCACAATTGAAACAGCCGGTGGATCCGTACGTTGTATGATCGCTGGTATCCATCTTTCCCGCCGATAGGAGTCTTTGATGCAACCCTCTGATAAGGCCCTCGTGCCGTTTGTATCCGTCGACAACATGATGCGTCTGGTTCACCACGTCGGGGTCGAACAGATGATCACACAGATTGCTACGCAGATCGAAGCTGATTTCAAACGCTGGGAGAGTTTTGATAAAACGCCCCGCATCCCGGCTCACTCACCGCACGGCGTAATTGAATTGATGCCAACCTCGGATGGTGAGGCTTACGGGTTCAAATACGTAAACGGTCACCCCAAGAACACGTCTGAGGGCCTGCAAACCGTTACAGCGTTTGGCCTGCTGGCTGATGTTTATACCGGTTACCCGACATTATTGACCGAAATGACTATGCTGACCGCACTGCGGACGGCGGCAACCTCGGCGCTGGTTGGCAAGTACCTCGCACCCAAATCGGCGACGACGATGGCGATGATCGGAAACGGAGCGCAATCCGAGTTCCAGTGTCTCGCATTCAAAGCCATGTGCGGGATCGATACTGTCCGGCTCTACGACACCGATACGAACGCGACGGCGAAATGTGCTGCCAATCTGCAGGGCAAAGGGCTGACAATCGTGCCCTGCAAAACGCCAGAAGAGGCGATCGAAGGCGCTCAGATCATAACGACCTGCACCGCTGACAAGAAATACGCCACCATCCTGACAGACAATATGGTCGGCCCCGGCGTCCACATCAACGCGATTGGAGGCGATTGCCCCGGCAAAACCGAACTGCACCGCGATATCCTTCTGCGCTCGGATATCTTTGTAGAATACCCCGAGCAAACGCGGGTCGAAGGTGAAATACAGGCTCTGGAGGATGATCACCCGGTCACCGAGATGTGGGAAGTGATGACCGGACAGGCCAAAGGCCGCACCGACGATCGACAGATCACGTTGTTTGACAGTGTAGGTTTCGCAATCGAAGATTTTTCGGCACTACGATACATCAAAAGTGCAATTGAAGGCACTGATTTCTATGAAGCATTGGATATGCTCGCAGACCCTGACGACCCAAGGGACTTGTTTGGGATGTTGATGCGGGCAGGATAAAGAACCCGCACATCAATAACTGTGCCCCGGCCTTTGGCCGGGGCTTTTTCTTATCCGGCCAGCGATGGCAAGTATAGAACGATCCCCGGAAAAGCCACCAGCAGCGCGATGGTCAGAGCATCTGCAATGAAGAAAGGCGTCACACCCTTGAACACATCCTGAACACTAAGGTCAGGCCGCACCCCGGCAACGACAAAGCAATTCAGGCCAATGGGTGGTGTGATCAGGCAGAACTCGGCCATTTTCACCACCAATATACCAAACCAGATTGCACACATTGGTCCGGACATACCAAAGGCGCTGTCTGCCGCGCTGACAGCCTCGCCCCCGTTCAGGGCCATAACGGCGGGATACACGACCGGCAGTGTCAAAAGCAGCATGCCGATTGCATCCATGAACATGCCCAGCACGGCGTAGGCCAGCAAAATACAGATGAGGATCAGCATCGGCGACATCTCGAGCGAGGTGATCCAGTCGGAAAACGCTCCGGGCAGATCAGCAAATCCCAGAAACCGCACATAGATCAGCACGCCCCAGATGATTGCGAAGATCATGGCGGTTAGTTTGGCGGTTTCAAGCAAGGCCGACTTGAACTCTGGCCAGCGCATCCCGTGGATCAGGGCAAAGCAGAACACGATGAAGGCACCGATGGCTCCGCCCTCGGTCGGGGTGCCCCAGGCCTTGTCGCCGAAAGGGTTGTAAACAAAGCAGATTATGATGAGGATCACCGCCACGATGGGCAATGCGCCCGGAAGCGCCGCAAATCGTTGTTTCCAGGTAAATCCTGTCACAGGCGGCCCGACGGATTTGAAAATCACGGCGATGCCAACGATCAACAACCCATAAATCACCGCCGAGAACGCACCGGGTATGAATCCCGCAAGCAGCAGTTTTCCTACATCCTGCTCGACGATGATTGCATAAATCACAAGAATCGCGGATGGAGGGATGAGCGAAGCTAAGGTCCCACCAGCGGCCACCACTCCGGCGGCGAAACGCTTGTTGTAGCCTACGGCCAGCATCTCGGGGATGGCGATGCGCGCAAAGACAGCCGATGTGGCGACCGAGGCACCTGAGACCGCTGCAAAACCGGCGGTCGCAAAGATTGTTGAAACGGCCAGCCCGCCCGGCACCCAAGCCACCCAGCGTTTTGCCGCCTCGAACAGGGCGCGCGTCAGCCCGGCGTAATAGGCAAGATAGCCAATCAGTATGAATGTTGGGATCAGGCTGAGTGTATGAGATGCCACCTTAGAGTGCGGCACCTGCCCGGCTGTTTTGACTGCGACCGTCAGCGCTTTGCCAAATCGCCCGGGATCATAGCCAAACTTGGCCCAGAATATCCAAATAAGGCCAATCAAGCCTGCCAAACCAGCGGCGAATGCCACCCGCATGCCCGTGACGACCAGAATCAGCAGACCAGCAGTGACCCAAAGGCCGATATCAATCGTATCCATGGGTCAGTTACGTCCTTCGAATTGTTCGGCCTCGGCTGCAGCCTGTGCAGCGGCATCCTGTATCAGCGGTACGGCCACCGGAGTTTCGAGCCCCAGCATAAACGCGCGTCCATAGCCCCAGACCTGCAAGATCAGCCGGGCACAAAGAACCAAAAAAGCAACGGGCGCCAACAGCTTGGCTGGCCAAATAGGAATCCCGATGTCAATCGAGCTATCGCGGCTCCACATCGGGACGCCAAAATCAAAGGAGCGGTCGAAATGGGACCAACTGCCCCAAACCAGCGCCAGCATCAGCAGAAGGATCAACAGGACCGAGATCAGTTCGAACAACCACAGCGCCCGCCCTTTCAGGCGCGAGATCACGATATCCATTCGAATGTGCCCGCCATCGCGTTGCACAAACGAAATGCCCAGAAATGCGATCAGGGGCATCGCCTGTTCGATCCAGTCAACATAGCCAGGCAACGGCGCGTTCAAGGCGTTTCGGCCGCTGACTGACACAACAGCCAGCACCATCAGTCCGAAGACCGCAAATCCACTGATCAGCGCCATAAAGCGCTCCAATCGCAACAATCGATGATCCAGCCGACTTAGAAGACTGCCATCCTCAAGCACCGTGGCATGTCCTGCCATCTCAGCAATCCTTTGATTGTAGGAAAGGCCGGGTGCCCAATGACACCCGGCGAAGGGCGATTAATTACCGCCGCGTTGCTGTTGCAGTGTTGCCTGCACTAGATCGTACAGGTCCTGCGCTGGCAAACCCTGAGCCGTCATGTCTTCAATCCATTTTGCGCGGATTGGATCGGCGGCCTTAGCGCGGAACTCTTCAAGAACTGCGCCGTCAATCTCGACCTTTTCAACGCCCTTTTCTTCCAGAACGCCGTCCCACTTTTCAAGCAGTCCACCGTAGTTGGCTAAATAATGTGCGATCGCCTCATCAATCGAGCTATCAAACGCCTCACGGTGTTCCGCTGGCAGGGCTTCATAGGCGTCTATATTTACCACAACTGGGCAATTCACGGTTCCCGGATTGAGGTTCGCTGTCCACCAGTCGGCTTCGTTGATGGTTCCAAACGACAGATGTGCATGCTGAGCGAAGGCCACTGTATCGACTACGCCCGATTCCATCGCATTGTAAGCTTCTGTCGCGGGCACGGACGTAGGTACTCCGCCAACCGCTTCAAATGCTTGCCCCAAACCACCGGTGGCACGAACACGCATCCCGTCGAATTCGGCAAGTTCATCACGAGGGTCACCGGTGCCAACAAGGTTATATTGAGGCATCGGCGAGGTCATGATGATACGCGCGTTCCATTGCGCCATCTCATCCTTGACCGCCGGATGATCATAAACCGCGTGGCTGACGGCCACCTCTTCATCCAGTGTGTTCACACCCAGGAAGGGCAGTTCCAGAACAGTGATCGCGCGGTTCTTGTCGCGGTGGTAGCCCGCGCAGAACTGCGCCATCTCAAACGCACCAATCTCGATCCCATCCAGATTTTCCTTGGGCTTCGACAGGCCACCATAGCTGACATTGATGGTGAAATCGCCGCCGGTTTTCTCGTTCACCAGTTCAGCCAGTTTTTCAACATGTTCGGTAAAGGCACGACGTTTACCCCAGACCGAGGCATTCCATTCGGTCGCGGCTGCCTCGGTGACAAACGCCACGCTCAGGGCGGCAAAGGCCGCGCCACTCAGTATCTTATTCATTGTGATCTCTCCCATAGATGCGCTCCCTATCGAGGCGCTTGAAAGAGAAGCTAGCGCCTAGTCTGGAATCTGCCAACCCCTGCTTGGATAAGCGGTGTTACCGCAATCAATTCAGCTCAACAAAATGGGGCGATACACTAATATTCCAGAACCGATCCGGTGAGCATTTTGTATGTTACAGATACATTATTGTTATTATTATACAATTACTAGTAATTTCATATTTGTTTACAAGTAACGCGATTATTCTGAAACTTATTTACAAAGAAGTTCAAGGATTATCGCAATTTATTTATTTCTTTTCTGATCTCCGTATTATTCAACTCGGGGAGGAAATGGATCGACATTGTCTGATCGGCTGGCAATATCGGTCCCATGCAATCCAGTCCAGAGGGAGGAGCCTCAAAAATGACCACCGCTGCCCAGGCAGATGCCAAGACATATCCGCCATCCGCAGAAACCGTCGCCCGCGCCCATGTCGACGCCGACAAATACGCAGATATGTATGCTGCGTCGATCAACAACCCAGAGGCGTTTTGGGATGAGCAAGGCAAGCGCGTTGACTGGATCAAGCCCTACACTCAGGTCAAAGACGTCAGCTATGAATTTGGTTCGGTTGGCATAAATTGGTATGCGGACGGTACGCTGAACGTCTCGGCCAACTGCTTGGACCGTCATTTGAAGACGCGTGGCGATCAGACAGCCATTATCTGGGAGCCAGATGATCCGAACGACACGGCTCAGTATATTACTTATGCCGAACTGCATCGCCGCACTTGCCGGATGGCCAACATCCTTGAGTCGATGGGTGTCCGCAAAGGCGACCGCGTTGTCATCTATCTACCAATGATCCCCGAAGCTGCTTACGCGATGCTGGCTTGTGCACGGATCGGAGCGATTCATTCGATTGTATTTGCCGGATTTTCACCCGATGCGTTGGCGGCACGTATCAACGGCTGCGACGCCAAAGTCGTCATCACTGCCGACGAGGCACCCCGTGGTGGCCGCAAGACCCCGCTGAAGTCGAACGCAGACGCTGCATTGCTGCACTGTAAGGACACAGTGAAATGCTTGGTTGTTAAACGCACTGGCGGGCAAACCACGTGGATTGACGGTCGTGACTACGATTACAACGAAATGGCGCTTGAGGCGGACGACTATTGTGCACCCGCTGAGATGAACGCGGAAGACCCGCTGTTCATCCTCTATACCTCCGGTTCGACAGGTCAGCCCAAGGGCGTTGTTCATACGACCGGTGGCTATTTGGTCTATGCGGCCATGACGCATGAGATCACGTTCGATTATCACGAAGGCGACATTTACTGGTGCACTGCGGATGTGGGCTGGGTCACTGGCCACAGCTATATCGTCTATGGCCCATTGGCCAACGGTGCGACCACGCTGATGTTCGAAGGTGTACCCACCTACCCGGATGCTTCACGCTTCTGGCAAGTTTGCGCAAAGCACAAGGTGAACCAGTTCTATACCGCCCCAACTGCGTTGCGCGCTCTGATGGGGCAAGGCAACGAGTGGGTCGAGAAGTGCGACCTGAGCGACCTGCGCACGTTGGGCACGGTCGGCGAGCCGATCAATCCGGAGGCCTGGAACTGGTACAACGAAGTGGTCGGCGGTGGACGTTGCCCGATCGTTGACACCTGGTGGCAGACCGAAACTGGCGGTCACTTGATGACCCCCCTGCCAGGTGCTCACGCGATGAAGCCCGGCTCGGCGATGAAACCCTTCTTCGGCATTCAGCCCGTGGTTCTGGACCCTCAGTCCGGTGTTGAGATCGAAGGCAATGGTGTCGAAGGCGTTCTGTGCATCAAAGACAGCTGGCCCGGTCAGATGCGCACGGTCTGGGGCGATCATGAGCGGTTCGAAAAGACCTATTTCTCGGACTACAAAGGTTACTACTTCACCGGCGACGGTTGCCGTCGGGATGAGGATGGCGACTACTGGATCACGGGCCGTGTGGATGACGTGATCAACGTCTCGGGTCACCGGATGGGTACCGCCGAGGTGGAAAGCGCGCTGGTTGCCCATGCAGCTGTCGCCGAGGCCGCCGTTGTGGGATATCCCCATGAAATCAAAGGGCAAGGCATCTATTGCTATGTCACTTTGATGAATGATCGCGAACCTTCGGATGATCTGCTGAAAGAGCTGCGCACATGGGTCCGGACCGAGATCGGCCCGATTGCATCCCCGGATGTGATCCAGTGGGCACCGGGGCTGCCCAAGACCCGCTCGGGCAAGATCATGCGTCGTATCCTGCGCAAGATTGCCGAGAACGATTTCGGCTCGCTGGGCGATACGTCTACGCTGGCCGATCCGTCGGTTGTCGAAGACCTGATTGAAAACCGTGCGAATAAGTGAGGGTGTGATGGACGTTGCCACTACCACGACCCCCGCTGTTCTGATCCTTCTCGGCCCTCCGGGCGCCGGGAAGGGAACGCAGGCACGCATGCTGGAAGACAAGTTCGGACTGGTGCAGCTCAGCACCGGTGATCTGCTGCGCGACGCGGTTGCGGGAGGCACCGATGCCGGAAATGCGGCCAAAGCGGTAATGGAGGCCGGTGATCTTGTCAGCGACGGGATCGTCATCGCGATCCTGCGCGACCGCATGGCGGAACCGGACTGCTCCAAGGGCGTCATTCTTGATGGGTTCCCGCGCACTACGGTTCAGGCCGAAGCGCTTGATGGTTTACTCGCGTCGTCAGATCAGAAGATCAACGCGGCCATCAGCCTTGAGGTTGAAGACGCCGAAATGGTTACCCGGATTTCGGGTCGATACACGTGCGCCGGATGCGGTGAAGGCTATCACGACACGTACAAACAACCCGTCGAAGACGACAAATGTGACAAGTGCGGCCACACCGAATTCAAGCGCCGCGCTGATGACAATGCCGAGACGGTCGCCTCGCGGCTCACCGCCTATCACGCGCAAACCGCACCATTGATTGACTACTATCTAGCCCAGGGCGTGCTGAAAGGCATCGATGCCATGGGTCAGATCGACGACATCGCGCGAAACCTTCACGGGATTGTCGGCGAAGTCATGGACTAAGGGGAGCAGATAAGCCCTAGGGCCTTGATCCAAAAACAGAATACTTCAATGGAACTGCCTCGGCAGACCGGAGAAGCTATGCCTGACGCCATCCGGCATCTGGCAATTTCGAGAAGCGGCCCACGGCACTGGAGGAGTTGGGCAACGGGCCGCCAATGAGGGAAGCGAAGGAGGAACCCGCGATGGCGGATCATTCAACAAACTCCGCGCAGACTGCCGAAGCCGACAAGGGCTATTGGCAGGCCAACCTGCGCCTCATCTACATCAGCCTCGCGATTTGGGCGCTGGTGTCGTTTGGATTCGGCATTCTGCTGCGTCCGCTGCTGTCTGGCATCGCTGTTGGCGGTACAGATCTGGGCTTTTGGTTCGCTCAGCAAGGATCGATCCTGGTCTTTCTGGTGCTGATCTTCAACTACGCCTGGCGCATGAACAAGCTCGACGCTGAACACGGCGTGGACGAGGAGTAAGAGCCATGGATCAGTTTACCATCAACCTGCTGTTTGTGGGCGCGTCCTTTGCGCTTTACATCGGCATCGCAATCTGGGCCCGTGCGGGTTCCACATCCGAATTCTATGCCGCCGGTCGCGGCATTCACCCGGTCACCAACGGTATGGCGACAGCGGCAGACTGGATGTCTGCGGCCTCGTTCATCTCGATGGCGGGTCTGATTGCCTTTACCGGCTATGACAACTCAACCTTTCTGATGGGTTGGACCGGTGGCTACGTGCTGCTGGCTCTGCTGCTTGCGCCTTATCTGCGTAAGTTCGGCAAATACACCGTGTCGGAATTCATCGGCGACCGCTTCTACAGCCAGACAGCTCGCATCGTTGCCGTGATTTGCCTGATCGTTGCCTCGGTGACCTATGTGATTGGTCAGATGACTGGCGTGGGCGTGGCCTTCGGCCGCTTCCTCGAAGTGTCCAACACATCGGGTCTGCTAATCGGTGCCGCTGTTGTGTTTGCCTACGCAGTGTTTGGCGGGATGAAGGGCGTGACCTACACTCAGGTCGCTCAGTACTGCGTGCTGATCACCGCCTATACTATCCCGGCCATCTTCATCTCGTTGCAGCTGACCGGTACGCCGGTTCCGGCGCTGGGTCTGTTTGGTGACACCGCAAGCGGTGAACCCTTGCTGACCAAGCTGGACGCTATCGTGACCGAGCTGGGCTTCAATGAGTACACGGCCCACCACTCGAACACGCTGAACATGGTGCTGTTCACCCTATCGCTGATGATCGGTACAGCGGGTCTGCCGCACGTCATCATGCGCTTCTTCACCGTTCCTAAGGTATCTGACGCACGTTGGTCGGCTGGCTGGGCATTGGTCTTCATCGCTCTGCTGTACCTGACCGCCCCTGCGGTTGGTGCCATGGCGCGTCTGAACATCAGTGACATGATGTGGCCCAATGGCGGCATCGAAGGTGGCGCTGTCTCGGTCGAAGATATCGACAACGATCCGCGCTATGATTGGATGGCTACTTGGCAGAAAACCGGTCTGTTGGATTGGGAAGACAAGAACGGCGACGGCAAGATTCAGTACTACAACGACAAGAATGCCGACATGCAGGCGCTTGCCGAGGAAAAAGGCTGGGTCGGAAACGAGCTGACCAAGTTCAACCGCGACATCCTGGTTCTGGCCAACCCCGAAATCGCCAACCTTCCAGGTTGGGTGATCGGTCTGGTCGCTGCCGGTGGTCTTGCGGCTGCTCTGTCTACCGCTGCGGGTCTGCTGCTGGCGATCTCGTCGGCCGTGTCCCACGACCTCGTCAAAGGCGCAATCAACCCGTCGATCTCTGAAAAGGGTGAACTTCTGGCGGCGCGGATTGCCATGGCTGTAGCCATCGTTGTTGCAACCTATCTGGGTCTCAACCCTCCGGGCTTTGCGGCGCAGACGGTTGCATTGGCTTTCGGTCTGGCGGCTGCCTCGATCTTCCCGGCGCTGATGATGGGGATCTTCTCGACCCGCATCAACAACACCGGCGCGGTTGCGGGTATGCTGGCTGGTCTTACCGTAACTCTGGTCTACATCTTCCTGCATAAGGGCTGGCTGTTCATTCCGGGCACCAACTCGTTCACCGATGCTGACCCGCTTCTGGGTCCGATCAAGTCGACCTCGTTCGGCGCCATCGGTGCGATGATCAACTTTGCGGTCGCCTACTTTGTAGCAGGCGCAACCAAAGAGACTCCGCAGGAGATCAAAGATATGGTCGAAAGCATTCGCATTCCCCGTGGTGCGGGCGCAGCTCAGGATCACTGAGTGTGATGCGGTCGGTGGCTCTTGTCTTCGATCGCGTCTTTCGACTTACTGTTCCCGCCCGGCACACCACCGGGCGGGATTTTTATTCGGAACTCCGGAGAGCGTAAATGCCCCTGTCCCTTGACGAAATCACCCGGTTTCTGAAATCTGTGCACCCCTATGACGCCCTGCCCCACGATGCGCTGGACGAGTTGGCCCAGCAGATCGAAGTGCGCGAGGTCGATGCCGATGGCAGTATTTACCAGTTGGGCAATGCTCTGCCCGGCGTTTTTGTGATCTACGAAGGACAGGTGGAGATTACAGATGAGAATGGCGCTGTCGTCTCGCATCTGGGACTGCGCAATTCTTTTGGTGAGCGCGGATTGCTGAAGGATGGCAAGGCCGCAACCCATGCGCGGGCCCACACGCCGACGGTGCTGATCGTGCTGCCACCAGATTTGGTGAAAAACCTGATCGACGGGCACGACGTGGTGTCCAAATTCTTCAACCGCACACGCGGTGGACGCAGCGGGCCGCAAAGCCTGGCCACCAGTGCAATTGACATTTTGATGGCGCGCGACCCTGCCACCTGCCCGCCCGATACTCCGGTTCAAAACGCCGCGCAGATCATGCGCGACCGACATATCTCATCACTCTGCGTGACCGAGGGTGAAAAGTTGCTGGGCATAGCGACCCTGCGCGATATCTCGGGCAAATTCGTCGCCGAGTCGATGCCAGCAGACACTGCGGTTTCAGCCATCATGACCACCAACCCGATCACGCTATCCCCAACCGATATCGGCTCGGACGTGCTGCATGTGATGATGGAACGTGGTATCGGGCATATCCCAATTTCCGAGGCCGGGCGGTTGGTTGGCATTGTCACTCAAACCGACCTCACCCGTTATCAGGCGGTCAATTCTGCCGAGTTGGTGGGCCGGATCGCCCGCGCCAATACTGCTGATGAGATGGCTACAGTCACTGCCGAGATACCCCAACTGCTAGTTCAACTCGTTGCAGGCGGCAACCGGCACGAGATCGTGACACGACTGATCACCGACATTGCTGACACCGCAACACGGCGCTTGCTGGCACTGGCCGAGGCCGAGCTTGGGGCACCTCCCGTGCCATACCTGTGGCTGGCCTGCGGCTCGCAAGGACGGCAGGAGCAGACCGGTGTTTCGGATCAAGACAATTGCCTGATGCTGGATGACAGCGTAACCGAAGACGACATGGCGTACTTCGCAGATCTGGCCAAGTTCGTATCGGACGGGCTGGACACCTGCGGGTATTTCTATTGCCCCGGCGACATGATGGCGACAAATCCGCGTTGGTGCCAACCAGTCAGGGTCTGGCGCGATTACTTCAAAGGATGGATTGACAGGCCGAACCCTGAGGCACAGATGCTGGCCTCAGTCATGTTCGATCTGCGCCCAATCGGGGGCAATTTCGACCTATTCACTGATCTGCAGTCCGAGACTTTGGCCAATGCCAGCGCAAACTCGATCTTCGTGGCGCACATGATCTCGAATTCGCTGAAACACACGCCACCATTGGGGCTGCTGCGCGGTTTTGCAACGATCCGGTCGGGTGAACACCGCAATACGCTGGACCTCAAGCACAATGGCGTCGTGCCTGTGGTTGATCTGGCACGCATCTACAGCCTTCAGGGTCAGTTATCCGAGGCCAACACACGCGCCCGTCTGAGTGCTGCCCAGGCAGCAGATGTCCTGAGTGCATCCGGTGCGCGCGATCTTTTGGACGCCTATGATCTGATTGCCGAGACGCGGCTGGAACATCAGGTCAGATTAGTGAAATCCGGTGACGCGCCGGACAATTATCTGCCCCCAACCGCCCTTTCGGACTTTGAGCGAAGTCATCTTCGCGATGCCTTCGTCGTGGTAAAAACGATGCAATCGGCGGTTGGTCATGGCAAAGGTATGCTGGGCTAATTCAGGCCTGAATAACGGAGAGACAATATGTTTCTGGAATTGATAGGCACGGTCTTTGCAGGTTTTGCCTTTGCCGGCGTTGTCATGGTGCTGAACAAACTAACCGGTGGCCGGTTGCCAAAATGGGTCGCTCCGGTCGCGGCAGGCGTTGGGATGATCGCCATGACGATCTCAAGCGAATATTCCTGGTATGATCGCACGCGTGGTCAACTGCCCGATGGGCTAGCAATTGTCGAAGAGATCGAAAGCCGCGCGATTTATAGACCTTGGACATATGCGGTGCCCTTCGTCGATCGCTTCGCAGCCATCGATACCGTATCTGTTCGCACAAACGAAAGTGTCCCTGATCAACGTCTTGTGGATCTCTACTTCTTCGGCCGCTGGGCACCGGTTTCAAAACTGCCGATTGCAGTCAATTGTGCCGAGAATAGTCGCGCCAATTTGGTTGACGGTGCAGAATTTGCAACCGATGGCAGCCTGACAAACGCAACATGGTTCAAGGCCGAGACCGGAGATCCGATCATCGAGGCGACTTGCGGAGTCTGACCATGCTGCACAAGCTAAGCCTACGCCTGCGCATCTTCCTGTTTTTTTGTCTGCTGGCCTTGGGCGGGATACTTGTTAGCACAGTGGTCTTGTGGATTAGCTATGAACGTGCGGCCGACCCGGCACTGATCAATGCATTTATCTTCGCGGATGCGTTGATCGCCTTCGGTTTGCTCGGACTGGTCGCAGGTGTCTGGCTGTTGTTCGATGATAACGTGGCTAAACCGATCGAACGTCTTTCCGCGCAACTTCGGGCCCGCGCCCATGCAGGGGTCAGCACAGATCTCGATTTGGAAGCTGCGCGGTATCTGGGTGATCTTGCCCCAGCGGCCGCGGGGCTAGCAGAACAGCTGGCCGAAAACGCCATGACCACCGCCCAGGCCGTCGCAGCGGAAACCGCCCATCTGGCGGCTGAGAAAAAACGCCTCACCGCCCTGCTGACCGAGATACCCGTCGCCATGCTTCTGGCAAGCCCCAAGCATCAGATCGTTCTGTATGACGCGCAGGCCGCCGGGGTACTGGCCCAGATCGCCCACCCCCGCCTGAACGCATCTTTGTTTGACTATCTTGAAAGCACTGGCCTCACCGATGCCTACAAAGAGATGTGCAAGACCGGCATGGATGTCTATTGCACTTTGTCCAGCGTTGATGGGCGGCAAACCTATACCGCGCGGATGAAACCGCTGGGTGACGCTCCGGGTTATATGCTGGTCTTTGAAGGCAGCGTTGCCCGCATTCCGCCCGAGGATGCCCGCCCTCTGGTCTATGATTTCGAGCTGCTCGACACGCCCGGGGATGACGTCTTTGAGGAACGCAGCCTGTCGGACCTGTGTTTCGTGGTCTTTGACACTGAAACGACCGGCTTGTTGCCTCATAAAGACGAGATCGTTCAGATTGGAGCCGTGCGGGTGGTAAAGGGCAAGATTGTCGAGGGTGAGAAGTTCGACACACTTGTCGATCCGGGTATACCGATCCCGCCAGCCTCGACCAAAGTCCATAAGGTTAACGACAGGATGGTGCAGGGTGCGCCCGACATCGCCGGGGCCGGGCAAAGCTTTCACCAATTCGCCCGTGACGCTGTGATTGTCGCCCATAACGCACCATTCGACATGGCTTTCCTACGCCGTCATGCTGGCCGTATGGAGGTAGACTGGTCCCACCCCATTCTTGACACGGTTCTGCTGTCGGCTGTTCTGTTCGGAGCAAGCGAAACCCACACACTGGATGCGGTTTGTGATCGGCTGGGTGTAACCATACCTGAAACCCTACGCCATACTGCTCTGGGCGATGCGGTTGCCACTGCCGAGGCTCTGGTCCGAATGTTGCCAATGCTTAAGGCACGCGGCATGACAACCTTTGGCGACGTAATCGCGGAAACCCGTAAACACGGGCGGTTGCTGGAGGATCTGAACTAGCCGGAAAATCCTCAATTCACCGCAGCTTTTCGTGGACAATCCCTGCGCCACATGGCACCTGAGACAGGCCCCTTGAACGAGCGCGTGATGACGGAAAAAACATTCATTCCTGGCCCTGAGGACAATCTTGCCTTTCGCGAGGCGTTGGGCTGTTTCGGCACCGGAGTCACCGTTGTCACTACCAGCACCGCCGAAGGACCCGCCGCGATCACGGTGAACTCGTTCGCATCCGTATCTCTGGACCCACCTTTGGTTTTATGGTGCCTCGACCGGAACTCGAACCGGTATGACGCCTTCAGCACCTGCGAGCATTACGCGATACATGTGATGGCGCAGGACCAGCACGATCAGGCCCTACAATTTGCGCGTAACGGGTTCGATTTTTCTCATGCCGACTGGCAGGAAGATGATGCAGGGCGTCCCCGTCTTGCTGAATGTCTGGCCCGCTTCGACTGTCGCTTGTCGGCGCGTCACGCGGCAGGTGATCACCTGATTCTTGTTGGCCATGTCGAGAAAGTCATGCACCGCCCCGGTCAAGGATTGATCTTTAAACGCGGCCAGTTTGGTGGTTTCGCAGATTTGATCTAGTCGTCCAGCGATCCGTGGACGGCCAATGCTTCAAGCTGCGTTTCTTGCGGCGTGATCACGCGAAACGCCTCGTGCACCCCTGCCCCTGTCAATTCCCGGGCCACTGTCAGCAACGTGTTCGGGGCATGATCCTCGCACATCTCGGTCATGTGCGCGATTTCGGTCTGCGCGACATCCATCGCCGCCTCGACCGATGGTGCACCGTATAACTGCACAAAATGCTCAGCCAGATTCTGTGTCAGTTGGTCTATTTCGGCCTGCTCAATTTGCGTAACCGCAACGAATGTCACGCGCCCAAACGTCTCAAGCCCCAGCCAACCATTGGCAAAGGCCTGACGTGCCTTGCCTTCTAAGTCGGCCTCTCCCCAATTCGAAAACTCGAAACCACCCGGGATGCACCACTCACCGGTTCGTGCTGGTGAATGGAACACGTTCATGTCGCTTTCATCAAAATGGATTGCTCGGGCGAGATTCATCAGACGGTCTCCAACAGTTCTGTCAGCGGGCGTATTTGGGTGTCTGCGCCCTCGCGGATCAGCATGCCAAACCGTTCGTCGGTGCCGAGAAATACACCGGAGTCCGCGATGGGTTCTCCAACCCCTCGCAGTAGCCCCATCCATTCGGCATGGAGCGGCGCGTTGCCCTCTTCTTGCCAGCGGTTGAGCCATGTCAGCATGTGGCGCGACCAGCTTTCGACCAGTTGCGTCGCCGACACGTCAGCACAACCTTCATCATAAAGCGCAGTTACATCCGGCGTTTCCCCGGGGGCGTCGCTGGTCGACAGCAATGCAAGCTCCCAACCGACGACAAGCCAATTAGGAATCTCGCCTGCCTCGGCAGACGAGGCCGCAACCTTCATCGTCCCGCATGTTGCGCCATTCACGCAGATTACGCCGTCCCAGCCTAGATGCACAGCAACTTCTGGAGGAGCCAGTGCGCCCAGGGCGTTCTGGAAACCGACGGCACATAGCGGCAACATTGCTATTGCATCCTGCAGCGGCACCTCGGGGGCAAAGACGATGGCAACGCGCAGACGATCCGCCTGAATACTATAGACCACGGTTCCCCCATCACAGCCTAGCGCCGCCATGGCCTGAGCCTTTTCGAACGGATCCTCTCCGGCCTTGGCAGGATGCCCGCTGAGCAATGGGGGAAAGACCGGGTGGCTCATGCATTCCCCTTGGCAATCATGTCGCGAGCGATCTTGCGGAAGGCTTCTGCTTGTGGGCTGTCGGGTTTGCTGACTACGATCGGCGCCCCCCCGTCTGCTGCCACGCGGATATCCAGATGCAGTGGTATCTCACCCAGCAGTGGCACTCCCAATGCCTCGGCTTCTGACGCCACACCGCCATGACCGAATACGTGCTCTTCGTGTCCACAATTCGAACAGATATGAGTCGACATATTTTCAATCATCCCAACGATGGGTGTTTTGAGCTGATTAAACATGTCGATCCCCTTGCGAGCATCGATCAAAGCCACGTCTTGTGGGGTTGAAACAACGATGGCGCCATCCACCTTAAACTTCTGGCTCAACGTAAGCTGCACATCACCCGTGCCAGGAGGCAGGTCAACGATCAGCACATCGAGCGCGCCCCATTGTACCTGACCCATCATCTGCTGCAATGCGCCCATCAGCATCGGGCCACGCCAGACAACCGCCTGTCCTTCGTTGGTCATCAACCCCATCGACATCATGGTAACACCGTGATTGCGCAAAGGCAGAATCGTCTTGCCATCAGGGCTGGCCGGACGACCCGAGACGCCCAGCATCCGGGGTTGCGACGGCCCGTAGACATCTGCATCCAAAAGACCCACGCGACGTCCTTCTGCGGCTAGCGCGCAGGCAAGGTTGGCCGACACGGTGGACTTGCCGACGCCCCCTTTACCAGACGCCACCGCGATGATCCGGTCCACACCCGGCACCGCCTGCGGTCCGGTTTGCGAAGGCTTAGGCTTGGGCTTCAAATCGGGTGGGGCCTTGTCCGAATGCGCGGTCATCATGGCCGAGACGTTGGACACGCCGTCCACCATCTGCGCCGCTTTCTCGGCTGTGGCGCGCACGGGCTCCATTTTCTCGGCCTGTTTGGGATCGATCTCAAGTACAAAGCGCACCGTATCCCCCTCGACATTCAGTGCGCGCACAATACCTGCGCTGACAATATCCTGCCCGGAAACAGGATCAGTGATCTTCTTTAGGTTCGCCAGTACGGCGTCACGGATGCTCATGCTACCACCTCCGTTATCCACCCTTCGATTAGGGCCTTGCGTGTCGACTGATTGCGGTCGCCGCTCATTGCATGATACTCCGTCTCTTTTCGTTCATTTGACGCAATTGGCCTGACACCGCTAAGTTTGGCCATGCGCTTTGTCCTGTTGTGCCTGAGCCTGACGCTCACCGCCACCCCCTCTTGGTCACAAGAGGCAATTGGACTCGCAGCGCCAGATGAGATTTCAAACTCGGGTCTTCTGCAACATATCCTTCCGCGCTTCTCTCTCAAGTCCGGGGTTCGCGTTGTCGCAGACAATGATGGTGTAATGGCTCTTGCTCCGGCACCTCCTGGCGATCCGGTTTTTGCCCGTGACGAAACAGTCTATCACCTGCGCATTAATGCCAGCGCAAAGGAAATCAAGTTCCGAGACTGGCTGTTGTCCGACATTGGGAAACGTACGATCGAAAGCTTTGTTCCCGCTGAAGGTGGGCCATTTAACGCGAACTTCGAAATCGCAGATGTTGTCGAAGACGCTAAAATCGACGGAGATGCTGCTTTGGGTCAGGATTTGTCGTTTACTCACTGCGGCCGGTGCCATGTGATCGGGCCGCAAAACCGCATGAACGGATTGGGTTCCACGCCGTCTTTCGCCGTCTTGCGCGCGATGCCTGATTGGTCCGAGCGGTTTCAGGCTTTTTTTGCCCTGAACCCGCATCCCGCCTTCACCCAGATTGAGGGCGTAACCGAGCCCTTCCCGCCCGAGCGTCCATCGCCGATCCATCCGGTGGAAATAAGTCTGGATGATCTCGAAGCCATTTTGGCCTTTGTCGCCGCCATCAGCGCCGCCGATCTGGGCGCACCGCTGCAACTTCAGTGATCCTTACGCTTTGAAAAATAGTCATCCGTCGTCACGACACGGGGTCTGGGAGATGACTGGAACGGATTGTCGGTGCTGTGGAACTGAGCATTTACCCTGCAATCATCACACATCTGGATCAGCCTTGCCTGATCCGAAGTTGCAAACATCGGATGTGTTCCGGACAGTTTGTCCATTATGCGCTCGACCGTCGACCTGACACCAAAGGCCGCACCACATTCGATGCATTCGAACGGCTCTTCCTCATTAAGAACCTGCTGCGACAGGGCCTTGTCGCTTAGGTCAAGCTGCGGCACCAGATCAATGGCGTGTTCAGGACAGATCGTGCGACAGATACCGCATTGCAGGCAGGCATCCTGCTGAAAGTTCAACTGCGGCTTGTCTGGATTGTCGATCAGCGCACCTGAGGGGCACAATGATACACAACTGAGGCACAAGGTGCAGGTGTCAGTGTTTACTACAACGGCGCCATATGGAGCGCCATCTGGCAAGGCCAACGGTGCTTCGGTCTTGGCATTCAGCGCTTGCGCCGCCAGACGGGTGATTTGTCGCCGGTTCCCCAATGGAAGAACCGGATCGGTCAATGGTAGCGGCACCTCTTGCGCATAAAGCAGATCAGCAAACGCATCCGGGTCAACTTCGTCAATCAGGCTCAGGGCACCCTGCCCCGCGATGGCCTGCGCCAAGTCCAGTTCCCGATCCAGCGCGTCCCGTTCGACTTTGGGCCCCAACAGGACGTCGACGCGGGCGAATCCGTGTGCCAACCCGGCCAGCATCTCGGCATGACCAAAACCTGAAACCACGTGCAATTCTAGTGGAATGACATCCGCTGGAAGACCTCGGCCAAACCGGGCAACCATTCGGATCATCTGCGCCCCGTGGGCATCGTGCACCAGCAAACGCGGCGCAGTACCCCCTGCCCGACGAAAAGTTCGCGCTAGTATGTGCATCCTAGAGAGGATGGCAGATACCGGTGGGTCCTCGTAAGTAATGGCTGTAGACGGACATAGGGCAGAACACTCACCACACCCGGCGCAAATCATGGGGTCGATTGCCACATGATCTGTCGCTGATGTGATGGCACCGGTCGGACATATGTCCAAACAGTTCGAACACCCGGTCTGTCCTGCGCGTGAATGGGCACAAAGCGCTTCATCCAGTCGCACGTAAAGAGGCTTTTCAAAGGTACCGACCAGTTGCAGCGCATCGAAGGCCAGGTGCGCAACTGCCACCGCATCACGAGGATCGGCGCGCAGGTAGCCTTCGCGCTTATCCGGGGCCGCAACTAAAGCCGTACCTCCAGTCAGATCAACGACAATATCACAGCGCGATGTGGCCCGATCCCTCGGCGCGCTCCACGCAAAGTCACCACGCCCGCCGGGTTCTAGTTGCTGCACTTGATCCAGATGCCACGTGAACCCACCCAGTGCGCCCGACAGGTTCCGCACCTTGGCACGAATAACATCAAAAGCACGGCTCAGCGGTTGAACCTCATCTGTGACCAAAACCGTTACGGCCAAGCTGTCCGATAATTGTTCAGCCAGATCATAAGCGATCTCGCCCGACCCGATGATACAGCAAGTGCCTTCGCTGATAACATCAACTGCAGAAGTGATCGGCTGCGGCAACATCGCTTCAGCTGCCAACGCTGCCATTTTTGGCGCTGCATTTCCGCCCTGCTCCGACCAGCCAGCACGGTCTCTGAGGTCAACGCATCCCGGCTGATCCACACCCAGATCATCTGCAAGGTCAGAAAACACGACAGTCTCTTGCCCGCAGGCAATCACGACCTGATCGTCGGTCTGAAGCATTTCAGCCACCACGCCAAGTTCTCGGGTACAAAGCGCAGTATGGACCTTTGAACAGCTCAGTTCACAGGCCAAGGATATGCGATCCGCGTCAATTGATTGCGTCCCCTCGCAATCACACAACAAAAGCCTGCTGGTCATATCTCCTCCCGAACTGTTGGCTGCCCCAATTCACACTAAACCTAATCCGCACCGTGGCAATGCGGCACCGGGCAGAATGGCAGATTTGTGCACTATTTTTCATCGACCCCCAAGCCATCCACGAGCCGCTCAGGCCAATAACGAATAAATTATCGAAGAAAACGACCTGATCAATGCAAGTGGACTTGGCACCGCGCCAATTTATGTACCATAGTACATCATAGGGAAGGCAGGGGAGAGCCTTCCGGGGAGGAGCCAGTGGCCAAGGCCGCAAGCCAGATTGAAATGCCGGTTGGCGTCATCGTGCGCAAAACACCCGGGGTCACACGTTGGGCCCGCTGGAGCTGGCGCGCAGTCGCTTTGTTGCCTGGCGCCGGACCTGCGGATTGGCAAGAGCTGCGACGCGAAGGCGATACCGTCGAATATCACGCTGCCACACTGCCTCTATCACTCTGGGCTGACGAAACAGAGGCCTATATGGTGAACCTGTCGGACGGACAGCCCTCGCTTTACCTGGTGCTTCGGGATGAGTTGAAAGGTGAAACTCCCTTGAATGCAGTGCTGGTCACGGCCTCTCCGTTTGAAGGTCAGGACTACGCTGATACCGGCGAGGAGATTGTCGAGAAGATCCCGATGACAGAAGGTCTAATCGCTTGGGTGCGCGATTTCACGCTGCAGCATCATCGGGACGAAGTGTTCGTAAAGCGCCGTCGGGATAAGAAGCGCATAGATTTGGTTGAGGACGGAAAAGGCGACGCTCGCATCCGTCAGGACACGGATGTCTACCGCGCACCGCGTCGGGTGCTGCAATGACCCAAGCGCGCGATTTCTGGTCCCGCCGCAAGGCCGCCGTTCAGGCCGAGACCGAAGCAGAAGCTTTGGCCGCAAAGGAACAGATCATCACAACGCGGCAAGCTGAGATGGAAGAAAAAAGCGACGCCGAAATTCTGTCCGAGTTTGATCTGCCCGATCCCGATACGCTGCAAGCAGGTGATGATGTCTCGGGCTTCATGGCCAAAGCCGTGCCTGACCGCCTGCGCCGCCGCGCCTTGCGGCGCCTATGGCGGCTGAACCCTGTTCTGGCCAATGTCGACGGGCTGGTCGACTACGGCGAGGACTACACCGACGCAGCCTGCGTGATTGAGAACCTTCAGACCGCGTATCAGGTAGGCAAGGGCATGTTGGCTCATGTCGAAGTGCTCGCTGCCGAGGCTGAAGAGCAAGAATGCGATCCAGAGACAGATACGCTTGATGTGATCGAGGCGCGTGAAGAACCGGCCAAGGCCGAAGAACCTGCGCCGGAACCCATGACCGTGGCTAATGTGGAAGAACCAGAGGAGCTTGAAGTCCCCCCTGCTCCGCGCCGCATGAAATTTGAATTCGGAGGATAACTCTATGACCGCAGACAACGCGCAAACCATTGATATCTCGGCCGAGGATCGTCTGCGCGCGGATTTCTACAATTTTCTGGGTTTGCTTCTGGCTGGTCCGCCCGATCAGTTGCTGCTGGACCAGATGGCAGGGCTGAGCGGTGACGCCTCTGATCTGGGTCAGGCCATAGAGGCGATGGCGCGCGTGGCAAAGGTCACTAAGCCCGCCGCTGCCGAGCGTGAGTTCAATGCGCTTTTCATCGGATTGGGGCGTGGTGAATTGTTGCCTTATGCCAGCTTCTATCTGACCGGTTTTCTGAACGAAAAACCGCTGGCCCAGCTTCGCAATGATATGGCAGCACGCGGTATCACGAGGGCGCAAAATGTTTACGAACCCGAAGACAACATTGCCTCTCTGATGGAGATGATGGCGGGCATGATCGTCGGGCGTTTCGGCGCGCCTGCCTCGCTGGAAGACCAGAAGGCGTTCTGGAGTAAACACATCGGCCCTTGGGCCGCACATTTCTATTCAGATTTGGAAGGCGCTGAGAACTCGGTTCTCTATGCCTCGGTCGGCACCGCCGGTCGGGTGTTCATGGAGATCGAGCGCGAAGCCTTCCGAATGACGGCGGATTAATCCGCCACTCGCCGGTGCTTTGCAGCGCCAAACCGCAATTGGGACAGGAGGAGCCCATGAGCAAGACAAAGGAAGAAGGCGCAACCCGCCGCGACTTCCTGAAACTGGCCGGAACCGCAGCCCCTGCTGCTGTTGCCGCAGCCAGCCTGACCGGACAGGCCGAAGCAGCCGAGCTGCCAACGGACGACACCCGGATGCAGGATACCGCGCATACGCGCGCATACATCGAAAGCACCCGGTTCTAGGACTGGACGTTTTCATACCTGACAGACGGTTGCGATTGGCCCTGACGTCAGGATCAGCAGTACCAAGCCAGCCGTGGCTTACACGGCGCGCAAGGGAGGAAAGAAATGCTTAGGAAAAAGACCAACGGGGTTGCGAGACGCCCCCAGCGGACAAGTATCCTGTCCCAGGTCGGCGAGAAAACCGTCGATCGCCGCGCATTCCTGCGTGGCTCGGGCCTGACGATCGGCGGCCTTGCCGCGATCAGCGCCACGGGTGGAACCGTGACGCCTGCCAGCGCCCAGACAGCGGCAAACACCGCCGTTGAGAATATCAAATCCGTATGCACTCACTGCTCGGTGGGCTGCACGGTCGTAGCCGAGGTACAGAACGGCGTCTGGATCGGGCAGGAACCCGGCTGGGACAGCCCGTTCAATCTGGGCGCACACTGCGCCAAGGGGGCCTCGGTCCGCGAGCACGCCCATGGCGAGCGCCGCCTCAAGTATCCGATGAAAAAGGAAGGCGGCGAGTGGAAGCGCATCAGCTGGGAAGAGGCGATCAACGAGATCGGCGACGGCATGATGAGCATCCGCGAAGAATCCGGACCGGATAGCGTATACTGGTTGGGTTCTGCGAAGCATAACAACGAACAGGCCTATCTGTTCCGCAAGTTCGCTGCCTACTGGGGCACGAACAACGTGGATCACCAGGCCCGTATCTGCCACTCAACCACTGTTGCGGGTGTTGCGAATACATGGGGCTATGGCGCCATGACCAATTCGTACAATGACATGCACAATAGCAAGGCGATCTTCATCATCGGCGGCAACCCGGCCGAGGCACACCCTGTCTCACTGCTGCATATTCTGCGCGCGAAAGAGCAGAATAACGCCCCTCTGATCGTCTGCGATCCGCGCTTTACACGCACGGCAGCGCATGCGGATGAGTATGTCCGCTTCCGCCCCGGTACAGACGTTGCGCTGATCTGGGGAATCCTGTGGCACATCTTCGACAACGGTTGGGAAGACAAAGAGTTCATCCGCACCCGTGTCTGGGGCATGGACCAGATCCGCGAAGAGGTTGCTAATTGGAACCCGGATGAGGTGGAACGCGTTACTGGAACTCCGGGATCGCAATTGAAGCGCGTTGCCCGCACAATGGCGAACAACCGTCCAGGTACAGTCGTCTGGTGCATGGGTGGTACTCAGCACACCAACGGCAACAACAACACCCGCGCCTACTGTGTGCTTCAGCTGGCACTTGGAAACATGGGCACCACGGGTGGTGGCACCAACATCTTCCGTGGACATGACAACGTGCAAGGCGCGACGGATCTTGGTGTTCTGTCCCACACCCTGCCCGGCTATTATGGTCTGTCGAAAGGCGCATGGGGTCACTGGGCTCGTGTCTGGGGTGAAGAGCCCGAATGGCTCGCAGGCCAATTCGCCACGATCAAGGACAAGGAAGGCAAGGATAAACCGCTCCAGAATGAGCGTGGCATCCCCGTCTCTCGTTGGATCGACGGTGTTCTGGAAGACCCGGCCAACATGGACCAGGACAACAATGTCCGCGCCATGGTTCTGTGGGGCCACGCGCCCAACTCGCAGACCCGGATGACGGAAATGAAGACGGCGATGGAGAAGCTGGACATGCTGGTCGTGATCGACCCGTATCCAACAGTTTCGGCCGTTCTGCATGACCGTACTGACGGCGTCTATCTGTTGCCTGCTTGCACGCAGTTCGAAACCCGTGGCTCGGTCACGGCATCGAACCGGTCGTTGCAGTGGCGCGACAAGGTGGTTGATCCGTTGTTCGAAAGCCTGCCGGACGAGGTCATCATGGCCAAGTTCGCCAACAAGTTTGGCTGGGCAGACCGGTTCTTCCGCAATATCGAGATGGAAGACCCCGAGACCCCGAATGTTGAAAGCATCACGCGTGAGTTCAACAGCGGCCTCTGGACCATCGGCTATACCGGTCAATCGCCGGAACGTCTGAAAAGCCATATGGCCAACCAGCACACCTTCGACAGGACCACACTGCAAGCTATTGGTGGACCAAACGACGGCGAGTATTACGGTCTACCGTGGCCCTGCTGGGGAACCGCCGAGATGGGTCATACAGGGACACCAAACCTCTATGACATGTCCAAACCGGTGGCCGAAGGCGGCCTGACCTTCCGCGCCAGATTCGGCGTGGAACGTGACGGCGACAACCTGCTGGCCGAAGGGGTCTATAGCGCTGGATCGGAAATTCAGGATGGATACCCTGAGTTCACGATGCAGATGCTGATGGATCTTGGCTGGGACGGAGATTTGACCGCAGAAGAACGCGCGGCCATCGACGCCGTAGCAGGTGAGAAAACCAACTGGAAGACCGACCTTAGCGGCGGCATCCAGCGGGTTGCAATTGCCCATGGCTGTGCGCCCTTCGGGAATGCCAAAGCCCGCGCGGTTGTCTGGACCTTCCCGGATCCGATCCCACTGCATCGCGAGCCGCTTTACACGCCGCGTCGCGATCTGGTGGCGGACTATCCGACCTACGAGGACCGGCATGCATATCGCCTGCCCACGCTTTATGCTTCGATCCAAAAGAACGACTTTTCAAAGGATTACCCGATAATCCTCACGTCTGGTCGTCTGGTCGAATATGAAGGCGGCGGAGATGAGACACGGTCGAACCCGTGGCTGGCCGAGTTGCAGCAGGACATGTTCGTCGAGATCAATCCTCGCGATGCCAACAACCTTGGCATTCGCGACGGATCGCAGGTCTGGGTTGAAGGTCCTGAGGGTGGCAAGGTCAAGGTGATGGCGATGCTGACCAACAGGGTTGGTGCCGGTGTCGCTTTCATGCCTTTCCACTTTGGCGGCCATTTCCAGGGCGAAGACCAGCGGCACAAATATCCCGCCGGCGCTGACCCCTATGTGCTGGGTGAAAGTACCAACACCGCCCAAACCTATGGCTATGATTCAGTGACCCAGATGCAAGAGACCAAGTGTACTCTCTGCAAAATCTGGGCAGCGTAAGGAGGACGATAATGGCTAGAGCAAAGTTTCTCTGCGACGCTGAACGCTGCATCGAATGCAACGCCTGCGTAACCGCGTGCAAGAACGAGCATGAGGTACCGTGGGGCATCAACCGCCGCAGGGTGGTAACGATCAATGACGGCAACCCGGGCGAACGCTCGATCTCGGTGGCCTGTATGCATTGTTCGGATGCGCCTTGCATGGCGGTGTGCCCGGTCGACTGCTTCTATCAGAACGAAGAAGGCGTCGTCCTGCACTCCAAGGACCTGTGCATCGGGTGTGGTTATTGCTTCTACGCGTGCCCCTTCGGCGCGCCGCAATATCCGCAGGCGGGCAACTTCGGATCGCGCGGCAAGATGGACAAATGTACCTTCTGTGCTGGCGGCCCCGAGGAAACGCACTCGACCGCGGAGTTCGCCAAATACGGTCGCAACCGGATCGCCGAAGGCAAACTGCCGATCTGCGCCGAGATGTGTTCCACCAAAGCCCTGCTTGCCGGTGACGGCGACGTGGTGTCTGCCGTTTACCGCGAACGCGTCGTGGCGCGCGGCTTCGGCTCGGGCGCTTGGGGTTGGGGTACAGCCTACGACCAGAAAGACGGATAACTCCGCTTTCATGAACCAAACAGGCGACCCGCATCCGTGGGTCGCCTGATCAGGGATTTTGACCGAGGTTCAGATGTTCCGCTTACTCTTCGCATTGCTGTTCACCATCGGGCTGGTCCACGCTTCCGTTGCCCAAACCAACGATGCTGAGGCACCCGCAACCACTAATGAACGCGCTTCGACTGGCGGAGCGACAACGCTTGAGGACATTCTGGCCCGTCAGCGCGGCGAGAAGGTCGACAACAGCTATCGGTCGGAAAATACCGGACAGGGCAATGTGGAAGGTCTGCTTGGGCAAATCGGCACGCGCGGCGTCGCCTCAGACAGCGATGTCTATCGCGCGCTGCGCTATGGATCGGCAGATGTCACCGTTTCATCCCATGGACCAGCAGACAGCGTTTTGATTCAAGATGGCGGTATGTGGTGGCTGAGTTTCCGTACCGGGCCACTGCGCGAATACGGTACATACATCATCGCGGGAATGCTTGCGGTCATCGTTCTGTTCTTCCTGATCCGCGGAAAAATCCGCATAGATGGCGAAAAGACCGGGCGCAAGGTCCTGCGGTTCAACAGTTTCGAACGGTTCGGACATTGGTTATTTGCCGGTTCATTCCTGATCCTTGGCATCACCGGCCTGCTGGCGCTTTATGGCCGTGACTTCCTGATCCCGATCTTCGGCAAGGAAGGGTTCGCAACCATCGCTCAGGGGGGTAAATGGCTACATAACAACCTCGCCTGGGCCTTCATGCTTGGTCTGATTATCGTCACCGTGAACTGGATTTCACATAACATACCCAACAAGACCGACCTGAAGTGGCTCGCAGCCGGTGGTGGTTTGTTCACCAAGAACAGCCACCCGCCCGCAAAGAAGTTCAACGCAGGTCAAAAGGTGATTTTCTGGGCCTGTATACTACTCGGCGCCTCGATCAGCCTATCGGGCCTTTCGCTACTGTTCCCGTTTGAGCTGCCGATGTTCGCAAAGACATTCCAAATCGCCAACGCAACCGGCATTCCACAGATGCTGGGCCTGAACCTACCCGTGCAGATGTCGCCTCAAGAAGAGATGCAATATGCCCAGGTTTGGCACGTCATGGTGGCCTATGTGTTCATTGCGATCATCATAGCCCATATCTACCTCGGCTCAGTCGGCATGGAAGGTGCTTTTGACGCCATGGGCACTGGTGAAGTCGAAGAACAATGGGCGCGCGAGCATCACTCACTGTGGCTGGAAGAGGTGCAGGAAAAAGAGGCCAGCAAAGCGGCGGCCTCACCCGCTGAATAAATGCGCTGGCTGGTTCTGACGCTTGGCTTGATCCCCCTGCCCGCTTGGTCCGAGTTCTTCACGCTCAAAGGCCATGGCGGACCAATCATGGGGATTGCAATCGCACCGGATGGCCGTATCGCAACGGCGAGTTTCGACAACTCGGTTGGCCTGTGGACCGGACAGACCCCGGAATGGCTGGAAGGCCATGAAGCAGCCGTCAACACTGTCGTGTTCAACGGTACCGCAATCTATTCAGCTGGTGATGATTTTACGCTGCGCCGTTGGCCCGGCGGCGAAATTGTCGGACAACACAAAGGAAAAATCATCGGGCTTGCTGCATCAAGAACTCATGTCGCTACGGCAAGCTGGGACGGAATGATCGGGCTTTGGCCGGTCGATGGGTCAGAACCCATGTTGCTCGGGCCAACGGGCAGCGGGGTAAATGCGGTGGCATTCACTGCTGATGGGTCACAGCTTTATTCGGCTGGTGTCGATGGTTCGGTCCGCCTCTGGGATGTTACGAACGGTCAGGAGGTGGATCGCCTTATCGAGCACGGGTTCGGTGTGAACAGGTTGGTCTTGAATTCGATCGACAATTGGATCGCCTACGGTGCCGTCGATGGCGTCACCAGAATCCTTGATCTGGCGACCGGACAGGAACGCGATTTCACCCTGGACCGACGGCCGATCCTGGCGCTTGCCCTCAGCCCTGATCGAAGTCTTCTCGCAGTCGGCGATGGTGAGGGTTACATCATGGTCATCGACACACGGAACTGGCGCATCGCACAGGATTTCAGGGCCACGCTGCGCGGGCCGGTCTGGGCTCTGGCCTTCTCGAACGATGGGCAAAACATTCACGCCGGCGGAATTGACGAAGCGATGTATAGCTGGCCGGTCGCGGCCTCGGAAGACCGCGAGCAGATGGCGGCGGCCGAACCCAGTTTCCTGAAGAACCCGAACGAGATGGGAAACGGGGAACGCCAATTTGCCCGCAAATGCTCAATCTGTCATGGCCTTTCACCGGATGACCAGCGGCGTGCGGGCCCAACCCTGTATGGAGTTTTTGGGCGCAAAGCGGGTGCATTGCCGGGATATATCTATTCAAACACACTGCAAAACTCTGATATCATTTGGGATGAAGAGACGATAAACGCTCTTTTCGATGAAGGCCCGGACCATTACATTCCGGGGTCAAAGATGCCGATGCAGCGGATCACCGGATCGCGAGACCGTATCGACCTGATCGCCTTCCTGCGACGCGCGACGGCACCTAAAAACTGAGCCGGAGAAGACCATGAAAGCCTTCCTGTCCGCCGTCGTTGTGATGGTCGTCGTAACCACTGCCGCGCCGACCGTTCTTGACCAGATCGGTTTCAGCGCCGCTGATGTGGGTTCCGGCTCTTCGGTGCGTCTCGACTGAATGTCTCAATATTTGACAACCCGTGAATTGGCGGATCTGCTGCGCATTGGCGAGCGGAAAGCCTATGATCTGGCCTCGTCCGGCGAAATCCCTTGCGTGCGGGCCATGGGCAAATTGCTGTTTCCCAAGGCCGAGGTCATCGCATGGCTCAATGCCTCGCGCTCGGGTCCGCAAGTGGCTGAACCACCCCTGCCTCCGATTGTTGCCGGCAGTCATGATCCCCTGCTGGATTGGGCGCTGAGGGAAAGTGGATCGGGGTTGGCCACCTATTATGACGGCTCATTCGACGGGCTGAACCGCCTGTCCGACCGCGCAGCACAAGCGGCTGCGCTGCATATCCACGAGCCCGAAGGCTTCAATACCCGGTCTTTGTGCGACAAAATGGGTAACGCACCAATGATCCTCTACCAAGTCGCGCATCGGCAACGGGGCCTGTTGCTTGCGACTGGCACACCTGAAATCTCTGGTATTCAGGACTTGAAAGGCCGTCGTGTCATTCTGCGACAGGACAGTGCCGCCAGTCAGCACCTGTTCGATGCAGAGCTTGGCAAGCATGGGCTCGGTCGAGAGGATCTGAATGCCCTCCCGATCTGCGCCCGCACTGAAGAAGAACTGGCGATTGCCGTACGGGATGGCAAAGCAGAAGCCGGGTTCGGCCTCGGTGCACTTGCGAGCCCTTATGGGCTGAGCTTTGTGCCCACTCACTCTGAACGGTTAGATCTTGCCATCTGGCGACGCGTTTTCTTTGAGCCGCCGATGCAGACTTTAATCCAGTTCCTGCAATCCGAGCGTTTCTCTGAACGCGCTACCGACCTGGGCGGATATGACCTCAGGAATCTGGGCCAGATTCACCACAACGGCGCAAGTGGCTAATCTTTCTATTTTTCCAATGATAATTGCCAAAGATGAAATTCATCTTGCATTCGGAAAGAACATCTGCTGCCCATCCAACTCATAGGATTCAATCGCCGCCTGACCATCAGCACCAATCAACCAATCAATGAACCTCTGCCCCGAAGTTGCACGAACTTTTGAGTGCTTCTCGGGGTTCACCAGTATCACACCATATTGGTTGAACATTCGAGGGTCGCCTTCAACCAGGATTTCCAAATCACCTCGATTTCCAAATGAAAGCCATGTTGCGCGATCCGTCAGGATATAAGCGCCCATCCCGCTAGCGATATTCAGCGATGCGCCCATGCCCGCTCCGGCCTCGCGATACCATGTTCCCGACGCAGCTGTCGGGTCAATATCTGTCACCATCCAAAAACGCATCTCGGCCTTGTGGGTTCCGCTGTCGTCGCCGCGCGAAACGAAGGGTGCCTTGGAGCTGGCCACTGCCGCAAGGGCTGCGATGATATCGGTATCGCCCTTGACCTCGGCCGGGTCAGATTTCGGGCCGACGAGAACAAAGTCATTATACATGACATCGAACCTCTCAACCCCCCAACCATCAGCAACGAACTGCTCTTCGGCTGTTTTGGAATGAACCAACAGGACATCACCATCCCCGTTGATTGCATTTCGGATCGCTTGACCAGTTCCAACAGCCACAACCCGCACGTCAATACCGGTTTCGGCTTCAAACCCGGGCAAGATATAATCCAGCAAACCCGAGTTTTGAGTAGAGGTCGTAGACTGCACGATAATAAAGGGTTCTTCCGCCAAACTTGCGCCAGCGGTCAGCCCAAGCGCAACAATTGATGCCCGAATGAAATCAGGGATCATCCCATTTCTCCATCTGTATAAATCAGGTAACGAGGCCACCGGCCAGATACCGGCGCGACTCGTCGCTTTCTGGTGCTTCCAGAACCTGCATTGCTTTACCGTGTTCAACAACTCGCCCTGCTTGCATCATCACTATGTCAGATGCCAACCGGTGTGCTTGTCCAATGTCATGCGTCACCATAACGATGCGTACGTCCCGCTCAGAGGCGCGCAGGATCATCCGTTCGATCATCTGCGTTGCGCTGGGATCCAGTGCGCTGGTGGGTTCATCCAAAAACAACGTCTCGGGGTCTAAGGCCAATGCGCGCAATATTGCGAGCCTTTGCGCCTCGCCACCGGAAAGCGAACGCGCGGGTTGACGCGCCTTGCCACCTAGCCCGCCCTCATCCAGCAAGGATTCGATACGATGCTTCCTTTCCGCGCGCGGCATGGATCGCCGTTTCAGAACAAAGTCCAGATTGGCAGCAACAGAACGGCGCAGCAAAACAGGGCTTTGAAATACCATCGCCTGTCGTGCCTTGTGGCGGGCATTCAACACAGCACCGTTCTGACAAACCCGTCCCCGATCTGGTTGTATCAGTCCGTGCAGGCAACGCAGCAGCAGACTTTTACCCGCCCCATTCGGTCCAAGAATAAGGGTCGGGCCCGGACCATCCAAACAAAGGTGCGGGACGTCCAGCAATGCCTTGCCATTACGTGCAATACTCAGGCCGCTCACGTCCAGAATACCCAGCGCCCCGGTCACGACATCACGCATGGCGCAGCCCTTCCCGCTCGGCACGAAGTGTCAGCGCACTGACCATCGCGTTTACCGCCACGGCCAAGCCGATCAGGATCACCCCCAAGGCCAGCGCCATCGCAAGGTTACCTTTGGAGGTTTCAAGAGCGATCGTGGTCGTCATCACGCGTGTGACGTGATTGATGTTTCCACCCACTATGATCACCGCACCAACCTCGGCAATCGCCCGGCCAAATCCAGCCAGTAAAGCTGTAACTAGCGCCAACCGTGCGTCCCACAATAACACCGGAACCGAGGCCAACCGCGATACCCCAAGCGAGCGGAGCTGTTCGGAATATTCCTCGGCCAGCATTTCAACCACCTGGCGGGTAAGCGCGGCCATGATCGGTGTCACCAGAACCACCTGCGCTATGATCATGGCAGTGGGTGTGTAGAGCAGCTCCAGCACACCCAATGGGCCAGATCGGGACAACATCAGGTAAACCAACAATCCGACCACAACCGGTGGCAATCCCATCAGAGCGTTCATCAAAATGATAAGCGCGCGCCGCCCTGGAAATCGGGCGACTGCCAATGCTGCCCCGACAGGCATTCCAATGACTGCCGAAATCAGCACCGCAAATACCGAAACACGCAGCGACAACAGAACAATCGCCCACAACTCGGCATCCCCATTCAGGATCAACGAGATCGCTTGATTGAATTCTGATGCAAAATTATGCATTTTTTACCTGGTGGGTTTCAAGGCATCACTAAATACCGGTAATTTCAGTGAAATACTACACGTTTCAAGCAGCAAGTACAGGCACGAATCCGGCATCTACAATAGAAAACGCGGCCCCAATGGGACCGCGTTTAGAGTTGCGCGTGTCGCTGAACTTAGTTCAGCGCAGCATCCGTGATCTGGTGTGTCCAAGCACCATCAGGCTGCTTGGTGATAACCGGATCGGAACCACCGGCCAGCAGAGTCTCAACCGTACGATTGAAATCTGCCGGGTCCAGAGCACCATTCGACCCTGCGGTCAGCTTGGCAATCTCACCCATCATGCGTTTCTGATGCTCTTCGGTCTGGGCACCGGTTGCATCATTTTCAAGCACGATCTCAGCAGCCTCATCCGGATTCTCTTCGGCGTATTTCCAGCCTTTCATCGAGGCACGGACAAAACGCTCCATCTTGTCGGCAAAGGCCGCGTCGCTCAGGTTTTCTTCAAGCACATAGAGACCATCCTCAAGCGTGGCGACGCCCTGATCTTCGTATTTGAAGGTCACCAGTTCCTCGGGCGTGACACCGGCATCGATAACCTGCCAGTATTCATTGTAGGTCATAGTGCTAATGCAATCGGCCTGGCGCTGCAGCAACGGATCAACGTTGAAGCCCTGCTTAAGAACCTCGACTCCGCTGTCACTTTTGCCATCGGTGCTGATACCCAGTTGGCTCATCCAGCTCATAAACGGAAATTCGTTGCCAAAGAACCAAACTCCCAAGGTGCGGTTCTTCAGGTCCTCAGGTGCAGCAATTCCAGCATCCTTCCAGCAAGTGAGCATCATACCTGAGCTTTTGAAGGGCTGTGCGATGTTTACCAGAGGCAGACCCTTTTCACGCGCGGCCAGCGCGGCTGGCATCCATTCGACCGTCACATCTGCACCACCGCCTGCAATCACCTGAGTGGGTGCAATGTCGGGACCACCGGGTAGAATTGTAACGTCCAGGCCCTCTTCTTCATAGAACCCCTTGTCCTTCGCCACATAGTAGCCTGCAAACTGGGCCTGCGTGACCCACTTCAATTGCAGCGTGACCTCATCCGCAGCAAGTGCCGCACTGGCTGCCAGGCTAAAGGCGGCAACCGCCCCGCTGAGTAGCTTCTTCATCATCATATCTCCTAGTTGCTTATGTTTGCCCCGTTTGTGGGGTCTGTTGAATTATTCTATTTATCCTCTCTGAGACGGATGCCAGAAGGTCACCGCCTTTTCGATCATCGCCACAAGGCCATAAAAGGCCGTCCCAGCCAGCGCTGCGACCACGATCTCGGCCCACACCATATCCAGCGACAATTGCCCGACGCTGGTGGATATCCGAAAGCCCATGCCCAGGGTGGGTGAGCCAAAGAACTCAGCCACGATAGCCCCGATCAGGGCGAGTGTGGTAGAAATCTTTAATCCGTTGAATATGAATGGCATCGCGGCAGGCAGGCGCAGTTTAAGGAAGCTTTGCCAATAAGTGGCCGCATAGGTCTCCATCAAATCCCTCTGCATCGCAGTGGCTTCGCGCAGCCCCGCCACCGTGTTCACCAGCATCGGGAAGAACACCATCACCACGACAACCGCCGCCTTCGAATGCCAGTCGAAGCCGAACCACATTACCAGAATAGGCGCTGTGCCCACGATCGGCAGCGCTGCGACGAAGTTGCCGACAGGAAGAAGCCCGAGCCGCAGGAAATCCCATCGATCCACGGCAATCGCCATCAGGAAGGCCGAACCGCAGCCGATGAGATAGCCACTCAAAGCGCCCTTGATGATCGTTTGCACAAAGTCTGCCCAAAGTGTGGGCAGGCTGTCCCAGAAGCGAACCCAGATGACAGACGGAGCTGGTAAGATGACCAATGGCACCTCAAGGCCGCGCACGACCAGCTCCCAGATGCCAATGACCGTTAAACCGAAGATCAAAGGCGCAAGAAACCGCACCATCCGTGTGTCGGAATAGGGTCCGCTGGCCAGACGGCTGTTCAACCACCAGCCCAATAACCAGACAGCTATTGCACCAAGAATAGGTATCATTGTGCCATCCCCATCCGTTTCAGAACCGTCCGCTCAATCAGCCCCAACAACCCTACAAGACAAGCGGCAAGAATGGCCGCTGCAAACAGCGCTGACCAGATTTGCACGGTCTGGCCGTAATAGCTGCCTGCGAGCAATCGCGCGCCCAACCCCGCCACAGCACCTGTAGGCAGTTCCCCAACGATGGCCCCTACCAAAGACGCAGCGACGCCAATTTTCAGCGATGTAAACAGATAGGGCATCGAGGCCGGCAGACGCAGTTTCCAGAACCCCTGCGAGCGGCTGGCATTATACGTCCGCAACAGATCAAGCTGCATGGCATCCGGACTGCGCAGCCCTTTGACCATGCCGACGACGACCGGGAAAAAGCTAAGATAGGCCGAAATGATCGCCTTGGGAATGATACCCTGAACGCCAACCGAATACAGGACGACAATGATCATTGGCGCCAGCGCGATAATCGGGATTGTCTGGCTAACAATCGCCCAGGGCATCACCGACAAGTCCATCACCCGGCTGTGCACAATTCCAACGGCCAGCAGAATGCCCAGCCCGGTCCCGATAACGAAACCCAACATTGTGGCACTTAACGTGACCCAACCATGATAGATCAGCGAGCGTTTTGAGGTGATTTTCTTCTGAACCGTGGTCTCCCACATTTCAATCGCAACCTGATGGGGGGCTGGAAGGCGCGGACGCTCTTGCTCCCATGTCGCTGGTATGGCGAAAGAGTTATTCAAGGCCAGACCGATCTCACCCATGTCTCGGCGATCTTTGGCTGAGGGCGGCTGGACTTCGGCCCCCGCACGCTCCTGTTCAGTCAGAACCCCTTTGATATTCATCGGGATACAGGCCGCGTACCACACGATAACAATGGCCGCGAGAACAGTGAGGACTGCAATAATTTGCTTCATGCCTGCCACTCCATCCGAATGACAGGTACCGTGTCAGGCGGTACCGGAGGCTCCCGTCCCGTCTCGATAAACCCTTCGCGACGATAGAACCGCTGCGCGTCCACATTGGGCTCATGCGTCGTTAGCCAAAGATGGTCGCGCCCTTCCTTCGCCTTATCCAACAACCGTTTGCCGACACCCCGTCCCGTCCGCAGACAATAAAGCGCACCCACTTTGTTCTCGACCGGATCAATCGACATGTAACAATCAGGCGGATCTCCGGCGACCCAGATGTCCCGGTTGGGAAACGCCTCACGGATCAGGCTTGCCAGTTCCTCTTGCGGCAGTTCATCGGGCATCCAGCCAGTCTGCTTCGCCCAGGTCCAAATGATCCGCGCGCAATCTTTCACATCATCCAAAGATGCCCGTCTGATGCCGTCACCCGCCATCAAACATCATCCCCATGACCGGCCCTCAGCCCCTCGCGCACGCGATGAGCAACTTCGATAAACTCGGGCGTATCGCGAATATCCAATGGCCGCTCTTTCGGCAGAGGACTATCGATCACATCCGTGATCCGACCAGGCCGCGGGCTCATAACAACGATCTTGGTGCTGAGATACACCGCCTCGGGGATCGAGTGGGTCACGAAGCCGATAGTCTTCTCGGTCCGAGCCCACAGCGCCAAGAGCTGTTCGTTCAGATGGTCGCGCACGATCTCATCCAAAGCGCCGAACGGTTCGTCCATCAACAGGATATCCGCATCAAAGGCCAAGGCCCGTGCGATGCTGGCCCGCTGCTGCATTCCGCCAGATAGCTGCCAGGGGAATTTACCCCCAAACCCTTCAAGATCAACAAGTTCCAAGACCTTATTAACCCGCTCATCCTGCTCAGCAGACGAATAGCCCATAATCTCGAGCGGCAGCTTGATATTCTTCGCAATCGTTCGCCATGGATACAGCCCCGCCGCCTGAAACACATACCCGTAAGCCCGGTTTCTCCGCGCCTCATCCGGGGTCATTCCATTGACGGTTAAGGACCCACCCGTCGGTGTCTCAAGTGCCGCGATGCAGCGCAAGAAAGTGGTTTTGCCACAGCCGGAAGGGCCGATGAAACTGACAAACTCCCCCTTGCCAATCGACAAGTTCACATCTTTCAGCGCATGAATGGGCCCATCATTCGTCTGAAATGTAAGATCCAGCTGCCTTGCCTCAATAACGGGCTGAGTAGTATTTTCTGTATTCATTCCATTGCCTTGAAGAAGCTCAGACCCGGGTCACCGGAAAGGCGACCCAAGGGGTTTACACACCCGTTGCCGGAATACCTGTCCGCTCAACAGGCCGGGGCGCTGTTAACTCTTTCCAGGTGCTCAGCGCCTTGTTCACATGGGTATTGGCCTCCCGCGCCACGAACTTCCCGTGCCCTTCCTGAGTCTGAATCTCGCCATCATGTACGGCCACCGCACCGCGGGTTAGCGTGAACCGAGGCAACCCGCGCACCTCTTTGCCCTCGAAGACGTTGTAGTCGATGGAGGATTGCTGTGTCTCGGCCGAGATCACCTTGGCCTTGTCCGGGTCCCAAACAACCAAATCAGCATCCGCGCCCACAAGAATTGCGCCTTTTTTCGGATAGCAATTCAATATCTTGGCGATGTTAGTTGAAGTAACAGCCACGAACTCATTCGGCGTCAGACGACCGGTATTCACCCCATGGGTCCACAGCATCGGCATCCGATCCTCCAGCCCTCCGGTCCCGTTCGGGATTTTGGTGAAATCACCCACGCCATACCGTTTCTGCTCCGTCGTAAACGCACAATGGTCCGTGGCCACAACGCTCAACGTTCCAGACTGTAGACCATTCCAAAGGCTGTCCTGATGCTGCTTGTTCCGGAACGGTGGGCTCATAACCCGACGTGCCGCGTGTTCCCAATCGTGGTGGAAGTACTCGCTTTCATCCAAGGTCAGGTGTTGGATCAATGGCTCGCCCCAAACACGCTTGCCCTGCATCTTGGCGCGCCGGATGGCCTCATGTGCCTCTTCACAGGATGTATGCACCACATAGAGTGGCACACCTGCCATATCTGCGATCATGATCGCTCGGTTGGTAGCCTCACCTTCAACCTGCGGTGGGCGGGAATAAGCATGTGCCTCCGGCCCGGTATTGCCTTCGGCGAGCAGTTTCGCACTCAGCTCAGCAACCACATCTCCATTCTCGGCATGGACCATCGCGGTGCCACCTAGCTCCGCAAGACGTTTGAACGAGGCAAAAAGTTCATCATCGTTCACCATCAACGCGCCTTTATAGGCCATGAAATGCTTAAACGTGTTGATCCCGCGCGTCTCAATCACCGTCTTGATGTCATCAAACACCTGCTCGCCCCACCAGGTCACCGCCATATGGAACGAATAATCACAATTCGCGCGCGTCGACTTGTTGTCCCACCGCTTCAGCGCATCCAACAGGCTTTCGCCCGGATTGGGCAGCGCAAAATCCACAACCATCGTGGTTCCGCCCGCCAGCGCCGCCCGTGTTCCGCTTTCGAAATCATCGCTGGAGTACGTCCCCATGAACGGCATCTCAAGATGCGTGTGCGGATCGATCCCACCCGGCATCACATAACAGCCCGACGCATCCAGTTCCTTATCACCTCGCAGGTCCGGCCCAATTTCGGTAATCGCACCACCTTCAACCTTCACATCCGCCTTATAGGTCAGATCAGCGGTCACGACGGTTCCGTTCTTGATCACAGTGCTCATGTTAAACTCCCTGATGCGGTCTGCGCCGCTTGCTTCATCTGGCTAAAAATATCCCCGGGGGAGTCGCCCATCGGGCGACGGGGCAAAGCCCCCTATTCCACGATCTCGGCCGTTTCAACGACGGCGTGCAGCAAAACATCCGCCCCGGCTGCAGCCCAATCCTTGCTGATTTCTTCAGCCTCATTGTGGCTGAGCCCATCCACGCAGGGGCACATCACCATCGCTGTCGGGGCAACTCGATTGATCCAGCAGGCATCATGTCCCGCGCCTGAAATGATATCCGTATGGGAATAACCCAACCGTTCAGCAGCGTCGCGCACCGCCGCCACGCAACCTTCATCGAATTTTACTGGATCAAAGCCGCCAACCTTCTCGAATTCGATCTGCAGTCCCATCTCATTGACGATATCCTCTGCCGCGACACGCAGCCGGTTCTCCATATCGGTGATTACATCCAATTCGGGTGATCTGAAATCGACCGTAAACACCGCCTTTCCCGGGATCACATTGCGCGAGTTCGGGTACACGTCGATATGACCCGCCGCACCAACGGCATGAGGCGCATGTGACCACGAAATCTCATCCACTTTCTCAAGAATACGTGCCATTGCCAGCCCGGCATTCTTACGCATCGGCATCGGAGTAGACCCAGTATGCGCATCCTTGCCAGTCACTGTGACTTGGGTCCAGCTTAGCCCCTGGCCATGCGTGACAACACCGATATCCTTACCCTCGGCTTCCAGTATGGGGCCCTGTTCGATGTGCAGCTCGAAGAACGCGTGCATCTTGCGCGCACCCACCTCTTCATCACCGCGCCAGCCGATGCGGTTCAACTCATCCCCGAATTTTTTGCCCTCGGCGTCCTCACGATCATAGGCCCAATCCTGCGTGTGCATTCCGGCGAATACGCCCGAAGACAACATCGCGGGGGCATATCGCGTCCCCTCTTCGTTGGTCCAGTTGGTCGCGACGATGGGGTGCTTGGTCTTGATGCCTAGATCATTCAGGGTTCGAATGATCTCCAACCCGCCAAGCACGCCCAAAACACCATCATACTTGCCGCCAGTCGGCTGCGTATCCAGATGCGACCCAACATATACCGGCAACGCTTCAGGATCAGCGCCTTCTCGACGGGCAAACATGTTACCCATCTGATCCAATCCCATGGTGCAACCCGCGTCCTCGCACCACTTTTGAAACAATGCGCGCCCTTCGGCATCCTCATCAGTCAACGTCTGGCGATTATTGCCACCCGCCACACCGGGCCCGATCTTGGCCATCTCCATCAGGCTGTCCCATAACCTGTCGCCATTGATCCTGAGATTCTGCGCCGGAGCTGCCATCTTGTTCTTCCCTGTTGCTTGCGATTTAGCTCGCTTTTGGTGTCTTGATTTGACCATCTGGTCAAACTCACGCTATCACGGGTTCGACATCAGTCAAGAAAATGCATGGTGTTGCCGAAATTTTCGACATATCCGCCACGCAGAAAACCAAAAATAGGCACAGGGAAACATGCCCAAGGACCGCGCGCCAACACGGATTCAGCAAAAAAACCGAGCAGCGATTCTGGACGCTGCCCTGAATGTGTTCTCTGCACATGGATATCGCGGGGCCACCGTTGACCAAATCGCCGCCGAGGCGGGATTGAGCAAACCCAATCTGCTCTATTACTTCCCGTCAAAAGAAGCGATTCACACCGCCCTTCTAACTGGCTTACTTGAGGTATGGTTGGCACCTTTGTACGAGCTTGACGAAAACGGAGAGCCGCTGGAAGAGATCTTATCTTACGTCCGCCGAAAGCTTGAGATGAGTCGCGACCTCCCCCGCGAAAGCCGCCTGTTTGCAAATGAACTGGTTCAGGGAGCGCCCCGCATTCACAATGCTTTATCCAGCGATCTCAAGAAGCTGGTCGATGAAAAAACCGCCATCCTTACCCGTTGGATGGATCAGGGAAAGATTGCGCGCCTGCATCCCTATCATTTGATTTTCTCAATCTGGGCGCTGACTCAGCATTATGCAGATTTTGACGTGCAGGTTCGCGCAATCTTGGGCGACGAAGATCCTTTTGAAGGCGCTGAGACTTTCGTTGATACACTCTATCGCAAACTTCTAACGCCGTAGACGTTACTTCGCCGGTTTCAGGGCCAGAATACGCTTCAAAATCACGATGGTCATGGCCAGAATTATGGTCAAGTCGCCCATTGTATTGACTGTATTGATTTTGGGTACTTTTCCGGCATCCCGTACAATTGCGGTGTACATCTTGGGCTGCTGAACACCTACCGAATGCTCACGTTCGGATGCTTTGATGAATGTGCTAAAGTCCTTAAGAGATTTAACCTTTTTCGTAACTTGGTTCAGAAATCTCTGATCAAGTTGCCGGTCCTCTTTCAGCTTCTTGAGCATCTCTTCGATCGAGCGCCGAAGTTTGATCAGTTGTTCCAGATCCTTTTTGACCTGCTTTTGATGTTTCACGAAATTTTTTGCCGCAAGCGCGTCGCGCTGTTTCGCTTTGGAAAGGGCGACATTCTTCTTGGATGTATCCCGATCAAGCTTTGTGACCCGGTTGCCACCCTTGTTCCGACCCATTGGTGCCGCTGACATGACATGCTCCTTTGATCCTGTCCGTCAGCGGCAGTGTATCACCGAACCGGTTGTAGCGGGATTCCGGTATCTCTTACTCGGCGGCCTTGGCCATCGGATTGTTCGGATGCGTTGTCCAGTTGGCATATTCGGGATTAACCACTTTGCCCGTGCGCGGATCAACCTCTCCGGCCGCCATTGGCTCCATCGAGATACAGCCTTCGACCGGGCAGACATCTACACACAAGTTGCAGGCAACGCATTCTTCATCGATGACTTCGAATACCCGATCTGCCGACATCGAAATCGCCTGATGGCTGGTGTCCTCGCAGGCGGCATAGCAGCGGCCACACTTGATACACTGGTCCTGATCAATTTTTGCTTTTGCGATGTAGTTGAGATTCAAATATTGCCAGTCAGTGACATTGGGCACCGCGCGGCCGATCACCTGATCGATGCTGGTATAGCCTTTCTCGTCCATCCATTCTGACAAGCCTGCAGTCAGTTCGTCGATGATCTTAAAGCCATAGGTCATTGCTGCGGTACAAACCTGAACATTACCACAACCAAGCGAGATAAACTCGGCAGCGTCGCGCCAAGTGGTCACGCCGCCGATGCCCGAGATCGGAAGGCCACGCGTGGCTTCTGCCCGCGCAATCTCTGACACCATGGACAAGGCAATCGGCTTCACCGCCGGACCGCAATAGCCACCATGGCTGCCTTTGCCGTCAATCGATGGTTCGGGGCTGAACGTATCCAAATCTACACTGGTAATCGAGTTGATCGTGTTGATCAGCGACACCGCATCCGCACCTCCGTTCTTAGCAGCGGCTGCGGGTTTGCGGATATCGGTTATGTTCGGCGTCAGTTTCACGATAACCGGGCGGTCGTAATACTGTTTGCACCACCGGGTCACCATTTCGATATATTCCGGCACCTGTCCTACGGCCGAACCCATGCCGCGCTCGCTCATCCCATGCGGGCAACCGAAATTCAGCTCGATCCCATCCGCGCCAGTTTCAGCCACGCGCGGCAGAATGGCCTTCCAAGCGGCCTCTTCACAGGGCACCATGATCGAGGCGATCAGGGCGCGATCTGGGTAGTCGGCCTTAACACGGGCCATTTCCTCAAGGTTAACCTCAAGTGGCCGGTCGGTGATCAGTTCAATGTTGTTGAGCCCCAACAATCGGCGGTCCGCCCCGTAGATCGCGCCATAACGCGGCCCATTTACGTTTACGACCGGAGGGCCTTCGGAACCCAAAGTCTTCCATACCACACCGCCCCAACCGGCCTCGAAGGCGCGGCGAACATTGTATTCCTTATCCGTCGGTGGCGCGGAGGCCAGCCAATACGGGTTTGGACTTGAAATTCCCAGAAAGTTTGTTGTTAAATCAGCCATTTATCCGGCCTCCCTGATGCAGGTTTGCATCTTTGTCTTTGAGTTTCACGCGCCCAGACTTGCGTGGATGTCCATCGCGGCATCGCGGCCCTCGGCCACTGCGGTAACGGTCAGGTCTTCGCCACCTGCTGCACAGTCTCCGCCAGCCCACACACCGGTAATCGAGGTGCGTCCTGCCCCGGTTACAGCAATCTTATTGCCATCCAGCGTTAGCCCTTCCGGCGCACCGTCAAGCGTCTGACCGATGGCCTTGAAAACCTGATCGGCAGGCACACGAACGGTTTCTCCTGTACCGGTCAGTCGACCATCATGACTAGCAGTATACTCCAATTCGATCTCAGCCGCGGCTCCATTTCCGTGAATGGCCACAGGTTGAACGTTGCACAGAATGCGAACACCGTGCGACGCCGCCAAATCCTGTTCGTACCGGCTGGCACCCATTGCGTCGCGACCTCGGCGATAGGCGATGGTGACATGCTCTGCCCCCAGCAGCTTCGATTTCACTGCCGCGTCTACTGCTGTCATGCCGCCGCCAATCACAACGACATTCCGACCGACTGGGAGATCAGCCAGGTCGCTGGCCTGCCGCACATCCGAGATAAAGTCGACCGCCGGGCGCACCCCGTCTTTATCTACCCCATCTGCACGTAGCGCATTCACCCCTGCCAGTCCGATCGACAGGAACACAGCGTCATAGTTCTGTTGCAGCCCTTCTAGTGAAATCGTCTCACCCAGAACTGAGTCGGTCTCAATCGCGATCCCACCGATTTTCAGCAGCCAGTCGACCTCGGCCTGCGCAAAGTCGTTGGTCGATTTGTACGCCGCAATGCCGTATTCGTTCAGCCCGCCCGGCTTGGGCTTGCCTTCGTGGATCACCACATCATGCCCCAGCATCGCCAGACGGTGGGCACAGGCCAGACCAGCGGGCCCTGCCCCGACCACGGCGACCGTCTTGCCCGTTGGTTCTGCACGCGCGAACGGATGAACGCCCGAGGCCATCACATCGTCGGTTGCATAACGCTGCAGGCGTCCAATCTCGACTGGCTTGCCTTCGGCCGTCTCACGCACGCAAGCCTCTTCACAAAGAGACTCGGTCGGACAAACCCGAGCACACATGCCGCCTAGGATATTCTGTTCCAGAATGGTCTGTCCGGCCGCAGCTGGTTGTCCGGCCTGAATTTGGCGGATGAACAACGGAATATCGATATCCGTCGGACAGGCCGTCACACATGGTGCGTCATAGCAGAAATAGCAACGATCTGCTGCCACGGCTGCCTCATGCGGAGCCAGAGGCGGATGCAGATCGGTGAAATTCGAGGTCAGCTCATCGCTGGAAAGCCGCCCGGAGACGATCCCGGGTGCCATCTGGCCCTGTGCCATCACTCTACTCCCTGTAGATATGTTTGTTATGAGCTTCAGCTTGCCACATTCTGATTTTTTATCAATTGGTAAATTTACCAAATGGTCAAAAAAATAGAAATCCGGGAAAAATGACCCGGATTTCCTTAATAATTGCCCACATTGTTAGCACGTTTGGTGTCAGATCATCCCACTTAGGTGGCCGGATTTGATCCAAACACGGGCTCCACTCTCTCCTGCGATGGCTGTCGAGCGTGATCCAGGTGGTAATCGCAGCCAATCCCAAACACCAAATTCTTCGCCTGTCTCGATAAAGCTGCCTTCGAGAACGAAGACCTCAAGCCCCTTGCCAGAGTCCAGTTCAATTTGCTCACCAGCAGCCCAGCATTGCACCTGAACATCCTCATGCGCATCCTTGAACAAATCGATATCTCCGCCCCCGTTGATGGAACGACGCACTTCGGTGCGGTCTTTGGGGTCGAACTGGTAAAGCTTGACGAGGATCGTCGCGCCTTCGTTGGCCGAAGGAGTGTGGGATGAAGTCGGAGGATTACGCACATAGCTGCCGACCGGAAAATCTCCGGTTTCATCCTGAAACACACCATCCAGCACCAGATATTCCTCGCCTCCGTCATGGGTGTGCGCCGAAAATGCGCTGCCAGGGGCAAAACGCACGATGGTTGTGGCCCGCGCCACTTCCTCGCCAATGCGGTCCAGCATCTTGCGTTCAACGCCGGCAGCCGGTGACGCGACCCATGCGGTTTGATCAAAGTGGACAGCGACCCGCTGTGTGAAATCTGCATTGACGCGCATCTGCAATCCTCCTGCGTTGCTGTCACATTAGATGGGAGCACGAGCCGGATTTGCAAACCGGTCATGTTTGGGGTTTTGACGCCCTTCACAGCTTGTTGTACTTCCGGTCGAGACCGGTGCCCAATTCCGGCCCGTTTAGAAAGCGCGAAAAGATGCAGGCAAGCCCAACGACGTTCAACATCCTCATCATCGGGCAAAACAACCGTCTGCAATACGAGGCACTATTGTTCGCGGCATCGCTGCGCCATAGCTCACCCGGATTTACCGGACGTTTATTTGTTGGTGTTCCTCAGAAAGGCCCCTTGTGGTCCCAAGACCCGAGCATTCAGGATGAGGACGTGTTGCAAGCCTTGCGGCAATTGGGTGCTGAGATCCTGCCCTTCGAATCGCAAATCTTTGGAGCAAGCTATCCCCACGGCAACAAGATCGAAGCGCTACTGGCGATGCCGGAAGGCGAGCCATTTGTCTTCTTCGACACCGATACATTGATCACCGGTGAAATTGCCGATGTGCCATTTGATTTCAACCGGCCCGGCGCCTCGCTCCGTGTCGAAGGCACATGGCCGAAGCCCACACTTTATGGCCCCGGTTATGACGGCATCTGGCGCGCGCTTTATAACCGCTTCGGGCTGGATTTCGAAAGCTCGCTCGATTCCAGACAGCCACCGGGATATTGGCGACACTACCTGTATTTCAATGCGGGATACTTCTTCTACAAATGCCCTCACAAGTTTGGTCGGCGGTATCTTGATTACGCCCGCACCATTCGGGACGAAGGTATCCCCGAACTCACCGGGCAGGTCCTAGACCCCTGGCTGGATCAGGTGGCATTGCCACTGGTCATCCACTCGTTCGGCGGTGGTCGGGATGCGCTGCCAAAAGGTCTGCTGGATGGGTCAGTCAGCTGCCATTATCACCTGTTTCCGATGCTCTATGCACGAGAAAGCGATCATGTGGTCGAGGTGCTAGAGACCGTTGTGGCTCCCAACAAGATCAAGAAGGTGCTCAAAGGCTATGATCCGATGAAGAAATTGGTGATCCAGCGCAAAGGCGCAAAAATCCGGGCAATGTTCGACAGGAACAACCTGCCAGCACGCGAACAGGTCATACGCAAGACCATCAAGGCCAAGGGACTTTGGCTGCGGTGACGTGGACGTTGTGCGGTGCAAAGCAATGTCCTAGAGATTTACTAACGCACATTCCAACAGGAGATTTCGAAGATGTCTGATGGCCCCACCTATGGTTTCGACACGCTGCAGATTCACGCCGGGGCCCGCCCCGACCCCGCTACCGGCGCGCGTCAGACACCGATCTACCAGACTACGGCCTATGTGTTTCGCGATGCCGACCATGCTGCTGCGTTGTTCAACTTGCAGGAAGTTGGGTTCATCTATTCGCGTCTGACCAACCCGACCGTCGCTGTTTTGCAGGAACGCGTGGCAACGCTTGAGGGCGGCGTCGGCGCTGTCTGCTGTTCCTCGGGTCACGCGGCGCAGATCATGGCGCTATTCCCACTGATGGGTCCGGGCTGCAACGTGGTCGCCTCAACCCGCCTGTACGGGGGTACGGTCACGCAGTTTAGCCAGACCATCAAACGTTTCGGCTGGTCAGCCAAATTCGTCGACACCGACGATCTGGACGCCGTAAAAGCCGCCATCGACGAAAACACCCGCGCGGTGTTCTGCGAATCCATCGCCAACCCTGGCGGTTATGTCACTGACATCCGCGCGCTGGCGGACGTCGCAGACGCGGCTGGCATCCCGCTGATTGTCGACAACACCTCGGCCACGCCCTACCTGTGCCGCCCGATCGAGCACGGCGCTACTCTGGTCGTGCATTCAACCACCAAGTACTTGACCGGCAACGGCACCGTCACCGGTGGCTGCATCGTGGATTCGGGTAAGTTTGACTGGTCTGCGAATGACAAATTCCCCTCGCTCAGCGAGCCCGAGACTGCGTATCACGGACTGAAATTCCACGAGACTTTCGGCCCGCTGGCCTTCACCTTCCACGGCATTGCAATCGGTCTGCGCGATCTGGGTATGACCATGAACCCGCAGGCAGCACATTATACCCTTATGGGGATCGAGACACTCTCACTGCGGATGGAGCGCCATGTCGAAAACGCCCAGAAGATCGCCGCCTGGCTGGAAGCGGATGATCGCGTGGACTACGTGACCTATGCAGGCCTTCCCTCGTCGCCTTATCATGATCGGGTCAAAGCGCATTACCCGCGCGGGGCCGGTGCGCTATTCACATTTGCGGTCAAAGGCGGATATGACGCCTGCATCAAGCTGGTCAACGCGTTGGAAATCTTCAGTCATGTGGCCAACTTGGGCGATGCGCGCTCGCTGATCATCCACTCGGCCTCGACGACCCACCGTCAGTTGACGCCTGAGCAGCAGGAAGCTGCAGGCGCGGGCCCGGGAGTCGTGCGCGTCTCCATTGGCATCGAAGACGCAGACGATCTGATCGCCGATCTGGATCAAGCGCTGTCCAAAGCAAGTGCCTGAACAGATGGCAGGGCACAACACAAATGAACTGGGCCAGCCTATTGGCTTGCCGGTCACAGGCGAGTTTCCTCGCCCCACTCCGCCTTACACGCCGATGCAGGGCCGGTTCTGTTCTGTTGTGCCGCTAGATGTGAACCGGCATGCGCCCGGATTGTACCGGGCGTTTGCCAGTGACACGGATGGCCATAACTGGACCTATCTGCCTTATGGCCCCTTCGCCTCTGAGGCTGATTTCACCAACTGGGCGCAGAACAACTGCATGGACGCCGATCCCATGTTCCATGCGGTGTTGGATGCCGACGAAACGCCGGTGGGTATGGCCTCGTATTTGCGTGTCGAACCAGCAGCGGGTGCAATCGAGGTGGGCCATATCCATTTCTCACCCCTGCTCCAACGCAAACCGCAATCAACCGAAGTGATGTATCTGATGATGCGACGCGTGTTCGATGAGCTTGGCTATCGCCGTTACGAATGGAAATGCGACGCTTTGAACGCACCCTCAAAGCGCGCGGCCGAACGCTTGGGATTTACGTTCGAAGGTATTTTCCGACAAGCGACCCATTACAAAGGGCGTAACCGGGATACCGCTTGGTTCTCGATTATCGACAGCGAATGGCCGCGCATTCGCGCAGCATTCGAGAATTGGCTTGCACCGGGGAATTTCGATGCAGCGGGCCAGCAGCGACAACCGCTGCAAGCCCGCGTTGGAGCGTAGCTTAGTCCGCGATTTCGAACTCCATAGCGATATTGACCGATACGGAAATCTCACCGCCCGCAACCGGAACGCCACCGGCGTCAGACATCGCCATCTCACGCATCTGGGCCATCGGACGGACGCCCCCACCGTGATCGTTTATCGAAATCACCGGACCCAAAGTCACGCCTGAGGCCTCGGCCAATTGTTGCGCCTTGTCGGTTGCGTCTGCGACCGCTTTCGCGCGTGCTTCGGCCTCAAGCGGCTTAGGCTCCTGTACACTGAATCTCAAGCCGCCAAAATCATTGGCCCCGTCCTTGATGACGGCATCCATAATTTGACCCAGTTTATCTAAATCCCGAACCCGAACAGAAACACGGTTTGAGGCTGTAAATCCGGTGATCCTGGGTGCTTCGTCGTTTGAGTTCCTGTGCCCAGACCAGACTGGTGACAACGACAGATCGCGGGTCTGCACATCACGTGATTCCAAGCCCATCTCATCCAACCGTTTTAGAATCTGTGTCACAGCGTCAGAGGTCGCCTGCATCGCAACCGATGCCTGGGAGTCCTGGTTCGTCACGCCAAGCGTTATGGTTGCCATATCTGGCGCAGCCAAGGCCGTTCCGGTTCCACTGACGGTGATGCGACGTTCTTCCGCATGGGCAGGCAACGCCGCGACGGCTGCGGTCATGGCAGCCAGAAAAGCAAGTGTCTTCAAGGTGATCTCTCCTTATGACTTGTCGCTAAGATGGGTGTCATACTCCGTACACGGCAAGGGGGAAACGCGCCTTTTTCTTTCCCTCGGCGAGTTCCTGCTCTAATCTCGTCGGGCAGACATCCAAGCGTTTGCATTGAAGCTGACAATTATGGTTCATCGCGATCATGAAACCCGCCTTTGTGCTGTCATTTTCTGAAAACGGTATTTCCTTGCATCACCAGTCGGATGGAGACTGGTACTGCATTGGCACGATCCCGTTGGATGCACCGGATTTCTCTGATCAGATCCGGACCCTGCGCGATCAGGGATTCGCACTAGAAAACAACCTAAGCTGCAAGCTCGTGATTCCTTCGGATCAGGTACGTCTTTTGACGGTCGATACCGATGGAATGGATACCGAAGCGGCAACGCAGAAAGTTGAAGAAACTTTAGCCTCAGCAACGCCATACCAGTTGTCCGAGCTGACCTTTGTCGCAACTCCGAACGGTTCAGACATTCACGTCGCGGCAGTCGCGCAGCAAACTTTGAAAGAAGCGCACTCATTTGCGGTGGAACATGGATTTATCCCAGAAGGGTTCTGGCTTAGTGCCAATGGTGAAGACGCTCTATCAGGGTCCGTTTACGAAGTGCCTGCGTCTGAGATGGACTTCCAGTCAAATGAAATCAGCTCTGCGCTCGTGGCAAAATCGCCGGCAGCCACGCCTGATGAGGCATCGAGTATTCCCATTCATCCCATCGCGGATACCGCTGATCCGACCGCTTTCCGTTCCGCTCAAAGCGCTGAATCGCCCGCGATCTCTTCGTCGGTAGAGGTGAAAAAATATGTCATTCCGGCGGTTGCTGCATCCGTTCTATTGGGCATGGTACTTGGTCTCTGGTCACTGAACAGCGATGAACCTATGGTCGATGCCCCAGAACCAGTCGTGGCAGAGGCGCCCGTTTTAGTTCCAGAGCCACAGCAAGATGTCCCGACAACCGTGGAACCCAGCGCACCAGATGTTGCGGAACTCGCAATTGAACCTGAACCCGCCGAGCCGAACACCGGTGACGAAATTGATCTGTCTGCAACTGATGAGGCCATTCTCGAAGCTTTGAAGGTTGCTCCTGAACCGGTTGAAGAAATTGCTGGCCTGCCAGATTTCGGGGCAGAGTTTCATGACTTCACCGGGACCGCGCCTGTTGAACCGAACCCGTTGGCCGAACCGCCGCTGGAACAGCTTGCTGATGTCTATCTAACTTCGGTTGATCGCGCAGATCTGTCGACCGACACCGTTGCCCTGCCACCGCATGAAAGCCTCGAAACTGACGAAGCCTTTGAGTTCACCGCCCTGCCCGGCGCCGCTGGTCAGAGGTTTGAGTTGGACGAACGTGGTCTTGTAACGCCGACCGCAGAGGGCACTCTGAATCCAGCCGGTGTGATGGTCTACCTGGGCCGCCCTTCATCGGTGCCTCCGGAATCCCCTACACGGTTTGAGACAGAGCCCGTTGTTGTTGAAGAGGTTGACGAAAGGCTCGCATCAATCCGACCCCGCCCAAGGCCCGACAACCTTGTTGATCAATTCGAAAGACAACAATTGGGTGGCCGGTCTCGCCAGGAATTGGCTTCGGTGCGACCAAAACTGCGCCCGGAAAGCTTGCAATCCAAGCCCGAGGTTGACGAAACGCCGACCGCTCTGGCGGTGGTTCTTGTTCCACGCCCCAAGCCACGCCCTGCGAATATCGCCGCATTGGTTGCAAAGAAACCCAGCACCCAAAGTGCTTCGCTGGGATCGACCGCGAATGTGGCAACCAGCAGTGATGAGGCCGGTTCATTCCAGCCCAGGGCCGTAAAACCCAAGATACCGACAACCGCCTCGGTTGCGCGACAGGCGACCATCGATAATGCCATCAACCTACGCAAGCTCAACCTGATCGGTGTATATGGCACCCCGGCCAATCGCCGTGCCTTGGTACGCCTGCCCAGCGGACGCTATAAGAAGCTGAAAGTGGGTGATCGTATCGATGGTGGGAATGTCGTGGCCATCGGAGATAGCGAATTGCGCTATCAGAAGCGCGGTAAGAACATCACCCTCAAGATGCCACGCGGATAAAAGAAGAGCGCCCTGTTTGGTAAACAGAGCGCTCAGTTATTTTCATTGATCTCAGATCAGGCGGCCGAAATCTCACCTGATTCAATCTGCTCGCGTTCAATCGATTCAAACAGGGCTTTGAAGTTACCCTCACCAAACCCGTCGTCGCCCTTGCGCTGAATGAATTCAAAGAAGATCGGGCCGATTACGGTTTTCGAGAAGATCTGAAGCAGGATCTTGGTCTCACCCCCATCAACAACGCCTTCGCCGTCGATCAGAATTCCGTGCTTCATCATTCGATGCTTGGGCTCATCATGGCCAGACACACGGTCGTAAGACATGTCATAATATGTCTCGTTCGGGCCAGGCATGAACTTCAACCCCTTTTCGGCAATCGCATCGGTCGAGCCATAGATATCATCGCTACCCACCGCGATATGCTGGATACCCTCGCCATTGTATTTCTTCAGGTAAGACACGATCTGCCCGGTTTCACCCCGGTCCTCATTGATCGGAATGCGGATGCGACCGCAAGGAGAAGTCAGCGCTCGGCTGAAAAGACCTGTATGCTTGCCCTGAATATCAAAGAAGCGAATTTCGCGGAAGTTGAACAGGTCGCCGTAGAATTTGAACCACTTGTCCATGTTACCCTTGAACACGTTGTGGGTCAGGTGATCGAGGTAATAGAACCCATCACCGCGCGGTTTCGATTGCTCCAGCCACTCAAACTCCTCGTTATAGGGCGAGGTGTCATAATACTGATCGATGAAATAGATCAGCGAGCCACCGATACCCTTGATCGCCGGGACATTCATGGTCTTGTCGGCACCGTCATAGGGCTCGGCCCCTTTGGCAATCGCGTGCTCATAAGCCTTCTGCGCATCCACAACACGCCAGCCCATCGCAGGGGCGCAAGGACCATGCTCGGCGACGAATTTCGCGGCAAAGCTGTCGGGGTCCGCGTTCAGGAGGTAGGTGACATCGCCCTGCTGCCACAGCTCGACCTTGGGGGTGTCGCGGTGGTAGCCGACATATTCGAACCCCATCCGCGCAAACAGATCGCGCAGTTCCTGCGGTTCGGGGTGGGCAAATTCAACGAACTCGAACCCGTCGGTGCCGGCTGGGTTTTCTTCGCTGATGACAGATTTCGGGGCGTTATGCGGGAAAGGACCCATGGCGCGTCTCCTCGGAAAACAGGAATTTCTTTGCTGATTCAAAAATACGCCTTATTCGGTGCTGTTTCTGCGCATTGTTTTCATGTAGACTGAATTTGAGCGCGGAATATCCGCACGAAACACACAAAAACCGGAGATTCACCGCACATGCTGGATGCAACAGACACACGACTGTTGTCAGCTTTGCAGAAAGATGCGCACCTGACGGCACATCAATTGGGTGAGATGTTAAACCTGTCGGCCAGTCAGGCGGGCCGCCGCCGACAGCGCCTTGAGGCTGAGGGCTATATCACCGGATATACGGCCCGGCTGGACCCGCTGATGCTGGGGTTGCAGGTTCAAGGGTTCATTCAGGTGCATCTGGGCACACATGGCCCCGAACAATCCGCCAGCTTCTCCCGCATGGTCAACACGCGCCCCGAGATCACGAGTGCCTGGACGATGACGGGTGAGGCAGATTACCTGCTTCATGTCTATTGTGACGACTTATCCGCACTCAACAGCTTGCTTCACGAAGTCATCCTGCCGCATCCTGCAGTAGCACGTGTGCAAAGCCAGATCGTGATGGACCAATTGAAACGTGACGCGCCGCTCCCGACCTGAGCGGATTTAAGAGGACAATAATGGACGAGTTCCTTTATCAGGCATCGATCTATTTGGCAGCAGCGGTGATCGCCGTTCCGTTATCCGCACGTCTGGGCCTGGGTTCGGTGCTAGGATATCTGGCCGCCGGAATTGCAATCGGACCGATTCTGGGCCTTGTAGGCGCAGAAACAGAGAGCCTTCAGCACGTCGCCGAGTTTGGCGTTGTCATGATGCTGTTCCTGATCGGGCTAGAGCTTGAGCCCCGCGCCCTTTGGGACATGCGCGACAAGTTGTTGGGGCTGGGCGGGCTGCAGGTTGGCCTGTCAACCGCCGCGATCGCAGCTGTGGCGTTCTACGCAGGCCATCAATGGTCGGTGGCGCTGGCTGTCGGCCTTACGTTGTCACTGTCTTCCACCGCTATCGTTTTGCAAACCTTGTCCGAGAAAGGGTTGATGCAGACCAATGGCGGGCGAGCCACATTTTCGGTTCTGTTGACGCAAGATATCGCCGTCATACCTATTCTGGCCTTTCTGCCCCTTCTTGCACTGCCTGCCAGCGTCCACATAGAAGACGATGGCTCGATCAATCGAGGTGTGGATTCCGCCCACGGAGCCGATCATCACGCCACACTATCGCTGGTCGAGGGTTTGCCCGGTTGGGCCGTCACGCTGGTAACAATCGGAGTGGTCGCCTTTGTCGTGTTGGCGGGAATTTACCTGACCCGCCCCCTTTTCCGTTTCATCCACGCCACCCGCCTGCGCGAGATGTACACGGCACTGGCGTTGATGATCGTGGTTGGCATCTCGTTCTTGATGACGCTGGTGGGCCTTTCCCCCGCCCTTGGCGCGTTTCTTGCGGGCGTTGTTCTGGCCAGTTCGGAATTCCGGCATGAGATGGAAAGCGACCTTGAGCCCTTCAAAGGTCTGCTGCTGGGTCTGTTCTTCATCACCGTTGGTGCCGGGATCGATGTGGGCTATTTCTTCGCCGATCCATTTGATCTGATCGGGCTGGCGCTACTTGTGATCTTGGCCAAAGGTATCATCCTGTTCATCGTTGGGCGTGCTTTCAAACTACGTGGACGTGATCACTGGCTGTTTACTTTGGGATTGGCCCAGGCTGGCGAGTTTGGGTTTGTACTGCTGGCATTCTCGACACAGCAAAACGTGATCCCTCCGGGCTTATCGCAAAAACTGCTTATGATAATCGCCCTGACTATGCTGATCACCCCTCTCCTGTTTATCCTCTACGATCTGCTTTCTCGCTATATCGGCGAGAGCAAGCCAAAGGTCGAACCAGATGAAATTGATGAGAGAGGGCCTGTCATAATTGCCGGGATTGGTCGCTTTGGTCAGATCGTGAATCGCCTGGTACAGGCAAGCGGATTCAAGACCGTGGTTCTTGATCACGACATTGAAACCATCCAGCTTATGCGCCGGTTTGGCGTCAAAGGATTCTTGGGCGATCCGACGCGTCCCGAACTGCTGCGCGCCGCCGGGATTGAAAAAGCCTCGGTTTTGGTCGCGGCCATGGATGATTACAAACAGGTCACCCGTCTGGTCGGATATGCGCGCCGCCAGCGGCCTGACCTGCACATCATCGCTCGGGCGCGAGATCGCACTCATGTTTACGAACTCTATCAGGCCGGGGCCAATGACATCGTGCGCGAAATGTTCGATGGGTCACTACGTGCGGGCCGCTATGTTCTCGAGAATATCGGCCTTAGTGAATATGAAGCCGCGCAGGCCGAACAAACGTTCTATCACCACGACCGAGGATCGGTACGCGAGTTGGCCGAGCTGTGGATACCCGGCATGCCTACCGCAGAAAACAAAAAGTATATCGAGCGGGCGCGGCAACTTGAAAAAGACCTAGAAACCGCGCTGCTGGAACTGGCTGAGGAACACGCCAAAAAGTCGGCTTAACCGTCTGCAACTCCGGCCTCGGCAAACGTTGCCATGCCGGAATGACAGGCCACGGCGCTTTTAAGAATATTGATCGCCAGCGCCCCGCCCGAACCTTCGCCCAGGCGCAAGCCAAGGCTTAGCAACGGTTCCTTACCCAGCTTGTTCAGCATTGCGGCATGTGCACCTTCGGCACTTTGATGGCCCGCAACAGTGTGATCCAGCGCAGTGTCCGAAAGTTGCGCCAAACAGGCCGCTGCCGCTGTGCAGATGAATCCGTCCAGTACGACCGGGATCCGCAACACACGCGCAGCGGCAATCGCGCCTGCCATGGCTGCAATCTCGCGCCCCCCTAGGCACTGAAGGATATGCAGACCGTCGCCCTGACCGTGCAGGGCAACCCCTTCGGCAACGACGCGGGTTTTGTTTGCCAGACCTGCATCATCCACACCGGTCCCGCGCCCAGTCCAGTCGGCGGCGTCTCCACCAAACAGCGCGCAAGCGATGGCGGCAGCCGGCGTGGTGTTTCCGATCCCCATCTCTCCGACAACCAGCAGATCGGCCTGCGGATCAACCGCTTGCCATCCCGTGCGCAACGCGCTCAGAAATTCCTCTTCGTTCATCGCGGGGGCTTGGGTGAAATCTGCGGTCGAACGGTCCAACTCCAGCGCGTGCACGTCCATCTTCGCGCCCGCAGCCTTGGCCAACTGGTTGATCGCCGCGCCGCCATGTTCGAAATTCATGACCATCTGCACCGTCACTTCGGGCGGGAACGCCGAAACGCCTTGCGCCGTGACACCATGGTTGCCCGCAAACACGATAACCTGTGGCGCGGTGATCTGAGGCCGCGCATCCCCGCGCCAACCTGCATACCAAATCGCCAGGTCCTCAAGCCGCCCCAAGGCTCCGGGTGGTTTGGTTAGTTGGCCGTTGCGCTCTTGCGCGCCCTGCACGGCAGAAGTATCCGGACCGGCCGCACCGTTCAGCGCGTCGCGGAAACTGTTCAAATCGTCGAGTTCAGGCAGCATTGAAAGCCTCGTTGCATCAGAGTGGTGCTGTGTGTTTAACCAAACCTGACAAAGCAACAAGACCCTGAAAGGCCTGGGAGTGACCAAAAACGACACTGCCCCATTTTCCATGTGGGATATTCCGCTTGCGCTGGTCTTGCTGACACGCTTGCCCCTGCCACGCTTGCCGGAAGAGGCGTTTACTCGCCAGTCGCGCGCCGTCTGGGCATTTCCGCTTGCAGGGCTGATAGTTGGTGCCCTGGCGTGTGGTATCGGGTGGATCGCAGTCTGGGCGCAGTTGCCCGAATATGCAGTCGCTGGCCTGATCGTTGCCGCGTTGATCGCAATCACAGGTGCTATGCATGAAGACGGGTTGGCCGATACGTTCGATGGCCTTTGGGGAGGGTTCACGCCCGAGCGGCGACTCGAGATCATGAAGGACAGCCATATCGGCACCTACGGTGTGCTGGCACTGCTGCTATTTCAGATTCTACGTATCACAGCCATTGCAGCTCTTGTTGGCGCCGAGGTGATGACAGGTGTGCTGGCTGCATGTGTGTATTCCCGATCTCTTATGCCCGCCTTGATGACTTTTCTAAAAAATGCCCGGCACTCAGGGCTAAGCCAATCGGTCGGCGCACCGCCGATATCTGCGGTATTAGCCGGGTTGGTAGTGGCCGCAGTGTTGGCATTGGGCTTATTGGGGGCTCTGGCGTTGATCCCAATGCTTTTTGCGATGATCGCCAGCCTGATTGTTGCGAAGATCGCCAAGGCAAAGATCGGAGGTCAGACCGGCGACATTCTGGGGGCAACGCAGCAGATAACCGAGATCACATTCCTGCTGACGCTGATCGCTTTGATCTAACTGGCACCCCCCGTCGCAATCCGCAGCGTCGCGCCGCAGTGCTTGCAATGCACAGCGTCCGGGTCGTGGCGAAACAGTCCACAGCTGGGGCATTTGTAACGCACTTTCTGCGGCATGAAGATCGCCTGCGCCAGACGCACGAACAGGGCCACACCAACAACCATGATGAAAACCGAAAACAGCTTACCACCCGGCGTCGACAACGTGATGTCACCAAACCCAGTTGTCGTCAGTGTGGCCATCGTGAAATACAGCGCGTCGATATAGGGCGTCTGGGTGTCTTCCGGCACAAAAAAGACCAATACAGCGGTCGAAGTCGCAAAGACAAAGACCAGCAAATTGATTGCAGCGATCACCGCGTCTTCATGCGTTCGGAAAAAGCTGCTGTCACGCCGCAAATCCCTGAGCAAATGGTATGAATGAATCAAACGCAAGGCGCGCAAAATACGCAGAAACGCCAAGTTGCCGGTCAGAAACGGATCAAGGAAAAGCGAAACGATAACAACAATGTCCGCCAACGTGTAAATCTGACGCAGTAGCTTCCAACGATCTTTCGATATCCAAAGCCGGGCAGAAAAATCCATGAGAATGAGCACACCGACCCCAATACTGGTTGCGGTAATACCCGGACCGTGCGGAATATGCGCGGTCGCAACAAAGAACACGATCGTCGCGATGTCGAACAGGATCAGACCATACCGAAACCAGACCGAAATCGGGTCGTGGCTGATGTATAGAAACTTCACAGCCTGCTTCATCTTGACCCCGTATCCGCCTAATATTCAGAGAAAAATACCCTGAAACGACTACAGCACCAAGCGACGGTTCATAAAAAAAGCCGCCCCGATACCGGAGCGGCTTTGAAATGGGTGGTGCATTTGATCAGGCAGCGCGTGAGGTCAGCACCTCATCCACCTGCTTGGCGGCCGAGATTTCATCTGCACCAGACACTGCAGCAACTTCGCGGGTCAGACGCTCAAGCGCGGCCTCATATAGCTGACGTTCGGAATAGCTCTGCTCGCGCTGGTCGTCGGTGCGGTGCAGGTCACGAACCACTTCAGCGATCGAGATCAGATCACCCGAGTTGATCTTTTGCTCATACTCCTGCGCCCGACGCGACCACATGGCGCGCTTGACCTTGGCCTTGCCTTTAAGCGTTTTCATGGCCTGACTGATCACATCAGGTGAGCTGAGTGAGCGCAGACCAGATTCGGTGACCTTGTTGGTCGGCACGCGCAGCGTCATCTTGTCTTTTTCAAAGGAGATTACGAACAGCTCAAGCGAGAAGCCTGCAACCTCCTGCTCTTCGATCGATACGATCTGACCTACACCGTGAGCTGGGTAGACGACATAATCGTTCGGGCGGAACTCAAGCTTTTTCGATTTCGACATTCAGATTCATCCTTCATTACTGATCGGGATATGAGACGACAAAAAGACCACAGCCGAGGCCCTAAACGGCCCCGTCAGGCGGCTTATTTGTCATAAAATCAGAACTCCAAAGCGAGCATACTTACGGAGCACATCCCAATCACAGTCATCATTCGACCCCAAGTATATCACAAAATTGCGACACTCAAAAGACCGACCTGAGGCAAATGGGAGATTCCCTTTTTACCTCAATGTATTATAGCGCAGATTGTTGTCTAACGTACGGTTAGGGGCCACCGAATCGGTTAACCACCTTCGCCGGGTGCTTCCGAGAAATATTTCTCCATCTTGCCTTCTTCGCCGTCGCGTTCCTCTGCCTCGGGCAAGGGGTCTTTCTTAGTCACAATCACCGGCCACATTTCCGAGTATTTCCGGTTGAACTCGACCCACTGCTCCATACCCGGCTCGGTATCGGGGCGAATTGCGTCGGCGGGGCATTCGGGTTCGCAAACACCGCAGTCGATGCATTCGTCGGGGTGAATGACCAGTGTATTCTCACCTTCGTAGAAACAATCCACCGGGCATACCTCGACACAGTCGGTGTATTTGCAGCCAATGCAGTTTTCGGTGACAACGTAGGTCATTTTGGAATTCCCGTTTGCGCTTTGGCGACTAGCTAATCCAGTCTGACCGCCTCTTCAAGGTCAGATCACCCCTTTGGGGTGCGAGAAAGATCAAGCGCGCGCCTTTCCTTCTTGGTTGGACGACCTTTTCCTTCAAATCCGGGATTCTTGGGCGGTACATCCTGCTTTTCGGTCATATCGAAGTACAAACCTTGCGCCTCGGGGGCCGGGCCGCGGCGCTCTCCGAGCGCTTCGATACGCACAACGCGGACGATCCGTCCCTGGGGAAAGGTTAGGACGTCCCCGGGTGCCACGGCCTGCGCCGGTTTCAGCACCCGGTTTCCGTTTAGTCTAACATGGCCGCAGCTGACCTGTTTGGCGGCCAGGTTACGGGTCTTGAAGAACCGCGCCTGCCACAACCATTTGTCGATCCGCAGCTTGGCCTCGGCCATCGCGGATCAGTTACCGTCCTTCAGACCCATCAGCGCTGCTGCGAACGGGTTGTCGGGATCGATGGCCTTTTCCTTCTTGGGCGGCCGAGACGAGAAGGACTTGGCACCCTGAGGTTTGCCACCTTTCTTACCATGCGGCTTGCGACCATCTTGCGGCTTACCACGCGGCTTGCCTTTACCCTGCCCCTGCTCGCGACGTGGGCCACGGTTTTGCTGGCGCTGGCGACCCCAGGTGAAGGTATAGAACACCTCGACCTCGGGTTCGTTCGCAGCAGGTGTCTCGTCTGCCGTCTCGGTGCTGTCGGTGGCCTCGGCTGACGCCTCGGCGGGTGTCGCGACGTCTTCGGTCGGCGCATCTGGCGCAGAGTTATCTTCAGCGACAGCTTGCTCGGGCGCGTCTGTCGTAGTTTCGGGTGCGGTTTCGACCGGTACTGGCTTCACTTTCTCACGTTCGCCACGTTCAGCCTTGTAGCCCAGCCCCTGCATCAGGTCGGCAAATTGATCCAAAGTCATACCAGTGATCGACAGCATATCAGGCTTGGCTTCGAAACCACCCCGGCTGTCCTCGGACCGCAACATGTCGGCCAGACGTTCGAGCATGTCGATCCGGATCGAGCGTTCGCCTGCATCGCGATAACCGCACATGGTGTCATAACCCTGCGGTGCATCCTTCGCGACCGGCACGGTGACCAGACCCGGAGGCGGTGCTTCGGGGAATTCCTGCAAGCCGCTGGACAATGCCCACAGAACCAGACGCAGGCGCGTTGGTGCAGGTTTCAGCAGCAGTGGCATGAAGATGGTGAACTGACCAAATCGGATGCCGTGCTTGCGAAGCGCGCCGCGCGCGTCCTGATCCAGATCCTTGACCTCTTGCGCGACCTGCGCACGGGGCAGCACGCCAAGCGCCTCAACCATGCGGAATGCAAAGCCTTTGGCAAGACCAGTCAGTTCTTCGTCGCGCGACAGATTCAGCAGCGGCTCAAACAGCGCCGCCACTTTGCGGTCGATGAAATGCTGCAACCGGCGCTGCACTTTCTGTTCGACGTCCGGACCTGCGGCCTCATCGACAAAAACCTCGACCACTGGCTTGAGAGGCTCGGCTCCGGCAACCAGCTTACCGACAGCATATTCGCCCCACATCAGTCCGCCCTGATCGGTGAAATCTATTTCGGTATCGGGCGCGTTGTAGAAGCGATCGGCACGCAGATGGAATTGCGGCGCGAGTGCTTGCAAAGAGGCCGATTTCAAAGCTTTCGCCTCGGTTCCTTGCGCGCTTTTGTCCGGCGAAAACCGGAACCCTTCCAGACGACCGACGAATTCGCCTTCGACGGTCACTTCACCCTTGTCATTTACTTCGGCCAAAAGGGCCTCCTTCTGTTTGAGCCGGCGTAGCAAAACAGATGTACGCCGGTCCACAAATCGTTGGGTCAGACGGTCATGCAGAGCGTCCGACAGCCTGTCTTCTACAGTGCGCGTCTCATCACGCCAATGGGATTCGTCACGCACCCATCCGTTTCGTTGCGCAACATATGTCCAAGTGCGAATATACGCCAACCTTTTGGACAGCGCATCAATATCTCCGTCCGTACGGTCTATGCGGCGGATTTGCCGCGCCATGAAATCGTCAGGGATGGATCCGCGCTCATGCAGGTGGCCATAGATCACTTCGAGCAGGCTGGCATGTTCGGCGTGGCTTATACCGCGAAAATCGGGGATTCGGCATACATCCCACAGCAATCGTACCGATGGTCCATCGCTGGCGCGGGCGACAACTTCGGTGACTTGGGACAAAGATTTCAGAACGTTCAGGTCGTCGGCGGGCCGCGCCTTGATCAGGTGCTCATTGTCGGGGCTGACCTCGAGCGAGTCGATCAATGCCTCGATCGAGCCAAACCGCAAAGCGGCATTCCGCCAGTTCAGCTTCTTCATCGGCGTGAACCGGCTGTCCATAATGGCTTGGGCCACGCCCTCCTCCAGCGGAGGGGCTTCACCAGTTACACCAAAAGTGCCATCCGACATACCTCGCCCGGCCCGCCCTGCGATCTGGGCCAGTTCGTTGGGAGCCAAAGGCCGCATTCGGCGGCCATCAAACTTGGTCAGGGATGAAAACGCCACATGGTTCACATCCAAGTTCAACCCCATGCCGATGGCATCGGTAGCCACCAGATAATCAACCTCGCCGTTCTGGTAGAGGTCAACCTGCGCATTCCGCGTGCGAGGGCTGAGCGCCCCCATGACCACCGCCGCCCCGCCCTTCTGACGACGCAGCAATTCCGCGATGGCGTAGACATTGTCGACCGAGAACCCGACAATCGCGCTGCGCGAGGGCATTCGGCTGATCTTTTTGCTTCCAGAATAGACCAGTTGAGACATCCGCTCGCGCCGGACAAACTGCGCCTCGGGAACAAGCGCGGCAATCGCACCCCGCATAGTGTCAGAGCCGAGGAACAACGTCTCATTCGTTCCACGCGAGCGCAGCAGACGGTCGGTAAAAACATGACCGCGTTCAGGGTCGGCACAGAGCTGGATTTCGTCGATAGCAACGAAATCGGCGCCCATCCCTTCGGGCATCGCCTCGACCGTGCAGACCCAATATTGCGCCCGCGGCGGCACGATACGTTCCTCGCCCGTGACCAGCGCAACGACGGAGGGTCCGCGAATGGCGACGATCTTGTCATAAACCTCGCGTGCCAACAGACGCAGGGGCAAGCCGATCACACCTGTCCGGTACCCCAGCATACGTTCAATCGCGTAATGGGTTTTACCTGTGTTCGTTGGGCCAAGTACGGCCACGATTCGGGATGACCCGCTCACCTTCGCCCCCTGCGCCCTGAGACTTACAGCGCCTTGCCTGCAACCTGAGGCTTCAGCCGATTCACGGCATTGGTTACTTCTTCATGATGGGGATGTATAGCCAATGCGCGCGAATAGGCCTCGAATGCCTGCTCGGGCTTACCTACAATCTCGAAGATCAGCCCAAGGCCATAGATAGCCTCATAATTGTTTGGGTTAAGGGTCAAAGCGTGTTCAAGATCCGCAGCTGCCATACCAAACCGCTCTATGCCGAAAAAAGCCGATGCACGCACGTGCCAGCCTTCGGCGAATTCAGGTGCATGATCAATGAGCGCTGTCAGATGGTCCAGAGCAGCCTCGACATCGCCATCATCCAACGCCTCTCGCCCGCGCTCAAGCAGCAAATCAGCCGAGGCCGAACCGGATTGTGACCACAGCGCCTGCAATTGCCGATCCAAACCAATGGCCTGCTCGGGCGTCGATTGCGCCAGTTGCTGCAACAGCTCCGCCTCGTCGCGCGAATCCGCCTCTTGCGCAGTACAAGTGGTGGAAAACGTGACTATGACGGCAAGTGCCGCGACGGTACGTTTGAGATTGGTGATTGCAATACCCATAACAATGGTCAGTGTAGCGTTGCGGCCGGGGATGTCCATTCACGGCGCATGAACAATATGAGGAAGACCATGAGCGATATTCTGGAAAAAGCCGCGGCGGCATTGAATGAGAAACTGTCTGGCGGCGATTTCGACGCGTCGGCCAAGTTTGCCATCGCCGATCTGGGATCTATCATCCTTGATGCAAGCGGTGCGCGCGTCAGCGACGACGAGGCTGATGTGACCCTCAGCGCCGATGCGGACACCTTTGAACAAATCCTCAGCGGCGACCTGAACCCAACCGGTGCATTCATGTCCGGCAAGCTGAGCGTTGACGGAGACATGGGAATCGCCATGAAACTCGCCTCGGTGCTGGCCTGATGGAGTTTTCGCCGGCCCCCTTATTCGAAGACGTGGCCGGCGGCCCTGCTGGTGGATTGGCCCATTGGCTGACTACCGAAGACGGCATACGCATCCGCGTGGCACATTGGCTGCCCGAAGGTGATGCGAGCGGCACGGTGATGCTGTTCCCCGGTCGAACGGAATATATTGAGAAATACGGCGACGCGGCCCTTGAATTCGTGAGCCGGGGCTTTGCCTGCTTTTCCGTTGACTGGCGCGGGCAAGGTCTGGCGGATCGCTTGCTTGATGATCCGAGAATCGGTCATGTCGAACAATTCACTGATTATCAGCATGACGTTCGATCCACCCTGGCACTCGCCACGCAACAGGAATTGCCCAAACCCTGGTTTGTGATCGGTCACTCGATGGGTGGTGCCATTGGGTTGCGCGCGGTTCTGGAAGGAGATGACTTCGCGGCTTGTGCCTTCACAGGGCCGATGTGGGGTATTTTCTTTACACCGATCATGAAACCGCTCAGCCAGCTGACCGCCTATTGGGGGCCGCGCCTGGGGTTGGGAGAGAAAAAGCCGCCCACAACCTCTCTGGAAAGCTATGTGGTGTCGCAACCTTTCGAAGGAAACGTGCTGACGCGCGATCCGGCGATGTACCGAATGATGCAGGGCCAGCTGGCCGCGCATCCTGAGTTGGCTTTGGGGGCACCATCCACCATCTGGCTGCGAGAGGCGATGGATGAATGCACCTGGCTGATGGAACAGACCGCGCCCGACATCCCTGCCCTGACCTTCTTGGGTAGTCACGAACAGATTGTGGATCGCAAAGCGATCCGAGCCCGGATGGCCGACTGGCCCAGTGGTACTCTGGTCGAGATCCCCGACGGCGAACACGAAGTTCTGATGGAGGCACCCGAGGTGCGCGAGCCGGTCTTTGATCAACTGGCTGCACATTTCGCGGCAGCCGCGGCGAAACCAAAACCCGAGCCCTGTCATTAAGGCCCAAGCCGACAGCTTGCTTGTGATCCGGACGTGCCGCGCCTAAATGTTTGCCAACGCAGTTTATTCGAGGTGTTCCATGCGCGACCTTCCCTTCCCCGTCCGTGATGCAAATGCAAGTGGCGGTGCCGATGATCTGGGCAATTTGCCGGAATGGGATCTGACGGACCTCTACGCCTCGGAAGATGCGCCTGAACTGTCCCGCGATCTGGACTGGCTGGAAGGCGAATGTGCGTCCTTTGCCGCAGATTATGAGGGCAAGTTGGCCGAACTGGACGCCGCTGGACTGCTGACCTGCGTGCTGCGCAACGAAAAGATCAACGCCATCGCCGGGCGGATTATGTCTTTCGCCGGTCTGCGCTATTACCAGCTGACCACCGACGCGGATCGTGCCAAGTTCCTGTCGGACATGCAGGAGAAGATCACCGTCTTCACCACGCCGCTGGTGTTTTTCACTTTGGAACTGAACCGCATCGATGATGACGAGCTGGCCGCGCATTTCGCCGCCAATGCCGATCTGGCACGATACGAACCGGTGTTCCGTCGCATTCGCGCGATGAAACCATATCAACTGTCCGATGAGTTGGAAAAATTTCTGCACGACCTCGGCGTTGTCGGCGACGCGTGGGAACGCCTGTTCGACGAAACCATCGCGGGCCTGACCTTTACCGTTGATGGTGAAGAGCTGAATATCGAAGGCACGCTGAACCTGCTGACCGAACAGGACCGTGCCAAGCGCGAGGCTGCTGCGCGTGAACTTGCAAGCGTTTTCCAGAGCAACATCAAAACCTTCGCCCGCGTTCATAACACGCAAGCCAAGGAAAAAGAGATCGTCGATCGCTGGCGCAACATGCCAACTGCCCAGACTGGACGTCACCTGTCCAACGACGTTGAGCCCGAAGTGGTCGAAGCGCTGCGCGAGGCAGTTGTGGCCGCCTACCCCAAGCTGAGCCATCGTTATTATGAACTGAAACGCAAATGGCTTGGTCTGGACGTCATGCAAGTCTGGGACCGCAACGCACCGTTGCCGATGGAGGACACCCGCATCGTTGATTGGTCCGAGGCCGAGAAGACGGTGATGGACGCCTATAACGCGTTTGATCCTCGGATGGGTGAGATCGCAGCCCCCTTCTTCTCGAAGGGTTGGATCGACGCGGCGGTTAAGCCTGGCAAAGCGCCCGGTGCCTTCGCGCACCCCACCGTCACCGAGGTCCATCCCTACGTGATGCTCAACTATCTGGGCAAACCGCGCGATGTAATGACTCTGGCGCATGAATTGGGCCACGGCGTACATCAGGTTTTGGCCGCCGATCAGGGCGAGATGCTGTCATCGACACCGCTGACTCTGGCCGAAACAGCCTCGGTTTTTGGCGAAATGCTCACCTTCCGCAAAATGCTTGATCAGGCCGAAACCCCGGAACAGCGCAAGGTGCTGTTGGCCGGTAAGGTCGAGGACATGATCAACACGGTTGTCCGCCAAATCGCGTTCTACGACTTCGAATGCAAACTGCACGCCGCCCGTCGCGAGGGCGAACTGACCCCGGACGACATCAACGCCCTTTGGATGAGCGTTCAGGCCGAAAGCCTTGGCCCCGCATTCGAATTCATGGACGGGTACGAGACCTTCTGGGCCTATATCCCGCACTTCGTCCACTCGCCCTTCTACGTCTATGCCTATGCGTTTGGCGACGGCTTGGTGAACGCGCTCTATTCGGTTTACGAAAGCGGTGCGGACGGGTTCGAGGACAAGTATTTCGAAATGCTGCGTGCCGGCGGCTCGAAGCACCATAAAGAGCTTCTTGCCCCGTTCGGACTGGACGCCAGCGATCCCGAGTTCTGGGACAAAGGCCTGTCGATGATCTCAAGCTTTATTGACGAACTGGAAGCGATGGAAAGCTAAATCTAAGGGGCAGCTTGCAAGGGCTGCCTCATTTCTCTTTGGTTGATTTCATCGTCGTCACGAAAATGGCCGTCACGATCAAAAACGCGCCGACAATCGCAAGCGGTGTGATCGTTGCGCCCAGAAACAGCGCCGAATTGACAAAGGTAAACACAACCGACGCGGCGAATAGCAGCGTCGCCGTCAATGTCGACACGCGCGCGGCGGCTTCGTACCAAAGATAATAGGCAAGCGCGGTGGGCAAAACGCCCAGAAGGATCAAGAAGATCACATCATTTGCGGTTGGCATCTGGAACGAGAAAGCCGCCGGTGGCATCAACAAGACGCCCGAACACAAAAAGATGCCAAACAGGAAGTTCAACCTTTCGGCGGTAGTTTCCGAGGTCTGCATCGCGCGGCTGCTGGAAATCAGGAACACCGCCCAGCTGAGCCCCGCCCCGATTTCCATCAGATCGCCCAACAGGGGCTCTCCCCCGCCCTGAAAATCCCGGTAGACGGTCAGAAACACACCGAGGATCGCCAACAGCGTCGCCAGCACATCAGTCCGGCCAACGGTGGTATCCGCGAAGAAATACAGGAATATCAACACGAAGAACGGCGCGGTATTCTCAAGCACCATCGCATTAGCAGCACCTGTATGTTCCAAGCCTATGTGGAACAGGATATAGTTCACTACCGTCGACAAAACCGCCAGCCGGAAGTTCCAATCCCTGTACCGAACCGAGACCCGCGCGCCCATCACCCGCAACATGCAGTAGATCGCAAATGCGGCTATGAACAAGCGCGATACGGCAATCTGTAACCCACCGAGATCACTGGTCAGGTACCGCACGATAACGCTGTGCGTGCCCCATAGAAACGCGGCGAGGAACCCAAGAACCAACCCGTTTTGCAGTAATGATCTCTGCGGCTGATCCTTCAAAGGGCGCTCCTAGCGTTACTTCAGCTGACTGTCTTTCGAACCCCGCCGATTGATCCCGCCGCGGGTCTTGAAGCTGCTGTCACGATCTTGCTGGCAGTCCAGGCACAGCTTTACGCCGGGCAAAGCAAGGCGGCGTTTTTCGGGGATCGGTTCCTCGCATTCGGCGCAATGGGTCAGGCTTTCGCCCACAGGTCGCTTTTGCGCCTGCATCCGCGCCAGCTCATCCGAAATCGACGCTTCGATCTGTTCACTCACCGCGCCATCGCGCGCCCAACCGCCCGCCATTTGACCCTCCTGATCCGGTCGGGACAGGATACGCGAGACACCACGGGCGTGGCAAGCTAGAGCGATACGGCGTTGTCAAAGACCTGATCGATAACCTCTTGCGTACCCCTCACGAATTCCAGTGGACAGGGATATTCAGACCCCTCGCGAACCGATCGGCAGAACGCCTCGACCTGCAACTGATAGTGGTTTTCCGCCGGAAACCGAGGCACCAGAACCTCAAGGCCCGGCCGGTGCAGTTCAACCCGCGCTTCGCCGAACACGCGGGCATTGAACGGAGCCGTCAGACGGATCATGCCGCCCTCTCCGTGAAACACCATTTCCTGATGCGGGTGCATGCGCGTCGAGACGTAGCTGGAATAGGTAAAGTCCGGAAACTGAGCGCGAATTTCGGTGAAGACATCCACGTCGTTCTCCCATCGGATCGCGCCGCTGACCGAGACCGGCTCTTGCCCGGTCGCAAACCGAGCGCTGCCGATAACATACACCCCGATGTCACGCAGACCGCCCCCGCCGGTTTCCGCACGGTTGCGAATGTTGCCTGTGTCCGCCCGGTTGTCATAGCTGAACGCCCCGGTGACATGGACCAGCCGTCCGATCGCTCCGTCCGCGATCAGTTTGCGTGTCAGATGCCACTGCGGATGATGCACGATCATGTATGCTTCGGCAGCCAGCAACCCGGTCTGGTCCCGCTTGGCGATCAGAGCGTCAAACTCATCAGCCCGCATGGTCATCGGCTTCTCGCACAGCACATGCTTGCCCGCGTCCAGCGCCTTCAGGCTCCATTCGACGTGCAGATGGTTGGGCAGCGGGATGTAGACCGCTTCGATCTCAGGATCGGCCAGCAGGTCCTCATAGCTGTTGTAGACGTTCAGATCAGGGCAATATCTGGCGAATGGCTCGGCCTTGGCCGGGTCCGAGGTCGCTAACCCTGCCAGCCGCGCGCCCTCAGCTGCGTGGATGGCCGGTGCCATCTGTTGCCGGGCGAATCTGGCCGCACCCAGAACACCCCAATTGACCGGTTTATGCATCTGCGCCCCCTAAAATTGACGTAACCCGCTCGCAGCGAGCTCAATGAAAATCAGTTACTGATCTGTCTATCAATCACCCGCCAATAAGTCAGTTCTTTCTCGGGCCATTTTGAGATCATGCGTCTTGGATAAATTTTAGATAAGTTTAAAAGAGACCGATAACCCAATGTACTAAATTGGTAATCCAGCAGCGACTTGCGCCACACCTGCCCTCGCAAATCAAATTTGTTGATCCAGTCTGATACTGCCGCCGTAGTCCAATCATCCACGGAAACACGTTCGGATGGAGCCCCGGCAACATCTGAAACAAAGGCAGACAGGGTGGGAGGCTTACTGAGATGCCAGCAACACATTCGATTACAGGAACAGTGCTGAAAAGCGGTGATCCCGGGACATTTGACAGCGACAATCAGGATTTCGACATCCTGCGTGAAGCGGTGATTGCAGCCGGGCTAGCGGATGCGCTGAACAATCCAGAGGCGCATCTAACCGTCTTTGCCCCAAACGACGCTGCCTTCATCACTCTGGCGCAGACGCTTGGCTATCAGGGGGATGACGAGGCCGGAGCATTGGGCCACATCATCAAAGCACTCACGTTGATTGGTGGTGGGGACCCCATCCCGTTGTTGACTAATATCCTGCAATATCACGTGGTTGATGGAGAATTCGACAGCACCACTGTGGTCGGTCTGGGCGACGGGGCAGAAATCCCAACTCTGCTTGGTCCGTCAGTCGAACTGAACCTTGAAAGCGATCCCCCCAGTCTGGGCGATGCTGATCCGGGCATTGATGATCCAGGGCTGATCGCGTTCGACGTGGATGCGTCAAACGGTATAATCCATGTGCTTGATGGGGTGCTTTTGCCCGTCTCGGTATCGGGCATTCTGGGTAAAAAGAACACAGACTTTATCCTGGGTGATAGCAGCGATGAGTTCATCTTTACCGGCCGCGGCAAAGATTTTGTTCACGGTGATGGCGGCAATGACGTGATCAACACCGGCTCGGGCAACGATGTGGCGCTTGGCGGTGCCGGGAATGACATCATCTTCGGCGGGCGCGGAAAGGACATTCTGCGTGGCGACGAAGGCCATGACAAAATCTTCGGTGGCCGTGGGAAAGACATCATCGACGGTGGTGAGGGCAACGACAAGCTATTCGGCGGTCATGGTAAAGATATGTTCGTTTTCGAAGAAGGCGACGGTCACGACTGGATTGTCGATTTCCGCGTCGGCAAGGACAAGATTGACCTGTCCGAATACGATGGCATCACCAGCTATGAGGACATCGAGGACGATATCGATGGCAAGTTCTTTGGTACCAAGATCGAACTGGATGACGGAGACAGCATCTATCTGTCAGGTGTCTGGGCAAGTCATCTGTCCGAGTCGGACTTCATTTTCGCATAAAAAATCAGGCCGCTCATCTGGCGGGCTGATATCTGCCTGGGATCAGTTTGATCCCAGCATCCCCTTCTCGCGCGCAAGCTCTCGCATCTTCTTTTGCAGCTTCTCAAACGCGCGCACTTCGATCTGACGAATGCGTTCACGGCTTACACTGTATTGCGTGCTCAATTCCTCAAGCGTGACAGCCTGATCCATCAGACGGCGCTGGGTCAGAATATCTTTTTCACGATCATTCAAGACGTCCAACGCAGCGGCAAGCAGCTCGCGCCGGGCTTCCAGTTCATCGCGCGCCTCATAGTCGCTAGCCTGATCAGCATCTTCATCCTCTAGCCAATCCTGCCATTGCATCGTGCCTTCGCCTTCGGACCCGACGGTCGCGTTCAGCGAGGCATCACCACCGGACATCCGGCGGTTCATGCTGATCACTTCATCTTCTGTCACACCGAGGTCTTCAGCGATCTTGGCCACGTTTTCAGGACGCAGATCGCCTTCTTCCAGCGCGCCAATACGCGCCTTCGCCTTACGCAGGTTAAAGAACAGCTTTTTCTGCGCCGAAGTTGTGCCCAGCTTCACCATCGACCACGACCGCAGGACATATTCCTGAATCGAAGCGCGGATCCACCACATGGCATAGGTCGCCAAACGGAATCCCTTTTCAGGGTCGAATTTCTTGACCGCCTGCATCAGGCCCACATTGGCCTCGGAAATCACCTCGGCCTGCGGCAAACCATAGCCGCGATATCCCATCGCAATCTTGGCCGCCAAACGCAGGTGTGACGTGACCATCTTATGTGCGGCCTCGGTATCCTGTTCCTCGACCCACCGCTTGGCCAGCATGTACTCTTCCTCTGGCTCCAGCAGAGGAAACTTACGAATCTCCTGCATATAGCGGTTCAGTCCACCTTCAGGTGTCGGTGCTGGAAGATTTGAATAATTTGCCATTTATTTCTGCCCCTTGGACAAATGTTTAAGCCCTTAACATGGGATATGGGTACCAGACCCGGTACATTCAAGAGGATCTGATACAAGTCTGGAATTAACCCTATGTAAAGGAAAGCTGAAATTGCGATTTTCACAAGCCTTTGCAGATTATTTCAGCGGCTTTCTCAGGTTTTCCAACAGCATTGACATATCCTGCGGCAACGGCGCCTCAAATCGCAGCATTTCGCTGGAAACTGGGTGTTCGAACCCAAGCACCGCTGCGTGCAGCGCTTGACGTGGGAATGCTCGCACAGCTTCAATCGCCTCGGGCGCGAACGCACGCGCTGCCAATTTGCGTTTGCCACCATAAATCGGGTCTCCGACAAGGCCATGGCCAGCGTGTGCCATATGGACACGGATTTGATGTGTCCTGCCCGTCTCGAGCCAGCATTCGACTAACGATAGGCCACCGGACGGCCCGAATACTTCGACAATCCGCGCTCGTGTCACCGCATGCCGTCCACCGTGAAACAGCACGGCCTGCTTTTGCCGATCCGTTTTGTGTCGCGCCAGCTGAGTCGTCAGACGCATAATGTTGCCGGGCTCAAAACTAACGCCCTTTATCCCACGCAATCGGGGATCGTTGGCGTCGGGCACGCCATAACAAATGGCGCGGTAGTAGCGCTCGACGCTATGCGCTTCGAACTGGGCCGCCAGCCCATGATGCGCCACATCCGATTTGGCCACGACCAACAGGCCACTGGTTTCCTTGTCGATCCGATGTACGATTCCTGGGCGTTTGACACCGCCGACTCCTGATAGATCTTCGCCGCAATGATGAAGCAGCGCATTGACCAGCGTGCCGTTCGGCGAGCCCGGTGCCGGATGCACCACCATACCAGCGGCCTTGTTGATCACGATCAGATCGTCATCCTCATAGACAACTTCCAGAGGGATATCCTCTGGGCCGATATGGCTGTCTTCGGCCTCAGCCACTGTAATCCCGATCTGTGCATCTTCGGAAATTTTGGCCTTGGGGTCTTTTATGACCGCTCCATCGACGGTGACTGCCCCCTCGGTGATCAATCGTGTCAGTCGGGTACGCGACAGGTTCTCTTCCGCTGGCACATCCCGCGCAAGCGCCTTATCAAGGCGGGGCGGCGGAGCGGCCGCGATTTGAAACTCTATCAGGCGGGTGCCCATGACTGTCCCTTCCGAACCTCAGGAACCGCAGGAAACACCGCAGCTTAGACTGCTGCGGCGCATGGTCATGCTGTTGACCGCGGTTATGATTGGCGGGGTTCTAGTTACATTCGCCCTGATTGTCATCCGCCTATCCGACCGCACACCCAAGCTGCCCGATCAGATCGAGTTACCTGGCGGAGCAAAGGCCCAAGCATTGACCATCGGCAGCAACTGGTATGCGGTCGTGACCGAAGACAATCGTATTTTGATCTTTGACAAGACAACCGGAAAACTGCGGCAAGAGATTGCACTGGATTAGGGCCGCGTCTACCCCGAAAGCCTGTTCAACTGATTGGTAAACCGCTTGTAGGGCGGATAAAGATCGCGCGCTTTCTCAAGATACGGCCGCGCCTTTTTCTTGTTTCCACGCCGCATGTGGATCTGACCCGCCATACCCTGAATAGCGACACTGACTTCATCCTGATCAGCGGCTTGCAAGATCAGCTTCTCGCCCTGCCCGATCTGGCCCGTCCGCTCCAGCAAAAGGCCCATTGCGTACAGAAGAAATGGGCTTTCGGGGTCGCAGGCCAGCGCCTCGGCCATTGTTTTTTGGGCGGCGTCGGTATCGCCCTCCGCTTCATAAAGCTCGGCTAGTCGTTTCTGATACAGTGTATTTTCCGGCACTTCAGCTACTATCCGACGTGTTCTGTCGATGGCCTGGGCGCCGGAGACATTGCCCAGATGCTTTTGCAGTACAACCTGCGCGCTCTGCAATCGCGGGTCGTCTGCGGGTACGTCAGGCAAATCGTCCAAGGCTGAGCTCAATGCTTCCAGCCTCTTAAGCTGATCAAACAGGCGTCTTGCGCGTTGATCCAGCGCCAGATCCGCCCAATCCAGCAGAACGAAATCAAAGTTGCACGGCCGCCATGATACCACCTTGTGCTGAACTAGATAAAGATTGTTGAACGGTGGAAAACGGCGCTGACGCACCGTGCGCTGTAACGACCAGTCAACCGGCGGCAGCAGTCGATGTGCCAGATGTGACCGGTACAACATTCTGGAACCCAGCACTACAACATCCGGCCGTAATGGCTTGGCCCAGAACGCTTTTGCAAAATGCCGTGTCGCCGCCCAGCGTTTGCCCTGCACACCCAGAATGGCGCCACGCAAAGCGCACATGACGGCATAATCTTCGGGCCAGAGATGCGGATTCTCCAACCCCTCACGGGCAAGCGTCTCGCTTTCCTGCCACTTGGACAGGTAAAAACAATTCAGTGATTGCAGCAACGGCATAAAGGCATTGTCAGCCCCGGTGTCCAGGATGGGTTTCGCACTTTCATACGCCTCTTCACAGCGATCCTGAGCCGATAGATATTGCGCCGCTTTTGCATAGATATGCGCAGCCTCCGAAGGATTCAGAAACTCTGCTGGTCCTTGCGCGACCCGCTCGATGACGCGCTCATTCGCCCCTTGCAATTCCTCCTCAGTCAATACATCGCGAAACACCTTGCGCTGCTGTCCCGATATCCGCGCCGCTGCCATCGAAAAGGCCGAAATATATGGTGCAATCACCTGATCCGCCCGCGACATTGCGTAGAGTTCCAGAAAGTCTCGTTGCGCTCGAGTTAGACCCGACAGATCGGCAATGTCCGACATTTGCATAAGCTGCGGAAACCGCTGCTTAAACCGTACGATCAACTCGGGCTGATCTGAGAACATGATCGCCGTCTGGCCCCTGGATTTTTCCAGATGGACCTCATAAAACTCTTCGGGCTCGATCTTGGCGGGCCAGGTTGAGTGTTTCCACGGCAATCCATTCAAGATATCGCCACGACGGATGTGATAGGCAGAAACCCCCTGCCCTGAAAGTTTTTCATCCGCCCGATCCATGATCTGACGAACCTTATCGACGAACCCAACACCGCGGATGAAATCACGATAACGGGGGCGGATGGCTTCGATATCCTCCCAAGGGAACGCCAGCACCTCGAACCCTTCTTCGACCAGTACCGAACGGCCCGAGGCTAAATGGTCCATCAACCGCTCTGGCGATGGGTCGTTCTGGAAAGCCCAAATCGGCTGAGCGGTCTCATTCAGTGCGTCGAACTCTGGCTGATTAAGAAAATGCGCATCCATCCAATCAGTAGTGAACAGCTCCTCGGGCTGATCCAGTTCCGGTGCGTCCGCGCCCTGTGGGAACCAGTTCACGCGGTAGTCGGTCTCAAAATCTTCAGCCAGACGGATGCAGGTCAGGATCATTAACAGGCGCGCGCCCATACGATCCTTGCGCTGCCCAATGAAAACGCCTCGCTTCTGGGTCATGGCAAAATCTGGGCAACCGCCCTCATGTCGAATTTGCCAATATCTTGAAACATTAGGACATTCCCAAACCGCGTTTGCCTATCGTCTTACACAACCGCAGCGGCTGCGGCGAGATGCTAAATCTGTGGTGTCATGAGTTTCGCCAAAAATGGCGTTCAACCTGCAACAACCGGTCGGGCCTGTGACAAATCCGGGGAAATTCGAATGGCCTGCGTGATCGTGCTCAGATCAGAGATGGCTCTTTGCGAGATGATATCTCCGGGAATGCGCGTTGCCGCTGCCAAGGCATCGGGCAGTGATATGCCAACTTTTGTCGTCAACACACGCAAGGCAGTGGTCAGATCAAGATCAGCCCCAGCCAGTGTTCCGTCCTGCAAGGTTAGCCTACCGTTTTTTCGTTGGATGATGCGTCCTTCCAACTTGAACTCTGTCAAGTCTGTCCCAGCGACGGCCATCGCATCACTGACCAGAAACAGGCGGCCCGGCCCTTGCTTGGCGGCGAAGGCCGCGCGCATTGTCTCTGGGTGAACATGAATCGCGTCTGCGATCAGACCTGCTGACATTGCGCCTTGGGAAAGGACGGCGCCAACGAGGCCGGGCTCGCGGTTGCCCAATTGGCTCATGGCGTTGAACAGATGCGTCGCACAATGCGCGCCTGCCTTAACGTACGTCACACAGGTTTCAAACGCAGCATCACTGTGCCCCATTGAGACGATGACTCCCGCTTTGGTAAGCGTTTCGACCTGAGCCGTCGTGACACTCTCGGGTGCAATCGTGACCATAAGCGCAGGCAGCACCTTTGCCGCATCTAACAGTTGCTGAAGATCGGCACCTTCCATGGGCCTGATCAGTGCAGCGTCATGCGCGCCTTTGCGACGCACGGACAGGTGCGGGCCCTCAAGGTGCAGTCCTGCAATCCCGTGCACCCCCTGTTTGATGGCCTGCGTTGCGGCCGCTATCGCGGCTCTGGTCTTTTCAGGTGTATCCGTAATCAACGTCGGCAAGATCGATGTCGCCCCAAGTTGGCGATGTGCCCCTGCGATACGCCGCAGTGTTTCGACTGACGGATCATCATTGAACATGACACCTCCGCCGCCATTGACCTGCAAATCTACGTAACCAGGGCTGAGAATGTCACCCGACAGATTCTCGATCACTTCACCCGCAGACAGCTGAGATTCGGGCAAGAAGCAATCCAACCTCCCGTCGACGAAGCGGGCCGCATGCCCTTCTACCAGCATTTCGCCGTCGAAAATCGGCCCTCCGGCGAAGGTGATCGTCGCAGCCGTCATACCGTTTCCGTCACTTTCCGCAGGTGGCGTGGTGTATCAGGGTTGATACCGCGCCGTGTGGCTACTGCCTCGACCAAACCGTAGAAAGACGCAATCGAGGCAACCGGATCCGTCATCCAGTGCGATGTGCGCACATGCGGCAGCGACACAGCATCAGCCACCTTGTTGGTTGTCGCAAAGACCTTTGCCCCTTTGCCCGCAAGCGCATCCGCAACCTCGGCAATATTGGCCTCGGCCGCATCACCTGAGGCGAAGGCTATTACTGGAAACCCCTGATCGACAATCGAAACCGGACCATGCAATACCTCGGCCGAGGAATAGCTTTCCGCGTGGATCTGGCAGGTTTCCTTGAATTTCAGAGCCGCCTCATTCGAAATTGCCCAGGACATGCCACGCCCAAGCGTGAACAGTGATTGGCCATCAACGGCGTCTACGACAGCGCCCCAATCGCATGTGATCGCGCGCGACAAAACATCCGGCAGTTTGTGGATCGACGACAGCAATTCATCATCGCCCTTGACCTCGGCCAACAACCAAAGCCCGGCAACCAGAGAGGTGACGAAAGTTTTGGTGGCAGCCACGCTCAGTTCAGCGCCTGCGTGGATCGACAGAGCCGAAGACGCAACCTTGGCCAGGGCCGATCCTGTATCATTGGTAATTGCAACCGAGTATGATCCGCCTTCAGTCAGGGATTTTGTCAATTGAACGATATCCGGGCTTTGGCCCGATTGTGACACCGAGATACACAGGGCGCCGGGGCAGCGCATGTCTACCCCGTAAATCGATTTGACGCTCGGCCCGACCGACGCCATGGGCAGGCCCAGCAGCAGTTCAGACGCGTATTTCAGATAGCTGCAGGCATGATCCGACGATCCGCGTGCGACTGAGATCAGGAAATTAGGATCATGCTCGCGGATCGCGCCAGCAGTCGCGGAGATCGCCCTGGCACCTTCGGTTAAAAGTCGATCAACGGCGAAGGGTATCTCGTTGATTTCCCTCCGCATTTGAGTTGTTTCGGTGGACATATGTCCCGCCTTTCAGGTTGATAAACGCAGCTCTGCCACAAAATCGTAGGCATCGCCGTGATAGATGGATCGGGTGAGTTCGGCGACGCGCCCGCTTTCGAGGTATGAGGTACGCTGAATGCGCAGCCCCGCTGTGCCCTCTGCAACATCAAGCAAGCGTGCCTCGGTGGCTTCAAGGTTGATGGCCGAGATCTTTTGGATCGCGCGCACCGGACGGTTCCCGGATATTTCCAGGAAGGCATACAAGGACCCAGTGACTTCGGTCGGGTTGGGCAGGATATCCAGCGGCAAAGCTGCGCGCTCTAACGCCATTGGCCGTCCTCCGGCAGCGCGCAAACGATGAATTCGGGCGACCTGATCATTGGTCGATAGCCCTAGTGCCAACATCTCGTCCGGAGAGGGCAGAAACACCCCGCGCTCCAACCAGGTCGAGGTTGTTTCAAAACCACGTCGCTCCATATCCTCGGTAAATGAGGTCAAGTGAGACAATGATTGCTCAACCCGTGCAACGGGCTGACGCACGAATGAGCCTGAACCCTGCCTCTGTTCAATCGCACCTTTGCGCACCAATTCCTGAATCGCCTTTCGCACCGTAACGCGCGACAGATCCGTGAGCTCAGCGATCTCGCGTTCGGGTGGAAGCGAACTGTTCGGGGCTAGAATGCCCTCTTCTATCCCCTGCTCCAACCGATGGCGCAATTGCACATAACGCGGACCAGCGGTCTGACCCAGCCATCCTTCGGGTTTCAGGAAGTCAGCAACGCTCATGTTCGATCTCCTCATGAAACGCACGGGCCAGCGCGATTGCACCGGCCAATGGATCGCCCAGTGGTTCAGTCAGGTCCTGCTGCATGATCTCCGAGAGGTAAGGCGCGTATTGCGGACCGATCCCCCCGGTCAGACAAATCGATAGACCGGGCTTCCAGCCCATCGCCTCGATCTGTTCCGCCAGATATCGTGCACCGGCCTCCATGATAGCGCGCGCAAGCGCATCCCCCTGCTCAGCGCTAAGCGTGACTACAGGGGCCAGCGCACCGAACTCGGTGGGCGTCATCAAGGATGCAGCCCTTACAATCCCGGCGCCACCATCAAAGCGTGCCAAAAGACCATTCGCCATCTCGGAGGTCGGCACGATGCCATCGACACAATCGAGAGTGCGCGCCAAAGCCTGTCGGCCAACCCATTGCGCCGAAGCTTGATCCCCTAATACCGGTCCCCAGCCACCGGCCAAGCGACTCTGACCATCTCTCTGTGACGCGAGAAACGACCCCGTACCACAATGCGCCACGAAACCATCTTTCGACCCAAGCGCACCCCGCAATGCGGAGGGCCTGTCATCTTCAATTCGGGCTCGTTCGAACGGCAGCCTCGCTGCGAGTCGCTCTGCCAGCGTTTTGCCAGTGATCCCAGCCAACCCCAAATAGGCCGACGTCCCTGCAATCTGTGCGCCATTTAATCCGGCTTGCTTGGCCAGATCCGCAATACCGCGATTCAGCTCGGCACAAGCTGCTTCGAAATCGGTCGAGACGTTCGCAGCCCCCACCTCAACTTGGCGAGCAAAGGAACCATCAGAAACAGCGATACGACAACGCGTACCACCGCCATCTACAGCGAGCACTATGGTATCAGCAAGACGACTCATGAAAATACCTTTATAATACCTATTGAAGCTTTTGAAGACCCAATTGCGACCAAATTACAGAATTACGGCTAAAATTCTGAAACATATCGACACAAAAAGAAAATGGTAGACTAATGGTATCTAAAAGGTATGATAACCAGAACTGAGGGGAGAATCACGTGGCCACGCCAGTAACGGAACAACTGCACAAGGATGCGATCGGGCTAGACGCGCGCCCTTTGACCGAAGTTGCCGAGTTGCTGGCCCAATCTCAGTCTGAGGCCGCGACAACCCCGCTCACCTCGCTCACCCCCATTTGCACCGGAGCAAAAGCAATGGCGCAAACGATCCGCACGGGCGGGGTCTTGCATTATCTCGCGGCGGGGTCATCTGGCCTGATGGCCGCTTCGGATGCGCTGGAACTCGGCGGAACTTATTCAATACCTCCAAGCCAAATACGCATTCATATGGCAGGTGGTATGCCAACGGGTGTCGAGATGCCCGGAGATACGGAAGATGCGACCAGCACTCTTGCTCGTGATCTTGTGGATCTGTCCCCCAAAGACACTTTGATCACTGTTTCTGCCAGCGGTACGACGCCGTATACCGTTACCGCAGCCCAGATTGCGCGCGACAAGGGAGCCCCTATCGTCGGGATCGCGAATAACGGCGATACCGAACTGTTGCGACTGTCTGATCACCCCATTTTGCTTTCCACACCGCCCGAGCTGGTATCGGGTTCGACCCGCATGGGGGCAGGCACGGCACAAAAAATCGCGCTGAACATGCTGTCGACCCTGATGGCAATGGAGTTGGGGCATATTCAGGACGGCATGATGATCAATCTGCGCGCTGACAATGATAAGCTCCGCGCCCGCGCCAAAGGGATTGTTTGTCAACTGGCCGGCGTTGAACCCGAACAAGCCGAAACAGCATTGATGACGGCCAGCGGCAATCTGAAATGTGCCGCCTTGCTTGCAGCAGGGGCCCCAACACTGGGCGAGGCACAGGCCATGTTGCACGACGCAAATGATCACCTCCGCCCCGCCCTGGAGCGGATTAAGCAAAACCAAGAAACCATCAACCTGGGAGAAACCAAATGACACGCAACGTTCTGAGCCTTGCTCTGATGAGTACGGCGTTGGTCACAAGCGCCTATGCGCAGGAGGCCACCCTGACAATCGAAAGCTGGCGCAATGACGATCTGGCTCTGTGGCAGGAAAAAATCATTCCGGCTTTTGAAGCCGAGCACCCCGACATCAAAGTGATTTTCTCGCCCTCTGCCCCTGCGGAATACAACGCCGTTCTGAATTCAAAGCTTGAGGCCGGATCGGCTGGTGATCTGATCACCTGCCGTCCGTTTGATGCGTCGCTCGCGCTTTATGAAGACGGCCACCTGACGGATTTGTCCGATCTGGACGCTATGGGCAATTTCTCCGACGTCGCCAAATCTGCCTGGCAAACCGATGATGGATCGGCCAGCTTCTGCGTCCCGATGGCGTCGGTGATTCACGGCTTCATCTACAACAAGGATGCGTTCAACGAGCTGGGCATCGAAGTTCCTACCACCGAGGCTGAATTCTTTGCCGCCCTCGACAAGATCAAAGAAGACGGCACCTATATCCCGATGGCGATGGGTACCAATGATCAGTGGGAAGCCGCCACAATGGGCTATAACAACATCGGCCCAAACTACTGGAAAGGTGAAGAAGGCCGTCAGGCGCTAATCAAGGGCGAGCAAAAGCTGACCGATCCACAGTGGGTTGCCCCTTATGCGACGCTGGCCAAATGGGCGGATTATCTGGGCGATGGATATGAGGCGCAAACCTATCCCGACAGCCAGAACCTGTTCACGCTGGGTCGTGCAGCGGTCTATCCAGCAGGCAGCTGGGAAATCTCGGGCTTCAACACGCAGGCCGATTTTGAAATGGGCGCCTTTAAGCCGCCGGTCCAGAACGCGGGCGATACCTGCTATATTTCGGACCACACTGATATCGGCATCGGTATGAACGCCGCGAGCGAAAACCAAGAAGCTGCGCGCACCTTCCTGGCTTGGGTCGCAAGCCACGAGTTTGCCAGCATATTCGGTAACGCCCTACCCGGTTTCTTCCCGTTATCCAGCACTCCGGTCGAGCTGGAAGATCCACTGGCCAAAGAAATCGTAGGCTGGCGCGAAGAGTGCGAAAGCACGATCCGTTCGACCTACCAAATCCTGTCACGCGGCACGCCGAACCTCGAAAACGAGACTTGGGGTGCATCCGTTGCAGCCATCAAGGGTGCCGAGACACCCGAAGCGCTGGGTCAGCAACTGCAAGACGGTCTGGCCAGCTGGTACGCACCGCATCAGTAACACCTAGGCCACTCACACCGGACGCGGCCACCGCGTCGCGTCCGGACCTTTTTCCCCGGAGATTCCCATGCAGACCCGCCGCATACGCTGGCACATTGCCGTTTTCCTCGCCCCTGCGGTGCTGGTTTATACGGCGGTGATGATCTTCCCCTTGTTCAACACTCTGCGCCTCGCACTGTTCACCGAGGTTGATCAGACACGTATCTACGTGGGCCTGCAGAATTTCCGCACCCTGTTCTTCGATCCAATCTGGTCCGAGCAGTTCTGGAACGCTTTGGGCAACAACTTCTGGTTCTTCCTGATCCACATGCTGTTGCAGAACCCAATCGGTATCGCTCTGGCGGCACTACTTTCGCATCCCCGCCTGCGGTTTGCGGCGCTCTACCGGTCCGCGATTTTCATTCCGACCATTCTGAGCTTTGTCATTGTCGGATTCGCGTGGAAATTAATCTTGTCCCCGCTTTGGGGCATTGCACCTTCGATGCTGGACGCCGTTGGTCTTAAGTCTCTGTTTGCACCATGGCTGGGCAAGGAAGAATACGCGCTGACGACACTGGCACTTGTCTCGGTCTGGCAATTCGTCGGCATCCCGATGATGTTGATCTATGCCGCCCTGCTGTCGATCCCCGAAGAGATCCTTGAGGCCGGAGAAATAGACGGCATCACCGGAGCCTCGGCATTCTGGAAGATCAAACTGCCGTTGATCATTCCTTCAATCGGAATCATCTCAATCCTGACTTTTGTAGGCAATTTCAACGCATTCGACCTGATCTACGTCTCGCAAGGCGCGCTGGCAGGACCGGATTTCTCAACCGATATTCTGGGCACCTTCATGTACCGCACCTTCTTTGGCTTCCAGCTGCAACTGGGCGACCCGCATATGGGCTCCGCCATCGCTGGCGCCATGTTTGCCATCATCCTCGTGGGTGTCTGTATCTACCTCTTCGGCATCCAGACCCGGATGCGCCGGTATCAGCTGTGAGGATCGCCGGATGAACAAAGCACGCCATAACCCGCTGAACACGGCCGCCATGCATGGGGCGCTGATCCTCTACACATTGATCGCCCTCTTCCCGGTCTTCGTGATCATCATCAACAGCTTCAAAACGCGCCGCTCGATTTTCCGCGAGCCACTCGCCCTGCCCGATGCCGAAAGCTTCTCGCTGATCGGTTATCAGACGGTGATGAAACAAGGGGATTTCTTCCTCTACTTCCAGAACTCGCTGATCGTGACCGTGGTATCGCTGGCTTTTGTTCTGTTGTTCGGCGCAATGGCTGCTTTTGCGCTGAGCGAGTACAAGTTCAAGGGCAACACCCTGATGGGCCTCTATCTGGCCCTTGGGATCATGATCCCAATCCGCATCGGCACCGTGGCGATACTTGAGATGATGGTGGCAACCGGGTTGGTGAACACTCTTTGGGCGCTGATCCTTGTCTATACTGCACAAGGCCTGCCGCTGGCCGTGTTCATCCTGTCCGAATTCATGCGACAGGTTTCGGACGATCTAAAAAACGCGGGCCGCGTCGACGGCCTATCGGAATATACCATCTTCTTCCGACTGGTCCTTCCGCTCGTCCGCCCTGCCATGGCGACCGTCGCCGTGTTCAACATGATCCCCATCTGGAACGACCTCTGGTTCCCGCTGATCCTCGCACCGGCCGAGGAAACCAAAACTCTGACGCTGGGCAGTCAGGTCTTCATCGGTCAGTTCGTCACCGACTGGAACGCGGTTCTGTCGGCGCTCAGCATGGCGATCCTGCCGGTGCTGGTGCTCTACGTCATCTTCTCACGCCAACTGATCCGCGGCATCACTTCAGGAGCTGTCAAATGACCAAAGTTCTGATCGCTGGCCTCGGCAATATGGGGCTGAGCCACGCGCTAGCCCACCACCATCACCCGGACGCGCAGATCGTGGGATTGGTGAACCGTTCCGGTCACGTGGACCATCCCGATCTGTCAGGCTATCCGGCTTATTCAGATTTTCAGACAGCTCTGACTGAGACCAACCCGGATCTGGTAGTCGTCGCCACCTATTCTGACAGCCATGCTGATTACGCCTGCACAGCGATGGAGGCCGGAGCGCATGTCTTCGTTGAAAAACCACTCGCGACGACTGTGGCTGATGCCAAACGCGTTGTAGCGAAAGCCATTGAAACCAAACGCAAACTGGTCATCGGCTACATCCTGCGCCATCACCCCTCATGGATGCGCCTGATTTCCGAGGCGCGCGACCTGGGTGGGCCGTACGTGTTCCGCCTGAACCTCAACCAACAAAGCAGCGGGGCCGAGTGGGAGACGCATAAGGCCCTGATGCAGACCACCTCGCCCATCGTCGATTGCGGTGTGCATTATGTCGACGTGATGTGTCAGATCACAGACTCCGACCCCGTGCGAGTCCATGGCATGGGTCTGCGCCTAAGCGATGAGATCGCCGAAGACATGTACAATTACGGCCAATTTCAGGTGATCTTCGAGGACGGCTCGGTAGGCTGGTACGAGGCTGGCTGGGGCCCGATGATGTCCGAAACCGCGTTCTTCGTGAAAGACATCGTCTCGCCCAACGGATCAGTCTCGATAACCGACGGAAACAAGGGCGCATCCGCCGATATCGACGGGCACACCAAGGTCGGCGGTATTCTGGTACACCGCCCTGACGGCGATCAGACAATCGACATGCCGGATGAACCCGGCCATCAGGAGCTCTGCGATGCCGAACAAGCCTATATGCTGCGCGCGATTGCTGAAGACATCGACCTGACCCGCCACATGAACGACGCCGTGCAATCGCTGGCCATCTGTCTGGCTGCCGATACAAGTATCCGCACCGGCCAACCAATTTCGCTGAAAGAGGCAAACATATGACCGCCCTGACGCTAACGAACGTGAACAAGTCCTTCGGCTCCGTCGAAGTCCTTAAGGATATCAACATCGAAGTCGAAGACGGAGAATTCGTCGTCTTCGTTGGACCTTCGGGCTGTGGCAAATCCACTCTTCTGCGCGTGATTGCGGGGCTCGAAGATGTGACCTCGGGCGAGGTTCGCATCGGCGGAGAACTTATGAACCTAACCCCGCCCTCCAAACGCGGCATCGCGATGGTGTTCCAAAGCTATGCGCTCTATCCCCACCTGAATGTGCGCAAGAACATGTCGCTGGCGCTGAAACAGGAAGGTCAGAGCAAGCAGGTCATCGAAGAACGGGTCACCAAGGCCAGCAAGATGCTGAACCTTGAGCCCTATATCGACCGTTACCCCTCGGAACTGTCCGGCGGACAACGCCAACGCGTCGCTATCGGCCGCGCCATTGTGCGTGAACCCAAACTGTTTTTATTCGACGAGCCGCTTTCCAATTTGGACGCAGCCTTGCGCATGAACACGCGGCTGGAAATCGCAAACCTGCATCAGCAGCTTGATGCCTCGATGATCTACGTCACCCACGACCAGACAGAGGCGATGACCCTAGCGGATAAGATCGTCGTCCTACGCGACGGGCGCGTTGAGCAAGTCGGCAGCCCAATGGAGTTGTACAACAATCCCGCCAACCAGTTCGTCGCAGGTTTCCTCGGTGCGCCTTCGATGAATTTTTTCCCTGCCAGCGTGATCGGCGACAGCGCGGACACGACACTGGGTATACGCCCCGAAGACCTATACCTGACCGACGAGGGCCCCCTGACCGCGAACGTGACTCATGTCGAGCATCTGGGCGGAGACACCAACGTGATCGCGATGATGCAAGACCATCAGATCACCGCGCGCTTATTCGGCCAACATCAGGTTAATGCAGGTGAATCCGTACATTTCGGCTATGCTCAGGATCGAACCTATCGCTTCAACCCACAGGGCGCCCGTCTCACCTGACAATATCGGGTAACGATTTTAGGATTTTGGTGCGGTCGAGATGTATTGAAAACTTAAACACGCCTGTTTCCGGACTCCTCGAAAAACCAGAAGAATAATTTTAAAACAACATAATGAGGCTTCCAGTAGTCTCTAGATGGATCACTGTGTCTCACAGTAAAAGTTGGACCTTGGGGTGGACCAATTATAGCAGTCAACAAGCTGTTATCTTTGCAAGTGAAGAACACTCAAACCGGCTAGTACCTGGATGGCGAGAACCTCTGGCTGCCAAAAAGGACGGTGATGCTGGCAAGTAGTTGCTTCGGGTCCATGTCTACAGGCGTCGCAGAGAGATGGGATTGGGCGCTCTGTCAGCCATAACTCTGAAGATTCACGCCAAGAAGCAGAGAAACGGCGACCCATAACCCGTCAAGGCAAAGACCCGATCAAAGAACAAGAACGGATACGCCGGGAAGCTGCTTAGACCGATCACGCTTTGACCGTGGTCGCGAAAGAAATCTTCAGGAAATTAGAGAGAGGCGAATACGCCAGATCTCGCATCAGATCAGATCTCGAGAAGAAGCTTACGGGATCTTTCTCCGAGTTGTTGCTGCCGGGTAGGCACTGAGATCGGACAAAGTAGACCAAAAGCACAAAGGTTGAACGTCTGATAAACGAGCGCGCGGATCTATTTCAACCAGCAAAATGAAAAACTCAGGGCGTTCTAATGTATTTTTTACACCAACAGCCTGATCTTAATCATCATCCATATATGCAGTTTTTCAACCGATATTCGCCGCTCGACCCTCCGACATTTCTGCCATTTCGACGGCCTTGTCTATCAAGAACAACGCCTCCATCTTGGTTTTGGCTTTAAGCATAACTTCTTCGCTAACTTGGAAGCCAATTGGCCTACCTGAAGTGGTGTCACCGGAAATTTCTTTCAATGCCTCCGGAAGCGGAGCACCCAACTGGTCCACACTCAAATCAATTTGATTGTCATAGATCATCAAGAATACGCCATTTCCCCAATAGGTCGCTACTTTGCACCCTTGCTGATTGGCTGTCAGAAGCGCGGTACCAGCTAAAGTCATGGCACTACGGAATTCACTGACCGTGCTCGTCTCATAGATTTGTTCGGCGCCTATGCATTTCACCGCCACAAGCTTTGCAGCCATGGAGTGCATCGTTGAAAGCTGAATTACGTAGTTCTCAAATTCAGCTAACCCAATGCAACCGGGCAAATCTCCGAAACATTGCGGATCACTTAAGCGAACGTCCGGACTATTGCCAAAACACAACTCAGAATCCGCTTCAGCTTCCAGCACTTCGATTGCGGCTCTGCGTTCCGCTGCCATTCTATAGGCGTCAGACAACCTCTGCTTCAGATCCGAGAACTCAAAAGGCTTTGTAACGTAGTCCGTTGCCCCAACTCCGAATGCTTCGTCGATGTACTCTTTTTGCACCATGGCGGTCACCATGATAATGGGCGTGTACGTGTATTCTGGTAATTTTCGCACTTCTTCGCAAAGAGTTATGCCGTTCATTTGCGGCATCTGCACATCAAGCAATAAGCAGTCGAACGCTTCATTTGGTCTCGACAGTATTTCAAGAGCCTCCCGACCACTTCTGGCGGTAACGACATCTTTGTACCCGAACGATTCAAGAACTTTATCTAGCAACTCCAGGATGCTAGGATCGTCGTCTACAGCAAGTATACGCATAACTTTTCACCAACCTCTTACACCACTCCAACCGTTGGGCATTGCAGACTTTAAGGCAACGGCTGGCTGGCGCATAAAACACTCAGGGATTACTCATCCTCTCTTATTTTCTTTTACGAAGGTGGCAAAACGGTGACATTAGGCAGACTTCCTTATGTCTGCACATTTTTTTCAATCTGTACAAATTTCTCAGCCCGAGGACGCAATTAGAAAAGTAACTCCCTCCAAATTTGGATGTCATCTTGATGGCTGCTTCTATCAGCAGTCAGGACTGCCTTGAATTTTCATCAGACAGCAACACGCACTTGCTCCGGCGTAAGTCCTAATAGGTAAGTTCTAATAGAAAGAGCAAAAAAACTATTTTTTCAAAATGTTGCTGCACACGCGGAAATGAATGAAGCCTACGGGTGAAAAGAAAAGTTAAAAAAAATCTTGCGTAATTGATCTGTCAGCGAACTCAACCATTGGGAGAGAGGAGATTTGGACACACCCATTCATCAATTCGGTTAACTACCGCATAGGTTGGTGGACTTGCCGAGCTGAATCTTGTCATAAGTGCGTCAATAATATGAGCAAAATATGGACCGTCCACTCAGGTTTAAGCAGACATACTCGGTCCCGGAGGGATTTCCGGAACTGACACCCGCTAACGCCACTTCAAGCGCTCCGAGTAAATCGGCGCGAATAGAAGTTTTCGCGGTTAGAAGTAGCCCGCCAATGCCACGTAGTGACGTTGGCAATATTCGTGCGACTACGCTTAGCTTTCGCAATATTCACGAGTATGGCCCACTGCTGGCAAAATACCTCGAAACCAGAAAGTCAATTTTCATAGATCAGCTAAAGTGGCAAGTCGGCGAATCTGACGGGATGGAATTCGACCAATACGACACGCCAGCCTGTCGATGGGTTGTTTTGCACGAGTTTGGTGAAATTTTGGCAGGTGTGCGACTTCTGCCCACGACTGCACAATGCGGGGTATACAGTTATATGCTGCGCGACGCACAAAGAGGTATCCTTAAAGATATCCCATCTGACGTTCTGTTTGTTGAAGCCCCGGTAAAGCAAGCTGTCTGGGAAGCATCCCGTTTCTTCGTGACAAAAGATGTAGCTTCATCACGCAGGCAGCAGGTTCAACAAGAGTTGTTTCACCAGATGACTACTGTCGCGATGGAAGGTGGTGCATCCAGCATACTCGGCATCGTTCCTTCAGTCTGGGCACGGTGGTCACGGCGACTGGGTATCAATGCCTCACCTGTCGGCGCAAAGTTCTCTATCGATGGCACCGTCAGTCAGTCAGTTTTGTTCAACATCTACAAGTAAATTGAACAACCCCGCCGCTGGATCGTCTATTGTACTTTTTAACGCCCGACGCTGACTTCATTGCGACTAGGCTTTATTTTCAGGCTGTTGGGAAACCGTGGCTATTGTGCATGTTAGCAGCGTTACCAGAATTGATGCCTAAATTCCCAATCGCATTTCAATTCCGTTGTTTTGAGATCGTGAATTGTTCTTAGACGCGAACATATTACCGAATAAATATCATCAAAAAAGCGCCACGGCCGCTCAAAACAAAAAACAGGCAACTCGTCGCTGAGGCCGTTTGCGCCAAACAAAGGTCAAGAAAAAACCCCTTTTCTACGAAGAATTTCTCAATTTTTGCCGCGGTTTCGACCCACTCACCTCATAGGTTCAACCCGTTATGAGGATATCGGCGGTTCACCAGTTATGAGACATTCCACATTTGGCAGTGATCGGTTCCAGAGAAATTTAGAGCATCGAGCACAAAGAAAGACCGCACTTACTGTACTGGCGGTTGATGATGATCCTGACATCTTGAAATTGCTCCAATCAGCGCTTCCTGAACTCGAAAACTGCAATGTGGCTGCTGCCAGTTCAGCTGATGAAGCGCTTGGGATGATAGAAGCAGCAGAATCCCCGTTCGACTGTCTGCTTGTTGACATTCAGATGCCTGGAACCTCAGGGATAGAGTTGCTTTCACAAATCCGGAACCTGCCAGAAAATCTGGAAACACCTGTCATAATGCTGACTGCACTGGATGACAGGCAGAACATCGAGAAGGCATTTTTAGAAGGCGCGTTTGATTATGTAACTAAACCCTTCGACTTCTTTGAACTGCGCAGCCGTATGAACGCTGCTCACCTTCTGATGATGGAGAGAAAGAAAACCCAATCCTCATCGGCGTCGATAGAAAATCTTCGCAGTGAATTGGATTTCAACCAGAAATTCAATTTCAAGGATCCTTTGTCTATCGACGAGCAGGAACAATGCTTGGGGTATGTCGAATTCGACAACTATGTCGAGCAGCTTTCGCGGAGGCGTCGATTTGACACCTGGGTTACCGCAATCAAATATCGTGACGCCGAGTATCACTTTGATCTGGGGAATTTTGGTGATTTTCGGCGATCTGTTTCCGACATCGGATTCTGCATTGAAAGAACAACACAGGCTGCTGGAGGAATCTATTCCTATCGCGGGAGTGGCACATTTCTCGTTGTTACACATGGGCGGGAACGCACCCAGAATATTCCGACCGAAGCTTTCCTAAACCAAGAACTTGGGACTGTTCTCAGCAACCGCTGCGCATCTGTCCATCTCAAAGTGGTGAAAGGTACACCGGTATCGCTTCGTTCTTTTACGAAGGTTGGAGCATTCGCCTCTTTGGACATGGCTATCAAAAAAGTGAATCATCGCGAGGCCAATCTCAGAAAGGGCCTGGTTACAACTTCCTCCACATTTTCAGAGCCCACACCGGATCGCAAAGAAATGGTCAACGATAGATTGTTTGATGTAGTCTTGCGTGAGCTGTACGGCGATAACACTTACCTCACTCGCCGGCAGTAAGCTAATTCTGTCGCCAGGCCTGACGTCGATCAAAGGTCAGGCATTGGAGTGTAAATATCGACTTTATTCGCGAACCCGTTCGGCATTGAGGATGAGTGGGCCACTCGTACGCATGGTGAATGTCAAAACTGGTTCCGGTAATTCAGACTCTGTAATCGAAAAATTTATTTGGCGGAGCACCGAAGCCATAAGTACCATGATTTCAGTTTCAGCGTACTGAGCACCAATGCAGATTCTGGGACCATCTCCAAATGGAATGTACTGACCTCGAGGCAGTGTAGATCCCAAGAACCGTTCCGGTCGATAGTGGTCAGGAGCATCCCATAGTTTTTCGTTTCTGTGCAAAGAGTAAACTGGGAAGAACAGCGCGTCACCATTTGCAATCTTTACCCCTTTGATTTCAAGGTCGGCAGATGCGTCTCTAGCAAAGAACGCGGCTGAAGGGTAAAGCCGCAGCGTCTCTTTTACATGGGCGCGCAGGAGTGGCATTGCCTCCAGGTCAGAAAACTCGATTGGGCCTTTTGGGCGAACCGACCGAATTTCTTGTCTAACCCTAGCTTGCATATCTTGGTGCAGCGCCAGCAGATAATACCCCCAGGCCAGAGCGTTGGCGGAAGTTTCATGACCAGCGACAACAAAAGTTAAAAGGTTGTCGACGGTTGTCGCTTCATCTTCGAAATCTGTTTTCAACGCCTCAATCATGAAATCGAGGAAATCCTGTGGCTCGCTGCGGCATTCGGCGCGACGCTGATCAATGACCTGTTTGGCGAGGTTCCGCATATTAGTGACCGGGGCCAGGCTGCGTAGCCAATTCTTGCGCGGCACCCACTTTGGCAAACCCATTAAGTCGAAAAGAGACAAATCAGAAATGTACTCAAAATACTTGATCAGCCCCACGCGTATTTGCTCTGAACTGACTTTCTTGTTACCCGAAAAAATCACCCTAGAAATATTCGTCAACGTTGATGCAGGCGCAATTTGTGCAACATCTACGGGGCCTTCGTGTTCCGCCAATGAATCTGCAATCTCGACACCAGTCTCTGCAAAATGCCGAGCCAGAACCGGGAGGTTCCTGGCGGCGAATAGTGGAGAATACCTACGCCGCTGCTGACGCCATTTTTCCCCTTCAGAAAGTATCAACCCGTTGCCAACAGCCGATCCAATAATGTCTTTAGTGAACTTGGCTTTGGGAAACGAACGACCCTGCCCGACGAGTAATTCGGTTATCATTTCAGGATCGCAGATATAGTGTATGTTCAAAGGCCCGCGAACATAAGTTTCACGCAGAGTTTCGGCCGGGATGACTTCAAACATGTTTCGACCAGCGGACCTTGCAAACTGAAGCAGTGTCACCGGCTTTTTTGCAAGCCTAGCCGAAACAGGAGCGACAGCGCCCTGCCCCAACTTCGTAAATTCAACTGCAGTCAAACCCCAACCCTTTTAGATTTTCTCCTTCTTTCTGGCACATTAAGATAAAAAAAAAATGCACTTAGCAACGAGATCGTCAAATTTGGGCGCCCCACACTGCATTTGCGCAACAAAAATTTTTCAACCTCTCACACCAGAATCTTGATTGAAACGCCAACAATCACGGTGGCCTTCAAAGGATTAGCGCCAAACTGTGAACCCAATTCAGACCAACTAAGTCCTCATTGTGCCGCTAATGGTACTGTCCAAGCGCTAAAAACGAAGACATCTGGATGACAGCCATCGACGCCAATCTGCCGGACCGGGACGCCGGTGAAACGGAAAACCGGCTTCTGCAAAACATCATAGATTATACTGCCATGAGCTTTGCGCTTCTGTGGCAGCGGCAGGCTATTTATCTGGCCACGACCATTTTAACTGCGTTCTTCTTCGATCCCATTAACGCCATGCTGTTCTATGGGACAATTCTCATTTGCGAAGCGCAAGATTTATTGCTGGCCAAACGCGTACCGCGCTTAAAGCCAGATCAGCACAAAGCAATTAGTATGATGGTTGTTTGGATTCTGTTGAACACGATCCTCAGCGCGGCTGCAATCTGCCTGTATGCTGTTTCAGTTGCTTTCGCACAGCCCGCCGGTGGTCACTTTACTCCAATGTTCTTCTTGTTTGCTGCGGCGTTGTTTGCAGCAATGAACAACCATCAGTTTCTGTGGGCAATGATTATCCGTCTGACCATGTACGGCGTATCGTTCATGTTGATTGTCGTCAAGGATATCTGGATCGAACGCCCCGAGCTTTCATCTGAACTCTGGCTGCACTTCTTCACCGTTATCTTTGTAATGTATTTTCTGATTGACTGTTCGATGGTGTTTCTGAAGCTCTACCGCAGGAATTTGGAACAACTCGAAAAGCTCAAAGCAGAGCACGAAAGAACAAAAGCGGCCTACATTGCGAAAACTCAGTTCATATCGACAGTTAGCCATGAACTGCGTACGCCTCTCACTTCGATCAAGGGATCACTTGACCTAATCAACACAGGCGCATTGGGTGAAGCTCCAGAATCAATGCAAAGCCTCATTCATTTAGCAGGTAAAAATTGCGAACGGCTCGCATCCCTAATCAATGATGTGCTGGACATTCAAAAAATGGAAGCGGGCGAGATGAATTACCGTGAAGGAACTGTTGATGTACATGCGCTGATTAAGGAAGCGATTGCCTGTAACATGGGATACACCAGTGCTCACAACGTAGAAATTGTAGAAGACTTAGGGGGAAACAATGATCTGTACGTTAAAGGTGATCCCTCCCGCCTGCTTCAGGTGTTGGCCAACATTATCTCCAACGCAGCTAAATTCTCCCTTGATGGAGGCGAGATAACCGTCGGATGCGAGAAAGTGGGCGGGAATATTCGCCTCTTCGTCAAAGACCATGGCATCGGGATACCTGAGGGGTGCCATGACAAAGTATTCGATCGATTTTCCCAGATAGACTCCTCCGATGAACGTCACGCAGGCGGTACAGGGCTCGGGATGCACATTTCAAAGGAAATTGTTGAGCATTTTGGCGGAACAATAGACTACAGAAGCAAACTTGGTGAAGGCACAGAGTTTTTCATTAAATTGCCTGCGATAAGCGGACATGAAGTAGGTTCCACCGGAGAAGAGCACACCACACTACCCTGCGCCACGCAACCGGAGCAACGATAACGAATTACTGCCAAGCAATTTCGATGGCACATCACTTTGGATTATTGAAGCAATCCCGTGATTCAGTAGCGGATTTTCGGTGGTGAAGTTATCCCTATGATCACAAGACCTCGTGGCACACTCGAGATCGTCAGTGGTAAAATGAAGGAGTCTGTGTATTGCCAAAGCAACTCCAAAAAGAAAATGCTGTCCCGATCATACGATCGAAACAGCACACTCGTTACCAAATACACTTCCGAAGATGCAGTAGATTTACAACTTTCGGCAAATAGGCCTACTACTTGCAGGCCGCGATATTACTATGAACATCATAAGGGATGAGCTGTCCAAGCACCGAGAAATTCTCGTGTTTTGTTCGTTTTAGTTGTTCTAATTGGTGTAAACCGGAAACAAAAAAGCCAATGACCGCCGGACTGTCAACATATTCAGCTTTTTCATCGATTGGGCGCACTCTATTTGAATTAATTCACTCAAGTATAGACGCCCAACTCTGATTGTATGGTCGTCACAGTTCTTAAGCCCGTATTGCACGTTTATCTCAATATTCGCGGCTAATCAGCCTTCACAAGTGCGGCAGCTAATTTCGTTGACGCACTCATACAGCCTTTTAACCAGCAGTGGAGATCCATCCTCGATAAACAGCAATTGGTGGAAGCCATTTATGCACTTGATCGGTTGTCGGGCACTCTACTCGACGATCGGAGGCATCAGCGCACGCGTGCAGAGGTAGCGAAAGCGACTATGTTGTGCTGATGACCAAATCACAAGCCTTTAGGTGGACCAAGATCGTTCACGCCAACATAATAAATTGAAATTACACAACGAGATGAATTATGTGGTGCGGTCGAGAAGACTCGATTCTCAGATTTCTTCCTCAACCCTATAAAAATAGGTGATTTTTTCGGAACGTCACACAGCCTTGTGTGCTTCTTTGTGTGACGTTTTTGCCTGTCACACATGAAGATTTGTTGGTATCAAATTCAGTCGGGCAATCTCGGTAGCCCAAGTTCGTCAAGGAACTTATTGTGGCGGTCTCTGGCTTCCTTTGCCTTAGTAGAGGAAGAAACCAGTCGATCATGCACTTCGGCTAGGTCGATTTTTTTCTCTGGTTTAGCAGTGCTCACATATCTCGAGATATTCAGATTGTAGCCATTCTTTTCGATTTCATCCATCGACACCCGGCGCGCGTACCGCTCGATCTTTTCGGGCCGATCTCGATAAGTCGTCAAAATCTCTTCTATGTCGTCAGTGTTTTCATCTTGCCTTAGGAAGTTTTGCTTCTTGCCTTTACCATAGCGCTCGCTGGCGTTGATAAACAGCACGTCATCTGGCTGCTTACATTTCTTAAGAACCAAAATGCATACAGGGATACCCGTTGAGTAGAACAAGTTTGAAGGTAGTCCTATGACAGTGTCGATATGCCCGTCTTGTAGGAGTTTGCGACGAATGCCTTCTTCAGCGCCGCTTCGGAATAGCACCCCGTGCGGAAGGATGATCGCCATAGTTCCTTCGTCTTTCAAAAAATGAAATCCATGTAGAAGGAATGCAAAGTCCGCCGCCGATTTCGGGGCAAGGCCACCATAGCTCTTGAAGCGAAAGTCTTCCTTCAAAGCATCCGTGTGATCCCAGCGAAGGCTAAAGGGCGGGTTCGCTACTACGGCGTCGAATGACATTTTTTTCGCTGGGTTTGCTTCGCTCAGCATGTCCCAATCGTTCTTGAGTGTATCTCCGTGGAAAATCTCGAACTCGCTGTCGCTCATACCATGTAGCAACATGTTCATCCGGGCGAGGTTGTAGGTCGTAATGTTGCTTTCTTGACCGTAAACTTTGCCAATACCCCGGTCGCCCATCTTACTGCGAACATTGAGCAGCAACGAGCCTGACCCACAGGCCATGTCCAAGACGCTGGCAAGGTAGCTTTTCTTTCCAGAAGCTGGATTCTGGCTGTCTAAGGAGACGATGCCGGAGAGGATGTCAGACACTGATTGAGGCGTATAGAACTCGCCAGCTTTCTTGCCTGACCCAGCAGCGAACTCACCGATCAGATATTCGTACGCGTCGCCAATCGTGTCCTGATCCCGCGAGAAATCCGGCATAGCCTCAGCGATTTTCCCCACAATCGCGCACAGCTTGTCGTTGCGAGCGTTGTAGTCTTTACCCAGCTTCTCGGAGCTCAGGTTAATCTCTGAGAAGAGGCCTTGAAAGACACTCTCGAAACTCTCTTCCTCGATATGCTTGAAGCTCTGCTGCAGCGTATCAAGGAGGTCGCCGTCCTGTGTCCGCGCAAGTTCAGCAATGCTGTCCCAGAGGTAAGCAGGCTTGATGACGTAGTGCATGCGACGACGCATGACGCTTTCAAACTCGTCGGCATCCTCTTGGTTCTGATCGTACCAAATCTGGAGCGGTATCGTCTTACGCTTGCCTTCGTCGTTCTCTTCAGGCGGCGTCGGATAGTCTGCGCCCAACTCGTCCTGAACTGCTTTGACGTAGTTGTCGGAAAGGTACTTAAGGAACAGGAACGAGAGCATGTAGTCACGGAAATCGTCCGCGTTCATTTGCCCGCGCAACTGGTCTGCAATGGCCCACAGGACTTTGCCGAGTTCTTTTTGTTGTTCTTCAGTCATGCTTCGGCCTCCTCGGCCTTTAGTATGTCAGGCAGGGCGAACTCGTATCGCTCAAGGAACTTTGCCAACAGGTCCCGGAAGAGATCTTTGTTGTCTTCGCCCATTTGCCTAGGGTCGTAAATTGAGTATTTGCCGTGGCTCATGAGTTGAACGGCCCGCTCATAAAGCGCCTCATTCTCAATTCCCTGAATGCAGGTTTGGAATTTGTCCTGCCCAAAGAACACTGCGGTCTTCTCCATGATGCTTCGGAGGACGTTGAAGTGATAGGTGTAGATGTCGCCGGTTGCGACGGCTTGTTTGAGTTCTGCAAGCTGGGCGACATGGTTGAAAAACGGGGTGTCGTCAGTCCATCGCAGCGTATACGTCGTAGCGTCTTGGGACCGGTGGTAGAAGTATGTCTTCCGTTTCAGCTTTCGGTTCTTGATCTCATTCCAAAAGACGTTGTGAAACAGCGTATGGTGAGTTGAGACAACTGCACCGATCTTTTCTTTCCCGCGCTCCACCAACTGCGCAAGGTCGACCGCAACAGCAATCGCGTTGTTGTCGTCTAGGGAAGAGACGGGGTCGTCGATGTAGACGTTTTTCACCCAGTCGTAGGAAGTATGCCCGTCAATGGCCAACTCATAGATCGCGAGGAACATGCACCAGACAAAGATGTTCTCTTCACCCCGTGAAACCTTGATGTTGTCTTCTTTGCCCCTGCTGAAGACGATATTCCAATCATCGTAGTCTATACGGAAGTCGAAGCTTGCGTACTTCTCAAGAAACGCAAAAATCTTCTCTTCAAGGGCCAATTCCTTGAACCCTTCGAAAAAGGCAGACTGAGAGTTGATTTGAAGCTTCCGATTGGAATCTCCATCAAGATCATTGTCCCACCAAAACAAGTCTTCAGTGAATGCATTAAAATAGAGAGTGCTGCGGCCGTCCTTTTGTTTAGCTTCCTCCTTAAACTCCATTGAAAGCCTAGTCTTGCCAGTTCCGTTGTGAGCAAATAGCAGAACGCACTGCATATCGTTCAGATCATCTCGAATTCGCGTGACCACATCTTTGATAGCTTTGTACTCATGGATTTTTGATCCGTTTGTCATATTTCAACCGCCTCAATGGAAGGCAGTAATCCTTGAAGCAGCCCCGACTTATGTTTTCGCAGGTCCTCCAACCTTTGCGACTGCTGATCAATTAAGACATCGATTTCTTCCAGAAACTCAGCAATGACTTCTTGCTCCTTGCTATCCGGCACATAGAAGCGGTATTTCTTCAGGTTTTTCGTGTTTATCGAGTTGATCGTAGCCCCTAGGTCTCCAAGAACTTGTCTATGAAAGGCCTGAGTTTGGAAGAGTTGAAATACGAACTTTGGTCGAGCCGCTCTGAACACGCTCATGAATGCTCCATGCGTACTTCTTGGCAAGCCAGCAGGTATTAAGGCAGTCTTCCCAATTAGCCTTCGCGAACCGTTACGAACGCAAATCAAAATGTCATTTTTTTGGGACAGGTTTGCTCCTTCGATATCGTCTCTCACGAAAACATTGTCGTCTAACGTTATCCTTTGATCTTGAACGTTAGACGACCTGAGAACCAACAAACCTTCTTCTCGGATGTCATCTGGAGCATATGTTAATCCCGTTACTGTATCGCCAAGGTCTGCAAGCTCGATCTCTTGCCAAGCTTCTGCGTTATCAAATCCGGGCATTCGTCGCTCTGGTCTAGACTTGCCATCAGTAGGGAAAAGAACCTGCAGCATTCCTTTTTTGTGATCCACGAGAGCACTCAGGGAATGCTCCTCATATCTGATTAGGTCGTTCAAAGAACTGAAACAGCTACCGAGTTTGATCTGTTCAGCTAGAAGGGGAGTTGGAAGGATGATGCTAAAGAAATCGTCGGGATTGATATTGAGTAACCCGTCGCTACGAGCCCCACTCGTGATATATCGAAGCAGTTGGCGTCCGTGATAATTCTGCTCGAAATATCCTTCATAAAATTCTGGAACTACATCATCGTTTAATGCAAAGCTCAGAAACGCGTTAGGAGCTGCAACCGCGTCAAATTCCTTGAGCTGATAAATCGCACCCTGCGGGAAAGTTTTGGAGTTTCCTTTGTTGTAGGAAAAATCGCCTCGCTGCAATTTCACATAATTTTTGTATTGCTGCCCAGAGATATCTCGGCCGAATTTTTCCTCTTGGGATACAAAACCTACTCCTGCTGTAATGCTCACCGTCGGGAGTTTTGAGTTTCCGACCTTGTCTGTTATTCGTTGGCTTTTCTCGGCCAGTTTGGGCTTTGCCCACGCGGGGTGGTCAGAAAACTCAGGAAACCGTACTTCTGGAAGAGCTTCTGGTTCCTCGCTCTTAGACATCGTCATACACCTCCAGCCCAGAAATATCCCGACCATTGGCCATCTTCCGAAGAAGAGGGCTCAAGGCTTCCATAACCTCGAGTTTCTTTTTGGTACGATCTTTCCAGCCAAGGCCCAGCGGCCTCAACAATTCTGTCAATTCACCATCGTCGAATATGTATCGACGAATGATGCTATCTGCGAAAGCCTGCAGGGCTTCTGCTTCAAGCCCGGCTGCTTGTGCAATGGCATTAAGCTCGGTCGCGTTCTTGTTTGATTTGAAGGCAACAAACCCTTCTCGGATTTCTTTCTCGTCAAGTGCTACACCTGCTTCCAAGCTGTTGATGTAGGCCTCAATATCTTCGCGGTCGCCAATGAATTTAGCGTCTGATGCAATCAGTCCGATCAGCCGCTGACGTGACATTTCTCGCTTCTCTGGAGAGGTTCGGGTGTAGTCTGATACCAAACCCATGATGTAGTCATAGTCGATGATCTCCGAAGCGAAGAGAACAAACTCGAAGTCGAGTTGTTCGACTTCTGGCGGCACATCGTCACCACCTTTGTTCTGGATGTCTCGCAAGCGTTTCGCTGTCTCAATGTAGACGCCCTTGTAGCCCTGCAGATCATCCTTGGGGATCACGTCAGCGATTGTCGCCTTCTGCTCCTCGTCGAGGTCGGTGTATTGGTCCAGTTGCGTCTTGAGCTTCTGAACGTTCTTGAACAGATTGATGAACTGGCTGCGCGCCGCGTCCCCTTTGAGTTTGGGTACTTCGCTCGGCGCTGCTTCCAAACCTTGAGACTTCATAAAGGCGTCAAGCTGGCGCTTTGCTTCGTCCAGTTTGCCGATCACCTTCGGAGCTTCGTCGACCAACCAAATCTCGCTTGCTCTTTCCTCTTCGCCCTCGCCAGAGAATAGCTTGATGGCTTCCTGCACCTGATCTTGCTGACCACGGAAGTCGATGATGTTCCCGTAGGGTTTACTATCGTTCAGAACCCGGTTTGTTCGCGAGAAGGCTTGGATCAAACCGTGAAACTTAAGGTTTTTGTCTACGTACAAGGTGTTCAGAAATTTGCTGTCGAAGCCAGTCAGCAGCATGTCGACAACGATAGTTACGTCGATCTTTTCGGCATGCGGTAGGTCATGGTTGGGATATTGCTGATCTTTGATCCGCTTCTGCACATCTTGGTAGTACAAGTCGAATTCGCTGATCTTGTGATTGGTCCCGTACTGATTGTTGTAGCTGTCGAGTATCTTGATCAGGGCCTTCTTTTTCTTCTCAGGCTCTTGCTTGTTGTCGAGTTGCTCTTGAGGGAGGTCTTCTTGGATTTGCTTAACGTCCTTGTTGCCCTCTGCAGGAGGGGAGAAGACGCAGGCAACGTTCAAAGGCCGAAACTCTGGGTCTTGTGATCTTTCAGTCTGAATTTCGCTGAAGAGATCAAAATACTCTATGGCGTCAGTGATTTTGGCAGTGGCGAGAATTGCATTGAACTTTCTACCAGCCGTCGCAGCATCATGCTTTTCGAGAATTGCCTCGACGACAGCGCGTTTGGCCAACGCTTCACCGGGCTTCACCTTGTTTTTGCTGTCTGGCTTAAAGTAATCGACGTGGAAGCGCAGGACGTTTTTGTCCTCAATCGCGTGCGTGATTGTGTACTCATGTAGTGACTGATCGAACAAGCTTTCTGTCGTTTTGTAACTGGCTTCCGTTCCCTCGATCTGATGGTAGTTCGAATTCTTGTCGAAGATTGGTGTCCCAGTGAAGCCAAACAACTGCGCGTTTGGAAAGAACTCTTTGATCGCTTTGTGGTTGTCGCCGAACTGGGAGCGGTGGCACTCATCAAAAATGAAGACGAAACGTTTGTCTTTGAGTGGCTCCAAGCGAGACTTGTAGTCTTTCTTGTTGGTTCCATCCAACGCCAAACCAAGCTTCTGGATGGTCGTAACTATAACCTTGTCTGCGTAGTTGTCCGAAATCAGACGGCGAACCAAAGTGCCCGTGTCGGTATTGCTTTCTACGCAACCTTCTTGGAACCTATTAAATTCTTCCCGGGTTTGTCGGTCTAAGTCCTTTCGGTCGACGACAAACAGGCACTTGTCCACGTCGGGATTGTCTTTCAATAAAATAGACGCCTTAAAGGAGGTTAGCGTCTTCCCACTGCCGGTCGTATGCCAGATGTATCCATTGCCACACCTTTGCCGGATGCAGTCCACAATGGATTTGACCGCGTAGACTTGATAGGGCCGCATCATGAGCATTTTCTTCTCGCTCGCGACCAGAACCATGTATCGGCTTATGGTCTCAGCAAGAGTGCATTTGGCCAAGAATGACTCTGAAAACTCGTGAAGCTCATTTACTTTTTCGTTGTCTCGGGTCGCATGCTGGTAGATCGGGAGAAAACGTTGGTCAGCATCAAAATTGAAGTGTTGCGAGTTATTGTTTGAGAAGTACCAAGTCTCTGACTTGTTGCTGACAATGAACATCTGCAGAAAACACATCAATGTGTTTCCATAGCCGTTCCCTCGGTCGTTTTTGTAACCTACGATTTGCTGCATCGCTTTGTACGGCGATACTTGCAGGTTCTTAAGCTCGACCTGCACGACGGGCACACCATTCAACAGCAAAACGACGTCATAGACGTGATGGCTTGATGACGTGTTGATCCTAAGTTGTGAGACGACTTCAAATGAATTCTTGCACCAGTCCTTTATGTTAACCAAAGCAAAATTCAGCGGCGTCCCGTCATCTCGTTCAAATGACGTTCTGTTACGAAGGATATCTGCACACGCAAACACGTCCGACGAGACAATTCGCTCCAAGAGACGCTCAAATTCGCTTTCGGTCAGCTTGACTTGATTTAGCGCTTCAAACTTTTGCCGGAAATTGGCTTCTAGCGCGTCCAAGTCGGTAATATCGGTCCGATATGTGTATTTTAGGTCAACAAGCTTTTGGATGAACTCGTTTTCAATGTCTTTTTCCTGCATTGTTCCCTCGGTCGCTCTTCTTGGCAGACTGTAGAAAACATTCTGCCTTTACGGCGAAATCCTCATTTAGGAGGTGGGTTGGCTCACTCTGCTCTTGTCCGCCTTAATGCCACAGCGAGCGAAGGTTGTCACCGGATGCCGTGGGCAACGGTGTAGTTTTTCGACGAGCATCGGTTAGGCGCTTGCCATAGCCACCCCGACACATACAGGAGCAAGGTTTGTCATAGGACGATTTCCGAAAGCGGCTCGCGAAGCTAGGGTAGTCGCTCTTCAACAAGGTGACCCTTTTTTGCAGTTAGCTGGATTTTTACGGCAAATTGTGTATACTTGAGCCATCTTAGAACAGAGCGTCTTCGCTCTCGGTTCGCGGCGGGGTCGTGGACATTCTTCCAATCGAGAAAGGAACTACAACTTGCCGCAAGGCATTGAGACTTATTGCGTGTCAACAAACGATATTCGAACCGCGACGGCGGACAAATGGGGCCTCTATCGTATCCGTGCTATAGTTCGCGGATTGCCGTCGATTGACGGCCCAAAGGCCAACGGACGAAGCTTCAAGCACTTTCGTCCAACCGATCTCCTCCCTCGACTTCGCGCAAAGCCGCAATGGACCGAAGCCTTTGAGGCCAACCTTCTCCAAATCATTCAAACCAAGGAATTTCGCTATGACTGAACAAGCAGAACCGCTCGCGCGCGGTCAAAAAATCATCGACACTATGAGCCGCACACAGCGCGAGAAGTTCGACGCGGTGATCAACGACCTCAAAGTCGAATGGGCAATCGCCTACGGCGATCTGCAACCAATCATCGTCGATGCGCTCTGCAAACGTGCTGCGCTGGATACTGACGTATCAGCGATTACCGTGGGGACGATGCCGATGCATAACAACCGTCAGATCGCGGAAAACATAGGCAGAAGCGAGCCGTTCTTGCAGGCATCCATTGACGCCCGTGACGCTGAATTGAAGAAGCGTCTCGAACAAGAAGTCTTCGAGGAAACGCCGAGCCATCACCGTATGCGCCTTGGTCATGAAGGAAACTGGGAGGCGCATCTCGACCAGCGCGTTGCAGAGAAATTGGACGCGCGTAGCGCGGCACGCTTCTCCTGATCATTAAGTGCGTTTCCTTGACACGGGGGAACGCCTGCGGCTGGCGAAGCGATAGCCGTCAGCCCAAAATTCAGTCTCAGTCCTTTAGTGATCTTGGCTGAGACTATTGCGCGAAGGGCCGAACGGCATCCAGCCAAGACCAAGCTGGATGGGCGAGCACGAGGGTTTGCTTCCGTCGTGACGTGCTCGCCCCCTTCGGACACAATGTCTTTTTTGAAGGAAGTTACAGTGCGAAGTTATGAGCCAATTGATCCCGCAGATACTCCGGCATTCCAAGTTGCATTGCGAGACCATCGGTATGAACTGATAGAGCTCCTAGCCATGGCAGAGGGGCTTCAGCAACTAGCGTGGGATACAATGAATGCCGAGAACGCACAAAGCGCAGAAGTTCTAATGGCCCAAGTTGAGATCGCTCTGGGGTGCGGTTCCAAAGCCGCAGTAGTCTGCGTGCAAATGGCAGGCTTTCAGCAAGCGAAAGATGGCCGCTGGTACACGTCATTGGCTGGTGATTGTGTGGTCTTGAAGGTTGGCCAGAGCTTTCTGAAAGACTTGATGGTTGAGTTGGCGGATAGTGTTTAAGTTGTGAGGAATTGGCGCTAATTTCGCACAACGAAATCAATGCTTTACAACTTTGTAGTGATGGTGTAGAACCCCAACTGGCTTGAGCTTGTCGCACTCTTGGGCGACGCATTCATGGCCATACAATTCCCTGTTCGAAGTGACGCGCTCGCACGATGTGAGCCGGTTGTTGCTTCGAGTCTGGGACATCCTCAGTCCTAAAGAAAAATCGGGACCAGCGTCCATCAACGCGGCCCCGTTCAGTACTGGAAATACGGTATTATATTACCGCATATCTGATGCTGTTCCAATAGTAACCGGTCAAATGTGCCTGCTTTTGAGGAGTTCGTAGGCGGACCAAGAATAAGGAAATACAAAATATGACAACTGCAGCAAATGCGATCATGAGTGGGCCTCTGGCTGGCCTCCCCAATGATCCGACAGAAGTCCAAATCGGCAAATTCTTCTCGAAGAAGATCAAGGCCGGTGTCGACCTCGTCGATAAAGAAAAAATCATCGCCGCTCTCGCGGCTACCAAGGTACTAGGGCGACGAGCTCTCGAAAAACTCTGGAAGGGCACAGAACGGACCCTGTCGAAGTCGTCTGACATAGGACTGTGCTATGTCGACATCAAAGACGACTTCCACAAGAGGAACGCTTACGCACAAAGACGCATCACCGCCAGTAACGAGAAAGAGCCGTTTCTGTTTCAGCGTGGCGGCACGCATGTATCTGTGGGTCGCGACGAAAAAGGCAGAGCATTCATCGAAGAACTGGCCTTCAAGCCATACAAGCAACGCCTGAATCTGATCTCGCTGTGGCAAAAAACGACTGAAGATGGGATCGAGACTCAGATGAGCATTCCCGATGATACAGCCGAGTTTCTGTACTACGGGGCCAAAGACTATCTGCCACCGCTCGACCGTCTCGCGACCTACCCAACGTTTACGGCAAAGAGGCGGCTAACGCCGCCGGGTTATAAGGATGGAGTATTCTTCGACCCTCCTCCCGGGTTCACTATAGCTGATGTTCCTGAGAAACCTGATGCAGCGGCAACCCTAGAGTGCGTTCTGGAGCTCATAGACCTTTTCGGGGATTTCTCGCTGGGGGGAATGAGCCGCGAAGATCTGTCTGAGGCGATCAAAATAGGAAGGCCGGTGCCGGACCTCGCGCATCTCTTCTCATATATGATCACTGGTCTTACCCGAGATATGATCGATGGGCCAAGCCCGCTGCATATGGCAAGGAAGAGTGTACCGCGCAGTGGCGGGACGCTGCTGATGACCACGGCAGAGTCCGTGGTAACCTGTCAACCTAGCGAACCTCAGACGCTTTCGAGCAATGACGAAGAAATCAGAAAGATGGCGCTCAGCCTATTTCTGAGCGGCGCACCGTATGGGCTTCTGGACAACATCCGAGGCGGCAAAGAATTCGACAGTGACGTGCTGGCTTCAGTAATAACAGCATACCCAGTCTATCGAGACCGGCTGCTGGGTCTCAACAAGATGGCGGTCGTTCCGGCGAAGATCGTGTGGGGCGGAACCGGCAACCGCTCGTCTCTATCGCCGCAAATGGCCGAGAGGACCCTAATGATTTCTGTAGACCCAAGGCTAGAGAAACCGGGCGAGCGCCCTCCATCTGCGTTCAAATACGATCTAGCGAAGAGGCTTCGTGAACAAGGTACGCACTACCTGTGGTGCCTCCTAGTCATAATACAGAACTGGATCGCCAAAGGCTGCCCCGAGTGGCAAGGGACTTCCCTAGGAGGCTTCCAACGTCACGCGGCGGTTGTGGGAGGTATCCTCGAAGCAGCGGGCATCATGGGCTTTATGGGCAATCGACAGCAACTTGCCGAGCTCGTGGCAACCGATGATCCAGCCTCCGGGTTCATGGACGCGCTTATCGATGTGCACAAAGGGAACCCCAACACTGTATTCAAAGCCAGTGGGATCTCAGAAGGTGGGCAACAGGACGTCGCACTGTTCCGTCAGGTTCTCGAAGATGCGCAAATCGCGATGCCAAGTTTCGGTTACAAGACCACTGCCGAAGGCGAGATCACCTATCCGACTGCGGCTGATCGGACTATCGCCCAGCGCGTACGGCAGTATGTCGGCACGGTTCGCGAAGATGGAGGCGTTCGGTACACATTCGTGAGGGTGGATGGAACCCCAAGAAATCAAGCGGCTCAGTATAGGCTTCAAGAAGACAAGGTACCATCGCCACCAAGGCAGGTAGTAGCGGAGCCAGTCTCGAGCCTGAGCCAAACACGCAAACGGCGACGTAGCGGTGTGAAGTTCTGATATGTCTATCTCGGCCCCCGCGTAGCGGGAGCGGACTGAAAGAAGGGGCCTTCAGGCCCCTTTTTCTGTAGAGCGGACATCCACTCTGCACGCAAGCTGCACCCATGCCTGCACTCTGTTCATTTATCTGATTTTTCTATCTTTTTCGACGCTTGTGCAGGGGTGATAGGATTCTTGAGGTAGATAATTCACTTAGATTTTCATTCGGGAAAAAGGGATTGGGTCGGCGTTAAGGCGGTCTGGGGTTTCGTTCACCACCCTTGCACCGGCGACCCGAAAAAAGTCGCGCAAACAATAACATAAGCCGTAGTGCAGGATTGGTGCAGCCGCTCCGGTAGCCCCTTGCGTCGACGATGCTAACCGCGTTTCAGTTGATGGGAAGTGATTGTCGGTCGGAGCAATATCCTACGCCTGCTAGGTATTTTGAAAATAACCTAGCGTTCTCCAGTTTCAGGGATTCTGATCTAATCAGAACCGCGACGTGGCGAGCGGAAGATCGCACTGCCTCGCCTATTTCCCTCAAGTAGTTTTGTTGAATGTTGTCTCACATGGGACGTCCCCAAAGATAGATAGTTTAGTGCTCGAAAGCTGTCTCAAAAATGCTTGCGAATCATCCTAGTGAGACGGTATCAATGCTTCTAGGGGCTTGTGAGACTTGAGGGTTTGCTAATGGAACTTTGGGGATATGTACGCGTCAGCGTGGATCGCATCGAGCAAGCAGCGGGATGGGAAGATCAGCACGCCTCGTTGCGCAATCTCGGAGTGGCCCCTAGCAATATCTTTGAAGAGGAGGCAAGTACGCGCGACGAGCGCCCTGTTTTCGAAGCAATGCTCTCGAAAGCCAATAGGGAGGCAACACCGGATCAAAAAATTTGCCTCTGCTCTTCAAAAATGGACAGAGCCTTCCGTGATCTGGCTGCGGCTGACGCCGCCATTACTAGGCCAATCAACCCAAATGTCATTTGGTTGCTACCTGATTTGTCCAAGCACCCATTGGACCCGGACGACCCAACGCAAATGCTCATCGTCCGACTGATAGGGGCGGTGTCACAGTTCGAAAGAGATCGGCTAGCTGAGCGTAGGGCTTACGGGATCGCAAGAGCAAAGAAAGAAGGAAAATATCGAGGACGCGCCCCCACGGCACGCGCTAAGTCCGCCGATGTTTGGAAACTCAAAGAACGCGGCTTCAAACCCAATGAGATCGCCAAGCAGTTGGAGATCGGTCGTGCGAGCGTTTATCGGATTCTTGCGGCGAGTGCAGAATGATAGGCATATGAAAAGTTCCGGGGTCCCAAGGAACGGGTAGACCGTGAATTTTCAAGGGGTCCCAGCAGGCTCAGGCAACTCACTTGCTAACTTTGAAAGTTAACAATGGTTGCCGCAGCCTACGCCGACTGTGCCCTGCGTAGCTACGATCACGCGAGAGGATCAATCCGCGCCAAGCTAGGGTACAAGAAGCCCATTCCTGCCCCTTCACCATAGCCACCCTCTGTGGAGTCATTGTTTGCTCGACCTGTCAGATATCTTCGATGTGAATCAGGAATACCTACGTTGTCAGCCGCGTCTTGCAAGCGGTGCCGGAAGCTGTGAAAGACAGCCTTGCTATCTTTGATCGCCAAGTCCTTTCTGAGAACTCGCCCAAATCTCTTTCCGTATGGGCCGCTAACGCGGCCACGCTTGTCTTTGCTCAACGGCTCCAACTTCTTCGAATAGCGCCCCCACTGCTCGAAGGCCAAAGCGTCTGGCGAATTGTCCCTTCGTCGAGCGTCAATGTGCGATCTGAGGCCAACCTTCAAAAGCTTGGGGTGAACTGGGACCCACCGCACGGAGGACGCGGTTTTGGCTCTCATGTCCGCGCCTTCGTCGGTGATTTGCATCGCCCAAATACCATCCTTCTCATCAAAATCGCAAAGACGAAGTTGGCAGACTTCCTGAATCCGAGTGCCGTGGTAGGCGCCGATCCACGGTGCCCAGAAATCTATGGTAGTCCGACCGAACTTTGGCGCATTTGAGCCGGATACATAGTCGAGGATTTTCTTAACTTCTTCACCTGTGAACGGACGGCGATCATCGCGCTTTCGAGCGCTGTGCTTTTGCTTCGCTTTCCTGAGCCTATAGGAATTCCATGGATCATCAGACCTGTAGCCTCCTTCAACCGCAAAGCTCATAAGCTGTTTTAGAAAGGACAGGTACTTCTCACGGGTCTGGTTCGAAATGGTAGGCTTGTGATTTCGTCGCGCCCATTCCACTGCTTCTTGCAGCGTGAGATCGCCGACACGACGGTCTTCGTCGACTTTTGCAGACACCACGGTGGGAAGGCCTGCTATAGCGTCGACAAATTCTCGGAGATGGGCACGGGTCAGTTCCGTCAAAGCGACTTCACCGTGAAGCTCCGTAAATCTTCTGACATAGTAAGCGACCGCGTCAGCGGTCTGTTGATCTACCGACGGGGACCATTTCTCCCAAACGTCCCTGAGACTGTAAACATCCTCAATCAGTTGCACGTCCTGCCCTAGCTTCCTCAGGACCCGGCCTCGGGCATTCGCCTGCGCTCGCACCGCATCTGTCGCCGCTGCATGAGACGCCCGCTCAATTGCAATTTCTTCCTCATCGTCATCACTGGGACCCAAGTAGACCTTTTGAGGTGCCCCGTTTGGGCCTTCTTCCCAGTCAAACTCCGGCATCACTTCAACACCACTGCCATGCATGAACGCCAGACGCACTTTGCCAGCGTCAAACTGTTTGGTCAGTCCCTCCAAGCCGCCAGCCCGATCCAGCAGCGCCCGTTGATCGGCTGGGAGGTTTCTTGCCAGTGCCTTAACGCCCTGATCAGCCTTTGTGGCCTCAACCTGAGCATCCATGATCGCTTTGAGCGCCCTGATCTCTTTTTCGGCGGTCTTTGGATCGGAGGTTCTTAGGCTCTTCTGATAGATTTCCTTGCCATCCCAAAACTCCCGGATTTCCTGAGGGACCCGAAGCTTGGCATGATACCGCCCTCGAAGTTGAATCGTTCCTTCGATTTTTGGGAGCTTTCCAACCATCTTAATCCATTCATTTCCGAAAACGTCACACAGTCCTGTGTGACGTTTTGTGTGACGTTTTTGAACCCCGAGGGGCCGAAAAACGTTATTTTTATGGAATTCAGGGAGTTAGATATGGTGCGGTCGAGAAGACTCGAACTTCCACGGGTGTTACCCCACAGCGACCTCAACGCTGCGCGTCTACCAATTCCGCCACGACCGCACTGCCAATGACTTGGTAGAGGGGCGTATAGACGCTGTGCCACGCGATGTGAAGAGGCAAAAACAAAGCCGATTGAATTCGCGCGCTTTAGCAATATCTAAACGCGACACAATGCAATCTGGAGCAGCCCATGCCCGCGCCCGATCCCCGCCCTACCGTGCAGATTGATGTCGTCTCGGATGTGGTCTGTCCGTGGTGTATCGTCGGCTTTCGTCAACTCGATGCCGCGCTGAAGCAAGAGAATGTGCTGGCCAGATTACGCTGGCATCCGTTCGAATTGAACCCCGGCATGGGGCCCGAGGGGCAGAACCTGCGAGAGCATATCGCCGAAAAATATGGCTCGACACCCGAACAAAGCCAGCAGGCGTGCGAGCGGTTGACTGCGTTAGGGGCTGAACTGGGATTTACCTTCAATTTCACCGATGACAGTAGAATCGTGAACACCTTTGCCGCGCATCAACTGCTTGATTGGGCGGAAACGCAGGGACGTCAGCATCCGCTTAAACTGGCCTTGTTCGACGCCTATTTCACCATGCAACAGGATGTCTCTGACGCCGACGTGTTATTGGGCGCGGTTGAGACGGCGGGGCTCGACCCGAATGCGGCACGCGCGGCGCTTGAGTCGGGTGCACACGCCCAGCCGGTGCGTGAGAAACAACAATTCTGGACCAGCCGAGGCATTTCGGGCGTGCCTTCGATTGTTTTCGAAGGGAAATACCTGCTAACCGGCGCGCAAGGCGCCGACACCTATGCGCAGGTGTTGCAGCGTTGTCTGGCCGAGGCCGCCTGACCCCTTCCCCCTGCCCCGCAGACGGTCTAAGGAACGAGCATGGAATGGAAAACCACCGATGGGCTTATCGACTACGACGAAGCCACTGCCTTTATGCAGGCGCGCGTTGCCGCGATTGTGGCAGGTGAAGCCGATGAATGCATCTGGCTGTTGGAACATCCACCGCTCTATACCGCTGGGACTTCCGCCAAGCGTGAAGATCTGACCGATCCGGATCGCTTTCCGGTCTATGAGAGCAAGCGCGGCGGTCAGTACACCTATCACGGCCCCGGTCAGCGCGTCGTTTACGTCATGCTGGACGTGGGTAAACGCGGCCGTGATGTTCGCCGCTTTGTTCAGCAGCTTGAGGCCTGGGTGATTGCAGCCCTGGCCGAATTCAACGTAACCGGTGAGATACGGGAAGGCCGCGTGGGCGTCTGGGTTCAGCGGCAGGACAAGCCGCTTTCGATAGCGGGACAGACCGCCGAGGATAAAATTGCAGCCATCGGAATTCGCCTGAGGAAGTGGGTTAGTTTCCACGGAATATCAATCAATGTTGAACCAGATCTGTCTCATTTCGGTGGGATTGTACCTTGCGGCATACAGGAACACGGTGTGACATCTTTGGTCGACCTCGGGCTTCCCGTAACGATGGATGACGTCGACGTGGCACTAAAAGAGACCTTTGATGATGTGTTCGCCTCCGAAGGCGTTTGAAAACTAGGTGATTCCACGTACTCGGAACGATCCGGAAACATTACCCAAACAACAATGCTGAATTTCGATGCGTTCTGTTTCGAAAATCATAGTGGCTTGTCCTTCAAATCGCCCCAATTCGCCTCAAATTCAGGGATTCTTCACATCCACTCCTTACAAACGCCATTTGACCACGTAGTATGTAATGACCGTTCATGAGTGAGTGGTGTGTTAACCGGTGATCGCAGGGCTGCCCAGCGAAATCCGTGAAAGTGTTTGGTTACGAGTCTGCCGTTCCGACCCCATAATCGGAACGGCAATTCTCGTTTTAGGGCCTCGGTATTGTATGAATCCCTTGCCTTTGCGGCCTTTCGTGCAGCTTATCGACCCCACGTGCCAGCGGAACTTTCTTGGAATTCAACCCAATGCTGCGCGGATTTTGTCAGCGTGTTTGGCAATCAGATCAAAATCACCCATCTTGCCCGGTGGACGCATCGATACGCCTTCGTAACGGGGCAGGACATGGAAATGTAGATGAAACACCTCCTGCCCGCCCGCAGCTTCGTTGAACTGCTGAACAGTTACACCATCAGCTTCAAACGCTTCCTTCACGGCCTGTGCTATTTTCTGAACCGTCGCTATCACTGCCGCAAGTTCTACGGACGACGCGTCCAGCATGTTGCGGCACGGTGATTTTGGGATGACCAACACATGCCCATCAGTGCGCGGCATGATGTCCATCAAGGCGACTGTTTCATCATCTTCATAAACTCGGTTCGACGGGATTTCCCCACGTAAGATCTTGGCAAAGACGTTTTCGGGATCATATTCAGTCATCACGGGCCTCCGGTATTGCGCTTCTTTGCTGTTCTGTGCCGCCCCCCGATGCGGGTCAAGCGGGATTCCCCCATCACCACTTGAATTCGCGGACTGGCCCCCCAAATCGCTAGTATCAGAGGTTGAAATGCTGGGCTGCATGGGCTGCCCGCGACAATTAATCTTGATCCAGATCAAACTCGGCCATTGAAGGTCGCCCCCTTGCAATCTAAAACCAGCAGGAATCCCGCGCGTTGGAGAGGTCCGACTGCGCGGTGTAGTTGCAACAGGAGGCACCTAATGGCAGACGCAGCCATTCATGGTCACGAGCATGAAGACCAGCGTGGGTTCTTTACCCGTTGGTTCATGTCGACCAACCACAAGGATATCGGGATTCTGTACCTGATCGTATCGGCGCTGGCCGGTTTGATTTCGGTTCTGATGACTGTCTACATGCGGCTCGAACTGATGCACCCCGGTGTTCAGTACATGTGCCTCGAAGGTTTCATGGCCGATCCATGTACCCCCAACGGACACCTGTGGAACGTCATGATCACCTATCACGGTGTCCTGATGATGTTCTTCGTGGTTATCCCGGCCCTCTTCGGCGGATTTGGCAACTATTTCATGCCGCTGCAGATCGGTGCGCCGGATATGGCGTTCCCGCGGATGAACAACCTGTCCTTCTGGCTGTACGTCGCCGGGACCTCGCTGGGCGTCGCCTCGCTGCTGAGCCCCGGTGGTAACGATCAGCTCGGTTCGGGCGTCGGCTGGGTTCTGTATCCACCGCTGTCCACGACCGAGGGCGGCATGTCCATGGACCTTGCGATCTTTGCTGTGCACGTATCGGGCGCCTCCTCGATCCTCGGCGCGATCAACATGATCACCACCTTCCTGAACATGCGTGCCCCGGGCATGACCCTGTTCAAGGTGCCGCTGTTCAGCTGGTCGATCTTTGTCACCGCGTGGCTGATTCTGCTGTCGCTGCCGGTTCTGGCGGGCGCGATCACCATGCTGCTGATGGACCGCAACTTCGGCTTCACCTTCTTTGATCCGGCCGGTGGCGGCGATCCGATCCTGTATCAGCACATCCTGTGGTTCTTTGGCCACCCCGAAGTGTATATCGTGATCCTGCCGGGCTTTGGCCTTATCAGCCACGTGATCGCGACCTTCGCGCGCAAGCCGATCTTCGGCTATCTGCCGATGGTCTGGGCGATCATCGCAATCGGTGTTCTGGGCTTCGTCGTGTGGGCGCACCACATGTACACCGTTGGCATGTCGCTGCGTCAGCAAGCCTACTTCATGCTGGCCACGATGGTCATCGCGGTTCCGACCGGCGTTAAGGTCTTCTCGTGGATTGCGACCATGTGGGGCGGCTCGATCGAGTTCAAAACCCCAATGCTGTTCGCCTTCGGCTTCCTGTTCCTGTTCACAGTTGGTGGTGTAACCGGCGTGGTGCTGTCGCAAGCAGGTGTAGACCGTGCTTATCACGACACCTACTACGTCGTTGCGCACTTCCACTACGTGATGAGCTTGGGTGCAGTCTTCGCGATCTTCGCTGGCGTATACTTCTACTTCTCGAAGATGACAGGCCGTCAGTATTCCGAGTTCTGGGGCAAAGTTCATTTCTGGCTGTTCTTCATCGGCGCCAACCTGACCTTCTTCCCGCAGCACTTCCTGGGTCGTCAGGGCATGCCACGTCGCTACATCGACTATCCCGAAGCGTTCGCGCAGTGGAACTTTGTTTCGTCGATTGGTGCATTCATCTCGTTCGCTTCGTTCCTGCTGTTCTTTGGCATCGTGATCTACGCCCTGCTGCGCGGCGCGAAAGAGACGCGGCCGAACCCGTGGAACGAATACGCGGATACGCTGGAATGGACCTTGCCAACGCCGCCGCCTGAACACACGTTCGAGCAGCTGCCGAAGCAGGAGGATTGGGATAAAGGCCACGCGCACTGATCCCGACCTGAATGACAAGAAAACCCCGCCCATTTAGGCGGGGTTTTTTGTTCCTGCCTGACCTGTGTAAGCGGGGCAGTCGCCAGAACAGCAAAAATAGAGTATTCTGGTCCGGGCAAAATACCCGGCCAACCGAAAGGGGTTTACGATGCCCGAGATCGACTTTTGGTTCTCAATAGGTAGCACCTACAGCTTCCTGACGATCAAACGCCTGGACGATTGGAGTGCCGAACACGATGCCACCGTGAACTGGCGGCCGTTCAATGTGCGGACCGTGATGTCAGAGCAGCAGAACATCCCCTTCGCTGGCAAACCGATTAAATCCGCTTACATGTGGCGGGATATCGAACGCCGGGCGGCCAAGTATCATATTCACGCCAACTTGCCAGCGCCCTACCCAATCTCGGACCTCGCATTGGCTAATCAGGTCGCCCTACTGGGAATGACAGAAGGCTGGGGAAAGACGTATACACAATCGCTCTATGCTCTCTGGTTTGAAGACGGCATAGAAGCCGGGTCCGAGACAGCCATCACCGAAGCCCTGCATCGTTGTCAGCAGGACCCCCGCCTAGCCCTCGCACGTGCGCGCAGTCCGGACATTGTTCAATCTCTCGAAAACGAGACCAACACTGCCATCCAACTGGGTGTGTTTGGCGCACCCAGCTTTGTCGTGCGCGGCGAGGTGTTTTGGGGTGATGACCGGCTGGACGACGCGTTGTCATGGGTGCGTGTTGGACACGTTGTGTGACAGTTTGCACTTCGACTCAGGCAGTTGCTGCGCTAGGTTTCAACCATGCCTTATCGATGGACCAAGAATTCAGATACTGAGCAGGAGTTGCGCCTCTGGCCGCATAACTCCTTATCGCCGCGTGGCGCAATGGGGGTTGTTCTCGCGGTCTTTCTGTTCGGCCTGATTCCGCTGTTTGCGGTGCTGGGATCTGTTCTGCTGTGGGGCTTGCTGCCCTTCTTGTTGCTGACCGTACTAGGTCTCTGGCTGGCATTTGAGATGAACTATCGCGCACGCAGCGTGTTCGAGGTTCTCACGTTGGATAAAACGCAGGCGCGCCTCGTGCACCGCAATCCACGCAAAGAAGATCTGGAGTGGTCCTGCAATCGATATTGGGCGCGCCCCGAAATGCACGCGAGCGGTGGTCCGGTGCCCCATTACGTGACACTGGTCGGAGACGGCCGGGAGGTCGAAATTGGTGCATTCCTCACTGAAGAGGAACGGATCGCGCTGTTCGATGACTTAACCCGGAAACTGCGCGATTCTGCTTGATTAACCGCCGTTTGATGCGGCGCAAAGGTGATCTTTGACCATTGGCCCGACCTTGCCGAAATCCATCTGACCGGTATAGCGCGTTTTCAATTCGCCCATCACCTTGCCCATATCGCGGATTGACCCCGCGCCGGTGGCCGTGATGGCCGTCTGAATAGCTTTGCTGACCTCGTCATCATCCAGCTGCTTGGGCAGGAATTCCTCGATCACTTCGACTTCGCGCAACTCACGCTCGGCCAAATCCAGGCGCCCGCCCTCTTCATAGGCGCGCGCGCTTTCCTTGCGTTGCTTGGTCATTTTTCCAAGGATCTCAAGCACCTCGGCATCGCCACAGCCTTTGGCCTCTTCATTTACGGATGCGCGCGAAGCAATGTCACGATCCTTGATCGCGGCATTGATCAGGCGCAGCGTCGATAGGCGCTCGGCTTCTTTGTCTTTCATTGCTTGCTTCAGGGCGGCATTCACCCGTGATCGCATATCCATATGGTCTGTCCATCCCCATGGCAAAGGAACCTCGACCATATCGAAACAAAAAGGCGGGCACAACAGGGGCGATACTTTACTAAGTTATTGATTTTAAACAATAGCCTAAAATTTGAACAGGCTTGACCCGACGCGCTAACCCCCTTAGGTATGCGTCCGTTTACCTTGCAGGAGAGTCGCGCCATGGCCCAGAACGCCCCGTCCAAGCCCACCGCATGTCTGGCATTGGCCGATGGAACGCTGTTCTACGGTATTGGCTTTGGCGCCACCGGCCAGACGGTGGCCGAGCTGTGCTTCAACACCGCCATGACCGGCTATCAGGAAATCATGACAGACCCCTCCTACGCGGGCCAGATCGTGACATTTACCTTCCCGCATATCGGTAATGTTGGCGTGAACCCGGAGGATGACGAAACTGGCGATCCAGTCGCCGCGGGTATGGTGGTCAAATGGGACCCGACCGAGCCTTCAAACTGGCGCTCTGCCGAAGAGCTAAAAGCATGGCTGGCCCGTCGCGGCCGCATTGCGATTGGGGGCGTCGACACCCGCCGCCTGACCCGCGCTATCCGTCAGCAAGGTGCACCGCATGTAGCGCTGGCGCATGACCCCGAGGGTAACTTCGACATCGAAGCTTTGATCGCGGCAGCGCGGGGGTTTGCCGGACTTGAGGGCATGGATCTGGCTAAGGACGTTACCTGCGCACAAAGCTATCATTGGGATGAGATGCGTTGGGCCTGGCCTGACGGCTACCAGCGACAGGAGGCTCCGTCACATAAGGTGGTCGCTATCGACTATGGTGCCAAGCGAAACATCCTACGCTGCCTGGCATCGGCAGGCTGTGACGTGACCGTATTGCCTGCGACCGCGACAGCAGCGGATGTTCTTGCCCATAAGCCCGACGGTGTCTTTCTGTCCAACGGCCCGGGCGACCCGGCGGCCACTGGTGAATACGCCGTGCCGATGATCAAAGAAGTGTTGGAAACCACTAACCTGCCGGTCTTTGGCATCTGCCTTGGCCATCAGATGCTCGCGCTGGCTTTGGGCGGGCAGACCGTCAAGATGAACCACGGCCACCACGGCGCGAACCATCCCGTCAAGGATATGGAAACCGGCAAGGTCGAAATCACCTCGATGAACCACGGCTTTGCCGTAGACGCTCAATCCCTGCCCGATGGCGTGATCGAGACGCATCGTTCATTGTTTGACGGCTCAAACTGCGGCATCCGCATGACGGGTCGTCCAGTCTATTCGGTGCAACATCACCCCGAAGCCTCACCCGGACCACAAGACAGTTTCTACCTGTTCGAACGCTTCGCTGCTGCAATGGCCGATCAAAAAACACAGGCCTAAGAGCGATTTAGTCGAGTTAACTCCGCGTTAACCCTGTTTGAGCAACCCTGCCGTCCGTGAACCGCGGCAGGGTATTCTTATGGTTGAACTGAATCTGAAACGCCAGATACCGGCGGAACCGGTTCCCGGCCCCCATTCACGCAAACCTCTTGGGGCCTGCCTGCGGGATCAAGGGGTTATATCAGAGGCTCAGCTCCAACAGGCGTTGCATTTACAAACCCGCCAGAATGCCCCGTTGGGGGAAATCCTTGTTGGTGAAGATTGGGCCAGTCGGGCCGAAGTTCTCTCTGCCTTGTCCGAACAAACAGGCTTGCAAATTGCCGATCTGGAACAATCTCCGCCTCCCGAAGAGCTTTGCGCGCTGAAACCATTGGAGTTTTGGCTAACCCACAACGTTCTGCCTTGGATGCGAGTTGGACCAATTCTGCTGATTGCAACGGCGCGGCCTGACCGGTTCGATACGGTTTCAACTGCGTTAAGTGATACAGGCTATACGATCGTCCCGGTTCTAGCCGGGGCCGAACAGATTGATACCGCAATTGCGCGCCGTTTTGGCGCCGATCTGACGGAGGCGGCTGAAACGCGCGTCGATTTGCAACAAAGCTGTCGCAATTGGTCGGCAACGGCTCGGGCCAGACCTATCACGTTGGTCGTTCTGCTAATCATTTTATGCAGCTTATTCCCAATGCTGGGTCTCACCGCTCTACTTTGGACAACGCTTGCGACTTTGGCGTTGTTCCTCCTCCTTCGTGTCTCGGGGCTGATTGCCCATTTGACACTTCGAAACCCTCGTCTTGTCACAGCAGATCCGATCCGCCTGCCCTGTGTGTCGATACTGGTGCCGCTTTTTAAAGAAAGAGAAATCGCAGAAATCTTGATCGCCCGTCTGCGACGGTTGACTTACCCAAAGGCGCTGCTCGATATCATATTGGTGCTTGAAGAGCAGGATAGCGTCACCAAAGCCGCACTGAATAACATCGAGCTTCCCAGCTGGGTACGGGTACTTGAGGTGCCGAACCGGGGTAAACTAACGACCAAGCCTCGTGCGATGAACTATGCGTTAGATTTCTGCCGCGGGGATATATTGGGTGTCTGGGATGCCGAAGACGCCCCGATGCCAGATCAGATCGAATCCGTTGTCCGGCATTTTGCGGCCGCGCCCGAAGATGTTGTCTGCCTGCAAGGCGTTCTGGATTATTATAACCCGCGCACCAACTGGCGGTCGCGCTGCTTTACCATCGAATACAGCGGTTGGTTTCGGGTGATTCTCAGCGGCATCGCCCGATTGGGCCTTGTGGTTCCGCTGGGTGGCACCACATTCTTTTTTCGTCGAGACAAACTGGTCGAACTGGGCGGATGGGATGCCCATAACGTTACTGAAGACGCAGATTTGGGCGTTCGTCTCTGCCGGGCTGGCTACAAGACTGAAATCGTCAGCACCGCCACCTATGAAGAGGCCAATTTTCGGGCCTGGCCCTGGGTCAAACAGCGCTCGCGTTGGCTGAAGGGATTCATGGTTACATATCTGGTCCATATGCGCGCGCCTTTAAGGTTGCTGCGCGATCTGGGACCGCTCCGTTTTCTGGGCTTTCAGGCCTTTTTTCTTGGAACGCTCGGGCAGTTTCTACTTGCCCCGGTGTTATGGGTATTCTGGCTGACCTTTCTCGATCTGGCGCACCCCTATCAGCACATCACAACACCTGATTTTCTGCGAAACTGCATTTACTTATTGCTCGCTGCAGAGGCGGCAAATCTTTTGGTTGGCATGCTGGGCGTCATCGCGGGCAACAGGCGCTTTCTGCTGCCCTGGGTTCCGATGATGGTCCTCTATTTTCCACTGGGTGTTGTGGCGGCCTATAAGGGCTTGTGGGAACTAGCGGTACGGCCATTCTTCTGGGACAAAACCCAGCACGGTCATGCGGTCGAGGAAAGCGAGGCTGCTATTTCTCGCGCCGGATCGCATCCTGTTTCAGCCGGGTCATGAACGCGACCGAGATATGGTCCTGCAGGGCTTGTTGGGCCCCTGCCTCATCACGGGCAGCAATCGCATCGACGATGTTTTTGTGCTCATTCTGCGCGATTTCACCGCGCCCCTCGGCCGCAAGGGATGTGGTTGCCATCAACGCCATGGTCCTGTGCACCAGATCAAGCTGTTGCACCAGATAGCGATTGTGCGAGGCCAGATGGATCTGCTCGTGAAACCTGCGGTTGGCACGCGATAGCGCAGACGGGTCATTCACCAGCGCATCATCGGCATCTACCATATCTTGAAGGACCCGGATTTCTTCTTCGGTCGCATGCTTGGCCGCCAGCCTTGCGGCGAGCCCCTCCAATTCACGTCGCACGACATATAGTTCTGCCATCTGGTTGTGGTCCAGCGACGCCACGATCAGAGACCGCCCGTCCCGTTCCAGCAGCGATTGCGTCTCTAACCGCTGCAACGCTTCGCGGATCGGTGTACGCGAAACGCCAAAACGCTCGGCCAGCTCGCTTTCCACCAACCGGTCGCCCGGCTTGTAGACGCCCACATCGATTGCTTCGAGTATCAGGCTATAGGCATCCGTATTGGACTGTTTGGATTGGGGCATCGGCTATTATGTCTCCTGGTTCGGACATGTCTAGCCGCCTCACGCCCTGGCAATCAAGTGCGGCATTGAAAACCATCGTTCATCGCCCTAAACCCAAACCATGGTCAAACCTGCCTTTACTCACGTCACCCAATGGGTGTTCGACCTCGACAACACACTTTACCCACCGCATATGCGCCTGTTCGATCAGATTGAGGTGCTGATGACGGATTACGTGGTGCAAGCGATCGGCGTCGACCGGCCTGAGGCTGACCGGCTCCGTTCGCACTATTGGCGTGAATACGGTACCACGCTTGCCGGCCTGATGGCCGAACACGATCTGGACCCCGATCCCTATCTGCATGCAGTGCATCAGGTGGATATGAGCCATATGGAGCCTGACGCGACATTGGCCGATCACATTCGCGCGCTGCCAGGCCGGCGCATCGTCTATACCAATGGGTCAGCGCCTTACGCACAGCGGGTTTTGGCTGCACGTGGGTTGGATGGGCTATTCGATGCGATCTACGGAATTGAGCATGCGGGCTATCGCCCTAAACCGCAAAAGGCTGCATTCCAAGCCATCTTTGCTCAGGACGGAATCGAAGCCACACAAGCAGCCATGTTCGAGGATGATCCACGCAACCTGGCTGCGCCGCATGAGATGGGAATGCGTACTGTTCACGTCGCCCCTGATCCACACGATGCAGATCACATTCACCATCACACGGACGATCTGACCGGATTTCTGGGCCGCCTGCGATAGGCTGTCACACTGCGACGATCTGTGCGTTTCGCAGTCGCAGCATTAGCCCCATATGCAGCTCAGCGACGAACAGAATCGGAGATCCCAATGACCGCGCTCGATATGCCGGCGCGCCCGCCTTTGTGGCAGCGCCTGTTGTTTGCAATCCCGCTTTTTGGCTGGATGGCCCGGGATGTGGCCAATGCCGAGGCCGAAGACCTGTACTACTCGGCCGTAGCACTTGTCAGTATGTGGGGGTGCTCCATTCTTCTGTTCGGCCTGCCTGGCCTTTACATCCCTGCACTGATGATGGTGCCGACGATGTTCCTTATCCTGATTTTGATCTCTCGCGGATAAGGCACGAGACAGGATGTCACTTGGCACCCGCCTCGCAACAGCACTAGTGTCTGTGGCAACGGAGACATATTCATGACCGACAGCTGTGATATCCTGATTTCTGGCGGCGGAATCGCCGGATTGACCGCCGCCGCCGCCTTTGGTGCTGCCGGGTTTGACGTGATTTGCGTCGACCCTTCACCGCCGATCACAGAACGCGACGTGGATGGCTCGGATCTGCGCACCACCGCCTTTTTGCAGCCGGCTCATGGGTTGCTGGAGCAGTGCGGACTCTGGGCGCGTTTGGATGCACATGCTGCCCCTCTGCAGATCATGCGCATTGTGGACGCGGGCGGCGATGTGCCCGAACCCCGCGTGGTGCGCGATTTCAACGCCGCCGATATCTCGGATCAACCGTTCGGCTGGAACCTGCCCAACTGGCTGCTGCGGCGTGAGATGGTGGCACGGCTGTCAGAATTGCCAAACGTCGATTTCCGACCCGGCACCGGCACGGCCAACCTGTTCACCCGCACCAATGAAGCACGTGTCGGTCTGAACGATGGCAGCCGCGTCCGCTGCAAGCTTGTCATCGCCGCAGACGGACGAAACTCGCCGATGCGTGAAGCCGCCGGAATTAGCGTGCATACCACCCGCTACGGCCAGAAAGCTCTGGCCTTCGCCGTTACTCACCCAATCCCGCACGACAATGTTTCGACCGAAATCCATCGGTCCGGTGGACCTTTCACCTTGGTCCCCTTGCCCGATTGGCAGGGTCAGCCGTCGTCTGCGATTGTCTGGATGGAACGCGGCCCACGCGCGGGCGAATTGCTGAACCTCGAAGCCGAGACATTCGAGGCTGCGATGACTGAACGCTCCTGCGGGCTGTTCGGACCGCTGAAACTCGCTTCGCGCAGGACAATCTGGCCTATCATCAGCCAGTCGGCGGAACGTCTGGCTGGTGAACGCATTGCCCTGATGGCCGAAGCCGCACACGTGGTCCCCCCTATCGGCGCGCAGGGACTGAACATGTCGCTCGGCGATCTTCGTAGTTTGATGGAGCTAGCGCTGGCTCGGCCCGATGGCTTGGGTGACGCGCAAATGCTGGATGCCTATCATAAGGCCCGCCATACTGAGATCGGACTGCGCGTCAAAGGTATCGATCTGCTGAACCGCGCCTCGATGATCGAGGCGCGACCGCTGCGTGATGCAAGAGCGATGGGGCTAAATGCGCTCTATTCCTTTCCAACAGTACGGAAGACGCTGATGCAAATGGGCCTCGGCGTCCGCTGATCCGTCAGACGGGCTTCTGCCCGCCTTGCCGGTTACAATACCTGATCCAAAACCCGTGTCAGGCGCGAAATCGTGCCGTCGACATCATAGAGCTTGTCCAAGCCAAACAGCCCCAGACGGAATGTGCTGAACCCAGCCGGTTCATCACATTGAAGCGGCACACCTGCCGCGATCTGCATGCCCAAAGCTGCGAACTTCTTGCCGTTTTGAATCTCGGCGTCGGCAGTGTAACTGACGACCACTCCGGGCGCGCCGAAACCTTCGGCTGCCACCGACATCACGCCTTTATCCTTCAGATAAGCCCGCACGCCATCCCCCAAAGCCCACTGCGCCGCACGCAACTTTTCGAATCCATACTCACGTGTTTCAAGCATGGTATCGCGAAAGGCACGCAGGGAATCCGTGGGCATAGTGGCGTGATAGGCATGACCGCCATTTTCATAGGCCTGCATGATCTGTCGCCATTTCTTCAGATCAATCGCAAAACTGTCAGATGTGGTTTCGGTCAACCGTGCTTCGGCCCGCTCGGACAACATGACAAGACCGGCACAGGGCGTCGCACTCCACCCCTTTTGCGGAGCCGAAATCAGCACATCCACACCGGTTGCCTTCATATCGACCCAAGCACAGCCCGACGCGATGCAATCCAGTACCATAAGCGCACCCACCTCATGCGCGGCGTTTGCCATTGCGTTTACATAGTCATCAGGCAAAATCACCCCAGCAGAGGTTTCGACGTGCGGGGCAAAAACGACATCCGGCCGTTTCTCATGGATTGTCGCGACAACTTCTTCTATCGGAGCAGGTGCAAAGGGCGAAGGGCTGGCATTCCCGGTCTCTCGGGCTTTCAAAACCGTCGTCGAACCGGTCAACTCACCTGATTCTATGATCTGGCTCCAGCGATAGGAAAACCAGCCGTTGCGGACCACGAGAACATTTGCCCCGCGTGCAAATTGTCGCGCAACCGCCTCCATCCCGTACGTCCCGCCTCCAGGAACAATGGCGACACCTTCAGCATTGTATACCTCGCGCAACATATCAGAGATATCGCGCATAACCTGTTGAAAGTTTGCGGACATATGGTTGAGCGAGCGATCAGTAAATACGACCGAGAACTCTTCAAGGCCATTGGGATCAACGGTTCCAAGTAATGCAGGCATCATGCGTCCTTTCCTATCGCCACTTGTTTCTGCCTTTTCCTTGCCTCGGGGTAAAGCTTCAAAGCACCGAGATTGGTTGACCCAAAGTAAACCGCAACCTTAAGTTCTACTTTGAGATTTAACATGCAACAATTAGCAGAAATGACGCCAACTAGTGTCACCATCTCTTTACACCCTGACGTGTTTCTGACCAGATACACTCACTTTGAACAAGAATGGAATTTTTAGCTCGTGACTGCGCAAAAGCGGATCAATTTTCAGGTCGTCCGGGACGAAGTTAAACGGCGGATTGAATCACGTATTTGGCCACAGGGCTCACTTCTGCCCACCGAAACCCAACTTGCGGAAGAATTCAATTGCGCCCGCGCTACAGTTAACCGCGCGTTACGGGAACTTGCAGAACAGGGCTTTGTCGAGCGTAAGCGCAAAAGCGGGACGCGGGTTAAAAAAGAGCCGCGCAAACAAGCCAAACTTGAGATTTCACTGGCACGTCAGGCAGTTGAGAATCAGAACTCAGCCTATCGCTACGCACTGGTGGAACGAAAGGTGGTCTACAGCCCCGGCTGGCTGACCTCTCAATTGAATGTCGAACCGGATGCGCGTGTCTTGCATGTGATCTGTATGCACTATGCTGACAATCGTCCCTTCCAGCTTGAAGAGCGCTGGATCAATATTGAAGCCGTTCCCGAGGTTGAACACGCCGATCTGAACAATAGCGGCCCTCATGAATGGTTGCTGAATGCAGCACCTTTTACCGAAGCTGAGATCGCCTTTTGCGCCATCTCTGCAGATGGGCGCTTAGCTGATTTCATGGGCACCACGACTGGGACATCGATGATCCAGCTCGAGCGGACCACATGGAAAAACGGCCGCCCCATGACTTTTGCCCGCATGACCCATCATCCCGGATTTCGAATCCGCTCAAAGTACTAACCAATCGGTCCTGGAAGGCGCTCTTCGCTTAGCAATACGTTGGCCTCGACTTCCCCGGCCCCGGGCAGAGTCATAACGCGTCTCCGCAAGACTCTCTCGAAATCAGCCAGGTCCCGCGCCACAACCCGCAAGCGATAATCGTAAAGCCCTAGCACATGCTCGACTGTCTGCACTTCTGGAATGGCACTGACGGCGCGCTCAAAATCCTCAAGGCTAACCTGACCTTTTCGCGCTAGTTTCACGCCCAAAAACACCGTCACCCCGAACCCGAGCGCTTCGGCGTTCAGCCGCAATCGTCGACCTTTGATCACACCCGCATCTTCCAGCCGCTTAATTCGGCGCCAGGTTGCGGGCTGAGACAACCCGAATTTGCGCCCCAATGCACCGGCGCTTTGGGTGGCATCCTGCCTCAAAGCGCGCAAAATCCTTCGATCGATTTCGTCCAATTCGATCATATCGGCAATGCCTCATCCTGCTTGACTCGGGCAATGTGCATCAACGCTTCAATATCTGCGATATGCGGCAGTGTCAGGATTCGATCCCGATAGACCTGTTGGTAATGGCTCATGTCCTGTGCCAGCACTGAAAGGCGCACATCGACTCGCCCCAGAAAGGTCTGAAGTTCGATCACCTCGGCCACTTCACGGGCAGCCTCGGTAAATTCATCAAAGGCCCGTGCCTGCGTCTTGTCCAAGGTCACGCGCAGCGACACTTCTACCGCATATCCCAGTGCGGTCCAATCGATTACCGCCTCCTGCCCTTCGATGATACCCGCCGCCTGCATCTTTTCGACTCGCCGCCCGCAAACACCTTGCGTGCTGCGGCAACGTTCGGCCAGTTCCGCACCGGACAAGCTCGGCTCAGCCTGCAGATGGCGTAATATTCGGCGATCCAGATCATCTAACATGAATTTCACAAGAATAGCATTCTTTAAGAATAGACAAGGCATTTATTCTTGATTTTCCAAGAATTGAGCCATCGCTATCCTTGGAAATACAAAGTAAAAACCACCGCAATCAAAACAGAAAGGACCGGCAAAATGCGCGTCTATTACGATCGCGATTGCGACATCAACCTGATCAAAGACAAGAAAGTGGCCATTCTGGGCTACGGCTCGCAAGGTCACGCCCACGCTCTGAACCTACGTGACTCGGGCGCCAAGAACCTTGTCGTAGCGCTGCGCGAAGGTTCGCCTTCAGCGAAGAAAGCCGAAGCGGAAGGTTTGGAAGTGATGGGCATCGCTGAAGCCGCCGCTTGGTGCGACGTCATCATGTTCACCATGCCCGACGAACTGCAGGCCGAGACGTACAAGAAATACGTGCATGACAACATCAAGCCGGGTGCTGCCATCGCATTTGCCCACGGCCTGAACGTGCACTTCGGCTTGATCGAGCCGAAAGAAGGCGTCGACGTCATCATGATGGCCCCCAAAGGCCCCGGCCACACCGTGCGCGGTGAATACACCAAAGGCGGCGGTGTTCCTTGCCTCGTCGCGGTCGACAACGATGCGACCGGCAAAGCGCTGGAAATCGGCCTGTCCTATTGCTCGGCCATCGGTGGCGGTCGTTCGGGCATCATCGAGACCAACTTCCGTGAAGAATGCGAAACCGACCTGTTCGGCGAACAGGCCGTTCTGTGCGGCGGTCTGGTCGAACTGATCCGCTGTGGCTTTGAAACTCTGGTCGAAGCGGGCTACGCGCCCGAGATGGCTTACTTCGAGTGTCTTCACGAAGTGAAGCTGATCGTTGACCTGATCTATGAAGGCGGCATCGCCAACATGGATTACTCGATCTCGAACACGGCCGAATACGGCCAGTACGTCACCGGCCCGCGTATCCTGAAATACGACGAGACCAAAGCACGAATGAAAGAGGTTCTGAACGACATCCAGCAGGGCAAATTCGTTCGTGACTTCATGCTGGAAAACGCCGTTGGTCAGCCGACCATCAAAGCGGCCCGCCGCGCCAATGACGAGCACATGATCGAAGAAACCGGTGCCAAACTGCGTGGTATGATGCCTTGGATCTCGGCCGGTAAAATGGTCGACAAAGAAAAGAACTAGGCCTGACGTCTGTTAGTGAAAGGGCGGCCCATGTGGCCGCCCTTTTCATTTGCCCACCGCATCGGCAAAACAGGTCGCAAGTACATAATCCCAGCCACTGTTATAGCCTTCTCGCTTGGTTTGCGCCTCAGCGGCCCAGACCTCCCAACCAGAATGGGTCAACGTAACTTTGGTTTGTCCCTGCCCATGTTCCTCGAACTTCACCTCGACGCGGGTCTGTTTGTCTGGATCAGTGCCCGGATGCCAGCTCATAGCAAAGTGGCGACCGACCTCATAATCCAGAACCTCACCCCATTTGGCCCGTGCGCCATCATGCATCACTTCATAGACTGCGCCGCCAACTTCAGTTTCAATCACGACACCCAAAGCCGCCTTGCCCGCCCCTGCTGATACCGCGTGCCGGTTCAGTGGCCACCATGATGCTGTGCGCTTGACGAATATGTCGAAAGCCTGTTGTGGCGCTGCATTTACAACTACAGTTTTGATGATTGGATCCGTCATATGTCCTGCCCCCCTTCATTTACCTCAATTGCGAAGCTTTCCAGAACATCAGACCAGTAGCGCTCTAACCACGCCCGCATTTCATTCAGCCCGCCGGGCCGCGCGGCATAAATCCGTCGGGTGCCTTCAGCGCGGCATTCGACCAAACCAGCGTCGGAAAGCACTTTCAGATGCTGGGATACCGCAGGGCGACTAACGGGCAATTCACCTGCCAGTTCACCTACTGCACGGGGCTTGTCAGCTACTGCTTCGAACACCTGCCGACGGGTCGGATCACCTAGTGCATAGAACGTATCTTGGTAAGTCATGACTAACGGTAAGCATATACTTACATAAAGTCAAGATCGCATCGTGACACCGACCTGATCGCAGGATAAGGGGATGGAATGGTTCAACAACCCGACCACCGCGACTGGAGCGGCATCGCAGCACTCGGCCTCATCTGGGGAGCCACTTTCATGGTCGTGGCCATAGCTCTTGAAGGTTATGCCCCCATTACTGTGGCCACCGCGCGCACAACTCTAGGCGCGGTCACATTGCTACTGTTGATGCGGATCACACGGCGCAAAATGCCCACGATGAGTGCTCAACTTTGGTGGTTTGTCACTGTTATCGGAGTGCTTTCTACTGCCCTGCCCTTTGTGTTGCTGAGTTGGGGCCAGCAATATGTGCCATCGGCATTTGCGGGCCTGTCGATGGCCGCGGTTCCACTCATGGTGCTGCCATTGGCACATTTCTTTTCGGATGAGCCTATGAACCTGCGCCGCTTGGTCGGGGTATCGCTGGGATTTTCCGGTGCGCTTGTTCTGATCGGCCCCGGCCTGGCACAGCTGGGCCAAGGGGCCGAGCCACTGGCACAGCTTGCCTGTATCGGCGCCGCATTCTGCTATGCCAGTTCATCCGTTATCACTCGCCGCTGTCCGCCAATTGACCCGATAACGTTGTCTGCACTGACACTGGTCGTTGGCGCAGTGATCTTGTTACCGATCATGCTGATGACTGAAGGAACACCCACATGGCAAGGCGCGCGCTCAGGACTTGCCATCATAATTCTGGGGCTGATACCAACAGCCTTCGCCACACTGCTTCGCGTGTCGATCATCCGTAGCGCCGGATCGGTTTTTATGACCTTGGTGAATTATCAGGTGCCCATCTGGTCAATGGTCTTCGGAGCGTGGATTCTGTCCGAGGCATTGCCTCTGCGCTTCTACATCGCTCTACTCATGATTCTGACTGGTTTGGCGATCAGCCAATGGTTCAGCCTGCGCAAAATGCTGATCGGGCGTTAGCCAGTGGCGGCCTCGACCTCGGCCACAATCCCATCAACAACCTGGTTCAGCAGGGTGGAATCTTCGCATTCAGCCATAACCCGGATCAAAGGTTCGGTTCCCGATTTGCGGATCAACAGGCGTCCCTGACCATTCAGGCGTGCTTCGGCATCGGAAATAGCACTTTGGACGCTGGCGGCTTCAAGCGGCGCCTGACCGGAACTAAAACGCACATTTTTCAGCAGTTGCGGCACCGTCTCAAACTGGCGCGACAGTTCCGAGGCCTTCTTTCCGGTTTGTACCATCTCGGCCAGAAAATGGAGCCCGGCCATTAGCCCGTCGCCGGTTGTAGCATAATCGCTCATAACAATATGGCCTGATTGTTCACCGCCCAGATTGAAGCCACCTTCGCGCATGCGTTCGACTACATACCGGTCACCAACGGCAGTGCGTTCCAACCGCAGCCCTTGCCCCGCCAGATACCGTTCCAGCCCGAGGTTTGACATCACCGTTGCCACCAGCGCGCCACCTTTGAGCTGATCAGCGCGAGACCACGAGGAAGCCAAAAGGGCCATCAGCTGATCCCCATCAGCTACGGCGCCGGTTTCGTCGATCACAACCACCCGGTCGGCGTCACCATCCAGACAGATGCCGACATCGGCGCCATGCGACACCACGGTCTCGGCCGCAACGCGCGGCTGTGTCGAGCCGCAATCGAGGTTGATATTCTTGCCGTCAGGTGCAGTCCCAACCGGGATCACATCCGCACCCAGCTCCCACAGAACCTCGGGCGCTGTCCGATGCGCCGCCCCATTTGCGCAGTCGATCACGACCTTCAGCCCGTCCAGACGCAGATCGCGCGGCAACGAGGATTTCACCCGCTCTCCGTAACGAAAGCGCGCATCATCGACCCGACGCGCACGGCCGATATTCTGTGCCTGCGCGGGGCTTACGCCTTCTTCGATCAGCCGTTCGATCTCAATCTCTGCCTGATCAGACAATTTGAAGCCATCTGGCCCAAAAAACTTGATACCATTGTCGATCGCCGGATTGTGGCTGGCCGAGATCATCACGCCCAAATCTGCACGCATCGAACGAGTCATCAACCCGACTGCGGGCGTCGGCACCGGCCCCAGCAACAGCACATTCATGCCCGTAGAGGTCAGGCCCGCCGTCAACGCGTTTTCCAGCATATAGCCAGACAGCCTTGTGTCCTTACCAATGACCACCCGATGCACGCCTGACGCATCCCGGCGAAAATACCGACCCACAGCTGCACCGATACGCAATGCCATTTCCGCCGTCATCGGGTGCGTGTTGGCGGTTCCCCGCACTCCGTCGGTTCCAAACAGCTTGCGCATAAGTCGTTCTCCTGAAATTCCTTGTGTCCGGATTACCGGACGGCGGCCCATAGACGCAAGGCCTGAGCCGTCTCGGCCACGTCATGTACCCGCACAATCTGCACGCCCTGTGATATTCCCGCCAGAGCAACCGCGATTGATCCCGGCGCGCGGGCATCCTTGCGCGACTCTTTGCCGATCTCGCCAATGAACCCTTTGCGCGAAACGCCTAACAGGATTGGGCAGCCCAACCCGTGGAACAGGCTGAGATTACGCAAAAGGGTTAGGTTGTGGTCCGTGTCTTTGCCAAACCCGATGCCGGGATCGACGATAATCAGATCACGGTTCAGGCCCAGCCCTACCAATTCAGTGATTTGCCCATCTAGGAAATCGTAAACGTCCAATAAAACGTCGTCATATTGCGGGTCATCCTGCATCGTGGCCGGATCACCCTGCATATGCATTACGCAGACCGGAGCCTCGATCTGTGCGCAATATGGCGCAAGTTGCGGATCGAAAGTGAACCCAGACACATCATTGATCAACCCCGCTCCAGCCTGATGCGCAACTTTGGCAACGCTGGCTTTACGAGTATCGATCGAGATTAACGCATCGGTTTCGGAGCGGATCGCCTCGATCAGGGGGCGCGTACGCGCAATTTCTTCGTCCTCCGGCACGAAATCAGCTCCGGGGCGTGTGGATTCGCCGCCGATATCCAGAATGCTTGTACCATTCGCCACCATCTCGACCGCAGCGGTGCGCGCTGTGTCAATCGAGTTATGCACCCCTCCATCCGAGAAGCTATCGGGCGTCGCGTTTAGAATGCCCATGATCTGAGGCTGCGCCATATCAAGCCCGGCTATCGCGGTGCGCGGGCGGACAAATCGAACCAGATGTTCCTCTGGAATATCAGAGACATCCACGACCTTCTTGATTTTCCCGCGTTCGATCTTTTCGGCTTGTGTAAACCACAGCTTCTGACCTGCCAATGACATCGCTCCGTCAGGACGAAGGTCACCGTGCTGAACCAAAGGACGGTAGTAGACGGTCACAGTTGCGCCTGTTCGACCGGAATTGCACGCAACGGCGTTTTAGGGGCCTCGGGAAGGTCTCCGCCGATCACCAGCATTTCGCTGGCTTCAAATGTTGCCGCGAACCACGCAGCAAGCGCCACTGCATCCGACGGTGCCGCAGACGGGCCATCTACCGCATCCAACACTACTTTCGACGGCGCCCAAACGCATATCTGACCGTTTTTCATCGCCCAATCCAACTCGGTCCGTGTCGAGACGACTACGCAACGGAAATCCCTTGCGGCCAACACCCAGGCGTTCTGCTCGATCGCCAGCAGATCAATCCTGCGTTGCGTCATGGCATGGCCAGTCTGCGACACCGCCAGATCAGAGGCACCAACACACAAGATCAGCGGGCGTTGCCGGTTCTCGAGCTGATCGATCCAACCAGCCAGGTTTTCGGATTCAATCGCGGCATTTGACAGGAAAACAAGCCGTGGATGAGGCCGCTCTTCTTCGGTCACGTCGTGATGCACCGCATCCTTTCCGCGGACGATCTCGACTCCCAGCGCACCGGGGCCACGATCCAATTTTTCAATTCGAACAAAGGCTCTTACGGCTTGAGGCTCAAGCAATATTCGCTCAGCCACACGGTCAGCCAGTGTTTCCAGAAGATTCAATCGCTCAGCCGCCAGCTCGAACGCTATCGCTTCGGTCACTCTGTCGTATGACAGGATGCGATCCACATCATCATCAATAGGATCACTAAGCGGGCGCACTTCCACGACGATGTTGAAACAGATACGTTGGGTTGTGCCACGTTCAGCCTGAAAGGCACCGATCTCAACTTCGACAATGTGATCCCGCAAAGAAATACGATCCAAAGGGCCGCGAGGTGCGGTTGCCTCGGACCGCTCAGAGGGATGCGCGAAGGCAAGGCGGATTTCAGAGCTCATACGTCGGACCTTTTCGGGCTCGGTGGACTGATCAGCCCACTTTAGGCGTTTCGCGGGCGTATAGCACCGTAACATGCGCCTTTCCAGCTATCGATTGCGGCGTTACGTGACCCGAAACCAGCTCATCATTCCCGATGCCGCATGGCCTAGCATGTGACAATGCAACAGCCAGTTGCCTGGATTGTCGGCGACAAGCGCCACCTGCCGCACCTGCCCACGCTCGACCAGAACAGTGTCACGCCAAGGCCCCAGCGTACCATCCTGCAAGATTATGCGGAAATGGTGCCCATGCAGATGCATGGCATGTGGAAATGCCGTTTCATTTGCAAATTCAATCCGATGAACCGATCCTAATCGCACATCCAGAAACGGATCATCCGGCCGCTCTGCATATCCGTTCAATGCCCAGAATCGCCCAAGCTGTGCCAACTCACGACCTGAAAGCTCCGTATCGCCCAAGTTGGCGCTCTCCAGCCAGCGCATTGCCCCACCTTGCATCGTCATACGATGCACCGGAGAGTCCTTCAGTGTAATTTCGGGCATACGATTTGCCGGTAACGGATCAATTTTAGTGCGCGCAACACGTGAGGGAACTCCTAACACTTCAAACTTGGCCAATCCGTATGCGCCATCCCGCTCCACGCTAACAATGCTAGCCGCCTGGCCCGAGTTCGCCAAAACATCAACGATCAGGTCGGCTCGCTGCGCGGGCGCCAATGGGAAACTGTTTTTAACCCGCAATGGAACCTCAAGCGGCATACCGTCAAGCGCCACGATCCAGCCGGCGAGCCCGTCAAGCGTGACGTCGAATACCCGGGCATTCGCCGCATTGATCAACCGTAAGCGTAATCGTTCATACGTCTGTACCGGATATGAAGGGTCAAACTTTCCGTTCACCGTTACAAGGTTGCCCAGCCGACCCGCATGGCTCAGATCATGACCATTGTCGAAATCGCCTGAAATCTCTGCGCTTTCGGGGTCAAGGCGCCAATCGTCCAGCATCAGGGTCAGGTCTTGATCAACATCGGGTCCGCTGGCCTCTTCGACGATCAAAGGGCCATAAAGCCCTCGCGCGACCTGCTCCATAGATTGATTATGCGCGTGGTACCAATAGGTCCCTGCATCCGGCACCTCGAAATCATAGTCAAAACTAGCCTTCGGCTGCACAACCTCCTGCGTCAGACCGGGCACTCCATCCATCGCATTGTCAATCCGGATGCCATGCCAGTGAACAGTCGTTGGTTGGGGCAGCATGTTAACAAGCTTGCGACGCACCCGGGCGCCCTGTGGAACACGGATTTCGCTACCCGGAACACCACCGCCGTAACTCCAGATCGGAGTTTCCGGATACCCTTGGGGCGCGATCTGCTGCATGGAAGTCTGTGCCACCAACTCGGAGGCTGATGCCATCGCCACGCGTGGCATCATCGACAAGGCCAAGGTCGATTGTAGAAACTGTCGGCGTGATATGGTCATTACGAGCCTCCTGGCTCGCAACATAGTCGGTAAAACGCCTGGGGCCAGCACCCTTCCAGCGCTGGTGCGTCAATCAGTTGCTGGCAGTGCGATAGTTGTGCTTGTAGAAAATATGCACACCAATCCGCGCAGTTTCCTTGTAAACCCGTGACCAGGACGGGCGAACTGCCTTGGTGTGATAGTGTGTAGCACCCGCTGTCATCTCTTCAGCAACGCCATCAATCGCCGCACGGGCAACCTTGGCGACACGCTCGTAAGCACGCTTTTCGTGGATGACCTCTTTGTGGCCATCGCAGGTGTAAGTAAACTGGCACTGATACTTCTTACCGGTTCCCTGCTTGATCACACCACAAAGCGAATTCGGAAAGCGTCCGCTTTCGACGCGGTTCATGATCACTTCGGCTACGGCAAATTGCCCGCGTACGCTTTCACCACGGGCTTCGAAATACAGCGCCTCTGCAAGACAACGGAAATGTTCATCTCCGTTTGCGTTGGGCTGCTGATCCAACCAACCTTTGGTGTAAGAGATTTCAACCTTTTCTGGTGCCTTACGCGGCTTGAACAGCGTAAGATAGTCGCGAAAGTTCTGCGCTGGCAGCTCGTTCCGGGCAACCAGTTCAACAGGTTTTTCATCGTTCTGCCGTTCGGCGAACAACAAACTTGGCAGCACGGCTGCGGCCCCCACGGCGACAGCCATTATGTAGCGTCTCATCAGATAACCTCGCACAGGCACAAACGCGCCATACCCTCCCCCGGCGGGCGCGACGAGGCACATACTCCACTTCGAGGCAGAGGTCCAGTTTTCAAGTAGATGCAAGTAAAAAATCGCCTACGCCAACGATTTTCATCGACAGCGAGGCAATTACTTCGCCACTATTTCTAGGTAGTGGACAGTTAGTCAACCCCCAAGTTTGGACGAAATCGCCAGTTGAGCGGCAGACAGCCTAGCGACCGGAACTCGGAAGGGAGAGCAGGACACGTAGTCAAACCCCAAAGCTCGGCAGATTGCGATTGATTCGGGGTTACCACCATGTTCGCCACATACTGAAAGCGTAACGTCTGGCTGAGCTTCCCGACCACGTTCGGCCCCAAGCTTCAGCAATTCGCCAACCCCGTCCCCATCAAGAACGTGGAACGGATCTTCATTGAAGACCCCCAAATTCACGTAAGCCGACATGAACCGCCCCGCATCGTCGCGCGACAATCCATAGGTCATCTGAGTCAAATCGTTGGTTCCAAAGCTGAGAAAGGCGGAATGCGGGGCAATCTCATTCGCGCGCAGACAGGCCCGGGGCGTTTCCACCATCACGCCCAGCCGATAATCGAATTCCTGCCCTTGCTCCGAGGCAACCTCGGCCGCGACCGTATCGATCCGGGTTTTAACCAGCTCGACCTCGCGCTTGGCCGAAACCAGCGGGATCATCACCTCGGGCACCACGGGTGCGCCTTCCTTGCTGGCCTCCAACGTTGCTTCGAAGATCGCGCGCGCCTGCATGTCGTAGATTTCGGGTACAGTCACGCCCAGACGTACGCCACGCAGCCCCAGCATGGGGTTGTATTCGCTCATCGCCTCGACCCGACGCTCGACATCCGAAACAGGCAAGTCCAGCGCCTCAGCCAGCTCTCTCTGTCCGCTACGGGTTGTGGGCAGGAATTCATGCAACGGCGGATCGAACAGGCGGATGCAAACCGGCTGCCCCTCCATGATCCGAAACAGCTGTACAAAATCCTGCCGCTGCATCGGCAGTAGGCGTTCCAACACCGCAGCGCGCCCCGATGGCGTTTGCGCAAAAATCATCTCACGCATCACGGTCAGACGACCCGGATCAAAGAACATGTGCTCCGTCCGGCAAAGCCCGATCCCTTCTGCTTGAAAATTCCGCGCAGTCTGTGCATCGGCAGGCGTATCGGCATTCGCGCGGATCGCAATGTCCCGCTCGGCGTCGGCCCAGCCCATCAAGGTTTGAAAGCAATCATCCAAGGCTGCCTCAAGCATTTCGGGCTGGCCTGCCAGAACCTGCCCGGATGTGCCGTCGATGGTCAGAATGTCACCTGTTTTGAACACCCGCCCATCCGGAGCGTTCAGCAGCTTTTTCTTGGTTTGAAACCGCATTTCGGACGCGCCGACAATACAAGGCAGCCCCAAACCTCGGCCGATCACTGCCGCATGGCTGGTAATCCCGCCCTTTTCGGTCAACACCGCAACCGAGGCATGCATTCCCCGCACATCCTCGGGCGAAGTTTCACGGCGCACAAGAATACAAGGTTCACCCCGCGCAGCGCTGGCCTGAGCTTCGGCCGCGGTGAATACGATCCGACCTGTCGCAGCGCCCGGGCTTGCGGCGATGGCCGTGGCCAGAACATCACGTTCAGCGTCTGGGTGAACCTGACGGTGCAGCAGTTCATTCAGCGAGTGCGGGTCGATGCGCATCACAGCCTCTTGCGGCGGGATGATCCCGTCCTCCGCCAAACGCACCGCAATCCGCATGCCTGCTCGCGATCCGCGTGGTACCCGGACACCATCCAGAATATGTACCTGCCCGTTCTGAACGACAAACTCGACCTGCATCTCTTCGCGCAGCTTCTCTCGCATTAAGGCAGCATTGGCTTTGAGATCCGCGAAAGCTTCGGGAGCCACGTCTTCCAGTGATGGTCCGCGCTCGTCCTTCTCAAGATACAGCGCAGCAACGCCTTCGCCGAGCGCATCTCGCCCCTGGCTCTGGCTCAGATACCGCCCAGTGATCTGAGGCATGCCCGTTGCCGGATCAATCAGTTGCAGTACACCCGAGCCACATTCGCCTTGCCCCACGCCCGGGATCATTTCCTGAATCACCAGTCCAAGCCCGGCATCTGCGGGTGCCCCTTTGGCCTGTCGCAGCAACCGGGCCGAGGTTCCATCCCACGCCCGTGCCATCGACCGCAAGACACCGATCAACTGCTCACCCCGATCCTGGGGGAAGACCTCGTCGGTCTCATCTTCATACGCGCGCAGAGACAAGCTCAGCCCTTCGCGACCATCCGTCTCGATATCATCGAATACATCCGGGTCCAGACGGGCCACATGCAGCGCGTAGCTCTGCACGAACCGAAGATAGAGCGCCGCCGCCGCATCTGCGCCCATATCCGCCGATCGGTCGAGATAACGTGCATCATTCATACCGATGTTCAGCACTGCGCCCGGGCCACCCCAATCGGGGTCTTCTGAACTAGGCCGTACACACAGCAGCGCCTCGGCATCGAATTGTTCCAGAATGGCGGCAATGTCAGGAACTTGACCTTCCGCGATGCGCTGCACCGCGTCAAAAGACAGCGCCACCGTGCGCGGCACCGGCATGTCCAGCCGAACCAGTCGTTGCAGGCACTTCGCCCGGCCGCCATGGGTATTGGCGGCAACGGGCGCTTTCGGAGTGATAAGCGTAGTATGCGGATTATTCTGCACTGCGGCACCTTTTGGTTTGCCCGCAGCATAAGGCCCTGCGCCCATGGCGCAAGGGCGTTATCCCTCGATACGGGTCAGATCAGCGACGCTGGAACAGACCTTGCGGATCTGGCTCAGCAGGTTCAGACGGTTGCGACGCAGGATGTCATTGTCGGTGTTGACCTGCACATCCTCAAAGAACGCATCCACCGGCCCGCGCAGTTCGGCCATTGCCGCCATCGCTACCGGGAAATCCTCCACCTTCAGCGCAGGATCGATCTTAGCTTCCGCCGCGTCGAGTGCTGCAAACAGAGCCTTCTCGCTGTCGGTTTCGGCAAATTTCACATCCGCGCCGTAGGAGTATTCCACCCCATCCTTCTCTTCCGCCTGAGACAAGATATTGTTGGCCCGCTTGAACCCCTGCACGAGGTTCTCTCCATCCTCGGTCGCAATCACCGCGTTCAGAGCACGCGCACGTTTGACCAACAGGTTGAGGTCGTCATTCCCCTCCATCGCGATACAGGCGTCGATGACATCATGGCGGATGCCTTCGTCTCGGAGGAAGACTTTGAGGCGGTCGTGGAAGAAAGAAAGGAGATCGTCAGACGCGTCAGGAACCTTTTTCTCAAGCTCAAGAAATGCTGTTGCGGGCAGTCCTTCAAGCTTTTCTTTGACAGTCTGGAATGACGCACCAAAGACACCATGTTCTGCGATTTCTTCCAAGAGATCGCGGACATTCGTTTCGGGCAAGGCGTCATTGATAGCGCTTTCTGCTCGAACCAGTTGGCTATCGAAGAAACGGTCCGACCGAAGACGCAGATCGTTATTCACAATTAGTCGAATTACCCCTAATGCCGAACGACGCAACGCAAACGGATCTTTCGAGCCAGTCGGCTTCTCATCAATCGCCCAGAATCCGGTCAGCGTGTCCAACTTGTCGGCCAGTGCCACGGTCACCGACAGCGGCGCGGTTGGCACATCGTCCGATGGCCCCAGCGGCGAATAATGTTCCTGCGCCACGGCGGCCACTGCGGCATCCTCGCCTGCCGCTTCGATGTAATACCGCCCCATAAGCCCCTGAAGTTCAGGGAATTCATAGACCATTTCGGAGTTCAAATCAGCCTTGGCCAAACGCGCGGCTTTCTCAGCCTGATCGGCATCCGCTCCGGTTACCGGAGCCAGTTCGCGGGCCAGTGCGGCGATGCGGTCGATCCGCTCGGCCTGTGTACCCAGCTTGTTTTGGAAGGTCACATTCTCCAGCGCGCGGGTCCATTGGGCGATGTCCGACTTGGCAACGCGCAGATCGTTCTCCCAAAAGAATTTCGCATCGGCCAGACGCGCCGATAGAACCTTCTGGTTCCCTGCCAGAATGGTCGCGCCATTATCGGCGGTTTCGCGGTTGGCGACGGTGATGAACCGTTCAATCCGTCCCGTTTTGGGGTTCTTCACGGAAAAGAACTTCTGATGTTCCTTCATCGAGGTCTGCAGCACCTCGGGCGGCAGTTCGAGAAACTCCTCGTCGATCTGCCCCATCAGCACCACGGGCCATTCGACCAGACCGGCCACCTCGGCCAGCAGACCCTTGTCGTCGACGACTTCCAGACCGGCGGCAAAAGCCATGTTCTGAGCATCGTTCCAGATATGCTCGACACGCTCTTCGGGCGACAGCACCACAAAGGCGCGTTTCAGCTTGGCGGCGTAATCCTCGAACGAGGTCACAGAAAACAGGTTCGGGGCCATGAAACGGTGGCCCTCAGTCGTGTCACCGGATGTGATCCCCTCGACCTCAAGCGGCACGATCTGCGCGCCTGCCTCATCTGTCAGGATACACAGGATCGAGTGCAAAGGCCGTACCCACCGCATCGATCCAGCCCCCCAGCGCATCGATTTGGGCCAGGGGAAGTTTCGAATGGTAGCTTCCAAAACCTCGGCGATGATTTCAGCCGCCGGGCGACCCGCCTTTTCGATGGTGGCGAAATAGACTGCGCCTTTGGGCGTGTCGCGCTCTTCCAATTGATCTCGGGTCAGGCCCGCGCCGCGCAGGAAACCCTCGATGGCTTTGTCCGGCGCGCCGACCTTGGGCCCCTTGCGCTCTTCCCGGATCGTGGGGCTTTCCGCCAGCAGGCCCTCAACCGCCAGTGTCAGACGACGCGGCGTAGTTAGCGCAGCGGCAGAGGCATATGTCAGACCGCCCTCGACCAGACCATCGGTTATCCGCTTTTTCAGATCCTCACCGGCGCGGGCTTGCATCCGCGCGGGGATCTCTTCGGAGAACAGTTCGATCAGCAGGTCGGGCATAGTCGGTCCTTAGAAATTTACAATCGTCTGGATGACGATGGCATTGGCGATATCCACAAAGAATGCGGATACAAGGGGCAGCACGATAAAGGCAATAGGCGACGGGCCATATCGCTTGGTTACGGCGGTCATATTTGCGATAGCGGTCGGGGTTGCGCCCAGAGCGAAGCCTCCGAACCCGGCGGCCAGAACGGCGGCGCGGTAGTTCGATCCCATCAGCGGGAACAGAACCCAGATCACGAACACCACGGCAAACAGGGTTTGCGCTGTCATGATCACCGCAATCGCGAGGCCCAGCTCGGCGATGGTCCACAGCTGCAGGCTCATCAGTGACATCGCCAGAAACGCCCCCAGCGCAAATTCCGAGATCAGCGCCAGCGAGGGCGTACGCGATACCGGCGGTGCATTCGGAGCAATCGCGGAGCGCAGGTTTGCAATGACAATGCCCATGATCAGGCAGGGCACGAACAAGGGCAGCTTCAGCCCGGCGGCGGTAATCGCCTCACTCAGGATGTAACCCGAGATGATCGCAAGGTTTAGGTGCAGGAGCACGCGCATGATTGTCAGATGATCAATCTCGGACTTCGGGTCGACCTCATTGGGCAGACCCACCGTATGCTCTTCCCCCGGCCGTTCGGGGCTGAGCTTGCGCCCCTCGATCAGCAGTCGCGCAATCGGCCCACCGACCAAGGCGGCCAGCACCAGGCCCAATGTGGCCACGGCCACACCCAGCTCGGTTGCGCCACTCAGCCCGGTGGCTTCCGCAACTTCGGGTGCCCAGGCGATCGCGGTCCCGTGCCCTCCGATCAGCGCAGCAGACCCGAATAGCACCCCGGCTTGCGCCGGATATCCGAACATCACGGCCCCCGCAGCGCCGATCACATTCTGCGCGACGATGGTTAGAAGCGTCAAAATCAGAAGCAATAGCAATGGCTTGCCGCCCGCGATCAAATCGGACAGACGGGCGTTCAGACCAATCCCGGCAAAGAACAGAACCAATAGGAAATCTCGCGCGGTCAAGCCAAATGACAGCTCAATGCCAAATCCAAGATACAGAGCCAACACCACCAGCGAGGCCAAAAGGCCCCCGGTCACAGGCTCGGGGATGTTGAAGCTGCGCAAGGGCGCAACGCGGGCGTTAATCTCGGCCCCCAACAGGTAAACCGCAAAGCCCAGCGTTGCGGTCAGGAACTCCGGAATTTCAACAACCGTACCCATCTGCGTCAACCCTCGGGTCTGGGTGGGCATTCCTCGCCCACAACCGTGCCGTCATAAGCCTTTTCACCGCAATTGTTCAGTGCGTGCCAGATGTAGCCTTTACCATCTTGTGTAATTGCGACGATCTGATCGACACCATAATGGATGTTCTTGGCGCCCATGAAGGCCTGCGCCTGCCCTGTTTTCAACGCATCGGCAAGCGCAACCGCGTCGTAGCAGTCAAACCATCCCGGCGCAGTCAATGGCTCGGGGTTCTCGACAGGGATGAAATCCACCATCTGATCCGGCATCATCTCAGTTTCGAAACAGGCCCTATACCGGATCGGAGAGCTGTCGGCGTCAATGGCCTGGAACGCAGTATAAGCGATGGGTTCGGGCGCCTCGGCCCCTCGCGCCAGCAATACCACATCCTGGCCCGGGCGTGGCTCGATTTCATAATAGAACCCATAGACCTGCAGATAATACATCCCGGCCCCTGCCAGAACGGCAGAAATCACAAGGATCAGCGCAAGCAGTTTTCCAGTCATCGTTTACGCCGCCTCTTTCAAGTTCACAGAAAATAGGACAGGTTTCAAACTAGTACGAGCAGAAACGAGGCTACACGCATGGAAACCACCCTTGCCGTCGGATTTTTCGGCGCGCTGTTCGCGATCATGAATCCGATCACCAACCTGCCTGTGTTCCTGAGTGTTACGCAAGACCTGCCCGTTTCGGATCAACGCAAAGTGGCTGTGAAAACCGCGCTCTACTGCTTGATCCTTGGTGGAGCCTTCGCCGCAATTGGCAGTCAAGCGCTTGGGCTGTTTGGCATCAGTGTCGATGACCTGCGTGTCGCCGGTGGCCTTGTCGTCCTGATGATCGGGCTGAACATGCTGAACGGAAACGAAAGCAGCTCGCACCATGGGACCGACGGAGAAAAGAAATCCTACCCGGCCCCCGAGACGGTTGCCTTCTATCCCTTGGCCTTTCCGATACTGGTCGGCCCCGGCACGATCACGACCTTGATCCTCTACGCGCATCACATCAAGACACCGGTCGAAGCCATTGTCTATGCAGGTGTATTTCTGTTTGTCGTCGCTTTGCTGCTGGGTACATTCTGGAACGCCTCGGCGCTGGCTAAGCGGCTGTCGGACAATGCCCGCGTGATCATGAGCCGCTTCATGGGCATGATCCTTGCGGCCATCGCAATCAGCATGATCGCAGACGGCCTGAAGGCGTTGTTGCCCGGTCTGGCCTAGGCGTTGCATAAAACCTCGAACCCGGCGGCCTCGGTCTGCACGAACGCATCGGCGCATTGCTTGGCCAATGCGCGGACGCGACCGATATAGGCCTGCCGTTCGGTCACCGAGATCACGCCTCGCGCGTCAAGCAGATTGAAAATGTGGCTGGCCTTGATGCACTGATCGTATGCAGGATGCGCCATGATGATGCGCTTGCCCGTCTTCGGGTCATCATGTTCCTGCGCCAGAATGGACGCGCATTCGGCCTCGGCCTCTTCGAAGTGGCGCAGCAGGACCTCGGTATTGGCCACATCAAAGTTCCAGCGGGCGTATTCCTCTTCGGTCTGCTTGAAGATGTCGCCATAAGTTAGCGGACTGGGTGATTGCGGATCGTTGAACGGCATATCCATCACATGATCGATGCCCAGTACATACATCGCCAAACGTTCCAGACCATAGGTCAACTCGCCCGAAACCGGCGTACAGTCGTGGCCCCCGACCTGCTGGAAATAGGTGAACTGGCTGACTTCCATGCCATCACACCAAACTTCCCAGCCCAGTCCCCACGCGCCCAGAGTAGGGCTTTCCCAGTCATCCTCGACGAACCTGATATCATGCAGATCCATGTCGATACCGATGGCCTCAAGGCTGCCCAGATACAGCTCTTGCAGATCCGGCGGGCTGGGTTTGATCAACACCTGATACTGATAGTAATGCTGCAACCGGTTTGGGTTTTCGCCATAGCGCCCGTCCGTCGGGCGGCGTGAGGGTTGAACGTAGGCCGCGGCCCAAGCCTTGGATCCCAGCGCGCGCAGGGTGGTTGCCGGATGGAACGTACCCGCGCCAACCTCCATGTCATAGGGCTGCAGGATCGCACAGCCTTTCGACGCCCAATAGGTCTGAAGCCGCAGGATAATCTCCTGAAATGAACGAGGAGTGCTTTTGGGTTCGGTCATGACATTTCCCTTGGACGCCATTTGCGCCGTGTTTCAGTGGGTTTGGCCCTTCCTATGCAAGCCACCAAGGGGCGTCAACGGGCCAAACGGCACTGGCTGTCGCTGAGCAGCCACACCCAGAATTCCCCGTATTCCGGGCATGGCCATCGGGTCGCGATTCCGCGTACTCTGCGGCAAAGTGAAAACACTGCATAAAACGGGCAGACAATGACACGCGTATTTACGGTAATTACATTCTTTCTCTTCTTCGGTCTTCGCGCCGCTTTCGCCCAACAAGACGCCGGCGTTTGGATTCAGATTGAGGCACAGCCCTCGCTTCGCGAAGCGCAGGAGCGTGCTCAGGCTTACGCAAACGCCCTGCCAGATGTGAACGGGTTTCGCCTAAACTCGGGCTGGTATGCCATTGTAATCGGGCCATATCTTCGCGATGACGCCGAGCAGGTATTGCGAGTCTACCGGGCTGAACGCCAGATACCGTCAGACAGTTTCATCGCTTTCTCCAATGCGCTGGCTCAGCAATTCTGGCCTGTTGGAGCCAACATTCTTGAACGGGGGGTGATCAACGCACCCGTACAGCCGGAACAGCAACCAGAACAGCCAGCGATTGGTTTAAGCTTGCAGGACGCAGACGAAACGCGTTCGGAAGCCTTGCAGGGTGAACGCCTGCTGACGGCTCAGGAACGCAAGGACCTGCAGACTGCGCTGCAGGCGGCCGGGTTCTACAACTCGACCATCGACGGTGCGTTTGGTCAGGGTACCCGTCGCTCGATGAGCGATTGGCAAAGCTTCAACGGGTTTGAGGCAACTGGCGTTCTGACCACATTGCAGCGCAAGACGCTGATGGACGACTACAACGCACCGCTGATCAGCGTCGGCATGGCGCGATATTCCGACGTTCAAGCCGGGATCGAGTTGGACATGCCTCTGGGCGTGTTAGCATTTGACCGCTATGAAGCCCCCTTTGCGCATTTCAAACCCGCTTCGGATTTGGACGCCCAAGCGCTGTTGATCAGCCAGGAAGGTTCACCCGCCACCCTTCGGGCGCTGTATCAAGTGATGCAATCGCTTGAGATTGTTCCGCTTGATGGCGAACGCGCCTTACGCGGTAACAGTTTTACGATAGAGGGGCGCAGCCAGGGAATAATCTCGTACACTCAGGCGGCCTTGAAGGACGGGAAGATCAAGGGATTCACTCTGGTTTGGCCTGAAGGCGATGAAGCGCGACGCGCCCGCGTTATGGCCGCAATGCGCGCTAGCTTCACCCCCACGGATGCGGTGCTCGATGCCAGTGCCGGGGCGGAGGCCGAACAACGCATTGATCTGGTCTCGGGTCTTCAGGTCCGCAAACCGCGACTGTCACGATCCGGATTCTACGCCGATAACAACGGGACAGTCCTGACTGTTTCGGAGGCTTCCGACAGCTGTAACCGCATCACTCTGGACGGTGGTCAGGATGTTCAGGTCGCATGGCAAGACGCTGATCTTGGCGTTTCCGTTCTGCGCCCCAGCCAGACATTGGCCCCAATCAGCGTCGCCGAATTCCAATCAGACCAACCTCGCATTCAGTCTCAGGTTGTGGTTTCGGGCTTTTCTTACGAAGGCGCTTTGGGCGCCCCCACCCTGACCTTTGGCGAGATCGCCGATATTCGTGGCTTGAACGGCGAAGATGGCGTCAAACGTTTGGCGCTGGCCGCGCAGCCCGGGGATGCGGGCGGGCCGGTCTTTGATGACAGCGGCAACGTGGTCGGCATGCTGCTACCCACCCCATCTGAGGGGCGCACCCTGCCCGACTCGGTTAGCCTTGCGGCAAATGTCGATCGCCTGACAGAAGTCCTGAACAAGGCGGGTGTTTCCGGCCAAACCGCACAAAACTCGACCCAGATCTCACCAAACGAGCTAAGCCGCCGGGCCAGTGGAATGACTGTATTAGTTCATTGCTGGGACTGAATATCTGACATCACTGAAAAGGCGCTGGACCGAGGTGCAGCGCCTTTTTTTATGCCTCACAGAATTTCCGGCGTAATTCTGATCAGAGTTGGGCCGTTAGCAGTAAACGCCTTGCGAACTGCCGCCTGCATCTCATCCAGATTACCCGGTTCTGCCGATCGGGCCCCGAAGGCCTCGGCCAGTTTGCAGAAATCCGGATTGCGCGCGATCACGGCGTTGGGCGCGATCTGACTGCGCACCATGCTGTCTTCGATCGCTTTTAGCTTGCCATTGTCCCACAGAATAGTGGGCAGAGGCAGGCCCAACTCCACTGCGACGCCAAGCTCTTGCATCGTGTAGTGGAAACCATAGTCGCCCGCGATCACCGCTGTGGGTTTTCCACGTCGCGCCATGGCACCACCGATGCCTGCGGGCAGAGCATATCCCAGTGTGCCGAACCCAGTTGGGTGATGCCAGTGATAAGGATAATGCATGTCCCAGATCTCTTTCGAGACATAAGCGAACTGCGTCATATCCGAATAGATCATCGTCTCGACCGGCATCGCCTCGCGCAGCGCGTCGGACACCTGAACGATGCCCGGTAGTTCGGCGTTGATTTCCGCACGCCAGCGCGCGCGTGCCTCACTTACTTCATCCTGAGACCATCCGCCTGCCGGTTGAACCTTTTCGACGGATTGCCACAACGCATATGCGAAGCTTTCGCCATCAGCCTGAATCTTGACTGTCGCCCTATGGTGGTCGGACAACACTTCGGGGTCGAGATCAACGCGTACCAGCTGGGCGGAATGGCCCAATCGATCACGCCACAAATCAACCTCTCCCAGCTCTGCCCCGACAACAACAACAAGATCGGCCGAGGCGATGGCCTCGGCGCTGCCCGGACGAGGCAACATCGATCCGAAATCCAGCGGATAGTTGGCCCCAACAAGCCCTCGTCCGGCAAATGTGGTGAAACAGGCAGCACCTAGCTCCGTCAGGATCTGCCGCCACAGGTTGGAGCGGCTACCACCGCCTAGAATGAACAATGGCCGCTGCGCAATATTGAGCAAAGACAAAACAGGAGCGACGTCAGGCGGCAACGCCTTGGTACGCAAGGCGGGTTGGTTCGGGAATGGTGCCGGCTCAGCTTCAGCTTCCAGCTGAGCAATTGGGATCTGGATATGCTTGGGCCGTGGTCGCGACAACTCAAAGTCTTCGAACGCTCGTTCAACCAACAGATATGCGGCCTGAGCATCGTCTGCCTGGCAGGACCAGTCTGCCACGGTGTCCGCTGCGCCGCGTTGATCTTTCATCTGGTGCAACTGTCCACGCCGTGACTGAACATCGTCAAGGCAAGAGGACAACACCAGCATTGGAACTGAATCCGAATAGGCCTGGCCCATTGGCGTCATGATGTTGCACAGGCCAGGACCGGTGATCACATAAGCCACACCAGGCTTGCCAGAGGCGCGCGCGTATCCATCAGCCATGAACCCAGCGCCTTGTTCATGGCGCGCCAGTACATGCGTTATGCCAGCTTCTTCGATACCACGGTACATTTCCTGATTATGGACGCCGGGAATTCCAAAAATCACATCAACGCCGCGATCTTTCAACATGTGCGATATCTGCGCACCAAGCGGTCGCTTCATTAGTCTCTCCAGAATTGAACAGTAAATATTGCGTAAACGGCAAGCAGCTCTAGCCGCCCAACCAACATACCTACAATCAGCATCCATTTCGCGCTGTCGTTGAGTCCGGCAAAGTTTCCTGCAGGGCCGATCTGATCACCCAACCCAGGACCCACATTGGCCAGTGCAGTTGCGGCACCCGAAACCGAGGTGATAAAGTCCAGTCCAGTCAGTGCCAGAGCCCAGGACAGCACCCCCATCGAAAGCGCGAAGAACATAAAATAGCTCATGACCGAGGTCAGAACATCGCGCCCTATGGGTCGCCCGTCATATCGCGGCACGAACACACCATGCGGAGACCGGATGCGGCTGATCTGCGTTTTGATCGAGGCAAACAGCAACTGATAGCGGAACACTTTGATCGAACATGCGGTAGAGCCCGCACAACCGCCAATTAGGCCGATCAGGAAGAACAGCATGATCGGGAAGCTGCCCCAGCCCATATAATCAACGCTGGCATAGCCGGTACCCGAGATGATCGAAGTGATATTGAACAGCGACTCGCGGAAAGCTTGTTCCCAATGGTGTGGAAAGACCGATGTCAGGAATATCGACATGAGAACCACAAGAACCGCAATCGTTGCCAGAAATGCCCTGATCTGACTGTCTTGCCAAAGCGAACTCGTATTGCCGTTGGCAAATTGGACATAGCGTACGAATGGCAAGGCCGCGAGGATCATGAAAACGGCGGCGGCGTATTCAGCAGGTCCCGAAAAAGTCCCGAATGATGCATCATAGTTGGAGAACCCGCCCGTGGAAATCGTGGTCAGCGCATGGACCAGAGCGTCAAAGAAGCTCATCCCAAGACCGGCATATACGAGGATGCAGACCACTGTGAGAACGACATAGATCAGGGAAATCTGACCTGCAATTTCTTGTGCACGAGGAAGGATCTTCCCCATAGTTTCAAATCCTTCCGAGCGGAAGATCTGCATTCCGCCTACGCGCAGTTCGGGTAGGAAAACCATTGCGACAACGATGATGCCAATGCCACCCAGCCATTGCAGGACCCCCCGCCACAACAACAGGCCACGTGGCAGATCATCCAGCCCCGAGATCACAGTCGACCCGGTGGTGGTCAGCCCCGACATCGCCTCGAAATAAGCATCAACAAAGCGGAGCTCGGTCTCGCCGAATACAAAGGGTATGGCGCCAAAAACCGGCAACGCCACCCAGACGCCCGAAGTCAGCAAAAAGGTCTGACGGATCGTCAGACCTTCGCCCACCCCGTTCGAACAGCTCATCGCAAGAACGCTGCCGGTCAGCAGCGTGATGACCGCGCTTTCAAAGAAAACATGCCACTCGCCCCGCCCCTCGATCATGTCGACAAGCATGGGCAGCAGCATGGTCGCCCCTAGAATGGCGACCAGCAGGCCAATCACATATCCGACCGGGCGAAGATCCATCATGACGGGCAGCGTTGGCGCGCCAGCCCGACAGTGTCAAGCAGTTGATCCGACTTACGAGCCGGATTTTGTAGCTGCTGCGGGCATTGCGGGTGGCTTAGACGGTGTACGTGTCCGACGCGCGCCCGGTTCGGTCTGCCCTGCAGTTACCGCTGTGTTTTTCGAAGTGGTCACTTTTTCTGTTGCTGGCTTGGCCGGTGATGCTTTTGCAACGCCCGGTTTGGACACCGCGGATTTGGTAGGTGTCGATTTTGCGATTGCAGGCTTCGCTGGCGCAGGTTTTGCCGCCACCGGTTTTGCGGGCGAAGCCTGCACTGTTTTTGCCGCAGGTTTGGCTTTGGTTGACACAGAGTTGGCCGCCGCCTTGGGTGCAGCCTTAACCACCTGCGTTGGCTTGGGCGCAACTTTTGCCTTTGGAGCTGCTGCCGGTTTTGCAGTCGTTTCCGGCTTTGAAGACACCACGTTCGGTTTTGCCGCCGATTTTGCTCGTTTCGTGGTAGCTGGTTTAGTGGGCGCACCCTTCCGAGCTGCCGCTGCTGGTGCGTCAGTTTTGGACACTCCCTGCAACTGAGTCATCGGCAGCTCAAACGCCGCGCGGGTCATGATCTGCAGGACTTCCAACTGGCTGGCAATAACATAGCCTGCCGAACGTATGGCTGCCGCCTGATATTCTAATGATTGAGAAATCGGATTCATTGCATGTCTCTCCTGATAAAACCGAGGCAGCCGGAAAGAGAATAAGAGACCCCATCCGCCCCAATCACCCGGGCAGGTAGGCAGATTCGCGGTCCAAGGCGTCGCACGTCCCGGCTTCCTTTCGAGCTGCATTACCGCGTGTTCGGGCCTGCAGCAGCTGCACTCACAAGCAGATTAGCGCGATTCGTATCGCACATGCAGCAATTCTTGCTGCATTGCGGCAATAAAGCGCTCATGAGAAAATTTTGAATGCTATTCCAGCAACTTCCGCGACGTTTATCAGCCCACGTGGAACAGAGTCGTGAACAATCTCGGGTCAAGGCTGGCAGAATCGAAGGTGGGCCCTTCGGTCAAAATCGAAACTGCATCGTGGCTATGTAAGCTTTCTTGATGACTTGCGATCACACGAAAATCACCGATGTGGTGATCTGCCTGCAATTCGGCGCAGAACAGCCGCGCGGCATCTTCCACAAAGATAGGATTAGCCGCATTCAGCTCAGCAAATGCCTGTTCATCCTCGCGCTTGACCATCACCTGTGTCTCGGTCGGAACCGCACGACGGCAGAGCGCGATCAGGTCTTCGAACCACAGACAATCTGCATTGCAATCCACCACAACCGATATCCGAGCGACTGATCGCTGCGAATGCGGTGTCGCCAACTGCCCGCGTTTAGCACGCGCATGTTCGCTGAGCTCTAGCGAACAAGGACAGGTCGACGAATACACATAGTCCAGATGCATGATCTTCAGCCGTTCGCCTCCGCGCTCGACCAATTCCAGCGCGATATCATAGTATTGATAACCGCTCAGGCCAGACCGTAGGCTTTCGATTCGATCGGGATAGGAAAACCGCATCTGAATGCGCGCATCAAAGCTGTCGAGATCGGTCATATAGTCGCTCAGCGCGGATTCCATGACCTCAAAGCTGAATGTACGCTCGGCATGTTTGTAGAAAGACCGCATAATCCGGGACATGTTGATGCCCTTCTTTCCGGCCTCGAGGCTGACCGAGCCGGTGATCGAAGTCTCAAGCGTCAGGTCAGCGCCGTTCTTGCGATGAAACCGGATCGGCAGGCGGAAATTCGATATGCCAACATGCTGGATCTGCTGCTTTGCACCCCGGATCAGGCTGGATGGCCCATTTTGCAGGTCGGGCAATGACGCCCTGTACTCTGCGTCAACCTCAAATCCTTCCGGATATTCACGCGACAGAGATGGATAATTTGATTGCGTCAATCCAGGGGCAAGCTGCGCTACCGCCGGGTCAAGTTGACTGATTTCGGCAGCCGTGGCCGATTTCGCCCATTCGCGCAATACCTTGAGAGCTTCAGCCGCCTGATCGTGGTCAGGGGTATCGTCCATTTCGCGCGGATGAACATTCATTGGCAGGAGTCCCTTCCTAAGCCGCAAGACTATATACGACCAAGCTTATTTTACCAGTCCAAGGCGATACAATGAATTTAGCCGCCCGGATCGAATTTGCAGCCAGAAAACCGTCGTTTTTCAACCAAAAACGCCCAATCGAGTCGTTCTGCACCACCTAACCAAGCGTCATGATCCCGATCCTAGCCCTGCGAGCAGGCCAAAGCGTGTTCGATGTCTGCCAACAAGTCGGCCGCGTCTTCAAGCCCTACCGAAAGACGTACAAGGCCGGGCGTAATACCCAACTCATCGCGCTGTTCTTCGCTCAGGCGCTGATGCGTGGTGGTGGCCGGATGCGTCGCGATCGACTTGGCGTCACCCAAATTGTTCGAGATCACGGGGATCGTGAGCGCATTCAGGAACGCAAACGCTGCGGTTTTGCCGCCCTTGATATCCAGCGACAGAACCGTGCCGCCTTTGCCGCCCAGTTGATCCTGCACCAATGCGTTCTGCGGGTGCGTCTTAAGCCCGGGGAACAGTGTCCTCTCTAGTGCGGGATGCCCTTCAAGCGCCTCAGCAATCTTCTGGGCGCTGTCTGCCTGCGCATTCACGCGCAGGGCCATGGTTTCAAGACCTTTGACCATGATCCAGGCGTTAAACGGGCTCAGTGCTCCGCCGGTGTGTTTCATGTAGGGTTCGACCGTGCCACGGATGAAATCCTTGGTGCCGATGATCACACCGCCCAGCGCGCGGCCCTGCCCGTCAATATGCTTGGTTGCCGAATAGACAACCACATCCGCGCCCTGCTCGATCGCGCGCGAGAACACCGGCGTCGAGAATACGTTGTCTACGATTACAACGGCACCAACCGCGTGGGCCAGTTTCGACACACCGGCGATATCGATCACCTCAAGCGTCGGGTTCGACATGGATTCGAAGAATACCGCCTTGGTGTCAGGTCGGAGCGCGGCCTCCCATGCGGCCAGATCGGTACCGTCCACAAACGTCACCTCAACACCGAACCGTGTCAGGATGTTTTCAAGGATATACAGGCAGGACCCAAACAGAGCTTTGGCTGAAACCACATGGTCGCCAGCTTTCAACATCGAAGTCAGCGCACCGTTCACTGCCGCCATGCCCGAGGCGGTAGCAAAAGCATCCTCGCCGCCTTCCAAAGCCGCTATACGTTGCTCGAACATTGAAACGGTGGGGTTGCCGTAGCGGGCATAGATGAACTCATCCGGGCCGCTTTCGATAAACCGGGCCTCGGCCTGCTCGGCGTTCTCGTAGACAAACCCCTGGGTCAGAAAGATCGACTCAGAAACCTCATTGTACTGACTGCGGCGGATGCCGCCATGGACGGCTTGGGTGCGTTTGTTCCAGCTCTCGCTCATCTCATTCCTTTCAGCCCCACTTGGGAGGCAAACAAAAAACCCCAGACGCGGCCAAGCGAAAGGGGTCTTTCATCCTGACCTTTTAGCGGTGTTGTTTAGCGTGGCCCGCAATCCGGTAACAAATCGCCACGTGGTAGGCATGCGTTTACGCCCCGTCCCAGGCCTCGTCAAGCCCGTCCCGCTTCGGGTCACGCTTTCGTAAATGGCCCGAGCAGGCTCTTGCCGTTTGCTCAAAAAGCTTCATCATCGCTTCAACCTGAGGAGGCCCCATGATCGATCTGTATTTCTGGCCCACGCCCAACGGTTGGAAAGTGTCCATCGCGCTGGAAGAGATGGAACTGCCCTACAAAACCCACCTGATCAACATCGGCAAAGGCGACCAGTTCGACCCCGAATTCCTGAAAATCTCTCCTAACAACCGCATGCCCGCTATCGTCGATCCGGATGGCCCCGACGGTGCACCGGTATCCGTCTTTGAAAGCGGTGCAATCCTGATGTACCTCGCCCGCAAGACTGGGCGGTTCTACGGCAAAACCGAGCGTGACCGGATCGCCGTCGAAGAATGGCTGATGTGGCAGATGGGTGGCGTCGGCCCCATGGCCGGACAGGCGCATCACTTCCTGAAATACGCCCCTCAACTGGACCCGCCGCAGGACTTACCCTATCCAAAAGACCGCTACCGCACTGAGGTCGGGCGCCTCTACGGTGTGCTCGACCGGAGGCTAGTCGAAAACGAATATGTCGCAGGCGATTTCTACTCCATCGCCGACATGTCGATTTGGGGTTGGGCGAGCCTTTGGGAAGGGCAACAACAGGTGCTAGAAGACAAACCCCACTTCTCCCGCTGGCTGAACATGATGAACGCCCGCCCCGGCGTTCAGGAAGGTCGCGCGCTGCATGCCGAGCTGCGCTCTGACAACCGTGGCGAGCAGGCACAGGGCAATTTATTCAAGCGATAGCGTTTCCTGACTATAATCAAATCTTTAGTAGGAAAAGGATAATACTCAATCCGCATGACTCGCCTCGACAGATGCTTCGAAGTCAGTCAGGATGAACTCGGCCGGACCTGAAAGGGAACGAGTTATTTTATGCGAGTATTGACTCCTTTGCTTGTATTATGCGCTTGTATGGCAAGCGCCGCGCCTGACTGCGAGGAACCTGCTCAGGCTGAACCACACGAGCTATTGGCGCACGAACCACCATTCGAGCTGGACCTGCTGATAGACGATGATATCGTCACCACCAATTCTAGGCGAGAGCTGACAGCATCCCCCAGACCACGTCTACGCCCATGCAAATTCCACCAGGTTGAGGTTGGGCGCGAAAAGATGCGTGAACGCGGAGCGGTATGTGGCGACTGGACCATTATTGGCGCAAATCTCAAACCAATTAGAGGGAGATACCGGGGATGCGGCATTGCCGAACCTGTAAGCCTCCGCATGGTGTCTGACGTACTTCTAAGCCAGTTGGCGCTAATGGATTGTGAGACCGCTATTAAACTAAAAACTTGGCTGGAAAATACAGCCAAACCAGTCTTTGCGGATCGGGGTGGTGGACTGAAGGGATTGCGACTGGCAGGCCACTATGCGTGTAAGACGCAGAATAACATGCCTCGAGCGCGGATATCAGAACATGCGCGGGGGCGCGCAATCGATATTTCGTCCTTTGTACTGATGGATGGAACCGTGATTACCGTCCGAGATGGGTGGTCGGACGAAAGGACGAACAACGTTATGCGAGAACTTCACGCAGGTGCCTGCGGTTTGTTCGGCACAGTGCTCGGCCCCGAAGCGGACCGTTATCACAAGGGGCATTTCCATTTCGATACAGCACGCCGTCGTGGCGGCCCTGTTTGTCGCTAACGGCCTACAATTCACCCCCACCAACACATCCAACATGCGCAAGATATCTTCGATCACTTGAGCTAATACAAGGGCTACAGAATACCCCTCTTATCTAGCCCTCCACCCGCAGCAGAAGCCCCGAGATCACCGCACGACGGAACGGTTAGTAGATCTTTAGCCAGACCAAAACATTCACGCTTCCGGTCTCATCCTTGAGCTTAACACTGATCTCCCCTTTGGCCGTTCTGGCCTCTGCCGCATGACCGCAAGTACCGCTCTTGCCACTCGCGCACCCACAGCCAGATCATCTAGCCGATTAGTCGGCAGACTGGGCGATGTACGGTACCAATCGCTGGTTTGAGAAACGGGCTGAACAGGGGCAACAAGCTTGAGAATGAAAGAAGAACAAACATTAAGAATGTCCAGTCTCAGCTGGAGGAATCGCAATTGAGGGTAGAAAGACCAAAATGCCTCCACTAAGGAAGAGTTCGAACATCAAAAAAGGAAGACGCACGCAATGGCAAAGATCACCTATGTCGAGCATGGCGGTACCGAACATACAGTCGAGGTCGCCAACGGACTGACAGTCATGGAAGGGGCCCGTGACAACAATATCCCCGGCATCGAGGCCGATTGCGGTGGCGCCTGCGCCTGCTCGACTTGCCATGTCTATGTTCACCCTGACTGGGTCGAGAAAATCCCGGCCAAGGACGACATGGAAGAAGACATGCTGGACTTTGCCTATGAGCCCGACACTGAGCGCTCGCGCCTGACCTGCCAGATCAAGGTCACCGATGCGCTGGACGGGCTGGTTGTCCAGATGCCCGAAAAACAAATCTGATGCCTTCCTGGTCGGTCATGGTCCTAGCAATCGCGCTGGGGATTTGTCCGATCAAAGCTCAGTCACAGCAACCATGGCAGTATGAGCCATTGGGATCGGCGGAATACGCCGAGCCCACCGCTCGATACCCGCACGGCGTGCTCGGTGATCAGATCGAATACGGCGCGCTTGTATTGCAATACGCACCCAATTCGGCGCGATACACAATCCGCTTGCCCAAGGAACGGGTCTTTGAAGATATTAAGCCGCGTCTTGTCGACATAGACAATGACGGCCTTCGCGAAGCGCTAGTGGTTGAAAGCCATCGTGACAAAGGTGCCCGGCTCGCAATCTACAACGGCGGCGGTCTGATCGCCGCCACCCCCTATATCGGAACCCGGAATCGCTGGCTTGCCCCTATCGGTGCCGCCGACCTCGATGGTGACGGCCATATCGAGATCGCCTATGTCGACCGCCCACACCTCGCTAAAACCCTGCGGATCTGGCGCTATGAAAACGGCACCCTGACCGAAATCCTGTCGATCCCCAGCCTCACCAATCACAAAATCGGAGAGGACTTCATCTCGGGCGGCCTACGTCATTGCGACGGTGCCCCAGAGTTAATCGTTGCAAACGCGAACTGGACGCGCATCATCAGCGTCTCATACCAGAACGGCTGGCAAACCGCTGATCTCGGCCCGCTCAGAAAACGCGATGACTTGACCGCAGCGCTAAAGTGCTGATCCTGTCTTCATCTGGCCATAAATACCCTGGGGGGGGGGTGAGGCCAAAGGCCGAGGGGGCAATGCCCCTTACTTGCAATCAATCAAGTCGGGCATAGCCCGGAAATCAGATCACAGCGCGCGCCAACCGATATCACGGCGATAGAAGCCTTCGGGCCAATCCACGCCTTCTACCATCGCATAAGCCCGGTCGCGCGCTTCTTGCAGCGTGTCCCCGCGCGCGGTCACGTTGAGAACCCGACCGCCTGTTGCCTGAATCTGCCCCTCAGCCGCCTTAGTACCCGCATGGAAGACCATGTTCCGGCTGTCCTCGGGCAGGTCTTCCAATCCCTTGATTGCAGTGCCTTTCTCGTAGGTGCCGGGATATCCTTTTGCGGCCATCACGACGGTGATCGCGTGATCCTCAGCCCAGTTCACACGCGTCTCACCCAGCCGCCCTTCGGCCGCAGCGTGCAACAGATCCATCGCCTGCGCGCCCAGCCGCATCATCAAAACCTGACATTCCGGATCGCCAAAACGCACATTGTATTCCACCAGCTTGGGCTGACCATCCTTGATCATCAGCCCTGCATAAAGCACACCCTGAAATGGCGTCCCCCGCCGCGTCATCTCAGCTACGGTCGGGCGCACGATCTGATCCATTGCACGGGCCTCAATCGCGGCACTCAAAACCGGGGCCGGAGAATACGCACCCATGCCGCCGGTGTTCAGTCCGGTATCCCCCTCTCCCACACGCTTGTGGTCCTGAGCCGTGCCAATCGACAGGATATCCTCACCATCACATAGAACGAAAAGCGAAGCCTCCTCGCCCTCCATGAATTCTTCGATTACAACTTCGGCCCCCGCGCCACCGAAGGCACCGCCGAACATGTCATCAATGGCGTCCAGCGCGGTTTGCTCATCCATTGCAACGATCACACCCTTCCCGGCAGCCAGACCATCGGCCTTGACCACGATCGGGGCACCCTGCGCGCGGATATAAGCCTTGGCTGGTTCTGCTTCCGTGAACCGGGCATAACCCGCTGTCGGCGCGCCAGATGCGTCACAGATTTCCTTGGTGAAACTTTTTGAGGCCTCTAACCGCGCCGCTTCGGCTGACGGACCAAAGACCAGAACGCCTGCTTCACGCAACCGATCAGCAACCCCCGCCGCCAAAGGAGCCTCAGGGCCGACAATTACGAAATCAATCGCGTTTTCTTCGGCAAAACTGACGACTGCGCCACCATTCTCGATATCCAGCGCAGCACAATCTGCGATCTGCGCGATCCCGGCGTTGCCCGGTGCCACAATCAGGCGATCACATTTAGGGTTCTGCATCACCGCCCAAGCAAGGCTGTGTTCGCGCCCGCCGCTGCCGAGAATGAGGATATTCATGAAACGCTCCGATCTGCTTGGCCTTGCCTGCGCGGCGTTCTAAGCTGCGCAGAGATTTGACACAAGGCGCTGAAATGTCCGACCTGCTTGATGACCCGTTTCCGGGCCAAAACACCCCCGAATACACCGTCTCGGACATCTCGGGTGAGGTGAAGCGCACGCTCGAAGGCACGTTTGGCCGAATCCGTGTACGCGGCGAGGTCGGGCGGGTGTTCAAGGCGCGCTCAGGGCATCTCTATTACGACATTAAGGACGACCGGAATGTTCTGGCCTGCACCACGTGGAAAGGGCAGATATCAGGTTTGTCGGTTGTTCCCGAGGAAGGTCTTGAAGTTGTCGTCACCGGACGTCTCACAGCTTTCGGAGCCCAGTCGAAATACAATCTGAACGTCGATGAGGTCGCCGTCGCCGGCCAAGGCGCACTTATGGCATTGCTGGAAAAGCGCAAGAAACAGCTCGAATCCGAAGGGCTGTTTTCGGCTGAACGCAAGAAACGCCTACCCTACCTGCCCAAGATCATCGGCGTCGTCACTTCGCCCTCCGGTGCGGTGATCCGAGACATCTTGCATCGGCTGCGCGATCGTTTCCCGCGCAAAGTTCTGATCTGGCCCGTCGCGGTTCAGGGGGCAAACTGCGCCCCTGAAGTGACCCGCGCCATCGAAGGCTTCAATCAACTTACACCGGGCGGGGCCCTCCCGCGACCCGACCTGATTATCGTCGCGCGCGGGGGCGGATCAATCGAGGACCTCTGGGGCTTCAACGAAGAAAGCGTCGCGCGCGCGACTGCAGCGTCAGAAATCCCGTTGATCTCGGCCGTGGGGCACGAGACCGACACCACCCTGATCGACTATGTCTCGGACCGCCGCGCGCCCACGCCAACCGCCGCTGCCGAACTTGCCGTACCGGTCCGCATGGAACTGCTGGCGTGGACCGGAGAACAAGGCGCCCGCCTTTCGCGCGCCTCCACAGATGCCGTGCAACGCCGCAGCCAGCGTCTGCGCGACCTGTCTCGAGCCCTGCCCCGCCCCGATACGCTGCTGGAAAGCCCGCGCCAAAGGCTCGACCAGATATCCGAGCGCCTGCCCAACGCGCTGATCCGGGGTGTTCAGAACCGTCGCGTCAAACTGCTCGATAGCGCGGCCCGTCTGCGCCCCTCGACCCTGCGCAGTTTCGTCGAAACCCGCCGAGACCGCTGGCGCAATCTGTCTTCGCGCTTGTCTCTTCGCCCGATCCAGCGCGAGCTGGAAACACGGCGCGATACCCTCAACCGACTGAGCGATCGCCTGAACGCCGCGCAATCCACGCGGCTGGACCGCCTGCGCCAGCAGATGGAGGCCACTGACCGCCTGCGCGAAACGCTGAGCTACAAGGCGACGCTCGGGCGTGGCTACGCCGTCGTGCGCGCCGACGGGGAAGTCATCACAACCAAAGCACAGGCCGCCGGTCACACGGCACTTGAGATCGAATTCGCCGATGGTCGCCTCCAAACCGGAACACAGGGCAAAGCATCGACCAAAAAACCCAAACAGGCACCGCCTGATCAGGGATCGTTGTTCTAATCAATGCTGACGATCTGGGGCCGTAAAACATCATCCAATGTTCAGGCACTCATGTGGTGTGTCGGCGAACTCGATCTGGAGTACCAGCGCCACGATCTGGGTCATCGCTTTGGCGGATTGGACAGCGCGGCGTTTCAGGCCCTGAACCCAAACCGAACGATTCCGGTTCTAAGAGATGGTGACGGCGCACCGCTCTGGGAAACCGGCGCCATCCTGCGGTATCTTGCTACCAGATATGGGAACGAAACTTTCTGGCCATCAGATCCCATTCAGCGCGCACAGATCGACAAATGGGCGGAATGGGCAAAACTAAACGTCGCAATGGCGTTTACCGTCCCGATTTTCTGGCAAGTGGTTCGCACCCCTGCAAAACAGCGGGACGATCAGGCAATCCGACAGGCCGTCATCGATCTGGAGATCAAGCTAACCATAGCAGACACTCTGCTTGCCGACTCACCCTATCTGGCGGGCGATACGTTCACTTTGGCCGATATCCAATTCGGCCACGTGCTCTACCGCTACTACGATATCGAAATAGACCGCGCGACGCTCCCGCATCTTAGCAGATACTACGACACGTTAACCGAAAGACCTGCATATAAAAGACATGTCATGATTGGCTACGAAGAGCTAAGGCCAACCGACGCTTGACATCATACCCCGACATCCGGCCCGTAACACAGCATCTCTTCGCCAATATCCTCGGCCTCGTACAACTCGGTCGCGGTTGGATCGCCTTCGAATTGCGCGATCAACCCACCGCCAAACTCCGTGAACACCCAGCATTGCGGTGCCAACTGATCCTCATAGATAAAGCAGATCTGATCTTCCTGCTCGTACCAGACCCCTTCCATGCATTTGCCATCCAGAAATGACCAGATCACACGACGATTAGGAAGATACCGCTCGACCCCATAGGCTTGCCCACCGAACCCGTAAAACAAGGTCTTCCCACGGGTATACGCATCGAACTCAGTCGCAGTCAGAGGCGACTGCGCCGCAACGGAATACGCCACGAAGGTCAGCAGAATCATAATAGCTCTGAACATGTCTTCAGTCTGTCAGATGCTGCTACCGAGTACCATTCAACCTTTCCGGCTCTGCCAAATCGGCAAGATAACTCAACGTCACGCCTTGATGCACCGTCGTGATCATGGCGAGATTGCCCAAAAAACATCGGGGATGCACCATGACGACACTTCTGTTTTGGGCCGCTGCGGCCTGCGCGCTGGCCTATATGCCGCTCACTGCGCGCCCGGCTAGCACCCTGCGTAGCACCCTGAAAACAGCGTCGGTCGCCCTGCTGGCCGGTGGCGCCCTACTGGCAAATGCGCCATGGCTTCTGATCCTCGCGCTCACCCTCTGCGCCATCGGGGATGCCCTTCTGTCACGCGAAACCAACAGCACATTCATGGCAGGCATCGGCGCATTTGCGGCTGGCCATCTGGCTTATATTGCTCTGTTCCTGACCCATCCCGATAGCAACCTCGAACTGATCTTCGATCACCCCGCGATCTTCTGGTCCCTGATCATTCTGGGCATCGTTATGGCCACGCTTCTCACCCCGCGCGCCGGAGACCTAAAGATCCCCGTCCTCGCCTATATCCCGATCATCCTGGGCATGGGCATCACCGTTCTCGCGCTTCCCGATACTGATGCCCTACGGTGGGCCTTGCCCGCCGCGATGGCCTTCATCGCCTCGGACCTGACCCTTGCGACTGAAAAGTTTCTGCTGCCCGCCAAGCACCCGGCCCTGAAGCTTACGCCCTATCTGGTCTGGCCGCTCTATTGGGGGGCGCAGGCCGGGTTTCTGATCACCTTCACCTGACCCTTTGCAACTGCCTTCAATCCGCATTAGGTGAGGGGAACACCTGCGGAGACCAAAAATGGCGTTTTTCTCAAAGCTCAAGGACAAGCTGTTCAAATCCTCGTCGCGACTCGAAGAGGGGCTGGATGCGATTGTCGAGGATGGCGGCGATGAAACCACACCTGACCCCGTGATCCCTGACCCCGAGCCAGAACCGCAACCGGTTCCCGAAGTGCCGGAGCCTGCGCCTGTGCCACAACCGGCCGAACCCCCAGCTCCGATCCCGGCTGATCCCACACCGGCCCCTCCGCCCCCGGAAGTCCCCGATTCCAAAGGCCTGCTGGGCCGCCTGTTTACCCGCAACGAAGACCGCACGGTTGTTCGCCGCACTCTGGACGACGACATGCTGGAACAGCTCGAAGAGCTTCTGATCGCCTCGGACATGGGCGTCGACACCGCCCTGCGCGTTACGTCCAACATGGCAGAGGGGCGCTTTGGCCGCAAACTCTCGACCCAGGAAATCAAACAGCTGCTGGCGCAGGAAGTCGCGCGTGTGATGGACCCTGTGGCCAAACCAATGCCAATCTACCCCAAGCGCCCACAAGTGGTGCTGGTTGTCGGCGTGAACGGCTCAGGCAAAACCACTACCATCGGCAAGCTCGCCAGCCAGTTCAAAGCCGCAGGCAAAAAGGTCGTCATCGCCGCCGGAGACACCTTCCGCGCCGCCGCCGTCGAGCAGTTGCAGGTCTGGGGAGACCGCGCTGGCGTGCCCGTGCTGACCGCCCCCGAAGGCTCCGACCCCGCTTCGCTGGCCTTCGATGCCCTGACCAAAGCGCAAAACGAAGGTGCCGACCTTCTGATGATTGATACAGCAGGCCGCCTGCAAAACCGCGCTGACCTGATGGAGGAACTGGCCAAGATCGTCCGCGTCATCCGCAAGGTCGACGACACGGCCCCGCACAACACCCTGCTGGTACTGGACGCCACCACCGGCCAGAACGCCCTTAGCCAGGTCGAAACCTTCCGCAACCTCGCCGATGTCTCGGGCCTCGTGATGACCAAGCTCGATGGCACAGCCAAAGGCGGCGTATTGGTCGCCCTCGCCGACAAGTTCGGTCTGCCGATCCACGCGATTGGCGTCGGTGAGCAGATTGACGACCTCGCCCCCTTCGACCCCGAAGAATTCGCCGCCGCCCTCACCGGCCTGCAAACCTGATCCGCCCCTTCATCTGGCCAAAAATACCTTCGGGGGGCGTGGGGGGCAGACAGCCCCCCACTCTCTCCGCCCAAGCGAAAGCCCCGATTTGAGCGACTGGCTAATCTCCCTCGAAGGCACCGAAGCAGGCCACCACCTCGCCCTCGCCCTCGCGCTGATGGCGGCCTTCCTGCATGCGGTCTTCGGCGCGCTACAAAAGGGGCGCCATGACCCGTGGATGTCGCGTGGAGCGATCGATGCCTGCTATTGCCTTATGGCGATGCCCTTCGCCTTTTTCGTTGTCCCATGGCCCGAACCATATATGTGGCCCATCTTTGGCGTCGTTTGGGTGATCCATATCGGTTACAAGGTGCTGCAGGCGTTGGCCTATACCAAAGGCTCCTACACGGTTGTCTATCCGGTCGTCCGCGGTACTGGCCCGCTGTTTACCGTAATCGGGGCCTATATTCTGTTTGGCGAGACATTCACAGGTGTTCAATGGCTGGGTGTGGCCACTTTGCTGGCAGGTATCTTCGGACTCGCCGCCTATAACCTGCGCTATCTTGAGACCAATCGTGACACGCTACATATCGCGCTGGTACTGGCGCTTGCCACTGGCCTCTTTGTCGCGCTCTATACGACCTATGACGCCTACGGCATACGCGCCACAGCCGACCCGTTCACCTTCCTCGCGTGGTTCTTCATGATCGACGGAGCCGCCATGCCGATATACGCCGCGCTTCGATACCGTGCCATGATTCACCGACCAGCACTCGGCCCCCTGATGCTACGCGGTTTTGTCGGCGGTATCGTCGCACCGCTGTCTTTTGGTGCAGTCATGTTGGCCACGCGGCTCGACAAGGTCGGAGAAGCCGCCGTCCTGCGCGAAACCTCAACCGTCTTCGCCGCGCTCATCGGTTGGCTAGTGCTAAAAGAAACCGTCGGCCCCAGGCGCATTGCGTTAATGGCATTGATTGCACTCGGTGCCGTAATAGTTGAAATGGGCGGGTAAGCAGTAGGTTGGAATCATGGCAGAGAAAAAAGACATCAACCCTTTCCTCAAACAGGTTCTGGAACTTGGGCCTCCGCTAGCCTTCTTCTTCATCTACCTGCGCCTGCGTGATGACAATTTCGTGATCGGTGGCACCGAGTATTCGGGCTTTATCGTCGCCACCATCCTGTTTGTACCGCTGATGCTCGCCGCAATGGGCATCCTCTGGTACCTCACAGGCAAGCTCAGCCGCATGCAGATTTTCACTGCGTTCATGGTGATTTTCTTCGGTGGCCTTACCGCCTGGTTCAATGACGAGCGGTTTTTCAAGATGAAAACAACGCTGGTCTATGGCTTCTTTTCCGCCATCCTTGGGATCGGTCTTTTGCAGGGAAAGTCCTACCTGGCTTATGTTCTGGACGAAATGCTGCCCATGCGTGACGAAGGCTGGATGATCCTGACGCGCCGACTGTGTGCCTGTTTTGCAGTGCTTGCGGTCGCCAATGAACTGGTCTGGAGAACAATGTCGACCGACCTTTGGGTCAAGATCGAAACCTTCGGCTTTCCCATCGCGCTGATGGCGTTCCTGATGATGCAGTTCAGCATGCTGCAACGCTATATGGATGACCCGGATCAGTAACTGGTCGGATCACTCAGCGTTAATATCTGATGAATTTTCTTGGCTTAGAACGCAAGCTGTGGAAAGCTGGGGCACCACCCGCACCACTCAACTCCGGAGACAATCGCCCGCATGATGGCTTTCCCCAATAGCGGATTCCTATCCGAAGCCTCTGAAGAGCTGCGCACAATGCTGGCGGCCCAGGCCACAGAATTGACGCTCGACCGGGGCGATGTACTGTTCGAACAAGGCGACCCAGGAGAGGCGCTTTATGCGATCCTGTCCGGCAAGCTCGAGGTATCCTTTTTGGCCATGAGCGGACGTAAACTGTCGCTTAGGCTGATGCGCGCTGGCGAAGTGTTCGGCGAGATTGCTCTGTTCGACAGCGGTCCCCGGACCGCCACTGTCACCGCAGCAGGGCCTGCCAAAGTCCTTCGCGTTCGACACAAGGATGTCATGGAACAGATCCGAAAGAACCCCGATCTCGCGGTCGACTTGATCCGCCTCGCGGGGGTGCGCATGCGTTGGATGGGCGATCAGTTGAACGAGCAGGTGTTCCTGCCAATGCCGATAAGACTGGCGCGCAAGCTGTTGCATTTGGCAGGTCAACAAGACACACCGACGGCTCGGATCACGCTGTCACAAAGCGAACTGGCTGAATTCGTCGGTGCAACGCGTGAAGCGGTGTCAAAAACCATATCGACTTGGAAGCGCGACAATGTGGTCGAAGCCTCGCGTGGAGGTCTGCAAATCCACGATTTCGACGCACTACGGCAACTTGCCGAATCTGATCTGATCTAAAGTTGCACGGATGTGATCCGCTTCACATACGCGGCATCAAGATTGCCCTAAGGTCAATCCTGTTACCGTAGGAGGTCGGTTTTATCATCCCCGATATCTGTCCACCGACCTCTCCCTGTACAAGAGCCATATGCCTTCCCCGGCATATGGCTTCTTTCTTAACAAAGTATGAATAAATGAAGAAAGGCCGGGATATTCACCCGGCCTTCATAAATTTTGATTGGAATGCTGTTTACGGTGCCAGGCTCAGCGCCACAAATCGAGGCTCTCCGCCACGCCGTACCAGCAGCAACAGCGATTTACGCCCAGCCTCTCGCGCCTCTTCCATGCGGGCCTCAAGATCAGCAATTGAGGTCACTTTTTGCTGCCCCGCCTCTGTGATCAGATCGCCGGTGCGCAGGCCTTTCTCAAAGGCTTCCGAAGTTTCATCCACATTGGTGACCAACAGGCCCTCGGCATCGGCATCCAGCCCCAATTCCTCGCGCTGGCTGTCGCCCAACGGAGCAATGGTCAGACCTAGAATGTCTTTATCCTCTTCCGCCGGTGCTTCGATTTCTGGCTCATCACCTTCTTCAGCGCGCTCGGCATCCTCGCGACGCCCCAGCGTCACCAGCACGGTTTGCGTGCCACCGTCACGATGCACAACGACGCGCACGGATTTACCTACCGTGGTCTCACCCACCTGCCGTACAAGGCCGCGCGTGTCTTCGACCTCGACACCATCGAAGCTGATGATCACATCTCCGGCCAACAGTCCGGCGTCTTTGGCCGGGCCGTCCGGGACATCGCTGATCAGCGCGCCGCCGGGTTTGTCTAGACCCATTGCCTCGGCCATATCCTCGGTCACGTCCTGAATGCGCACGCCCAGCCAGCCGCGGCGGGTTTCACCAAACTCGCGCAACTGATCGACAACCTTGATCACCACGTTCGAGGCCATCGAGAACCCGATCCCGATCGAGCCGCCATTGGGCGACAGGATCGCTGTATTCACACCGATCACTTCGCCATTCATGTTGAACAACGGACCGCCCGAGTTCCCGCGGTTGATCGCCGCGTCTGTCTGGATATAGTCGTCATACGACCCGCTCAGCGCCCGGTTTCGCGCCGACACGATCCCGGCCGAGACCGAAAATCCCTGCCCAAGCGGATTGCCCATCGCAATCACCCAATCCCCGACGCGCGCTGTATCGCTGTCTCCGAATTGGACATATTTCAACGGCCCTTCGGCTTCGACCTTCAGCAGCGCGATATCGGTTTTTTCGTCCCTGCCGATCACCTTAGCAACCAGCTCTTCTGCAGGCTGACCATCACCAGGAAAGAACTCGACTAGAATTTCATCGGCTTCGGCGATGACGTGGTTGTTGGTGACGATATACCCGTCTTCCGAAATCACGAACCCCGAGCCCAGCGCGTTGCTGCGGCGCGGGCGGTTTTCGTCATCCCCGCCATTGCGGTCCTGAAACTCGCGGAAAAAATCCTCGAACGGAGAGCCTTCGGGCACGATCCCCTGCGGACCGGTCTGACCTTCAATCAGGGTCGAGGTGGTAATATTGACCACCGCAGGGCTGATCTTTTCAGCAAGCGGTGCCAGACTGTCACCGCGCGACTGCGCGGCCACTGACTGTGCAAGAACCAGCAGCATCCCCAAAAAGGCCAGCCACATAAGCCGCATCATTACCATAACATCGTCCCGCCGGACGGACACACTGCGCGCTTTCGCCTGCACTTGGGGTCTCCTTGTCGACACTTCTTTTGCGGGCAACCAAAGATCACCCTTCTTAGCAACCAATGTAGTCAGTTTGGCCAAGCCCGCAACTCGGGATCGCGGGGAAATCACCGGTGCGTGAAACCATCGCATCAAAAACCGACCTGATATGCGCCCCACAACAGGATCAAACCGCTGACGACACATAGCAATCCAGCCAAACGCCGCGCCTGTTCAGGCAGAGTTCTCAGCGCCTCAAGCATGCGCTCAATAAGCGAAGGGGCCAGCGCATAGGCCAGCCCCTCAACAATCAGTACCAGCCCAAAGGCCAGAAGGATCATACCCATTACTCAGATGCCGCAGCAGCCGGGGCCCGACGCCCGGTCGGAGAAGCAAGGTAGTTGAAGAACTCTGAATCCGGGCTCAGGATCAACGAACTGTTGCCGCCTTGCAGGGCGTTTTCGTAAGCTGTGAGCGACCGGTAGAATTCAAAGAACTCCGGGTCTGCGCCATAAGCTTCGGCAAAGATCGAGTTCCGTTCGGCATCCGCTTCACCGCGAATGATCTCAGCCTCGCGATTTGCGTCGGACACCAGTTCAACCACGGTCCGGTCGGCCTGCGCGCGTACACGCTGCGCCGCCTCGTTACCACGGGCACGTTCGTCAGTGGCTTCACGTTCACGTTCGGCCTTCATCCGGTCAAACGTCGCTTCGAGGTTCGCCTGCGGCAGATCGGTGGCTTTCAGACGCACGTCGATCACGTTAACGCCCAGAGCCTGCGCTTCGGCAATCGCACTGTTGCGGATTCGCAGCATCAGCGCAGCACGGTCCGAGCTGAGAATATCACGGGACGATACCGAACCCAGAACCTCACGCGTTTCAGCGCGCAGGATACGGTCCAGGCGATCCTCGGCAACCGGGATGCCACCGACACCGACCGCCTGACGGAACTGGTTCAGGTCCGAAATCCGGTAGCGCGCGAAGGCGTCAACCACGAGACGGCGATCGTCCAAAGGCGTAACTTCCAGCGGCTGCACATCGATCGACAGGATGCGGTCATCATAGCGCACCACTTCCTGAATCAACGGGATTTTGAACGCCAAGCCCGGCTCTTCCTTCACTGCAACAACGCGGCCAAATTGCAGAACCAGCGCGCGCTCGCGCTCATCCACGATGAAGATCGAGGACAGGATGCCGACGATTGCGACGAATACGATCGGCAGAATGATTGTCGATTTACGCATCAGTTGCTCTCCCCTGCAGGGCTACGGCGCAGTTCATTCAGCGGCAGATACGGGACGACGCCCTGCCCTGATCCTGTGGAGTTTTCATCCAGAATGATCTTGTCAACATCGCCCAGAACCTGCTCCATCCGCTCCAGGTACAGACGTTTGCGGGTTACATCCGGCGCTTTGGAGTACTCTTCCAAAACCGCACTGAAACGACTGGCCTCACCCATTGCGCTGTTGATCTGCTGGGCACGATAGGCCTCAGCCTCTTCCAGAACCTGAGCGGCTTCACCCCGCGCTTCGGCCAGAACGCGGTTGGCATAAGCATCCGCCACGTTCTGCAACCGGTCGCGTTCCTGCGCGGCGGCCTGAACATCACGGAACGCGGCAATCACGTCCTGCGGCGGGTCGGCTTTGTCGAAGTTCACACGGACGATGTTCACACCTGAATCATAGCTGTCCATTGTCGCCTGAATCAGTTCCTGCAAACGGTCGGCAATAATGCCACGATCCCGGTTCAGGATTGGTGCAAGCTCGCTTTGCGCGATGATCTCACGCATGGCCGATTCCGAAACAGCACGGATCGTTTGGCGCGGATCGCGGAGGTTGAACAGATATTTGGCCGGATCGTTAATGTTCCAGACGACCTGATAGTCGATATCGACCACATTCTCGTCCCCGGTCAGCATCAGACCATCGTCGCTGCCGCGGGCACCACCCATGTCTTCGTTTTGTTCGCGGGTGACCGGAATCACCTCTGCGGTGACAAGAGGCCAAGGCGCGAAATTCAGACCTGGATTTCCAACAGCCGAGAATTCGCCCAAAAACAGCTCAACAGACTGTTCTTCGGGTTTAACGGTGTAGAAGCTCGCCGCAGCCCAGAGACCTGCTGCCACCAACACACCAATTGCAATCGTGCCCTTGGTAAATGCCGGACCACCGCCGCCGCCATTGCCATTGGTCCCACGGCCACCGCCGCCGCGACCGCCCATGAGGACGCGCAGCTGCTCCTGGCCTTTTTTCATCAGCTCGTCGATCTCGGGGATCTGCGGGCCGTCGCCTTCGGGGGGCTTACGCCCGTCCCCATTGTTACCCCGATTTCCTCCGCCTCCGGATGAGCCTCCGCCCCCCCAGGGGCCGCCGCTGTTGCCCGCCATATGTATCTTTTCCCTTATCTTGGACCGTGTGATCACGGGTTCCCTTGTAACGTGTGTGCGCGCGCTTGCAAATCAAGCCGTGCGCACAGGTTGCCGCATTGTCACCAGTTCTTCGGCCATGACTGGGTGAACTGCAACGGTGCGGTCGAAATCTTCTTTGGTAGCCCCCATCTTAACGGCGATTCCAGCCAGTTGGATCATCTCGCCTGCGCCCGGAGCCACAATGTGACAACCCAGCACCTTGCGCGTCGCCTGTGACACGATCAGCTTCATCAGAACCTTCTGCGAGCCTCCTGCAAATGATTTCTGCATCGGCTTGAATGAGGTCGCATAAACCTCGATCGATTCCTGCGCCGCCGCCTCTTCTTCGCTGAGGCCTACTGTGCCCATTTCTGGCTGCGTGAAGATCGCGGTCGGGATCAGTTCGTGGTCCACGGGGGTCGGGTTGCCCTTGAAAACCGTCTCGACAAAGGCCATTCCCTCGCGGATCGCAACCGGAGTCAGGTTCACCCGATCCGTCACGTCGCCAATGGCGTAGATCGATGGCACGCCGGTCTGGCTGTATTCATCTACGATGATCTCGCCCTTGCGACCGCGTTCGACACCCAGCGCCTCGAGCCCAAGATCATCTGCATTGGGTGCGCGGCCGGTGGCATACATCACCACATCGAACTGATCTTCACTGCCATCTGTGGCTTTGACACGGATCTTGTCGCCATCTTTGGTCATTTCGACTACGTTGGTTTCCAGGCGCACATCAATGCCGTTCTGGCGCATCTCGTCGCAGATCAGACCGCGCGCTTCTTCGTCGAAGCCGCGCAAAATCTGAGGTCCACGATAGAACTGGGTAGTCTTCACCCCTAATCCGTTCATGATGCCGGCAAACTCACTTGCGATATAGCCGCCACCCACAATCAGGATGTTTTCGGGTAATTTTTCCAGATGGAATATCTCGTTTGAGGTGATCGCCAGATCCGAGCCGGGAAACTCGGGCACAACCGGACGCCCACCCGTGGCGATCAGGATGTGCTTGGCGGTCTTGCGCGTCCCGTCAGCCAGTTCAACCGTATGCGGATCGACCACACGGGCCCTCTGATCAAAGCTTTCGACACCGTTGTTTTTAAGGATGTTGCGATAAACGCCCTCCAAACGGTCCAACTCGGTCACCAACTTGCCATGGAATAAATTCCAGTCGAACTCACCGGGCCGAACATCCCAACCGAATGCCTGAGCATCTCCGACCATCCCAGAAAATTCGCTGGCAAAAACCATCAATTTTTTGGGCACACAGCCGCGGATCACGCAGGTTCCGCCGTAACGATCCTCTTCTGCCAGCGCCACTTTGGCACCGGTCTCACCCGCAGCTACACGCGCCGCGCGTACACCACCCGAGCCACCTCCGATGACGAACAGATCATAGTCAAAGCTCATACATGCGTTCCTTTGCTTGCCGCGTGGCTAATATTCAGTGGATATCTGGGCGCAAAATTCAAACTGCCAACCCCTGAGCGCTGAAATATCAAGATTTCATCAGATACCCGCCGCGCTATCTGACCTGACCTTAATCTGCCAGATCGGAGAACAGGTTGTCCCCACCCTCGCCCAGCATGTTGGTCAGCACAGTGCCTTCATTGAGGTCGCGCAGTTCAACGCGCCCGTCACCATGGCCGACGATTACTTTGTCGCAAATGTCGATGAACAACCCGTTCTCGACCACGCCGGGGATCTGGTTCATCACCAGCGCCAACTGCCGCGCATTTCCGATCCGTTTGAGGTGCAGGTCCAATATGTGATTGCCCTCATCCGTGACCTTGGGGGCCTCGCCATTCATCCGCAAAGTAACCGACGTGCCCAGCACATCCATCGTGTCCAGCGCCTCTTCGATCAGCGTGCGGGTGGTCTGCCAGCCGAATGGGATCACCTCAACCGGCAAGGGGAACGCGCCCAGCGTCTCGACCTCTTTGCCGGCATCGGCGATCACCACCATCTGGTCGCTGGCCGTGGCCACGATCTTTTCCTGCAGCAGCGCAGCACCGCCGCCCTTGATCAGATTGAATTCACCATCGAATTCATCCGCGCCGTCTATGGTCAGGTCCAACCACCCAGCCTGATCCAGCGAGATAACCTCGATCCCCTCTTCGCGCGCCAATTGCGCGGTTGCGGTCGAGGTCGGAACGCCTTTGATCGACAGACCTTCGTCGCGCACCCGCTCGCCTAGACGCCGGACCAGCCACGCGGCGGTCGATCCGGTCCCCAGGCCCACGCGCATTCCACTTTGGACAAGATCGGCGGCACGGCAGGCCGCAACATATTTTGCTTTGTCGATGGGCGACAAATCCTTGATCATGGCAGCTTCCCCTCAGAATATTGACGGACTTATAGGGAATGCCCCGCGCAACTGCGAGAGGCAATTCACTCGATCGCAGCGCTTACTTAACACTTAACGACGAGTTTCCTATAGGAAACGTCGTAATCGATCACTATACTAGTCGCCAGACACTCTAGAAAGACGTCATGGAATCGACTTATCGCCTTCACTATGCCCCCGACAATGCCTCGCTGATAATCCGATTGGCTTTGGAAGAGATGGGCTTGACGTATGAGACGGCGCTGGTCGATCGCACACGTAACGCACAAGACAGTGCCGCTTATCGTGCACTGAATCCCAATGGGCTGATTCCCGTATTGGAAACACCACAAGGACCAATTTTCGAGACTGCCGCAATCCTGTTGTGGCTGGCCGACACGCACCGACAGATGGCCCCCGCGCCCGAAAGCGCCGATCGGGCGGCGTTTCTGAAATGGCTGTTCTTTGCTTCAAACACATTGCATGCCGATCTGCGCATCCTGTTCTACGCTGAGAAATACATCGACGCAGCACAGGCTGAAGCGTTGCGTGCCAGTATTCGCCCCAGATTGCGCCAGCATCTGAAGCGGCTGGATGATTTGGCCCAAGGCGCGCCCGATTGGTTCAACACGCAGGTGCCCTCGGCCCTGACCGTCTATGTCGCCTGCATGATGCGCTGGATGGCGCTTTATCCCGCCAAGGCTGACCGCAGTTGGTATCAGCTGGCCGACACACCCTATTTGCAAAAGATACTGCATCAACTCGAATTTCGCCCGGCAACCCGATCGGTCATCGCCGCCGAGGGTTTGGGGGCGACGCCGTTCACATCTCCAACCTACGCCACCCCTCCAGAAGGCTCAGCTACCTGACATGTTTCTCTCAGTTTTCGATATGTTCAAAGTGGGCATTGGCCCATCATCGTCACACACCATGGGCCCTATGGTCGCCGCCGCACGGTTTCTTGATCTGATGCGTGCATCACCGTTTGAATTTGCGGGTTTGCGCGGCTCATTGCATGGATCGCTTGCTTTCACCGGCGTCGGCCACGCGACTGACCGCGCTACGATCCTTGGTCTCGCCGGGTTCGTGCCCGACACGTATGACAACGATAAGGCCGAGGCCGCGCTGACGCAGATTTCCGATACGCATACGGTAACCCCAGAAGGGTTGCCTACGCTAAGCTTCGATCCTAAGGCCGATCTGATATTTGACTACGACAACAATCTGCCCGGCCACGCCAACGGCATGATCCTGATGGCCACCGACGCACAAGGCGATGTCATATTGCGTCAGGTCTATTATTCCATTGGTGGCGGCTTTGTCCTGACCGAAGAAGAACTGGCTGAAGGCAAGGCAACCGACGAAGGTGCGCCTGTGCCCTTCCCGTTCAAATCCGCGGCGGAAATGCTGCAGATGGCCAAGGACAACGGCAAAAGCATCGCTCAGATGAAGCGCGAAAATGAAATCGCGCGCGGTTGCGCGGATAGCTTTGCCAAAGGCACGGCACGTCTTTGGCAGGTCATGAATGACTGTATCGAGCGCGGCTTGAAAACCGATGGCATCCTGCCCGGTGGACTTAGTGTGCGTCGCCGCGCCAAGGGGATCCACGATGCCCTGCTGGCCGAACGCGGCATGAACCTGAACGCGCCGCATACGATAAACGACTGGATGAGCGTCTATGCGATGGCCGTGAACGAAGAAAACGCCGCCGGTGGGCAAGTCGTCACCGCACCTACCAACGGCGCGGCAGGCGTGCTGCCTTCAGTCTTGCGTTATTACCTCGATCATGTCCCCGGCGCGTCCGAAAGCCATGTCGAGGATTTCCTGCTCACCGCGGCCGCCATCGGCGGTCTGGTCAAGTTCAACGCCTCGATCTCGGGCGCCGAGGCGGGCTGTCAGGCAGAGGTCGGAAGTGCCTCGGCCATGGCTGCCGCCGGCATGTGCGCTGTGATGGGTGGTACGCCCGAGCAGGTGGAAAACGCCGCCGAGATCGCGCTCGAACATCACCTCGGCATGACATGCGACCCGGTCGCGGGCTTGGTGCAGGTGCCTTGTATCGAACGCAATGGCCTTGGCGCGATCAAGGCCGTTTCGGCAGCGTCACTCGCCCTGCGCGGTGACGGTAAGCACTTCATGCCCCTGGACGCAGCCATTGAAACTATGCGCCAGACCGGCGAGGATATGCACGCGAAGTACAAGGAAACCTCATTGGGCGGGCTGGCCGTCAACGTGCCGAACTGCTGATCTGACAGCGAGAAAGAGCGGGTGACATGCGTGGACATTGCCTATGCGGCAAGATCGGATACGAGGTTGACCCTCCGGTTCTGTCCTGTGTCACCTGCCATTGCGATAGCTGCCGTCGCCAATGCGCGGCCCCGATGACCACCTATTTCGGGGCGCGCGACGGCAATTGGCGCTGGACTGGTGAACAGCCGAAAAGGTTTAACTCTTCTCCCGGGGTCGAGCGCAGTTTTTGCCCCAGTTGCGGTACGCCTATATCCTTTCGGTCTACCGTGATGTCGGATGTGATGCACCTCTATGTTGCGACGCTAGAAAACCCCGAGGCGCTGACCCCGACCTTGCATGTCGCGCACGAGGAAAAGCTTAGCTGGCTTCAACTCCATGACGGCCTGCCCACCTGCATCGGCCCAGATTACACCAAAGTCCAACCCCTATCCGATACCTGAGATCAGAGCTTCCCCCTCTGCCGCGAAAACGCTAGCGTCGCGCACATGACTCAGGATCGTCCCGTTTTTGGCATCGTATTGATGCTCGGCTTTTGCGTGCTCGCTCCGCTTGGTGACGGGATGGCGAAGCTGTTGGGCGAAACCATTGCTCTGGGTTTGTTGGTTCTGGTGCGGTTCGGCGTGCAAGCGATGATCCTGATCCCGCTCATCGCTGTGACCGGCAAGCCGTGGCGGATGACACCAATGGTCCTGCGTCTGACGATGGTCCGTACGCTGCTGCACATTGTTGGGATCGCGGCGATGTTTACCGCGCTGCAATATATGCCGCTGGCCGATACTGTCGCCATTGCTTTTGTGATGCCGTTTATCATGCTGCTGCTGGGCAAGTACGTTCTTGGCGAACAAGTCGGCCCGCGCCGCCTGATTGCCTGTGTCGTGGGTTTCATCGGCACTTTGCTCGTCATCCAACCTAGCTTTGCGCAGGTTGGCGCTCCTGCGTTACTGCCTTTGATCGTCGCCGTGGTCTTTGCCCTGTTCATGCTGGTCACACGCCAGATTGCCAAAGAAACAGACCCGGTTGCGCTGCAAGCGGTTTCGGGGGCTATGGCGACAGCTCTCTTGTTGCCGATCGTCTATGTGGGCTCTCAGGCTGACCTGCCCGCCATGTCATTGACGATGCCCAAGGGTGAAACGCTTTGGCTGCTGCTGGGCATCGGCGTGCTGGGCACTGTGGCACATCTTCTGATGACGTGGTCGCTGCGCTATGCACCGTCCGCGACCCTCGCCCCGATGCAATATCTTGAAATTCCCGTCGCCACCCTGATTGGCTGGTTGATTTTCCACGACCTGCCCAACGGCCTTGCCGCGCTTGGCATCGGCATCACTATCGCTGCCGGGCTTTATGTCATCCTGCACGAGCGGGCCAATGCCCGGTCTGGCCCGACAGAAACGCCTGCATGACCTGATCCAACGCGGTGCGCGGCAGGATCGCAAGCAGACCCGGCGCATCCACCTCAAGTGCGAGTACGCCCAGTGCCCGGTTCGAGGTTCCGACCCGCCCGTCCGGTTCAAGCACCAGATCGTTGATCGGCCATTCAAGCCCATCGCTGCGCCCGGTCACCCGTCGCAAAGGGAACAGAGAAACGGTATCTCCAGCCGTCAATTCCAGCCGGATCTGGGGAGGCGCGTGAAACACTACCTCGCGTGCCCCTAACAGGATACAGGGCCGGTCCTGCAAGCGAACGAGTGTATTGAACGCGACCAACTGATGATCAACCCGAGCGCCCATAAATCCCGCTGCCAGGACAACCGGGGCACTGACATTTCGAAGGGCTTTGTCGAAATCGGTGCTGTTCTGTTCGGATATTGGATACAGCCGATCAGCCGGTATCTGCGCGCGAAGACTGGATGAAAGCGAATCGAAATCGCCGATCACCGCATCCGGTATTCGGCCCGAATCAATCAACGCGGCAGCGCCCCCATCCGCTGCAACAGTGCTTTTGACGCGATTCAGGACCAGACTCACATCTTCAGACGTGATTTCCCCCCCGCCAAACAGACCGATTGGCATTTCAGCCTGAACAATCACCCCAGATTCCACAAGATTGACCATAATTCCCGGTTTTGGACATAATGAAACCACAAAATGGTAGCTTCATGACTAGAGTTTCGAGTCGATTGCTGCTGCTGTGTCTGGCGATCGGCCTGGTAGTTTGTAAAGGACATGCGTCTGATGGTACAGAACAACAAGGTACTTACCGTTTCCTACGGAACCTTTTCATGCACGCTCGAAGGTTTCGACGATTCATTTGAAACGATGAAAGCCATAGCCGAGTATTTCCGGGATCTCGCGGCGGACGACCGCTATTTTGGTTCTGAGCCCCCTCAGCCCGATGCCGAGATGCTGACCCGCATCGCCCAGCGCGATGTCGCACGAAAGGTAGAAGCCAGTCAGAACGACAGCGGTCTGCTGCTACGCGCGACCGAGACCGACGCCCCTGCAGTACCGACCCCCGCTGCAGTCGCGAGCACGCCTGAGCCTGCACCTGTTCAGACCACCGATGCCGTTCCCCCCGCCCCTGCGCCCGTCGCGGCACAATCCGCTGCTGCAGTGGACAGCCCAGCGGCGGACAGTATTGCGGCCAAACTCCAGCGCATCCGGGCTGTGGTTTCGCATTCCGAAGAAGTCTCCCCCGGCTATTCAGAGGACGAAGACTCCAGCTATCTTCAGCCTGTGAAGCCAAAGGTTGATGCCATCTCTGCCGCCTTTGAAGCAGGCGCATTGGATCCCGCCGACTTGCAGGAAACAGAAGAAGATACCTTCCCTGCGCCCGAGCCCGAGCTGACTGCCGAACCGGAACATGTCGAAGAGTTAGCCGAAGCACAGGCCGACGAGGCGGCTCATGTTACGGAACCAGAAAGCTCAGATGAATTGGTTGAAGAGACCTCAGATGAAACGGTTGAGGAGACCTCCGACGATCTAAGTGCATTGGTCGCTACCGCGGAATCGGCGGATGAAGCTGAAGAAATCGAAGCGTCGGAACCTGCCACAGCTGATGTAACGGAAAACGACGTTCTGTTTTCTGATCTGGATGATGAGGCGCCTGAAGTCGGGGAAGAAAACCCATCAAACATTCTAGGCGATGAAGCCAGCAGCGTTGCCTCTGAGGCATTGACCGGAATCGAGCACGGCATCATCTCGGTCGAGGAAGAAGCGCTTTTGTTGGATGAGATCGCGCTTGTTGAATCCGAACTCGAAGCAATTGCTGAAGCCGACGTGCCCAGTATATCCGGACCAGATGAAGACGTCTCGCGCCTAATGGACGAAGCAGATGTTCAGCTGGACGATCCCGCTACTAGCGATCAGCGTGAAACCTACTCGCACTTGCGCGCTGCGGTCGCTGCAACCGAGGCCGAACGCGAAGCCGTAGGCGACAAGACAAAGACACCCGAAGATGATTTTCGCGGCGATCTGGCCTCAGTCGTCAATCCACGTCGTCCCGCGGTTGAAGTCACCAGCCAGCGCCCGACCCCAGAATCGGCTGCCCCCTTGAAGCTGGTTGCCGAACAGCGCATCGATACCGAGAACGCCGATACTGGCCCTGTTACGCCGCGCCGGATCACTTCAACTGATGAAGACACGGGTGAAGAAGAAGGCGGATTTGCCACTTTCGCACAGGAACAGGGCGCCCAGTCGCTGCCTGATCTGCTTGAAGCTGCAGCTGCCTATCTGTCCTTTATCGAAGGTCAAGAGCAGTTCTCGCGCCCGCAACTTATGAACAAGGTCCGCTCGCTTAAGCAAGATGCGTTTAATCGCGAAGAAAGCTTGCGCTCCTTCGGTCAGTTGCTTCGCGATGGAAAGATCGAGAAAGCCGGAGGTGGTCGATTCGCCGCCTCAACCGAAATCGGCTTCCGCCCCAATGACGACGAACGCGCCGCGGGCTAGTTCCCAGCGTATGCATTACCCCCCTCGAGTCGTAGTAGGGCCAGAGGATACTCTGGCCCTAATTCTTTTAATAGCGCGGCTTCGACGCGACCAACCAGATTAGAATAAAAAGGCCAACGCCACGTAGGGGCCGGTCAGGATCAGATCGTTCAATTCACGTCCATCTTGAAACTCAACATCCAGATGGCGGTACCCACCGGCGACGCTGATGCTAGGTCGCCTTTTCTAGCTGGCTTGTACCAGCGCATCTCACCGTAACTCTGAACAATAACCAAAGCCGCCAATGTTTCCCATCGCGGTGACACTCCATCGATCGTTCAGAGCACAACTGTAGCGCGCTCCAACCAATGGGTCAGCGTGCTGAATGTGCGATCCAGCACCGTGGTTAAGACATCAAGATCCCAATGGCGCAGCCCGGCAATCGCTTCCAGCCGCGACTGTTCATCTTCATAAACCGCGAAACCGGCTCCCAGCGAGGTCATGGTGCCCTCAAGCTCCCAACTAGCGGCGTTGTCAAATGGTCCGATGGAAACATCGTCTCCAAGGTTCAGGTAATTGAACTCGCCTCCAATGGACCATCGGCCATTTCGGGCCTCGCCTGCAATCAGAAAGGCCCCCTTTAGAATATTGAAGATCGAGGTGTCCCCGTTCACCGGCGGGTTCGGCCCCATATCAAGGGAGGTCCTGAATTCTGGTCCCCAAACATAGGGTGCAACCGTGTAGTTCCAGTCTCCAGCCTGAGCGCCATATGCGGCACAAGACACGGCGAACGCCGCGAAAAGCCCTTTGTTCATACCCTAACCGCCCTTACCTGCAACGCATTTAAGCTGCAGTCAGCGTGCCTCGCGAATGACGCAACGGCAGTCGGAAAGTCTAGTTTTGATCCTGATCTGGGTCTTCTTTACCCACACCACGAAAGACAAACTTGAAGGGTAATGCCCATAGAATGCCTAACGCGACATAGACCAAAAGCTCCAGCCAGATTGGCGGGCGGTCAAGCCAGTTCACGATAGTCACAACCGCAACGATATAGACTGGCAACCCGACCAGCAGCAGTACCAGAGACCAGCGCCGCCGTGCTTTGTAGCTAAGGCCAGCCTTGTCGCTACCGCTCATCAGTCTGCAAACGGGTCGGTAACCAGAATGGTATCCTCCCGCTCCGGGCTGGTGGACAATAGGGCAACCGGGCAATCGATCAGTTCCTCGACCCGGCGCACATATTTGATTGCGTTGGCTGGCAGATCAGCCCAGCTACGTGCACCTTCGGTTGATTCGCTCCACCCCGGCATCTCTTCGTAGATAGGAGTGCATCGCGCCTGTTGGTCGGCGGCTGTCGGCAGATAGTCCAGACGTTTGCCATCCAGCTCGTATCCAACGCAGATTTTCAGTGTCTCGAACCCATCCAAAACATCCAATTTGGTCAGCGAAATGCCGTTCACACCGCTGGTCGCGCAGGTTTGGCGTACCAGACAGGCGTCGAACCACCCGCAGCGTCGCTTGCGACCCGTCGTCGTTCCGAATTCATGTCCCCGTTCGCCCAGACGCTGGCCATCTGCATCATCCAACTCAGTCGGGAAAGGCCCCTCACCCACGCGGGTCGTGTAAGCCTTGACGATGCCCAGAACGAAGTCGATCGAGCCCGGTCCGATTCCGACGCCCGTTGAGGCCTGGCCTGCAATCACATTTGACGATGTCACAAACGGATAGGTCCCGAAATCAATATCCAGCAACGCGCCCTGCGCGCCTTCGAACAGGATACGCTTGCCAGCCTTGCGCTTCTCATTCAGCACCTTCCACACCGGTGCTGCGAAAGGCAAAATCTGCGGCGCGATCTCTTTCAGCTGCGCGATCAACGCGTCCCGATCAATCGGATCAAGCCCCAAACCATTGCGCAGCGCGTTGTGATGGACCAGCGCCCGATCCACCCGGAGCGCCAGCGTTGCGTCATCGGCCAGGTCAGCCACCCGAATTACGCGACGCCCGACCTTGTCTTCATAACACGGACCGATCCCGCGACCGGTTGTCCCGATCTTGGCGACTGAATTCTGGCTCTCGCGCGCACGATCTAACTCGCCATGGAACGGCAGGATCAGTGGGGTGTTTTCGGCGATCATCAACGTCTCTGGCGTGATATCGACGCCTTGTGCACGGATTGTTCCGATCTCTTTGATCAGGTGCCACGGATCAAGAACAACACCATTGCCGATCACACTCAGCTTGCCGCCGCGCACCACGCCCGAAGGCAGCGCGTGCAGTTTGTATACCTCGCCCTCAATGACCAGTGTGTGCCCGGCATTATGTCCACCCTGAAAACGCGCGATCACGTCTGCACGCTCGCTGAGCCAGTCGACAATCTTGCCTTTTCCTTCGTCACCCCACTGGGCGCCGACAACAACCACATTGGCCATATCCGGTCCTTTTGCGCTGAATATTCAAACCCGGCTCATATAGCGGGGCACAGACGGCAGGGAAACCGATATTTCGCCGCAGATGCAAATCACGCTGCGCGCGATGCTTTCGGCGGAGGTAGATATGGCCAGATGAAGAGCGGAAGCCCTGCTTCATCTGGCTTTAAATATCCCGGGGGAGTCGCCCGGACGGGCGGCGGGGGCAGCGCCCCTTCTGCTTTTAGCGCAAGTGTACGGGGTGACCATGGGGTGTTGTCAGATAGGCCTCTTCCCATGCATTGCGAAGATCCTGGACATCATCAGTGGGTGCTTCTCCCTGCTCAGCCAGCAGCGCCTCCAAGGTCTCCAACCAAGCGTGAAAGTAATCGTCACCACCATCCAGTTCTTTTTTGAGACCGTTCCGTTTCAAAGTAATGGAAAACCGCTCTGCCCAGTCCGACCAATCAAACCGGCCCGTTTCGTTCAAAGCTACGGTGACTGCAAAAACCTGCGCGTGCCAGGGCTCGGCGAAAATCGGCTCCGGGGCCGATTGGGTGATACAATCGCTCATGCGGGCCCCAGATAAGATTGCCACAGGTCCAATACGACCTCATCCGCCGGATGCTCAGGATTTGCCCAAAGCTCCGAGGCGGGAAACGCGACGGCGTAAAGCGGCTCAGGGGCCTCACCCAATCCATGGGCGTTGGAATCCGGCAGCACATGGGTGCCATGCAATCTGAGAATGCGACCCTTTGCGCCCGAGGCATAGGCCGGAAGTCGGGTGTGACCGCCCTCAACCAGGCGATTTGCGCTCTGGCCCAGAGTTCGGACGGCTTGCCCGGTTTCAAACTGAACTTCGACGTTCGACGGGCGATCCGCGGGTCCACCTTTGGCCAAAGCGTCCACAACTGCCTCAGCCTTCAGGGTGCGCTCTGCCAATGGATGGGCACCATCTCGGTCCACACCGCGCAAATCTTCAAGCGTCAGGACACCCTTATCGACCAAAAGATCGGCTAGACCGGATATCCACTTCTCATAGTAAGAAAATCGCGCGTAGTCTTTCGGAGACAGTTTTTCACGCGCGTGGCGTGAGACGTCGATATTCCATTGCCCCAGAAATCCCGCAGCGAGTGTTACCGCCAGCGCCCGACCGTGCCAGTCTTCCGCAAAGATCGGAGCGTCCTCAGCCTCCGGCACAACCGCGCCATCGCCAAAACGCCCTCCCATGTCATGAACCCGCGTCATGAAGGCACCTTGGGCAGCCCGGTGCCGATCATACTGTCGCGGGTTACCAGCGCGGCGAGTTCTTCCTCGCTCAGCCCCTCGCTCCCCTCCGGTCGCATCGGCAGGACAAGATAGCGAATCTCAGCGGTCGAATCCCACACCCGTACGGATGTATCTTCGGGCAGCGTCACGCCAAATTCGGCCAGAACCTTGCGTGGTTCGCGTACGGCGCGGGCGCGGTAGGCATCGGATTTGTACCAGCCGGGGGGGATACCCAGCAGCGGCCACGGGTAACAGCTGCACAGAGTGCACACGACCATGTTGTGCTGCTCGGGCGTGTTTTCCACCACAACCATATGCTCACCCTGCCGCCCGTAATACCCCAGATCGGCCACGACCGAAGTGGCGTCTTCCAGCAGCGCGGCTTTGAAAGCAGGATCGCTCCAGGCTTTGGCAACAACACGCGCGCCGTTCTGAGGACCGATCTTGTTTTGATAAGTATCAATGATTTCATCCAAAGCGGCCGGATCGATCAGCCCCTTGCGAGTCAGAATCGTTTCAAGCGCTTTGACGCGAAGCGCGGGTTCAGGGGGCAACAGGGCGTGCGGGTGGTCGTGATCATCATGTGGCATGGGGCGCAGCCTGCGCGACAGAACCGCACCCTGTCCAGTCTCTTTGGTGTGATATGAAACATCACTGCTCGTGATGCCAACTCGTGACTTGCCCCCGCTGGCAAACTTGCATAAGTACCACGCGATACACGCCACGCTGTACAGGACCACCATGGAAAACGTCGTTCTCATCATCCACCTTCTTCTGGCATTGGGCCTGATTGTCGTTGTGCTGATGCAACGTTCCGAAGGCGGCGGCCTTGGTATGGGTGGCGGTGGCGGCGGCGCCATGACCGGCCGCGCGGCGGCGACTGCTTTGGGCAAGCTGACCTGGATTCTGGCTGCGTGTTTCATCGTGACTTCGATCACGCTGACGATTCTTGCGGCTCAGAAATCTTCGGGCAGCTCGGTGATCGACCGTCTGGGTGTACCGGCCCCTGCAGCGACTGAGGAAAGCACTCCGGCGGTTCCATCGGCGGATGAATTGCTGCCTCCGGCGCAAGGCGACAACGCTCCGTTGATCCCGCAGGCTGCCGACTAAGCCACAAAACCTAGAAATTCATAAGGGAACTGCAACAGCATCTTGCGGTTCTCTTGCGCTATGTGCGCGAATCCTTTATATGTGAAGTCCCGTGATGCAGCGGTTTTTTTGAACCGCCGGGCAGCTGATAATGACGTCTCACGGGAGCAGCCGAAAAAACATGGCGCGTTTTATATTCATCACTGGTGGTGTGGTTTCATCCTTGGGCAAAGGACTGGCTTCGGCGGCTCTGGGCGCGCTGTTGCAGGCCCGAGGGTATTCGGTGCGTCTGCGCAAGCTGGACCCCTACCTGAACGTTGATCCGGGCACCATGTCGCCGTTCGAACATGGCGAAGTGTTCGTGACCGATGACGGGGCCGAGACCGATCTGGACCTTGGCCACTATGAACGATTCACCGGCGTGGCCGCACGCAAAACCGACTCGGTCAGCTCGGGCCGGATTTATTCCAATGTGTTGGAAAAGGAACGCCGTGGCGATTACCTCGGCAAAACCATTCAGGTGATCCCGCACGTCACCAATGAGATCAAGGATTTCATCGCCATTGGCGAGGATGAGGTCGATTTCATGCTCTGTGAGATCGGCGGCACTGTGGGCGACATTGAAGGTCTGCCCTTCTTTGAAGCCATTCGTCAGTTCAGTCAGGACAAGCCGCGCGGACAGTGCCTGTTCATGCACCTGACGCTGCTGCCCTACATCAAGGCGTCGGGCGAGTTGAAAACCAAACCGACTCAGCACTCGGTGAAAGAGCTGCGCTCGATCGGTTTGGCCCCCGATATTCTGGTGTGTCGCTCGGAAGGCCCAATCCCAAAGAAAGAGCGCGAAAAGCTGGCTCTGTTCTGCAACGTCCGCCCCGACAGCGTGATCGCAGCACAGGATCTGTCCACCATCTACGACGCCCCGCTGGCCTATCACCGCGAGGGGCTGGATCAGGCGGTTCTGGACGCGTTCCAGATCAGCCCGGCCCCCAAGCCCGATCTGGCCAAATGGGAAGACGTCAGCGACCGTATCCACAACGCCGAAGGCGAAGTGAAGGTCGCCATCGTCGGAAAATACACCCAGTTGGAAGATGCCTATAAGTCGATTGCCGAGGCCCTGACCCATGGCGGCATGGCCAACCGGGTCAAGGTCAAGGTCGAATGGGTCGATGCCGAGGTGTTCGATACCGAAGACGCCGCCCCGCATCTGGAAGGCTTCCACGCAATCCTCGTCCCCGGCGGATTCGGCGAACGCGGCACCGAAGGCAAGATCAAAGCCGCTCAATACGCGCGCGAGCACAAGGTGCCCTATCTGGGCATCTGTCTGGGCATGCAGATGGCCGTGATCGAAGCCGCACGCAACGCGGCGGGAATCACCGAGGCGGGTTCGGAAGAATTCGACCATGAGGCCGGGAAAAAGCGTTTCGAACCCGTTGTTTACCACCTGAAGGAATGGGTGCAGGGCAACCACAAGGTCGAACGTAAAGTCGGCGACGACAAGGGCGGCACCATGCGTCTGGGCGCGTATAACGCGGTTCTGGCCGAAGGCTCGAAGGTTGCGGAAGTCTATGGCGGCACCCAGATTGAGGAACGCCACCGTCACCGCTACGAGGTCGACATCAAGTATCGCGACAAACTGGAAAAGGCAGGCCTGAATTTCTCGGGCATGTCCCCGGATGGTCGCCTGCCGGAAATCGTCGAATGGTCGGACCATCCATGGTTCATCGGCGTTCAGTACCACCCGGAACTGAAATCCAAACCCTTCGACCCGCACCCGCTGTTCCGCGAGTTCGTGCGCGCCGCGAAAGACACCTCGCGTCTGGTCTGATCACGGGCCGATAACAGATTTGTACCCCTCGGCGCGAAATATCTTTACGCGCCGACCAGTTACACGGTTAACTGCCGCCATAGCAGCGACAGGAGACCGGCCATGACCGATCAGATTACCCAAGCAGAAACCTTTGCCGCCCTGCATAAGAAGGGCGATCCGGTCATCCTTTACAATATCTGGGACCCCGGCAGCGCCGCCGCTGTGCGCGATGCGGGGGCCAAGGCACTCGCGACCGGCAGCGCTCCGGTCGCGATGGCACAGGGGTTTTCGGATGGGCAGAACATTCCCTTTGATGCGGCGCTGGACAACGCCCGCCGCATTGTTGAGGCGGTCGATATCCCGGTTACGATGGATCTTGAAGGCGCCTATGCCGAAGATACTTTCGGCATATCGACCAATGTCAAACGCGCGCTAGAAACCGGCGTAATCGGCTTCAACTTCGAAGACCAAATTGTTGGTACTAAAGAACTTTACGACATTGAAACCCAAGCCGCGCGTGTCGCCGCCATGCGCGAATCTTGCGATGTTGCGGGTGTGCCTGCTTTCATCAACGCCCGCACCGATATTTTCCTCAAGGCGGCTCCGGAAACGCATGACCAGGCGATGCTGGATGATGCCATGGCCCGCGCCAAAGCCTATGCCGATGCTGGGGCCAGCGGCTTCTTTGCACCGGGCCTGAAAGACGAAGCGATGATTGGCCAGCTTTGCGAGGCCACCGACCTGCCCGTCAACATCATCGCCCTGCCCGGCACGCCGGATACGCCAACGCTTGCAAAACTCGGTGTAGCCCGGATCAGCTATGGCCCGGTGCCTTATCGGCAAATGATCGCTTGGCTGCAGGACAAAGCCCGCGAGGCGCTGCAAACAGGCGGTTGATCCACTTTTAAGGGATTGCATTTTATGCGGTTCCTCCGCACCTTGCATCAGATACCAGCGGAGGAATTGCCGTGGCCAGAGGTTATTGGGTCGCCCATGTCGATGTAGACGACATCGAAACCTACAAATCGTATGTCGCTGCCAACGCGGCCCCTTTTGCCGAATATGGCGGCAAATTTCTGGTGCGTGGCGGTGAAAGAACCGAGGTCGAGGGCAAAGCCCGCGCCCGTACAGTCGTGATCGAGTTTCCCAGCTATGAACAGGCCCTGGCCTGTTATGAAAGTGCAGGATATCAGGCCGCCAAAGCCCTTCGTGATCCGGTATCAACCGCCGATCTTGTTATTATTCAGGGCTATGAGGGCTAGCACCGCTTGGCGCGCCTCGAATTACGGAATATCTTGACCTCATGTTGAAAAAATTCTTCCAGGCCTTCCGGCCTCCGCAACATGACAAGTTGCCCGATCCTGATGCCGAACTGGCTTTGGGGGCGCTGCTGGTGCGCGTGGCACAGGCCGATCGCGACTATAAGCTGGAAGAGATCAGCCTGATCGACCGCATCCTTGCGCGTCTCTACCAGCACAACGCGATTGAGGCCGCCAAGGTCCGCGCCACTTGTGAGAAGCTGCACGCAGCCGCCCCCGAAACCGACACGTTCGGCAAGCTGATCCGCGAAACCACCAATCTGAACGAACGTCTGGCCGCTCTGGACGCGCTTTGGGAGGTGGTGCTAGCCGACGGCAATACGGATGAAGGAGAAGTCAAGATCGTCGAAGAAGCCCGCATTGCCATGGGTCTCAGCTTCAACGACAGTAAGGCCGCACGCGAACGGATACAAAGCCGCTTGGAAGCGACTTGAGCAGCCTCTATATGTTTGACCATGTTCAGTGATTTCCTGTCCCGGCTCACGCAGCCGCAGCCCGACCCGCTTGTCGAAGATGACGCCCGTCTGGCCCTCACCTCCTTGTTGGTGCGCATTGCACGATCCGATAATGACTATGCCGATACCGAAATGGCCCGGATCGACCGCATCTCGGCTGAACGTTTTGGCCTGTCCCCGTTCGAAGCCGCCGCCTTGCGCGCCCGTGCTGAAGATCTTGAGGCCGAAGCCCCCGACACCGTCCGCTTTACCCGCGCCATCAAAGAGGCCATTGCCTATGATGATCGCCTAGCCGTGGTGCAGGCTATGTGGTCGGTTGCATTGGCAGATGGACACCGCAGCGGAGAAGAGGATTCGCTGCTGCGTCTCGTCGTAAGCCTGTTGGGTGTCAGCGACGTGGATTCGGCACTGGCACGGCAAAAAGCAGCCAAGGCCTGAGCCAATTGCAGCACGGCCAAGCGAAAAGCCCAACTACGAAGCTGCTGGATAATTTTACCTGAGCTGAGAAAGGTTGATGTCGGCTTCGAGCCCGAAGCGGACAATCGCTTAAACTTGATCGGGTGTCGATTATTATCCCACAACCGTTTATTGACTGATCGGTTGCCAGAATCGCAGTCTTAGGTGATCCTTCAAGAAATCGAAGGATCGCAATATGTTTAGGTTTCTATTAATTGCATTCGGTATTTGCGTATCTACTTCAGCGTTAACGCAAGAGTCGTCCGAAGATGTAGCGGCAAAAGATGATACCTCGGCGACCTCGTCCAGTCTGCTAACTGACGCTGAGTTGCAGACATTGGTCGCCCCGGTTGCTCTTTATCCCGACACGTTACTCATACAGATATTTGTCGCGGCAACCCAGCCATTGGAAATTGTTAAGGCTGAACGGTATTTGCTCGATAACGCCGACCGCGACCCTGTTGAACTAGAACCGGAAATCGATGCAATGGGATGGGATCCTTCTGTCAGTGTGTTGGCAACGGCGTTCCCCCAAGTTGTTGGTCAGATGGCCACCCATATCGACTGGACCGAGACAGTTGGCACTGCCATGTTGGCCCAGTCCGACGATGTGATGGATGCGGTGCAGGTCATGCGGGATCAGGCAATTGACAGCGGCGCTCTTGTTTCAGGGCCCGAGCAAACTGTCGAAGTGTCTGAGGATGACAACGTAGTAATTACACCGACAGAACCCGAGACGGTATACGTTCCACAATACAATCCCGAGACGATTTATACTGGCCCGTCAACCGGGGATGTTGTGGGCGCAGCACTACTGACTTTTGGCGCTGTTGCCCTGATCGACGAAATTTTCGACGACGACGATGATTGGAACGACTACTGGGGGTGCCGAAATTGCGGTGGCTGGGGCGGCGGTCCGATTTATAGAAATCCAGACATCGACATAGACGTGGATGGCAACGTCAATATCGGCAATGATATAGATTTAGGTGACCGAACGGATATCGGATGGAACCCCGATCCTGACCGGCAACAGGAGGCCCGAAACAAAATAGCGGACCACAAAAGACCCGAAGGTGGCCGTAGCGACTTGCCGGTTAACCGTCCTGACGGTCGCACGGATGAGCTGCGTGCAAAGTTGAGCCGAGAATCCGGTGCTGCAGATATTAGCCGGGACCGCGGGGCGGCTGCAGCCGCAGTCGGTGCGGGTGCAGGGGCTGTAGCAGGCGGTGCCTTGGCGAACCGGAACAACGCTGATCGGGACAAGGCTGCCGCAAAGCAACAAGCCATTGATCGCACCAAACGTCCCGATTCAGCGAAAAAGCCAGTCGCACAAAGACCGCAGACCGCCAAGAAGCCGCAAGCGAAGAAAGCCGCATCGACGCAGCGCAAGCCCGCGGCATCAAAAGGGCAAGCGATGAAGAAAAAGGCGTCCGGCAGCAGAACTCAAAGCGCGTCCAAGCGTGGACACGCCGCTAAAGGCAAGCGGAGACGGTAAAGTGCGTAGCTCAGTATTTTCAATTTTGTTGCTTGCCGCGACCACAAGCCCGGCCCTCTCTGAAGGAGCCAGATTTGATACGCCGCAAACCGCACTGGATGCTTTTGTTGATGCGTTGAAGGCTAATGATCAGAGCAAGCTGATCGAAATTTTCGGGCCTGAAGCCGAGGATCTGGTTGGAACGGGTGATCCGACGGAAGATCAAGAAAGAAGGCAGGAAGTGCTTGGCATGTATGCCGAGGGGTATCGTTTCCGGCCTGAGGACGATGGCGTTGTACTTCTTCTAGGTGAAGACGGTTGGCCTTTTCCTATCCCAATTCTGCGTAAAGATGACGGTTGGCGCTTTGACCTGGAGGCTGGGATCGAGGAACTTTCAGCTCGTGAAATAGGCTTGAATGAGTTGGAAGTGATCGAATTGCTTGAGGCCTATGTTGACCTGCAGGCAGCTTTCCGTCTTGTGGACCATAACGGGAATGGCGTTATGGAATTCGCTCAGACGATCATTTCCGATCCGGAAGAGCAGAACGGTCTCTTCTGGCCTGGAAAAGACAGCTTTGTCGGTGCAGCGCTTGCCCGCGCCGCAGCTTCGGGGTGGAGTGACGGTCAGGTTGACTATGAAGCCGAACCGTTTCTTGGCTATTATTACACAATCCTGCAAGAGCAGGGCCCTAACGCTCCAGGGGGTGCCTACCCCTATTTCGTCGGGGATCACTTTGTTGCAGGACATGCCTTGCTGGCAATACCGGCAGACTACGGAGAAACTGGTATTCATTCCTTTCTGGTGGGCGAAAACGGCATAGTCTACGAGGCAGATTTTGGCCCAGAGACACTCAGTATTGCATCTGAAATTTCTGCTTATGATCCAGACACGAATTGGTCACCGGTCGAGTAATATTTGGATTGAAAGTGTCGCTTAAGCTCATCGCTTTGCTGAGGCCACTATTTGCGGTTTGTGTGACAAGCTTCAGTTCGATGGTTACGTGTACCCGAATAGGTTCAGCTTGGATCGCTCTTGCAACACCCATTGTGACTTCGAGCAAATTGCCCATCTTACGATTTGATCCATTCTTCTGCCTTCACACGTTTCGACTGAATGACTGAAAAGTCCGCAATGTTGGCATTGGATATCGTTCATATGATGGTGGTGTCGAAAGCCTGAGAACCGTCACTGCAAATCTCATAAGCTTACCTGTCTATTCGCCCTAACGGCACGCAAATCGCCCAACCAACTGACAATTCTGACAGCGTCATTGGCCAAATTGGCTATTTCTCAGCGTGAACTTGTTATTTGCGCATTGCATTAGCCCGATTTTTCAGCCCTATTACCGCACCAACACCAATCATATCTGGACAGCCCGTGACAGACGCCGCTCCCGTCATCGAGATCAAGAACCTTCACAAAAGCTTTGGCCAACTTGAGGTGCTCAAGGGCGTGGATATCACCGCGCATCGCGGCGACGTTGTCTCGCTGATCGGGTCTTCAGGCTCGGGGAAATCCACCCTATTACGCTGCTGCAACCTGTTGGAAGACAGCCAAGAAGGCGAGATTCTGTTCAAAGGCGAACCAGTCCGCTGGACCGGCAGCCACAATCACCGTCGTCCAGCCGACCCCAAACAGGTGCTACGCATCCGCACCAATCTGTCGATGGTGTTTCAGCAGTTTAATCTGTGGGCGCATATGACCATCCTGCAAAACGTGATGGAGGCCCCCGTCACCGTTCTGGGCCGAGATCGGTCTGAGGTTGAGGACAGCGCTCGCAGGTATCTGGAAAAGGTCGGCATCGGCGACAAATGCGATGTTTATCCGGCACAGCTATCGGGCGGACAGCAACAGCGCGCCGCCATAGCGCGGGGGCTGTGCATGGAACCGCAGGCGCTGCTGTTCGATGAACCGACCTCGGCGCTCGATCCCGAACTGGAACAGGAAGTGATCAAGGTGATCAAGGATCTGGCTGCGGAAGGCCGCACCATGATCATCGTGACCCACGACATGAAGATGGCTGCGGATATCTCGAGCCACGTCGTCTTCCTGCATCAGGGCCTGATTGAAGAAGAGGGCCTGCCAGAAGATCTATTCACCACCCCTGAATCCGAACGGCTTCAGGGCTTTCTCTCCGCCACTCAGGCGGCTTAATCAACGGACAGAACCAATAAGGGGAGTAACAATGAAAAACCTGATTCTGACCACTGCAGCACTGGCGCTGACCGCCGGTATCGCCATGGCCGATACCGTGCGCATGGGCACCGAGGGCGCCTATGCGCCTTGGAACTTCATCAACGACGCGGGCGAGATCGACGGTTTCGAACGTGAACTGGGCGATGAGCTGTGCAAGCGCGCGAATCTGGAATGCGAATGGGTCAAGAACGACTGGGATTCGATCATTCCGAACTTGGTGTCAGGCAACTATGACGTGATCATCGCTGGTATGTCGATCACCGACGAGCGGGACGAAGTCATCGACTTCACCCAGAACTATACACCACCGGATCCGTCTGCCTATGTTGCGCTGTCCGATGACGTTGACGTCGCAGGTGGAGTTGTCGCGGCTCAGACCGGGACCATTCAGGCGGGTTACATTGCTGAATCCGGTGCAACTCTGGTCGAATTCGCCAGCCCTGAAGAAACCATCGCAGCCGTCCGCAACGGCGAAGCCGATGCTGTGCTGGCTGACAAATCCTTCCTCGCACCGATCGTCGAAGAAGACGGTGAGCTGAAATTTGTTGCCGATGACGTACCGCTAGGCGGTGGCGTCGGCATGGGCATCCGTGAATCGGACGGTGAACTGAAAGAAAAGTTCAACGCAGCGATCCAATCCATGAAGGACGATGGCAGCCTGAACGAGCTGATCACCAAGTGGGAAGTGTCCTCGACCTTCTGATCTGATGATCCAAGTGGCGCGCCCTGAACGCTGGGCGCGTCGCTGCAGCGCCCTTGCCAGTCTAAGAGGCCCGCCATTTTCTCGTACTGCTCCGATCCCGATACGCTGGGTACATTCCGTTGGTTCTCATGCTACCTGACCAACGGTGTCCACTGGTCGTTCTACGCCTCATTCCTCAAGGTGCTGGCCTTGCTGGCGGTCACCGCCCCGGTTGCATTGGGTTTTGGCTTTGTCGGAGCCATGGCAGCGCGCTCACATATCCCGCCGGTTAGCTGGTTGGGCAAAGGGTATATCGCGATAGTACGCGGCGTGCCCGATATTGCTTTTTTCATGTTCTTCGTGATCGCTCTGGATCAGGGTTTTGAGTGGGTAAGACACAAGATTCTCTGCCCCGACTGGACCGATCCGATCCGTCAGGGCAACGATTTCCTCGTCTGTCAGGCCGCCAAACTACCACTGGGCAGCGCCCCTGAATGGGTGCACGAAACCTACGGCTTTTTCCTCGCGGTCATCACATTTTCCATTGTGTTCGGCGCTTTCGCTGCCAACGTCTTGTTCGGCGGCATGCGCGCCGTGCCGCATGCGCAGCTGGAAACGGCAGAAGCCTACGGCATGACCCGACGCCAGACATTCTGGAAAATCCTTGTTCCTCAAATGTGGGTTTATGCCCTGCCCGGTCTGTCCAACCTGTGGATGGTGTTGATCAAGGCGACCCCCCTGCTGTTCCTGCTGGGGGTCGAAGATATCGTTTATTGGGCCCGCGAATTGGGCGGCACAAAAACTTCGAAATTCACGCAGTACCCCCATGGCGATTGGCGCATGTGGTACTTCCTTGGATTGCTGATCTTCTACCTTGGCATGACGCGTTTCTCGGAACTCGGGCTTGAAAAACTGATGCGTCGCCTGTCCCACGGTCAGGCCACATCAGGCGGCGAGCTTCTGCGTAAGGAGACCACCGCATGAGCTGCATCCAGACCATACAGGATTATGGCCTCCGTTCGCTTGGCTTCGGTGAACGCCTTCTGCCCAAGACCGATTTCACATTGTGTGAGCAGTTTACCCTGATCGGCTCGGGTATGATCTGGAACGTCTATTTCGGCGCGATGGCGCTGGCGACCGGGTTCTTTTTGGCCACTGCGCTAGCCGTTGGAAAAGCATCCACCAACAAATGGCTGCGCAAACCGTCCGAGTGGTTCATCTTCCTGTTCCGGGGGTCGCCGCTCTTCATTCAGTTCTTCTTTGCATATTTCTTCTTCTTGTCGCTGAAGAAAACTTACCCGATGTTCGACGCTCTGACCTCGGCTTGGCTGGGCGCCCTGATTGTGCTGTTCCTGAACACAGCCGCCTATTCGGGCGAGATCTTTTATGGCGCCCTACGCTCGATCCCCAAGGGAGACATCGAAGCGGCAGATGCCTACGGCATGTCGGGCTGGTCCCGGTTCCGCCGCATCGTCTGGCCCACCATGCTGCGGCTGGCATGGCCCGCCTATACGAACGAGGCGATCTTTCTGTTCCACGCAACTACGCTGGTCTTCTTCTCGGCCTTCCCGGCCTGGCAGCAAAGGGGCGATGCGCTGTACTACGCCAGCTATTTCGCGGACAAGACGTTCAACCCGTTCATCCCCTACCCGATTCTGGCATTCTATTTCATCCTGTTGACGCTGGTGATCGTTTGGGGGTTTGGCATGATCAACAAACGCTTGAACCGCCACCTGCCAGCAGAGCGAAAAGCAAAGATGCGGTTCCGCCTGAACCTTGCCCGCTAAGCCCAGTCCACTGGATTGAGTCGGAACAGTTTCGAAAGCTGCTCGTAGACTTCTGGCACCTCGTGCTTCAACGCACGGGGGCGTTCGAAGAATACTTCGACCGAGACCGCAAAGAACTCTTCATGCCCCGTCGCACCATAGGGGTCGATTACCGTGTGCCGCCCGCTCTCAACAGCGTGGACATGCGCGTCATAGGCGGTCAGGAAAACCTTTTCCCATTCGGCAAAACTCTGCCCTTCGCTCAGGATCGGCACACCATTCGTACCTCCGGACAGATCATCAATCTGATGCGCAAATTCATGTAGCACCACATTCTGCCCATCGCGATCATCCAGCGCGCCCTGCCGGCTGTGTGCCCATGACAAAATGACCGGCCCGCGATCCCAGCTTTCTCCGGTTCGTACGATCTCTTTCTCCGAGACTACATAACCCGAGCGTCGCTGCTGCTTTGACTTGAACGCATTGGGATAGATCAGAATGGTCGTCAGATTGTCATACCAAAGATCGCTGTTGATCACGAGAAGACAGGCCTGCGCCGCAATCGACAGCTCCATCTCTTCGGTCACTTCCAGCCCGTCGCAGCCGTAAAAGCTGACCTGATCCAGAAACAGATTCACTTTGCCATCCAGGTGGCTGCGCAATGAGGCGGGTAGCCGCCGGATGATGGGCACCTGTTGTTCGATAATTTCACCCTGATGCGAGGTCAGATGGGTCGCCAGCAGCGCCGCGCGGGCCTGTTTTTTGGACCAGAGGTAATAGCCGATCCCGCCTGCGACCAGTAACGCAATAGTAAGAAAGATGAACATACCCGAGACTATAGGGATCACCGCGCCAGGCACAATCAGGTGCCTGAATGTTGGACAACTCGGAAGAAAGCGGTTTTGATCCCTGTACAAGCTGGAAGATTTACAGTTTCGGTTCTCATCGCAAAAAGCGTTGAATCGTAATTTGATCAAATTTCGTGACAACGCGCCAATCCTGATTTAAACCTCTCGTGACAAATCCACGGAGCCCTAAATGGACCTGAGCGCCCTGCACACATTTCGCGTCGCCGCCTGTGACCTGAACGGACAGATGCGCGGCAAACGCGTGCCGCCCTCCTATGCCAGCAAGCTGGATAAGGGTGCTGTTCGCATGCCATTCTCAGCGCTCAATGTCGATCTCTGGGGCGCTGATATCGAAGGCAGCCCGTTGGTCTTCGAAAGCGGTGATGCCGATGGCGTTTTGTATCCGACAGAGCGTGGTCCAGTGCCCATGCCATGGCTCGACACGCCCAGTGCCCTCGTGCCGATGTGCCTGTATGATGATGAGCATACGCCCTTCTTTGGCGATCCGCGCCACGCCCTCTCCGCAGTGCTTGGTCGCTATGCCCAGCGCGGCTGGTCCGTGGTCGCGGCGACTGAGCTTGAGTTCACTCTGCTGGACTCGTCGGGCACGCAACCAACACCCCCGCTCAACCCGATCACCGGCCGCCGCCTTAGCGATGATGCCATTTTATGCATGGCCGAGATGGATGCATTCGATGCGTTCTTTACCGATCTTTATGATGGTTGCGCCGCGATGGGTATCCCGGCTCAAACCGCAATATCCGAAGGCGGTGTCGGTCAGTTCGAGATCAACCTGAACCATCAGGACGCGCTTCGGTGCGCGGATGATACGTGGCTTTTCAAGGTGTTGGCCCGAGGACTTGCACGAAAACACGGATTCACTGCGTCCTTCATGGCCAAGCCTTACGCCGAGGATGCTGGCAACGGGATGCATGTGCACTTCTCGGTTATCGACGCTGATGGCCAAAATATCTTTGACGACGGTGGGCCCAAAGGCACCGAATTGCTGCGCTCAGCAGTTGCGGGATGTCTGGCCGCGATGTCCGGCTCAACCCTGATCTTCGCGCCGCACGGAAACTCTTACACACGGCTTGTACCCGGCGCGCACGCCCCCACTGGTGCCAGTTGGGCCTATGAGAACCGCACAGCCGCCCTGCGCATTCCGGGCGGAGCCCCTGCCGCCCGACGGATCGAACATCGCGTCGCTGGGGGAGACATCAACCCCTATCTCATGCTGGCCGCCGTGCTAGGTGCCGCGCTGCTTGGTATAGAGGACGGCTTGCAGCCACCTGCTCCGATATCCGGAAATGCTTATGAGGTTGCAGACCTTCCGCAGCTTGCTCCCGACTGGTCCTCGGCAATTTCCGCATTTGAGACAGACCCGTTGGTTGCGCGCATCTTCCCTGCTGACCTGATCCGCAACATGGCGATGACAAAACGTCAGGAAATCGCGCGCTTCGCAGAGCGGGCCCCAGAAAGCCACTGGCTTAGCTATCTTGAGAGCGTATGAGCCTCTTGCCCGCCTCGTTCTGCTCCGTTAGAATAAATTTGATCAAATTTGGTGAACTATGAAAATCGGCATCCTTGTAACCGGCCACCCACCCGACGAATTGTATGATCAATTCGGGGAATATGATGGAATGTTTCGTGCATTGCTGGGCGGGAACGGCTTCGAATTCCAGACATATGCAGTCGTCGATGGCGAGTTTCCTGAGGACGCACATCAGGCGGATGGATGGGTCATCACGGGCTCACGCCATGGTGCCTACGAAGATCACCCGTGGATACCACCGCTCGAACAATTGATCCGGGATATTCAGAAAACCGGAAACCCGCTAATCGGCGTTTGCTTTGGCCACCAGATCATCGCGCAAGCCCTTGGTGGTAAAGTGGAAAAATTCTATGGCGGCTGGGCGGTTGGTCGTACGGACTATCGCTTTGGCGACCAGACCGTCACTCTGAACGCATGGCATCAGGATCAGGTGACCCAACTGCCCGAAGGCGCTGTGGTCACTGGCACGAATGACTTTTGCCAAAACGCCATGGTCACCTATGGCGATACGATCTGGACCGTGCAGGCCCATCCTGAATATGGAAATGACTTCATTCAGGGCTTGATGGAGACCCGAGGTAGAGGCGTGGTTCCTGATGCCTTGATGCAGGCGGCGGCGAACCGGCATGATGCCCCGGATGATAATGCCAAAATCGGCCACCACATGGCGGAGTTCCTAAAGAAAGCGAGGGCCTGATGGCCGACTGGACAGATCAGCTGCCTGAGGCGGCACGCACCTATTTCGAAGGCAAACGGCTGGATGAGGTTGAATGCATCATCTCTGACCTGCCCGGCATCGCCCGTGGCAAGGCGGTCCCTGCGTCGAAATTCGCAAAGCAATCCTATTTTCATCTACCTGACAGTATTTTCTACCAAACCATTACTGGGGATTGGGGCGAAGCCGCAGGTGAAGATGGTTTCATTGAACGCGACATGATCCTGAAGCCCGATTTCTCAACTGCGTCCGCCGCACCCTGGACGGGTGACTGGACGTTGCAGGTGATTCACGACGCGTTCGACCGGGATGGGGAACCGATCCCCTTCAGCCCGCGCAATGTGCTTAAACGCGTTGTGAAGATGTACCATGACAAAGGATGGAAGCCAGTTGTCGCCCCTGAGATGGAATTTTTCCTTGTCGCGCCGAATGTAGACCCGGCGCAAGGGATCAAGCCGATGATGGGCCGCTCGGGCCGTCCGGCGGCGGCGCGGCAGGCCTATTCGATGACGGCGGTCGATGAGTTCGGGCCGGTGATCGACGACATCTACGACTTTGCCGAGTTTCAGGGGTTTGAAATCGATGGGATCACGCAAGAAGGCGGGGCCGGGCAGTTGGAGATCAATCTGCGCCATGGCGATCCTGTAAAACTGGCCGATGAGGTATTTTACTTCAAACGTCTGATCCGCGAAGCCGCCCTGCGTCACAACTGCTTTGCAACATTCATGGCGAAACCAATCGAGGATGAGCCGGGCTCGGCCATGCACATCCATCACTCGATTATCGATATGGAAACGGGTCAGAATATTTTCTCGGGCCCTCAGGGCGGAGAAACGGACGCCTTCTACAACTTCATCGCCGGCTTACAGAACCACCTGCCCGCAGGGCTGGCGGTGATGGCGCCGTATGTGAATTCTTATCGCCGCTACGTCAAAGACCATGCGGCGCCGATCAATCTTGAGTGGGCGCGCGACAACCGCACAACCGGCATTCGCGTACCTCTGTCCGGCCCCGAGGCACGCCGGGTCGAGAATCGCATCGCAGGCATGGACTGCAACCCATATCTGGGCATCGCATTGTCACTGGCCTGTGGCTATTTAGGGCTGACTCAGCAAGAACGCCCTCGCCGCCAATTCTACGGCGACGCCTACGAAGGCGACGGCGATATCCCTCAGATCATGGGTGAAGCCCTGGACTTGTTTGATGAAGCCACCGCCCTGCACGAAGTTCTGGGTCCTGAATTCGCCCGCGTCTACGGCATCGTCAAGCGTGCTGAGTACGAAGAGTTCCTGCAGGTCATTTCCCCATGGGAACGCGAGCATCTGCTGATGAACGTCTAAGGCAACGACGCGATGAACCTGCTGTATTCCAATGATCGCAAGGCGGAGTACCCGCCGAGCTGGTACGCCGCGACTGCGCATCCATTCGACCGTTATCCGGCACTTGAAGGCGACCACACCGCAGACGTCTGCATTGTCGGGGGCGGATATACAGGCCTTTCGGCCGCATTGCATTTGGTCGAGGCCGGGTTCGATGTTGTCCTGCTCGAAGCTCACCGCGTGGGCTTTGGCGCTTCGGGTCGCAACGGAGGCCAACTGGGCAGCGCACAGCGGATGGATCAAGAGGATCTTGAGCGGCTCGTCGGCGATGACGACGCCTTAAAGCTTTGGGATCTGGCCGAAGATGCAAAGGATCTGGTCAAATCTCTGATCTCGAAGCACAAGATCGACTGCGATCTGAAGCCAGGAATTGCGGTTCTGGGCTTCAACGACTCGGAGCGCGCTGAGCTACATAATCATGCGGCGCATCTGTCGGGCAGATACAAATACGACCAAATCGAAGCCCTGGACGCCGATGCCGCGCGCGGGCTTTGTCCCTCACCTGCCTATGCGGGTGGGTATCTGGACAATGGTGCGGCGCATTTGCATCCGTTGAACTATGCGCTTGGCCTTGCGCGCGCCGCGGTCGGAGCGGGGTTACGACTGCATGAAGACACCGAGGTTCTTGGCATCGATCAGGGCGCTCGCGTGACTGTGCGCACGGAAAAAGGCAAGATCACCGCAGATCACGTTATTCTGGCCTGCAACGGATATCTCGGCGATCTGAACCGGCAAGTTGCATCGCGCGTGATGCCCATCAACAATTTCATCGCGGCAACCGAACCACTGGGCGCTGAGACGCAAAAGTTATTGGCCAAGGATATCGCCGTTGCTGACACGAAATTCGTGGTGAACTACTTCCGGTTAAGTGCAGATGGAAGGCTGCTGTTTGGGGGCGGCGAAAGCTATGGTTATCGTTTCCCGGAGGACATCGCCGCCAAGGTGCGCAAACCGATGACCGAGATTTACCCGCATCTGCGAGACGTCAAGATTGACTATGCCTGGGGTGGAACCCTCGGTATCACCATGCGGCGTATGCCTTACCTCGCCCGGATCGCACCGAATATCCTGTCCGCCTCGGGTTATTCCGGTCACGGCGTTGGCACTGCGACCCATGCGGGGCAACTCATGGCACTGGCGATTCAGGGACAGGCTGAGGGGTTTGATACCATGGCCCGCGTTCCTGCGCTGCCATTCCCTGGTGGACCCGCATTGCGAACGCCCCTGTTGGTCTTGGCGATGACTTGGTACGCGATGCGCGACAGGCTGGGTATCTGAACACAACCAATACGACGAATTGGTGAAATCTCGCTGACGATGCGAATTGGGACTTGGCTTGTCTGTGCATCGAATTTATATTTCCCAAAGATAAAATTCGGGAAATCCAAATATGACGCTTGTACCCAACGTTCATGACGCCGAACCCATCCCCGCAGCCGCCCGAGACGCCATCGACGCCCTGATGCAATCTGGTGATCTGTTCCGCTATACCGCACCGCAGGATGCGCCTGTCGCCCTGCTGGAAACAGAGTTCGCAGAACTACTCGGCACGAAATACGCGCTCGCTGTTTCGTCCTGTTCCGCAGCGCTATTTCTGTCGCTCAAAGCGTTGGGCTTACCCCGCGATGCGCGGGTTCTGATTCCCGGATTTACCTTTGCGGCCGTGCCGTCTTCAATCGTGCACGCGGATTGCATTCCGGTTCTGTGCGAAGTCGGCGACAATTATCGCGTCGATATGGCCGACTTCGCCGCCAAGCTCGACAGCGTGCAGGCGGTGATCATCAGCCACATGCGCGGTCATACTTCGGATATGGACGCCATCATGGAGCTGTGTGACGCACGCGATATCCCGGTGATCGAAGATGCAGCCCACTCATTGGGTACCACATGGCATGGGCGCAATATTGGCACCATCGGCAAGGTCGGCTGCTTCTCGTTCCAATCCTACAAGATGATCAACGCCGGTGAAGGTGGCATTCTGGTCAGCGATGATGCTGATCTGGTTGCTCAGGCGGTCATTATGTCGGGTGCGTACGAGCATAACTGGAAAAAGCACTCAGGTTCGCCCGAGCTGGAACAGGCCTTTGCCCGCTGGCAGAACCGGTTGCCACTGTACAATCTGCGCATGAGCAACCTCAGCGCCGCAGTGATCCGTCCTCAGATTCCCGAACTGGCGCGCCGCGTGCGGGACGGGCTGGCAAACCATGACTATGTGGCTGATCGTCTGAACACGTCGCCCTATTTCGATGTCCCTGCCCCGCTAGCACCCGAGCAGCGCGCACCGGATTCAATCCAGTTCAATCTGGTTGACCTTAACGACGAAGAAATTCGCGCCTTCGCCGCTGCTGCCGAAGCGCGTGGCGTCAAAGTGCAGGTGTTTGGCATGAGTCAGGACAATGCCCGCGCCTTCTGGAACTGGCAGTTCCTACCCGAGCAGTTTGATCTGCCGCAGACCTGCGCAATGTTGATGAAGGCCTGTGATGTGCGCCTGCCTGTGCGCCTGACACGCGAAGAGCTGGACGTCATTGGCGACATCCTACTGGCCTCGATTGGTGAAGTTGTTGGTCCGATGCCGGTTTATGGCACCTAACTCTAACGCCTGCCCAGATCGAACTCCTGTATTGACAGAAACAATGCATCAATCCCATCGGGGGTTGGTGCAATACGCGATAGTATTCCTGCAACGGCGAGGCCCGCATCGGTTTGTACGAGGAACGGTGCACCAGAATCTCCCATCATGACCGGGCAAATCCCATGGAAAAGCCCATCACCTGACGGGTTTGGGGCACATGAGCCCGTTAGACTCAGCACATGCGGGCGTAATCCGGGATACCCTACGACCGAACCGCCCCTCTCAGCTGTCTGGGAAATTGGGAAAAAGCCCAGCTGAGCTCCAATCGGTTGGTCCAGCTCCAATACGGCCCAATCCAGATCAGCGCGATTGTTGAAACGACCTCCAACACCCTGCTCTGCATCAAGTCGGTAGGCAGCGACGGATGAGACAGCAATGGCCTCACCGCGTTGATACCCCGCAGCAAAGCGGATGCTGCCAGGAGGGATCCAGCGCTGACGGGCAGTGTTGAACAGACAATGCGCTGCGGTCAGAACCAAATGTTCGGCGACAAGAACGCCCGTGCAGTGCGACCGTTGGCTACGACTGGCAAAGTTGACGCGCCCTATCGCGCGCCAAGGTTCAGTCGAAGCGTCCAGAATTTCGCGCGCGCGGATTTCATCGCAGCCCGCAGCGGAATCCTGTCCTAATGTGCAGACAGGTTCCCAGATCGACGTGAACTGCCCTTGTGCTGCAGTCTGGGATGCCCAAAGCACCGCGCACAGCACAAACAGCCAGCGCATCGGTAAAATCAGCTCAGCTTTGAAAGCTTCTGCTGCAAATCGGCAAGCTGCTTTTTGATATCGTCCAGATCTTCTTTTGGTTCGGACGGTGCATCAGCCTTTTGCTCGGGGCTGGACCAGTTGCCAGCCAACCCCCCGGTCATGGCCTTCAGGAAAGCCTTTTGCTGCGCCTGCATCGCGTCGAAACCCGGCATCTGTGACATCGGGTTCATCGCATTCATGTTTTCCATCATCTTGGACTGGCTTTCACGCAGCATCTCGAACGAGCTCTGCAGGAATTGCGGCATCATACCCCCGCCCGGCACCATGTAGCTACGGACAAGATCATTTAGCACGTTGACCGGCAGCACATTCTCGCCACGGCTTTCGTGTTCGGCAATGATTTGAAGCAAATATTGGCGGGTCAGGTCATCGCCGGTTTTCAGGTCGATGATCTGCACTTCACGCCCGTCGCGAATAAAGCCCGCGATATCTTCAAGCGTCACATAATCGCTGGTCTCAGTGTTATACAGCCGACGGCTGGCATAACGCTTGATCAGCAGAGGTTTTTCTTGTTCCGACACCCTGTACCCTCCCCAAGGATGATGCGTTGCAGCAGAGGTTATGCGACTGCAGAACAAAAAGAAAGGGCAGGTCAAGCGACCTGCCCGCAGCGATTGCACCATTTGGGAGGAATGGGTGCTAAGTCGCAGTCTTATCTTACTTTGCAGTTGCTGCTTTCTTTGCTGCAGCAGTCACCTCGTTGGTGGCTTTTTTGACAGCTGCGGTTGCATCTTCTGCAGCGTCTTTGCCAGCCGCCATCAGCAGCTCAACGGTTTCGGTCTGAACTTTTTTCGCAATCTCAGCGAAAGCAGCCAGGTTTTCAGCAGCAACTTCAGCCGACGCGCTTGCGAAGTCGGTTGCGGCTTTTGCGTAATCTGCCGGCTCGGTTTTTGCTTTCGACATCTCGGTCAGTTTGGCCAGAGTTTCTTTGGTCCATTTGTTCGAGATTTCAGCCGATTTTTCAGCTGCGTCCAGAGCAACACCCGACAGCTTTTCGTTCAGCGAAGCGGTCGATTTGAATGCGTCTTCCAGAGCGGTTGTGTCAACCGGGAACGCGCCCATCATGTCTTTCAGGGTCGCGGTAAAGTCTTGGGTCTTTGCCATTGTCCTAAATCCTTCTAGCCGTTCCGGGCCCACCCCGGTTTTCATCAGCTTGAAGGCAATATGATTGCTGCATCGCAGCATTGCAAGTTTTTTCTTGCTGCGATGCAGAATATTTTTAGTTTCATAATAATATCAGCGGTTTGCCTTGACCAAAACATAGGTCCCCGGAGCCGAACATAAGCGCGGATGATCCGAATCGCCGGTATCCCGGGCCGGAACCTGCTTGCCTGACCGCTTCTTCAACCACGCTTCCCACATCGGCCACCACGAACCTTCGTGGAAGTCAGCCTCTTTCAGCCATGTCTCAGCATCCGCTTTAAGATCGGGGTTGGTATAGTGGCCGTATTTCTTCTTACTGGGCGGATTGACGATGCCTGCGATATGACCGGACTCAGACACGACAAAGGATTTTGATTTCGAACCCATCTGCTGCACACCGCGATAGCAGTCTTTCCAGGCGGCGATATGGTCTGTTTCACAGGTAATCGCCATCAGCGGTACATCCACATCTTTGATATGCAGCTTCTGCCCCAGCAATTCGAACCCGTCCGTCACGAAACCATTGCTCTGACATAAACCGCGCAGATACTGGATCGCCATCTTACCTGGCAGATTGGCCCCATCCCCGTTCCAGTAAAGCAGATCAAAGGCGGGCGGCGTCTCTCCCATCATGTAGCTGCGGATCGCCGGTGTGTAGATCAGATCCCGTGATCGCAGGAAGGACATCGTCCGGCCAATGATCCAGGCCTTCAGCACGCCGTCTTTTGAAACCTGATCTTCGATCCCATCTACGAAATCGTTTTGCAGGAACGGCGTAAATTCACCCTGCTCTCCAAAGTCCGTCAAGGTTGTGAAGAAGGTAGCCGATTTGACAGATTTGTCGCCACGTTGCTTCATCAGCGAAAGGGTTAGGCTGAGTGTCGTTCCAGCAATGCAGTAGCCTACCGCGTTGACCTGCTTGACCTTGCAGATTTTCTTGGCCTCTTCGATGGCAGTCAGGAACCCTTCCTGAATATAGTCTTCCATCCCGATATCAGCATGAGAGCTGTCGGCATTGACCCAACTGACCACAAACAGAGTATAGCCCTGCTCGGTCACCCACTTGATCAAGCTGTTCTGAGCCTTCAGGTCGAGGATATAGAATTTGTTAATCCAGGGCGGGAAAAGAACGATCGGGGTTTCATGCACCGTCTCGGTCACCGGTTTATATTGGATCAGTTCCATCATCCGGTTGCGGTAAACGACGTCTCCAGGCGTTGTCGCGATATTGCCACCAATCTCAAAGGCGCTTTCGTCGGCGAGTCGGACAACCATCTCGCCATCATTGGCTTCAAGGTCAGAAACGAGGTTTTCAAGCCCTTGAATTAACGATTGACCCTCAGTTTCGACAGCTTTCTCCAGCGCATCGGGGTTGGTGGCCAGAAAATTCGTCGGAGCCATCATATCGATGATCTGTTGCGAGAAATAACGCAGGCGCTGCTTGTCTTTGGTGTCTAGGTCATCAACAGATGCGACAGCCTGAGCGATCGCATCAGCATTGGTCTGGTATTGCTGGCGGATCAAGCGGAAATAGGGGTTGGTGTCCCACATCGGGTTGGAAAACCGCTTATCTTTGACTGGGGCGTCCGGCTCTTCGCTTTCGCCAGAAGTCATCGCTTTCTGCGCTTCGGCAAAGTTGAGTACTGACTTTCCCCAATACTCGATCTGTTGTTCCAGCAGCTTTGAAGGGTTTTGCATAACATCAGCCCAATAGGCTGTTGCTGCTTTTGCAAAAAGCTCTTGATTCGGGCCGTCTAACGCAGGGGTATGCGGCGTTTTTCCCGCCATGACTTCGACGAGGCGTTTGGACAATTCTTCAACTTTTCCCATATTTTCTTTAAGTCGTTCAATATGTTCTTCAGTCAATTCTGGCGTCTGGTCGTCGGTAGTTGTCATTTTAACAATTCCCCCCTAGTCTCGCTGCTGTGCAGAATAACGTCGTAGGCGTCGGGGGGCAAAGCGGCGAATGGTCCGAATTCTCAGGCTGATACTCAGGAGGCACATTCGATGCGCTACATGATGACCTATGACCTGATGGAAACCATGCGTAACACCAACCAATGGCTTGGTGCAACCGCAAGCGCGATGGCGTCCTATCCCCTGTTTTCGATGACACCCAATCCGGCCTTCAATTGGATGGCAGCCTGGGGTGAAGTAACCGAGCGAACATTCCAACGTATGATCGTCAAACCCGATTGGGGTATTCGCACCTTCACCTGCGAAGATGGCAAGGACCATTTGGTCGATGTCACAACAGTGCTTGAGCGCCCGTTCGGCGATCTGATCCACTTCCGCGTCAACGGGCGCGAAGAGCAGCCTCGCAAAGTTCTGCTGGTGGCCCCCATGTCGGGCCATTATGCGACGCTGCTGCGCTCGACTGTCAAAAGCTTGTTGGTCAATTGTGAAGTATACATCACTGATTGGCATAATGCGCGCGATATCCCCGTGTCCGAAGGCAAATTCGATGTTGAGGATTACACCCTCTACCTTGTCGATTTTATGAAAGAGCTCGGGCCCGACACACATGTTGTCGCTGTTTGCCAGCCCGCCCCTCTGACATTGGCGGCAACGGCCTATCTGGCCGAAGTCGAACCAAAGGCGCAGCCCAGTACACTGACCCTGATCGGAGGGCCAGTCGATCCCGATGCGACACCAACCGAGGTCACGGATTTTGGTCGCCGCGTTACAATGGGCCAACTGGAAGAAACCATGATCCAGCGCGTTGGCTTCAAATACAAAGGGGTCGGTCGCATGGTCTATCCCGGCCTGCTGCAACTTGCCTCGTTCATGTCGATGAATGCCGAGCGTCACAGCAAGGCGTTTTCGGACCAAATCCAGCGGGTGATCCGGGATGAAGCTTCGGATCACGATGCCCACAACCGGTTCTATGATGAATATCTTGCCGTGATGGACATGACGGCCGAGTTCTACCTTTCAACCGTCGAACGGGTCTTTAAGAACCGCGAGATTGCGCGGAACGAATTTGTTGTCGCCGGACACAAGGTGGATATCGGCAAGATTACCGATGTCGCAGTGAAATCGGTTGAAGGCGCGAACGACGATATCTCGGCACCCGGTCAGTGCATTGCAGCGCTTGAGTTGTGCACCGGCCTGCCGGACAGCAAAAAAGCAAGCCATGTCGAACCTGGCGCTGGCCATTATGGTATTTTCGCGGGCCGCAGCTGGCGTGACAATATCCGCCCGCTTGTGATTGATTTCATGAATGAAAATAGCCGTAAGCCACGCCGTCGCGCCGCCAATAGCAACAAAGTGGCATGAGCGGCACCGCAGCTAAGGAACTCTCCTTCAGCTGCGACTGCGGCGCGCTTTCTGGCCGCATCACAGAGCGCGGCGTCAAATCAGGCACCCATGTCGTCTGCTTCTGCCATGATTGTCGCGCAGCCCAACTGTATTTCAAACAGCCAGACCCGGCCCCCGGCCCTGTCGATATTTTTCAGATGGCCCCGGAAGAAATCGAGATTAACCGAGGAGCCGAGCACTTGGCTGTGATGCAGCTTAGTCCCAAGGGCATGTTGCGGTGGTATGCCAAATGCTGCAACGCGCCATTGGCAACAACGCCAATGACCCCCAAATTTCCATTCGCGGGGGTTATTGTGAAACGCATCCCCGACAGCAACAGTCTTGGTCCCATTACCACACGCGGATTTGTGCCCGGGCCTGATGGCAAACAATCTCATGAAAAAATTCGCTATGCGGCCATGGGATTGCTGAAGCGGGTTCTAAAATCGCGCCTGTCGGGAAGCTGGAAGAAAACACCGTTTTTCGATTCCGAGACGGGCACCCCCGTTGCTCCACCGACCATTTTAACAAAAGAAGAACGCGCAGCTTTCTACGACTAGGTCAGCCGTAGCGGAGTTTGAATCCAGTCCAGCAGCGTTTCAGTTACTGTGTTAGGAGCTTCAAGTGTTGGGAAATGTCCAGCTCCATCAACTACATGCAGCACCGCATCCGGAATGAGATCTGCCACGAAAGTGTGTTTCCGCACCATGTTTTCGGCATCATGAGCACCGCACATGATCACGGTCGGCATCTTGATCCGTCGCAACGTGCCTTGCTGATCCGGACGCCGCTGCAACAATCGCATCTGTCGCACAAATACTTCCGGCCCCAACGCCCCAGCCATCTGCAATACACTGTCGAGAATCGGAATTCGTTGCGGTCCTGGGGCCAGCATGTCTGAACCGATCACTCTACGCATGACGTCGTCCAACCGTCCCGCCTGCGCCCCTATGATCAATTCTTCGCGGTCTGCAGCGATCTGAGGCGTGTCCGCCTGCACCTCTGCCGTGATCAGACATAATCGTGTCACCCGCTCGGGCGCGCATCGCACAATTTCAAGCGCGATGCCTCCACCCAGACCAAACCCACACAATGCGAACCGATGCGGTAGTTGATCCAGCAGACCCGACGCGATCTCCTCTATCCGCTTACCACCGGTGATTGGTGCAACCGTGACCGCACGATCATGCGACATCGCTGTGATCTGCGCCTGAAACAACCGCGCGTCACACATCAATCCGGGCAGCAAAACCAACGGCTCGATCACCCTGGCGCCCTCCGCTCGTTGTTTATTGTTTTGTTACAGGATGAGAGGATTGCCAGGGGCGGGCAAGTAAAACTTCAGGGATGACTGATCGCCCTGAATGGCGGAAAATCCGCGTAGCGCGCCTGCCTTTGTGCCAGCGTTTCTTCCGGATCGGCCCCCGCCCGCAACAAGCAGCCGCGCGGCGCAATATAACTGTCGATCCGCCTAACAGGCTTGGGCCGCCATACCAGATTGAACGCGCAGAGTTTCGGAAAAAACCAGATTTCAGAGTAATCCAGATGGTCATGCAACCACCACGCAAGATCCCGCCAATCGCGCCCTTGTTCATACCGGTCGGCAAACCATGGTATAACGACCGAAGCACCCGCGACACGCGCGTCGCCTTCGCCCCAATCCCAGATGTGGCACTTTAATGGGTTGTCATTGCGGGCGCAGTTCAATCTGTTCTCGTTCCCGAACCGGTTCAAGGACCGAGAACGATAGCCCGAGCGTACAGCGACCCGCCCAAAGGTCTCTTCCAGTGGATCCATCAGTGTTTCACAAAACGCACGCCCCGTTTCGATCGCAAGATCGGGGTTGTCAGGTACGTTCTGTATCTCGTGAAAGTTTCCAATTTCGGAATAAAGGAAATCCCGCATGAAGAAATGCCGGGAAAGGCGCACACGACCCAGGTTCTCGAGGCTCCACATGCTGCCCGGCCGACGCACGATCAGTACCCGTTCCAGCGAAAGGAACCGTCCGCTGCTAAGGTCGAGAACGGGTTGAACGCAATTTCCCAGATCGTCTTGTCCGGAGCGCGAAAATACCCGTGATGTCCGCCCCAGAAGACGTCTGATGCTGGCTTGAGCACCTCCGCTCCGGCACGTTCCGCCTGATCAATCAGCGCTGCCACGTCATCTTTCGCTCGGCAGTTATGGCTTAACGTCATTGACCCGCCTCCCAGAGTTGCGACGCCCACTCCCATTTCGTCAGCCAAAGCGGCAAGTGGATAGAGACCCAGCGTTTGCCCGATCAGATCAAACGCAATCACCCCATCCGGACTTTCAACACGTCGCCAGCCCAGTTTCTCATAAAAAACAGCGGCTGTTTCTAAGTCTTCGACGCCGATCGTGATCAGACTTACACGCTGTTCCATCACTCAATCCCCTGCTCCGATAGCCACTCCAACATACCTGAGACCGTTGCATCCGTCTGACCGGGCGACATCAACCGCCCGGCCACAACGTGCGAGGCTGGATCATCCCCGGGGCCCATGGTCACCAATGCAACCGAGGCCGGGCCTCCCCATGCCTTTGCCACCTCATGCGTTCTGTCCGGCCGCACGACTTGATCGTCATCCGAGAACCAGAATAGCGCGGGGATCGGTGCACCTGAAAAGTCCAACCCATAGACTGCATCTACGATGACAGACATCGGCACAACCGCCTCCCATGGGTAGATTGTTGTCCAATACCTATTCTTTTCAGTATCAGAACTGGATACATCCCGCTCGGCCCCCATCAAAAGAGGCAACCAATCTCGCGCCCAAGGCAAAGTTGGCACCCAGGCTGCAGCCATGTTCACACCGAAGTTCGGAGAGACAAAAATCATCGCGGCCACATTCGCACTCAGTTCGGTATCCAGCGCAGCTGCTGCCGCCAGAGTTCCGCCAGTAGATGTCGAGATTACAACTACCTGCTCTCCGACTGCCCGGGCTGCCGCCACCCCCTCGGCCGCATCCCGCATCCAGCCCGAGGCCGTCGCTTCGGCCATAGCGTAACCATCGCGCCCATGCCCTTGAAGCCGGGTATAAACAAGGTTGGCGCCCAGCGCCTCGGCGACTCGATCGGGCACCGGCCTGATCTCTTCTGACGAGGCCGAGAACCCATGGATATAAAGCACCGCGTACGGTGTTCGCTGCTCGTAAAACCCATCCTGCCAGATCACACGCTTTTCAACGCCCGGCACGATGTCGTCATAGGCAGATTCGATGCTTTCAAAATAGACCTGAACGCCTTCACCAAATTTGCGTGGATCGAAACGGGGATGCAGGTCTACCGGCTCACGGGGACCAAATACGAAGACCAAACCACCAATCAGGGCCAATCCCAGCAGCAGACGCCCCAAAATCCAGCCAAAGCGCTGCATCAGGTGCCTCCTATTACATCCCGAACGGCCTGCTCGATCAAACCAAGGCACGGTCCGTCCGAGAATCGGTGATCCGCGTCTTTGACTAGCAGTAACTGCATGTCTTGACCCGACGCGTGGTTAAGCAAGCCTACTGCTGTTTCAGTGGATACCGCGGTATCTGCCGTTCCCTGCAGGAAACGCACCGGAAAGGGCAATTCAAGTGGCGTACGCAAAACCAGACGCTGCCGCCCATCTTCAATCATCCGCTTGGTAATGACGTAGGGCTCCATATAGTCCGAAGGCAGCTCAACATGCCCAACGATCTCCAGATCAGATTTCTGCTGATCTGAAAAAGAAGCCCAGTACCCGTCCTCGGTAAAATCCGGTGCTGCAGCGATCGTTACCATACCCGCAATCCGCTCGGGCATGACCCGCGCAAGCAACAACGCCTGCCATCCGCCCATGGATGATCCCACAATAATCAACGGGCCCGCGGTCAACCGAGAGACTGCAGCTAACGTATCCTCGTGCCAGTCCCCAATGCACCCGTCGGTAAACTCACCGGAACTTTCACCATGCCCCGAATAATCGAAGCGTAAGAAAGACTGCCCTCGCGCCTTGGCCCATGCCTCAAGATGCACAGCCTTGGTGCCTTCCATGTCCGATTTCAATCCGCCCAGAAAAACGATGGTTGGCCCCGTTCCTTCAGACTTGTGATAAGCCAGCCGTCGCCCCTGCGCTGTCACAAGAAATTTTGTCTCTGCCATGAAATCCTCTTTTCTTTTCCCGCATCATGCACGTCATCACGCGCTTCGCAATTCCCCGATCCCTTTTCATCCGGCCAAAAATATCCCGGGGTGCGCGAGGGGCAGCGCCCCTCGTTCCCACCCTTGACACGCGCATCCCCACCTGCCACATGAGCCGAACACACATAACCCGCAACCGGGCGTTCAGTGGGCGCCAAACCGACGAGGAGAGCCGATATGGCCTTGGACTCACAGTCAGTCTCCCTTACCTTTCCCGATGGCAATTCCCGATCCTTCGATGCAGGCGTCACGCCCGCTCAGGTCGCTGCCGGCATCTCGACCTCGCTTGCCAAAAAAGCCATCTCTGCCACGGTGAACGGCCAGCATTGGGACTTGCAATGGCCCATCGAAGCCGACGCGCAAATCGCCATTCACACCATGAAGGACGAGGCGCAAGCCAATGAGCTGATCCGCCACGATCTGGCGCATGTCATGGCGCGCGCCGTGCAGGAGATTTGGCCCGCTACCAAAGTCACCATCGGCCCCGTCATCGAAAACGGCTGGTACTATGACTTTGACCGCGAGGAGCCGTTTACGCCCGAAGATCTCGGCCTAATCGAGAAAAAGATGAAAGAGATCATCAACAAGCGTGATCCGGTGACCACCGAGGTTTGGGACCGTGACCGCGCGATCGAGTTCTACAAGGCCAACAATGAGCCCTATAAAGTTGAGCTGATCGAATCCATCCCGGGTGATGAGCCGCTACGCATGTATTGGCACGGCCACTGGCAGGATCTCTGCCGTGGCCCACACTTGCAGCACACTGGTCAACTGCCGGGCGACGCGTTCAAACTGATGTCCATCGCCGGTGCCTACTGGCGCGGCGACAGCGACCGCGCCATGCTTCAACGCATCTATGGCGTGGCCTTTACTGGCAAGGAAAAGCTCAAAGCTCACATGCACATGCTGGAAGAAGCAGCCAAGCGCGATCACCGCAAGCTGGGCCGCGAGATGGACCTGTTCCACATGCAGGAAGAGGCTCCGGGGCAGATTTTCTGGCACCCCAACGGCTGGACCGTCTACACCCAACTTCAGGACTATATGCGCCGTCAGCAGCGCAAGGGCGGTTATGTCGAGGTTAACACGCCTCAGGTTGTCGACCGCAAGCTGTGGGAAGCCTCGGGTCACTGGGACAAATATCAGGAAAACATGTTCATCGTCGAAGTCGACGAGGAACATGCGCGGGAAAAGGCTATTAACGCCTTGAAACCGATGAACTGCCCCTGTCACGTGCAGATATTCAACCAAGGCTTGAAATCCTATCGCGATTTGCCTTTGCGTATGGCCGAATTCGGATCGTGCAATCGGTACGAACCCTCGGGTGCTCTGCACGGCATCATGCGCGTACGCGGCTTTACCCAGGATGATGGCCATATCTTCTGCACCGAAGACCAGATCGAATCTGAAACCGCCGAGTTCATTCGGTTCCTGTCCGAGATCTACAAAGACCTCGGGTTCGAAAACTTCTCGGTCAAGTTCTCGGATCGCCCCGAAAAGCGGTCTGGCTCCGACGAGGTATGGGACAAGGCTGAGGCCGCCCTGCTCAGTGCGACTCGTGCTGCGGGGATCGAACCGGAACTCAACCCGGGTGAAGGGGCGTTCTATGGCCCGAAACTGGAGTTCGTTCTGACCGATGCGATTGGTCGGGACTGGCAGTGCGGCACCCATCAGGTAGATTTTGTTCTGCCAGAGCGTCTGGACGCCACATATATCGGCGCCGATGGCGGCAAACACCGTCCGGTCATGCTGCACCGCGCGACACTGGGTTCGTTCGAGCGGTTTATCGGCATCTTGATTGAAGAACACGCAGGCAAACTGCCCTTCTGGCTTGCGCCGCGTCAGGTCGTGGTCGCCTCGATCACGTCCGAGGCAGATGCGTATGTGGCCGAAGTGGTCGAAGCCTTGCGCGCCGCTGGTGTTCGGGCCGAAGCTGATATTCGTAACGAGAAAATCAACTACAAGGTCCGCGAGCATTCGGTTGGCAAAGTCCCGATCATTCTGGCCGTCGGTCACCGCGAAGTCGATGAGCGCACGGTCAGTGTCCGCCGTCTCGGTGAAAAACAGACACAGGTTCAGTCGCTTGAATCTGTAACAAAAGAGTTGGGTCAGGCCGCAACGCCGCCAGATCTGCTGTAACATTCGGTGCCAAATTGCCGAAAATCCGGCCCTGATTTTAGGGCCGGATTGAAACAAATACCATTTTTCAATTCAAAAACAGTTTGTTAACCTTCAAGGGGCCATGACGGTCTTTGACGGGGTTGTGAGACACGGGCTCGTGAATTCAACTCTGAGCATCAAGCTACTACCTTTGTCATTGTCACAAGCAGACACGTAAAGTCAGCAAAAGGAAAATCCGAGATGTCGAACACCGCAAAAACACTGGTTATCGCAAGCGCAGTTGCCGCCGCCGTTTCCGGCGCTGCAACAACGGCGACCGCTCAGGCCAAAGAGAAATGCTATGGCGTTTCGCTGGCCGGTCAAAACGACTGCGCGGCTGGCCCCGGTACGACCTGCGCGGGCACGTCAACTGTAGATTATCAGGGTAATGCATGGACTCTGGTTGACGCAGGCACCTGCGCGGACATTGAGCTGCCAAAAACAGCAGATGGTGCGGACCGCAAAGGCTCGCTCGAGCCGCTGGAACGCGATCTGCCTGCATAAGTCTGCCCGAATGAACCGGAAAGGGCGGGCACCATCGCCCGCCCTTTCTGTGATGATCAAGGGATTTGCACATGTTAGACAATGCTCTCAGATCAAATCGATTGCCCGCCGCCCCAGGCGTCGGATATAAACCGCAGCATTTCTCGCAAATCCTTGAGCATGCGAAGCCAGTAGAATGGCTTGAGATTCATGCTGAAAACTATATGGGCGATGGCGGACGTCCTTTGGCACAATTGCGCCATCTATCCGAACAATTCCCCATATCCGTTCACGGCGTTGGCCTCTCCATTGGTGGTGAAACACCGCTGGACCTAGATCACCTCGCACGCCTGAAACACTTGGTTGGTTGGCTGAACCCAGCAAGCTTCTCTGAACATCTGGCATGGTCAACTCATGACAGCCACTTCCTGAATGATCTGCTGCCCCTGCCCTATACCGATGCCACTCTGACCCGCGTGTGCGATCATATTGATCGGGTGCAAGGGGTCGTTGGACGGCAAATGCTGTTGGAAAATCCTTCCAGCTATTTGGCTTTCGAAGAAAGCACCTGGTCCGAGCCTGATTTCCTGCGCGAAATAACGCGCCGTACCGGATGTGGTTTGCTGTTGGATGTGAACAACGTCTTTGTTTCTGCCACTAATCTGGATTTCTCGCCTCAGGGCTATATCGACGCCTACCCGCTGGATCAGGTGGGTGAGATTCACTTGGGCGGTCACGACGAAGACGAAGACGATCATGGCCACCCCTTGCTGATCGATAGCCACGGGCGCGAGGTGGTTGATCCGGTCTGGGCATTGCTGGATTACGTTTTGGAAAAATCGGGACCGAAGCCGGTGCTGATTGAATGGGATACCGACGTACCTGACTGGCCAATCCTGAGGGCCGAGGCCGAACGTGCCCAATCTGCGTTGGACAAGATTCCGGCATGAACGTGTCTCAGACCACATTCCATGACGCTTTGCTGGACGCCAACAAGTCGGTTCCGGATGGATTGCTGGACGCGCAAGCAAACGCGGCGGGACGTCGTTTCAGCGTGTATCGCAACAATGTCGCCGTTTCATTGACCGAGGCAATGCATCAGGCGTTTCCAGTCATTTCTAAGTTGCTGGGATCACAGAACATGGATGGGCTTGCCGGGATTTTCCTGCGCCAGCACCCGCCTACCTCACCACTTATGATGTTTTACGGTGATGAATTCCCTGCCTTTTTGGAAGGTATGGAGCAATTGTCGCATCTGGGATACCTGCCAGATGTAGCGCGGCTGGAGCTGTCGTTGCGGCGGGCCTATCACGCTGCCGATTGCCAGCCTATCGACCCTGAGGCTCTGAACGTTCCACCAGAAGACTTGATGCGCGCCAAGCTGACCCTCGCACCTGCGGCAACCGTTTTAAGATCTGAATGGCCTGTGCACGCGATCTGGTTGTTCAACACCGAAGACGGTGCCCCGAAACCTGAAGCTAGCGCTCAGGATGTTCTGATTACACGTCCCGAATTCGATCCTGCCCCGCACCCGCTGCCACAAGGCGGCGCAGCATGGATCGCACGCATTCGAAACGGGCAAAGCATCGGCGAAGCATTTGAAGCCACAGTCGCGGAAACGCCCGAATTTGACCTTGGAACCACTCTGGCACTGCTTTTGCAGGGCGGTGCAATAACTTCTGTGACTATCGAAAGGCTGGACACATGACTGCCCTGATCTCTACCTACAATGACACGATGGACAAAGTGGCGAACACGTCCGGCTGGCTGACGCCTACCCTCGCTCGGGTTGTCTTTATCGCTGTCCTGTTCGTGTATTATTGGAACTCGGCAACACTGAAGATTGACGGCTCAATATTTTCGCCATCCGCCGGGGCATTTGGGCAAATCTTCCCCAAGGCAGCCGAAGCCGTCCTGTATGACGTCGGCCAGATGACTTTCTTCCAGCGAATTGTCATCTTCTTTGGAACCGTGGCTGAGTTTGTATTGCCCGTACTACTGCTGGTCGGCTTGCTGACCCGTCTTGCCGCACTTGGCATGATTGGATTTGTCTGGGTGCAGACCCTCACCGATGTTACCGGACATGGTGTCAAACTAGGTGGCTTGTTTGACAACGCAATCACGCTGATGGATCAGCGCGTGATGTGGACATTCCTATTGCTGGTGATCGTGATCAACGGCGCAGGCCCGCTTTCGCTGGATCGGTTGCTGCGCCTGAAATGACCTAGAAATGCGCCTTGGGCTCGTCCGGTTTTCCAGCCGCGAGCCCAAGCACTCCTGCTACGCCGGCAAAGGCTATTGGGAACATCGTAAAAACGCCAAAGCCAAAGGCGTAGTACATGCCCGCCGCAGAAATAAGCAGTAATATGCCCGCGACCAGAGCACGTGAATGGGCCATCGCTCCACCCACTATCGCCAATAGCGGTGCCACAATCGAAGCGGTCTGGATCAGTTCCGGGTTATCGACCTGCTCGGCAATCCCTTCGATCTCACCAAATTGGTCGATCAGTTCCACAAATCCATAGCCGAAAAATCCGACGACCATTCCGATTAGCCCGGCAATCACACCCAGTATCATGGCAGCGTTCCGCATTCACAGGTCTCCGCTTGTTGCCCATGTCACATAGGCAATTGATTAGGCAACACCAAGGGCCTGACGCGTTTCAGGCGTCCAGCCCAAATACATCCGGCCATCAGTTTCGATCAATGGGCGCTTCATCAAGGTCGGGTGATCAGCCAACAGCTCAAGCACCGGCCGATTTCGTGTATCCTCATCCAATCCGCGCCAGGTTGTTGATCGCGTATTGAGCAAGGCTTTGCCGAAAGTCTCATACGCCTCCGACAGGATATTTTCGGGAACACCTTGCCCCCGCACGTCGACAAACTCCGCATTCGGAAGCGATTTCAATGCCTTGCGACATGTGTCGCAATTCTTCAACCCATAGAGGCGCATAGTTTGATTGATCCTGTCTTCGCTGCAAAATCGGGCAATTCCATTGGCATGGCCCAGTTATTCTTGATTTTTTACTTCACCGTGCAATGTTGAAAAAGGCGAAACACGCGACCCGGGCTGTATCGTGTGGGCGAACAGTGATGTGTTGCGGTATTGCCAACCACTACCCCCACCAATTTGTGGGACAACGTGTAAGTAGAAGGAGACACGGGAAATGCCAACTGGCACCGTGAAATGGTTTAATACAACCAAAGGCTATGGTTTTATTGCGCCCGATGAGGGTGGCAAAGATGTGTTTGTACATATCTCGGCCGTAGAACGATCCGGCCTGACCGGGCTCGCTGACAATCAGAAGGTCTCGTACGAGTTGGAAGACGGACGTGATGGCCGACAGATGGCGTCTGATTTGAAGCCGCTGTAAGGCAAGGCCCGCCCCGGCGGGAAAGACAAATAAGGTTGGCGGCCAATTTCCGGCCGTTAACCGTTAGCTACCCCTAAAAAACGCGCCCACCTCGGGACGCGCTATTTTCTTTTTTCCTGACTATTCAGCTTTCGCGGATAACGCCTTCGAACTCGCGCCACTCTCGCGCTGTCATGCCTGAATTTTCCTGAGTAACGGTCTCACCGCTTAGCATGCGGCGCAGGCAGGTCACCATCTGAGCCGAGAGATTGACAGCACCCAAGCGATAATCCTCGAACGCGCGATAGGCAAACGGCACCCAGTCAGCGATGATCTTGCACATGGTATCAGCATAAACGCGGATTTCGTACTGCGCATGAGGGTCAGCGCGTAGACGCAAGAAGTGGAACAGGTTGTGCAGATCCACCTTCCAATACCATTGCGTATAGATATTGGCTGGCAGGTTCATCCGCGCCAGTTCTCGTGCCAACCCCTGCTGGCCATCCTGACCAATCATAGCTTCGTAGTTGTCATAGCATCGCGCGCTGTCGGCCTTCAAAATCTCCAACACCCGTGCGGCCTCTTCGCCCTGCAACGTGTCCCCACGGCCCTGATTGTTCACCTCAGACTGTGCGGCCACATGTTCGGGCGCGGGGATGTAGAATTCCCGATCCAGAATCGAGTAACGGGCCGAGTATTCGTTCACATTAGCAGTCCGGTGGCGAATCCACTGGCGGGCGACAAAAACCGGCAGTTTGACATGCAGTTTGATCTCGCACATTTCAAATGGGGTCGAATGCCAATGCCGCATCAGATAGCGGATCAGGCCTTCGTCATTCTGCACCGATTTGGTGCCTTTGCCGTAGGATACCCGCGCGGCCTGACAGATCGCGGCGTCATCGCCCATATAGTCTATGACCCGGACAAACCCGTGATCCAGAACCTGATGCGCCGTGTACAGGTGATCTTCCATACCTTCGGCAACGACGCGGCGGGTCGGGCTCGATTGTGAGCGTTGCGCTTCAATCTCGGCCAGTTGGTCGGAAGACAGAGGCATGAAATTATCCTTTCCAGCAATGAGTCGCCCACCACTATATATCGACTTTTTTAACCACCGGAACCGCGATATGTGCGGCGTAGCGCGCAATTTGCGAATTGTGTCATTCCTTCCCTCTCGACACCGCATCGCGGCGCGCTAAGGTGCTGGGCATCACAATCAATGTAAGGAAAGTCGCGATGGGGCTGACATACCTCCACACTATGGTCCGCGTGAAGGATCTTGAGAAATCCATGGCATTTTATGAGCTTCTTGGCCTGAAAGAGACCCGCCGCTACGACAGTGAAGCAGGTCGATTCACACTGGTTTTCCTCGCCCCTCCTGGTCAGGAAGACGCCCCGATCGAACTGACCTATAACTGGGATGGCGACGATAAACTGCCCAGCGACAGCCGCCATTTTGGTCACCTCGCCTATGGTGTCGACAATATTTATGAGACCTGCCAGCACCTTCAGGACAACGGGATCGTAATCAACCGCCCACCCCGCGACGGGCGAATGGCGTTTGTGCGCTCGCCCGACAACATCTCTGTTGAATTACTGCAAAACGGAGAGGCACTGGAACCGGCGGAACCGTGGGCAAGCATGGAAAGCACCGGTCACTGGTGATCCGCCGGATAACATCTCTGGGGTTGCTCGTTTCAGGCGGCCCCGTTTGGGCCGAGCAATGTCGCCTTGCACTTGCCCTTGCTATGGACATCTCAACTTCGGTCGATGCTGTCGAAGATGCATTGCAGCGCAAAGGGTTGGCCGCCGCCCTGATCGCACCAGAAGTGCAAGAGGCTTTTTTTAGTTCTCCGCAGCCGGTTGCACTGGCGGTCTACGAATGGTCCGGCAGTTTCAACCAGAAACTTCTTTTGGATTGGCTCTTGATCGAGGCGCCTGCAGACCTGCTTGCTGCCGCACACAGCATCGGCGATTCCGAGAGGTCTGCCAATGATTATCCAACAGCAATGGGACATGCTTTGGCATACGGTGCAACGCTCATGCAACGCGCGCCCCGCTGCCTGTTCCAAACCATCGACATTTCAGGTGATGGGAAAAACAACGATGGTTACGGACCTCAAATCGCCTACAAGCATTTTCCGTTCCAGAACACGACCGTGAATGGTCTGGTCATCAACGCTGGCGACTTTGAGGGCGAAATCGACCTGATCCCGTTTTTTCAGTCCAACGTCCTGCACGGCCCCGGAGCTTTCGTTGAAATCGCAAATGGATTTGAAGACTTTGAAAACGCAATGCGACGCAAGCTGGAACGAGAATTGAAGGGTTTTGAACTTACCGAGCTGCATCCCTGATGAATGTTTCATATCTGCAGGCATAAGGTGCCGCTTCATTGGACAGTCCAATGAAATTTGGTCTCTGACCGCTTAAACAGCTAGTAAATATAGCGGATTTGATCTGTCCAGTACCGCTCGACCCGTCGCAATGAACCCGATATCTCTTCAATTCCATCCGCACCAATCACGCCACGATTTTGCAGCCCTTCTGCATGACGGGCAAATAGATCAGATACTATGTCGCGAATCTCTCGCCCGCGTTGGGTCAATCGCACTCTGACAGAACGCCGGTCAATTTCGCATCTCTGATGGTGCATATACCCCATCTCGACCAGCTTCTTGAGGTTGTAGCTGACATTGCTGCCTTGATAGTAGCCTCGGCTCTTCAATTCGCCGGCAGTCACTTCATGATCGCCAATGTTAAACAACAACAAGGCCTGCACGGCGTTGATTTCCAACACACCGACACGTTCAAATTCATCCTTGATGACATCTAGAAGCAAACGGTGCAGACGCTCAACCAGCGCCAGTGCCTCAAGATAGCCCGTCATGAACCCTTTGGTCCCTGGCGCGGCGACCTGTAACTCCATACTCATCCGATCCTCCGATTCATCGCGCTGTTTCTGAAAACATGACGCGAATTTCCGAAAAATCGGTTAAGTTGAATTATCGCTTATTTCTGAAAGGTTTGCGCAATGTCCGTGATCAAATCTGACAGCTCTGTCGGAGGGCTGGCTTGACCGGTGACCCACTGGTACAAATCCTGATCATTTTCGTGCAGCAGCGCGTCATAGGTATTCAGCCCATCGTCATCCATCAATGACAGGTTGCGATCAGCATAGGCTGTCAGGATCAAATCCATCTCTTTGATACCACGTCGCATCGAGCGCATTTTCATGCGCTTGATCCGGGTTTCGCGGGATTCGGTCATTGACTGCGTTCCAACTTCAGGCGCAGCGACTTTTCCACCCTTGCCAAGCGCTCTGAACTCGCGCGCATCTCACCCCTGATTGTACGCAGTTCTGCCACCAGATCGCGCAGCTCCGAGTCCACATCGCCGTTCAGGCTGGTCTCATCCATGCCGTCGCCTTCACCGGTCAAAAGCCACATGATCGAGACATTCAACAGCCCGGCCATCATCGACAGCTTGTTGGCACGGGGTTCGGACAGATCATCTTCCCACGAAATTATCGTCGCCTTTTTAACCCCTAGACGACGGGCCAATTGTGTCTGGGTCATACCCGCAACCTCGCGCGCGCCCGCGACGCGATCTCCAAAGGTTGCAGTGTCCGGTCCGAACCAGTCCGTTTCGTCGTTCATTGGGGTCTCCAATAGGTGAGGTTCAATTGGCTTGATCGATATTTCGGCGCACCCTATGACAGTCAGGCTGAACATACAAACTGAGGCCACCCATGAGTTTCCTGTCTGCGACATTGTCACGCGTAAAACCCTCGCCCACCATCGCCATGACAGCCAAAGCGGCCGAGTTGAAAGCTGCCGGACGCGATGTCATTGGGCTGAGTGCTGGTGAGCCGGATTTTGACACACCGCAGAACATCAAGGACGCCGCTGTTGCTGCTATCGCCGCAGGCAAGACGAAATACACTGCGCCAGATGGTATCCCTGAGCTGAAACAGGCGGTCTGCGCCAAGATGAAGCGTGACCACGGGTTGGATTATACGCCCGCTCAGGTCTCGGTCGGGACCGGGGGCAAGCAGACGCTTTACAACGCCCTTATGGCCACGCTCAATGAGGGGGATGAGGTCGTCATCCCCGCACCCTATTGGGTCAGCTATCCGGATATGGTCTTGCTGGCAGGCGGGACACCGGTGATTACTGAAACCTCGCTTCAGACCAACTTTAAACTGACGGCCGATCAGTTAGAAGCAGCGATTACGCCCAAGACCAAATGGTTCATCTTCAATTCTCCGTCCAATCCAACCGGTGCGGGCTACAGCCGAGCAGAGCTGAAAGAGCTGACTGACGTGCTGATGCGGCATCCGCATGTCTGGGTGATGACTGACGATATGTATGAGCATCTGGCCTATGACGGGTTCGAATTCTGCACACCTGCACAAGTGGAACCGGGGCTTTACGACCGGACGCTAACCTGTAACGGCGTCTCCAAAGCCTATGCCATGACCGGCTGGCGCATCGGATATGCTGCGGGCCCGGTCGAGTTGATCGCGGCAATGCGTAAAGTGCAGTCGCAGTCCACGTCGAATCCCTGCTCGGTCAGCCAATGGGCTGCGGTCGAAGCGTTGAATGGGACTCAGGCGTTTCTTGCGCCAAATAACGAGATATTTAAACGCCGTCGCGATCTGGTGGTCGATATGCTTAGCCAGATCGATGGCATCTCTTGCCCAACACCCGAAGGCGCATTCTATGTCTACCCGTCCATCGCTGGCCTGATCGGAAAGACCACCCCGGCAGGGACGGTGATTGACTCGGACGAAGCATTCGCGACTGCTCTGCTGGAGGAAGCCGACGTTGCGGTGGTGTTTGGCGCGGCCTTTGGTCTATCTCCCAATTTCCGAGTTAGCTACGCGACATCTGATGAAGCGCTGACCGAGGCTTGCACCCGTATCCAACGCTTCTGCGCGTCCCTGACCTGAGGTTTCCATGTCCACAACCCTGCCCGAATATTACTTCCGCGTACGCGAGAATGGCGCAGCAGTGTTCAAAATCGATACGGAAAACCGCCAACGTCGGATCGAGATGGATCAGATCGCAGTGGTCAACATCCGCAATGGTGAGGTCAAACCGCAGGGTCAACGTAGTCTGTCCGATGCGGACAAAGCCGAAATCACGCGCTGGATGGAAGAGCGGAAAGCCCTGCTATCCCGCCGCGACTTGGATGATATTCATCGCGCCGTCGACCATCTGAATCTGACGACGCAATGGGCGCAGTCCAAGGCCACGGATGAGCAGTTGGAGGACGTCACGGATCGGCTATTGATGGCTATGCACGATCTGCGCTCGGTGCTAGTGCGCAAAAAATCAGATCGGATCAGCAAAGGTTGATCCCTTAGGCCGGAACTTCGCCAACCTCGCGCACAGACCGCAGCCAGAATCGCGACATCAAAAGGACAGCGGCACAGGCAAGGCCCAGCACCAAGCCAAGCCACACTCCGATCCCTTCCATGCCCTGAACGAAGCCGAAATAATACGATGCAGGGATCCCGATCGCCCAATAACTGAGTGCGGCCATCACCATCGGCACTTTGGCATCCTGCAATCCGCGCAAAAGACCCAGTGCGATCACCTGAGCGCCATCGACCAGTTGGAACAAAGCAGCCATTGCCAGCAGCCCGGTGCCAATCAACAGAATTTCCGGCCGTTGCGGATCATCAAATTCCATAAACAAGGAAATGAGAGGCTCGGCACAGGTCAAGAACAGAATAATGGTCAAGACTGAAACCACCAGCGACATTCCGGTCACTGTAATGGCGCCTTTTTCAAGATGTGCACGATCTCGACGACCCAATGCATTTCCCGCGCGGATTGTTGCTACATTTGACAGTCCCAGATGCACCATGAATGTCGCAGACGCGAGATTCAGCGCAATACCATGCGCCGCCAGTGGCACCGGACCCAGCCAGCCCATCATCACCGCTGAAATAGCGAACAAAGACACCTCTGCCAGTGTCGTCAGGCCGATCGGAACGCCCAAGCGTAGAACGCTCATAAACATTTCCCAATCCGGACGCCAAAATCGTTGGAACAGACTGTGTTCCGGCAACGCCTTCACCGCATAGATCACCACCGCCACCAGTGACACGATCTGCGTCACGGCCGAAGCGATGGCCGCGCCCATCACTCCCAACTCAGGCGCACCCCAATTGCCGAAAATCAGCGCATAGTTCGTCAACCCATTCACAACAGCAGCAACAACCGTGATCCAGAGCACAATCTGCGTTCGTTCAAGTGCGGCCAAATAGGACTTGAGGGTCATCACCAACAACGCCGGGAACAGGCCCCACCCTGCCACACGCAGGTAAATCGCTGCGGTTTCAGCAACTTGCGGTTCTTGCTTTAATGCAATCAGAATGGGTTGTGACCACCACAGAAGGGGCATCATCACCGTCGCATAGATCAAAGACAGCCACAGGCCCATGCGGGTCGACCGGCGTATGCTGGTCTCATTCTCTTCAGCCGCAGCAGTCGCCACCATCGGCATAACGGCCAAGCCAAATCCTGCGCCAAACAGAAAAAGAACAAAGAAATAGCTGCTGGCCAATGTCACTGCGGCCAGTGCCTCGACCCCGTACCACCCCAGCATGATGGTATCGGTCAGACCGATCGCATATTGTGCCAAATGCCCGCCAATCAATGGCACGCCCAACACTGTAATTGCCCGCAAATGGCCGGGATATGTCATCACCTTGTTCATCCCGCCAGCCTTAGGCTTGCCCGCAGCGCAAAACAAGAGCAGAACAGGTTTATTTCAATGTGAGACTTAATTGACTTGTACCAAGTGGGCCATCACCTGTCTGGTGATGACCCGGCCCGTTAGCCAATTTTTGCATCTGGATGCAGTGCCGTTCCAAGAATATGGTCCGAGCGATGGATCACATGATGCGCCTGCCCCACGATCAGAGGGTCAGGTTCAACAACGATCTCGTGATCCTTGTCAGGATAGTCCAACGTCGACAAAAAGTGACGCATGCAATTCAGACGCGCGCGTTTTTTGTCATTAGATTTTACAATGGTCCAGGGCGCGTCGGCCGTGTCGGTGTAGAAGAACATCGCCTCTTTCGCCTCGGTATAGTCATCCCATTTGCTCAGGCTGGCTTTGTCGATCGGCGACAATTTCCATTGTTTCAATGGGTCGGTTTCACGGCTCCGAAAGCGCCGTTGCTGTTCTTCCTGTGTGACCGAGAACCAGTACTTGTAGAGCTGAATGCCCGAGCGTACTAACATCCGCTCCAACTCAGGAGTCTGGCGCATGAATTCCAAGTACTCGTTAGGAGAACAGAACCCCATAACCCGTTCGACACCCGCGCGATTGTACCAGGACCGGTCATAAAACACCATCTCACCTAAGGTCGGCAGCAGTTGCACGTACCGCTGGTAATACCACTGCCCTTTCTCTTCATCCGTCGGCTTGTTTAACGCAACGACGCGCGCCTGACGCGGGTTCAAGTGTTCCATGAACCGCTTGATTGTGCCGCCCTTCCCGGCCGCATCGCGCCCCTCGAACAACAGCACAAACCGCTGGCCTGTCTCCTGCGCCCACAACTGAACTTTCAGCAACTCAGCCTGCAACTCGGCCTTCTGCGCCTCATAATCCTTGCGCGCCATCTTTCGGCCATAGGGATAGTTACCGCTTTCAAAAGCTTGCCGAATTTTTTCAAGCGTCGGCGCCGAGGCCTCCGCATTTGGGGCAGTTGTCGAATTAATATGAGGTGATTTCTGACTGATCTGGGGCGTTGCATCCATACATTCTCTCCTCGGTTTCACTGTCGAAGAGAAAGCTAGCAGCTCGGCATGTTCAGCGCTTTGATTGGTGTCAAACAGAGTTGTGTTTTAACTGAGCCTCCGGGCAGACGCGCCGATCCGCCCTTCATCTGGCCAAAAATATCTCGGGGAGCGCGAGGGGCTGGCCCCTCGCTCCTGCCCTCACCGATGGCCCCAATCATCCGGGTTTTTCGAATTGTTCGGCGACAGTCCCAGAACATCCCCATCCGTCGAGCACCCTAACCCAAGTACGGTTCGGTTCGCATAGGAAAAGTACGAGCATACCTGATTGATCTCAAGAATCTCTCCATCATCCCAACCAGCATCTCGCAAGGCGATAACATCCGCCTCAACCAGATCTCCGGGGGCCTCAGTCAGTTTTTGCGCATAACCCATTGCCGCCACCTGCGCGGCATCCAGCGGGGCCGACGATGGATCACTCGCTTCGATCGAGGCCCGGATTGCGTTACCTCGACCTTCATCCTGCAGCAGCCGTTGCAGACCGGCAAAGTGATGTTCAACGCAGTAACCGCAGCGATTCAAAGCACTTACCCATACGCCCAGCGTTTCAAGAAACCACTTGGGAACCTTGTTCGCCGAATGATGCAAAACGTTCTTATAGACCGCCATGTGGGCTTCCATCGAATGAGGCCGCAGAGAGTGCGCCATCATGATGTTGTCCACATTATTGTCCGGTCCCGTCACCCGTTCGTATAGTTTTCTCAACTTGCCCGTAGCTTCGCTGAACGGCACGGTCGTGATCCAGGTCATCTCGTCTTCCTTAACAAATGTAGTGATTACCTATTCAGGTAATCCGGCAAGGCGCAATCCCTCAAGATAAGGATCCAATCCGCCGGGTTTTGTTGTCGGATAGGCTGTTCGCAGCTCACCGATCGACAACGTCGGGACCTCTTGCAAAGCCATTGTTATTTCTTTCTGTGCTTCGTCAATCCGACCGAGCTGCGCCAGCGACGCAGCCAGCATGGAGTGTGGCCAATAGCCGACAGCGTTGGGGTGCCGACGGGTTTTTTGCGCCCAAATCAACGCATTATCGTAGTCTCGTGCCAGCAAATAGGTTAACGACTGCACTACCAACGATGCCCAAATAATTGGATCACGCGGGCTCAAGCGTTCGCACATTGCGTTGGCGTTGTGCGCCTCGTCAAACCGCCCTGCAAGACACAATGCCATACCCAGCCCGTGATAGGCTTGTGCGAAACTCGGATTGAGCTTGATCGCAGATTCCAGCGCCGCAATCGAGTCCTCAGTCCGCCCTTTCATCATATAGATCCGCCCGATACCGAAATATGCAACTGCATCCCTGGGATCAGCTGCAAGCGCCTTCTGTCCGGCTTCCAACCCCGCATCCAACTCGGCCGGAATTTCATCTGTGTTGACCCAGTGCATGACAACACTCTGATAGTGCACATATGCCCTGTACGCATGTGCCGGCGCAAAACTTGGATCAAGTTCACTTGCTCTGGTCAGGAATGACAACGCTGCGTCGTGATCGTCCTGCGAATACGACCACATATGAAAAACACCACGTTGGAAGCTTTCCCATGCATCCAGACTGTCAGGAGATTTTCCGGCGACCCGGGCGCGCTCGACCGCGGATATCTCAGGCTCAACCGCACCGATGATGGTCTGGGTCATCTCGTCCTGCAAATCGAAGATATCTTCGATTTGCCGATCATACCGTTCTGCCCAAACATGATGCCCATCGGTTGCGTCGATCAATTGTGCAGTGACGCGCACCCGGCCTCCGGCGCAACGGATACTGCCCTCAAGAACATAGCGCACACCCAACTCGCGCGCGACCACCTTTACGTCGACAGGCTTCCCCTTATAGGTAAACGTGCTGTTGCGTGCGATTACATAGAACCACCGGATTCGGGATAACGCGGTGATCAAATCTTCGGTTATTCCGTCGGCCAGATAGTCCTGCTCACCATCACCGGACATGTTGTCAAAGGGCAGGACCGCGATGGATGGTTTATCCAATGGGGCGAGCGTTGGTTCAGTGAAGTCAGCTACCGATCCATCTGTGCCCTCGTCACTTTCTGGCCGGATAGAAAACGCATGGACGGGGTCAGGTATGTTCTTGATATTTTGCAAACCCAAATCGGCAAAACGCAGGCCGCTGTTACTAGCTATCTGATCGCGAACCGAGGCTGAGACGCAGATGCCCCCAGGATTAGCCAGGGCCTCTAGCCGTGCAGCAATATTGACGCCATTCCCAAAGATATCTCCATGGCGATGAATGATATCACCAAGGTTAATACCTATTCGAAACTGAAATTTACCCTGCGCTTCCGCGGTGGATTGCCACTCTGCAGCACAGTTCACTGCATCCGTAGCGCTGACGAACTCAGCCAGCAGGCCATCGCCCATCAATTTTACAATCTTTCCGCCATGCCTCCGGATCATCGGTCTTATTGAATCACGCAACAATACTGACAACGCCTTGAACGTTCCGGCCTCGTCTTTGTTCATCAGATTTGAATAACCAACAACATCGGCAGCCAATATTGCAGCCAGTTTGCGATCTGATCTTGCATTCTTCATCCCGTCTACAGTAACGGCGACGTCGATTCCAATCCAAGTAAAAGGTCACACAAGGGCGAATTTCGAACTGTTTGCTTACGGCAAGTTGGTATCGGCTCTTTCCCAATTCTGCTCTCGATGCCATAATGCCTCAAACATATAAAACAAGAGCAGCACCCATGCCCGACGATCTGTTGACGCCAGAAGCGACCACAACTTATGACGCCTCGTCCATTGAGGTGCTCGAAGGGCTGGAACCGGTTCGAAAACGGCCCGGCATGTATATTGGTGGTACCGATGAGCGTGCCTTGCACCATATGGTGGCTGAAATCCTAGACAACTCGATGGACGAAGCCGTAGCGGGCCACGCCAACCGGATCGAGGTCGAACTGCATTCCGATTACGCCCTGACCGTACGCGACAACGGGCGTGGCATTCCGATCGACCCGCACCCCAAGTTCCCCGACAAATCGGCGCTTGAAGTCATCCTGTGCACCCTGCACGCGGGCGGAAAATTCTCGGGCAAGGCTTATCAGACCTCGGGCGGTCTGCACGGCGTGGGCGCGTCGGTGGTCAATGCCTTGTCGGATTCTATGGTCGTTCAAGTGGCGCGCGACAAACAGCTGTTCGAACAACGCTTTTCACGAGGGATCCCACTGGGCCCCGTCGAAAAAGTGGGCGCGGCGCCCAACCGGCGCGGCACCACCGTTACCTTCCATGCGGACGCCGAGATTTTCGGCCATCACAAGTTCAAACCGGCGCGGCTGTTCAAATCCATCCGCTCCAAGGCCTACCTGTTCTCGGGCGTCGAAATCCGCTGGAAATCTGCCATCGATGACGGTGAAACGCCAACCGAGGCCACATTCCACTTCCCCGGCGGGCTCTCTGACTATCTTAAAGAAACTATGAACGGCTCGTCCACCTATGCCGAGCAACCCTTTGCTGGCACCGTGGATTTTCAGGAGAAGTTCGGCACTCCCGGCAAGGTCGAATGGGCGATCAACTGGACACCCTCGCGCGACGGGTTCATCCAGTCCTACTGTAACACCGTCCCCACCCCCGAAGGCGGCACCCACGTGGCCGGGTTCTGGGCTGCGGTCCTCAAGGGGATCAAGGCCTATGGCGAGCTGATCAACAATAAAAAGGCCGGTCAGATCACCCGCGATGACCTGATCACCGGTGGCTGTGCGCTGGTGTCCTGCTTTATCTCGGAACCGGAATTCGTCGGCCAAACCAAAGACCGTCTGGCCACGGTCGAGGCGCAACGGCTGGTCGAAAACTCGGTCCGCGACCATTTCGACAACTGGCTGGCGGCGGATACGAAGTCCGCGGGGGCGATCCTCGACTTCCTCATCCTGAGGGCCGAAGAACGCCTGCGCCGACGGGCCGAGAAAGAAACACAACGCAAGTCCGCCACTAAGAAACTTCGCCTCCCCGGCAAGCTGGTGGACTGTTCCAGTTCAACACGCGACGGTACGGAGTTATTCATCGTCGAGGGCGACTCGGCGGGCGGGTCCGCCAAGATGGGCCGTGACCGCAAGACTCAGGCCCTGCTGCCCCTGCGCGGCAAAATCCTGAACGTGCTGGGCGCGGCCTCTTCCAAGCTGGGCACCAATGCCGAGATCAACGACCTGACCCAAGCGCTGGGTGTGGGCCTTGGCACCAAGTTCAATGTCGACGACCTGCGCTATGACAAGATCATCATCATGACCGACGCGGATGTGGACGGGGCGCATATCGCCTCGCTGCTGATGACGTTCTTCTTTACCCAGATGCGCCCGATGATCGACGCGGGCCATCTGTACCTCGCCTGCCCGCCTCTCTACCGCCTGACGCAAGGGGCCAAGCGCGTTTATTGCCTGGACGAGGCCGAACGCGACGAGTGGCTTGAGAAAGGTCTGGGCGGCAAAGGCAAGATCGACGTCTCGCGCTTCAAAGGTCTGGGCGAGATGGATGCCAAGGATCTGAAAGAGACCACGATGGACCCGACCTCTCGCAAGCTGATCCGCGTCACCATAGACGAGGACGAACCCGGCGAAACCGGCGACCTTGTCGAGCGCCTGATGGGCAAAAAACCCGAACTGCGGTTCCAATACATTCAGGAAAACGCGCGGTTTGTGGAGGAGTTGGATGTATAGGAGCCGAAGGAAAAACACTAAATGAGGGTTGGAAATAACACAGTTTTTTATGTTGGGTCTTTGCTAACACCGAATAACGACGTTGCTTTGTTTTCCATACGAAATGAAGTCGCAAACTTAGACATCGCAGTTGAGTTTTCAATCGATTCGAACACTAGGGAACAACGATTGAAGATCGACAAAATCGACGGGCTTCCCACTATCGAGCTCGTTAACTGGAATAACAGCCTTGGAACTGCAACAACTGAGCCTCTTGAACTGGGAGTAACAAATAGTGGTCAAAGACTTCTCTTTCTGTGTGCGAACAGAACGATCGGGAATGTTAACGAGGTAATGCTTCAGCTAATGCTGGAGGGAGGCAAAGATGACTGACCAACTCAAAGTCACGCCTAATACCGTTCCTGTTGCCCAAACATTTGACAACACTGGTCAAGAGTTAATCTACGTCACAGTGGACAGACTCAAACTTGTACTCACCGAGCACAAAGAATGCGTTACTGAACAAAGATCGCTTTGGGCACCTTTCGGGATCGGGATTTCACTGCTTGCCGCCTTGCTCACCTCCAGTTTTAACTCAAAATGGGGGATCACCGCGGAAAATTTTCAATATCTCTTTGTCGGCTTCCTCTTTATCAGTGTTTGGGTTTCACTCACTAACGTTTGGAAAGTTGGAAAAGGATACCTTTCGGGCAAACGGGTAGGCGACATTGATAGTGTAATTGAAAAATTGAAACGAGATCCGCCAACAAAAAAATCAGGCAATCAGCAAGCGTAGGAAGGATGCTCGCACCCATCAATTTCCCCGCGTCTAGATGGGTTTAAACACCCATCCTACTTGACCACACCCATCGCGCCCGCCCATACGGCGAATTCGGTGCCTGTAGGATGCCTCGCATCATGTATTGGGTGAAACAGCTCTCCCCCGTAGGCCGGGCTTCAGCCCGGCACACCGCAACCCCCTTGCCTAACCCGTTGATCCCGTTCACACTTGCCCTCAAACCGTCACCCAAGAACGACATTTGAGGTTCCGGGCGTCCAAGACCGAGTAAGACCACCAACACATTTCCAAACGGGAGGACGACATGAAAACACTAACCCTCGGGCTGGCCCTGACCCTGCTGGCCTCGGCAGCCTCTGCGCAGCAGATGCTCAGCACCGCATCGCCCATTCCAGACGGCGCCGAGACGCGGTTTTGCTACTATGACGGCATGGCCTATTCGCCGGATGCGTTCGTCTTGCTGACCGGTGACAATACCGTCACCTCAACCATCAGCACGCGCGAGGAACGCTTGCTGCGGTGTCATCGCAATGACGATGGCTCTCTGGTCTGGAAACCGCAAAGCACGTTTCAAACCAACAACTGACGTAGGATAGGTTTCCAACCCATCAAAGCGTACCGGGAGCGATGGGGTGAAACCCCATCCTACCCCAATTTCTGGTCCAGCCAATCGGCGATCTGTCCGGCTGGCTCTTCCCAACCCGATTCCATGAACAGAAAATGCGCATGGTTCTCGACGGGCAGAAAGGTCGCACGGTTTCCGTAGAGCTTCGCCAGCGCGCGGCAGGTATTGGGGTTCACGGCCCGGTCCTCGGTGCCTGAGACGATCAGCACCGGGCAGTCGACCTTGTCGATATCCACCTTCATCGCGTGGTGATCGTCGAACATCCAAAAGAACATCTCGAACATCACGCGCCCGCTTTCCGGACCGAGTTGGTCGAAAACCTCATGCTGCTGCGCCTCGGGCATCTTGTTCAGCGCAAAGGGGGCCATCAGATCGAAATCAACGCGCATGGGCTGTTTCCAGAACGCCCCACCCTCCATCAGCGCGCGCGGCACGGCGCGTTCGTCGTCAGTTTCAGGCAAGGTGCCCCAGGCCGCATTTGGGTTGATCAGGACAATGGCGCTGGCCAAACCGCGAGAGGCCACCTGTTGTGCCACTACGCCCGCGATGGCATGGCCTAGCAGCACCGGTTTGCTATCCAACCCTTGTACGAAGTCGGCAATGTCATTGGCGTAATCCAAGACGCTGGTTTCGGTCAGGCCCGGATCGGGTTCGGCGTTAGGGTCGCCGCCATGATACCGCAACGCAGGCGTGTGTACCGACCAGCCACGTGCGCGAAAGAACTCCGCGTAATCCTGCATGCACCACGGCCCGGCAAAAGCTCCGTGGATCAGAACAATCTCTTTTGTCATGAAAAACTCCCTCACCTGTGACCAATATGTGAGGTGAAGGACGAGGTCTGCAAGCCCGTTACTGCACTGCGCTCAAAGGACTGGGGTATTGGAAACGTTCCGATGAATGCGTCTCGCAGGCCCATGTTGGTAGATTGTGTGCCTGACAGAGCGCCGCGCCTGGTGTCACAGGATCAATAAATTCGTCCAGTTTGATCTAGAAAATTCGACGAAAATTTTTTGCGCAGTTGCGACCGGCCCGCTCGCTCGCGGACCGGTCGAGTTGGGTCAGCCGTAGCGATAGGGCCGACCGGCCTTTTGCATTTCGGCGTTATATTTCTTGAAGATTTCAACAACCTTGGCCTTGGTCTCGGATTCAGCTGCAATCTCATCCCAGAATTTGACAGCCGCTTCTTCGACCTGCGCCCATTCGGCATCTGGAATTGTGGTCAGTTGCATCTTGGTGCCATTGACGCGAAGGTTGGCTTCACCACCCCAATACCACCACTGGCGATAATAGTGCGACTGATCACAGCAAGCGCGGAACAACGTCTGCAAGTCTTCGGGCAGTTCGTTCCAACGGTCCATATTGGCAAAGAAGTGACCCGCCCAGGCGCCCGATACGTTGTTGGTCAGGAAGTAGTTGGTCACATCGGCCCAACCGACGGTGTAGTCTTCGGTAATGCCTGACCACGCGATGCCGTCCAGCTCTCCGGTTTGCACCGCGACTTCGATGTCTTCCCACGGCAGGGTCACAGGAACCACGCCGAACTGCGACAGGAACCGGCCCGCCGTCGGGAAAGTGAAGATGCGCTTGCCCTTCATATCCTCCAGAGAATTGATCGGATCCTTGGTGGCAAAATGGCAGGGATCCCAGGCGCCGGCGCTGATGTGTTTGACGCCGACCTTAGAATACTCTTCATCCCAGATCTCGTTCAGGCCCCACTGGTTGAACAGAACCGGCACGTCCAGCGAATAGCGCGAGGCAAATGGGAAATAGCCGCCGAAAACAGTGACCTCGGTGGGTGAAGCCATCGAGTCATCATCCGACTGCACCGCATCGATGGTGCCCTTCTGCATGGCGCGGAACAGCTCTCCGGTGGGCACAAGCTGATCGGCGTAGAACAACTCGATCTGCATCCGGTCACCGGCGATCTTGTTGAACATCTCGATGGCTGGATCGATCACATGAGCCGCGAGCGCTGGCCCTGCATAGGTCTGCATCCGCCATGTAATCGTATTTTGCGCCAGCGCCGGTGCAGCCAAAGGTGCAGCTGCAACCCCCACCCCAGCAGTTTTGAGAAACTTACGTCTTGTCGTCATGTCAATTTCCTCTCTGTTAAAGTTCAAGTGCCCGTTTGCCGGGCCTTCTGGTTAATTTCCGTAAACATATCCGGGCAGCCAAAGCGCTATTTCCGGGAAGATCATGATTATCGCGAGCGCCAGAACCATTACGCCCACAAAAGGAAAGATCGAGCGATAGATATCGCGAAGCGTAATCTCGGGCGGGGCCATCGCTCGCATCAGGAACAGATTGTAGCCGAATGGCGGCGTCATATAGGCGATCTGGGTCGTGATCGTATAAAGCACGCCGTACCAGATCAGATCAAAACCCAATGCCCCCACCAGCGGTACATATAGCGGAGCAACGATGACGAGCATCGCGGTATCATCGAGGAACGTGCCCATTACGATAAAGCTGAGCTGCATCAGGATCAGGATCATCCATGGTGAAAGATTGAGTTGTTCGGTGAACAGATTGTCGATGGCCTTAACCGCACCCAATCCATCAAATACGGCTCCAAATCCCAGTGCGGCCAGAATGATCCACATGAACATGCAGGATATGGCCAGCGTTTGCTTGGTGCAGTCTTCAAAGATTTTCCACGTCATCCGGCGTTTGAGAACCGAGGCCGCTAAAGCCGCCAGCGCCCCGATCGCTGAACTTTCAACAAGCGAGGTCCAGCCATTGACAAAAGGGATCATCATGGATGCGAAGATAATCAGCGGCAGAGCGCCTGCCCCCAACAACCGGATTTTCTCGCCCCGAGGCACTTCGTGCGCGTCCTCCATCGCTGGGCCGAGCTGAGGTTGAATGCGACAGCGTATCCATATGTAGAGGATGAACATTGACGCCATCAGCAGCCCGGGCACAATACCGGCCAACCACAGCTGACCTACAGGTTGCCGCGCGATCATGGCATACAGCACTAGAACCACGGAAGGCGGCACGAGAATCCCCAGGCTCGATCCGGCTTGAATGACCCCGGTCACCATGGTCTTGTCGTATCCGCGCCGCAAAAGCTCGGGCAAAGCAATTGTCGCCCCAATGGCCATTCCGGCGACACTGAGGCCGTTCATAGCAGAAACCAGAACCATCAGCCCGATTGTACCGATCGCAAGGCCTCCGTTCACCGGCCCCATCCAAACGTGAAACATGCGATAGAGGTCGTCCGCCAGGCGGCTTTCGCTCAGAACATAACCCATGAAGATAAACATCGGCAGCGTGAGCAACGGATACCACTTCATCAGTTTCATCGCGGCCGAAAAGGGAATATCCTGCCCGCCTGTTCCCCACAGTGCCAGCGCCGCAATCGCCGAAACCGCGCCGATGGCCCCGAAAACGCGCTGGCCTGTAAACAGCATCAGCATCATTGAGGCAAACATGAAAATGGCGATATATTCCTGACTCATGCCCGGCTGACCCCGATTTCCTGCCCGTTGATCCGTGCGATGTCTTTGAAGAGTTCAGAAATTGCTTGCAGCAGCATAAGAAAGAAGCCGAACACCGTAATTGCCTTGACCGGCCAGATATAGGGCCTCCATGCAGTTGATGAGCGTTCAAGTCTCCCGATCTCTTCACTGCCGGTCAGAAGACCTGTGAAATAGGAAACCGGTTCATCGCCCCAATAGCCGAGGCTGTAGGCGGTCGAACCAAGTCCACCATAGAACAGCACGCCTAGATATAGGATCAGTAACAACACCGTGCAGGCGTCGAACCAAGCTTTCCGGCGCGGGCTCCAATTGTGATAAAACAGATCCATCCGGACGTTCGAACCCAATTGGATCGAGTACGGACCTCCTATGATGTAGTAGGTCACCATTGCAAACTGCGCCATTTCCAGCGTCCAGAGCGAAGGTAGAAAGAACGTTTTCGAGATCGAGGACCACAGCAAAATACCCATCATCACGAACAGGCCCCACATCATGACCCGCCCGATCCGATAGTTCACCGCATCAACGATGCGCACATATGCGGCCATCATTTTCATTGCCGCGCGCCCTCGCTTTGGATCGCGCTCATCGTGTTTTCGATCCAATGCACTAGATCATCAGCAATCGCTTGTTGTTGCTCGGGCGTCTCGATCAGATCATTGCGAATTTCGATCATGACGTTCAGCAAACCTCTTGGTTTCGCATGAACATCCAGCGTATGTGCCACGCCATCGCGGGCTGAGTATGGCTCATTGAGGCGCGTCTTCAGCGACAGGTCTGCAGGAGCTTCTTCCAGCATTTTCAACGCAAAGCGCTCGTCTTCGCCATGCAATAAGCCCAATTCGACAGTCCGTTTCTGTCCCCGATACACGGGCGTAAAGCTATGTATTGTCACCATCAACTCAAGCGTTTCGCGATGACGATCCAACATTCCTGCAAGTTCCAAACAAAATGGCTTATAGACCTCTTCGACTCTGGCCTTGCGATCAGCGTCAGACAGGGAGGCGTTGCCTGGAATCGTGAAATCCTCGCTGATAGCAGGCATCGCATCGTCGGCTTCAGGTGGTCGATTACAATCATAAACAAGCCGCGAAACGCCTCCGTAGATCAATGAAGCAGACATTTGTCGTGCCATAGCCTGCGCGACAGGCAAAGCACCCGGATCCCATGCGATATGGCTGCGCAAAGCATCGGCGTTTAGACCCAAGTCCCTCAATTCTTTGGGTATCCGGCACGATGCATGTTCACAGACCACGATAACCGATGGGCTGTCCGCCGGTTGGCGTGCGTGAACTACTGGTCCAAAATCCAGATGCCCGATCGGCGAAAGGTTGTTGTGCGATTCCATGGGGAAAAATTTCTACACCCAGCCTTAACCTGTCAATAATTTTCCTGTAAAATATCCCACACAACCGTTTCAGATGTCAAAAATTACACATTGGATGGTGGACAACCAAAGAGGATGTAGTCCGTGCGCGTAACTGAAAGACTCCTTGCCCATCGCGAAACGATGACCCCATCGGAGCGGCAATTGGTGAATGTGCTGCTGGATGATTATCCAATGGCAGGTCTTGGCAGCATTACGGAACTTGCAAGCATCGCCTCGGTTTCAACCACGACAGTCGCGCGCATGCTGCAGAAAACCGGATTTGGCGGCTATCCTCAGTTTCAAGCCGCTATCCGCAGCGAAGTGAAAGAGATGATCTCGGGTCCCGTTGCCAAGCGGGATGTCTGGCAAAATGATCTGCCAGAGGAACATATCCTAAACCGCTATTCCCGGCAGGCGTTGGACAACCAACGGCGTTCAATCGATGAGGTGGCTCCGGAAGAGTTCGACAGCTTTTGCCGCCTATTGTGCGATCCGGATCGACGCATTTTCATAACCGGAGGACGCATTACCGGGACGCTGGCGCAGTATCTATATCTGCACCTGCAAATGATACGGCCCGACGTGAAACTGCTATCAGATGCGGCCTCCTGGACCCATGATCTGCTTGAGGTGCGTGAAGGGGACGTGTTGGTGGCCTTGGATGTGCGGCGGTACGAAAACACCACGCTGCTGATCGGACAGCTTTGCCATGAACGAGGCGCCGAGGTCGTGCTGCTGACGGATCAATGGCGTTCGCCGATCCATCGGCTGGCAAAGCACACATTTGCAGCGCGTATCGCGGTTCCGTCTGCGTGGGATTCCATGGCCTCGATCCTGGTACTGTTGGAATGTGTGATCGCCGAAATGCAAGAACGTCTGTGGGACAGCGTGAAAGAACGTACGGAAGAGCTTGAGCAGGCATTCGACAGGACCAAACTGTTCCGCAAATTCGGTCAGAGCTCGGGATCCTGACGCCTTTTTCGTGGTGTCATGAGATACAACTGCGCGTGAACACTATTGTCTGAACGACCTCAGACCGTACATTCTGTACACATGACATTTATTGCCGACAATCAACTACCGTTGCTTATTCTTTCGTTTCTGATCGGCCTATTGGGAACCGGCTTCTTATTCCGGAAGCCAGCGGGACATCGAGCCTGGAAACTGGCAGATCTTGTCTGGGTGGTTTTGGGTGGGATCGGCGCATTGGTCGCCGTACTGGCGGGGCTCTATACATCAGACAGCTCACGATTGGATCGGCAAATTGACGTAGCTTATGCGGCAACTCTGGCCTTCGACCGCGACGCAGCACGCTTTCGACTGCGGTTTTGCGACCCGGCATATGATCCCGATACGGCCGTTTTGTGTGAAAAGGTGGAATTCTTGTCTGCCTCGACCGCCAGCAATGCCGATTTACCGCTCTTTATTGCGGTCACAAACGAAGTTGCACCGCTGCAAGGGCTGCATTTCCTGTTTGGCCGGACATCAAAGGACGAGATGGAAGAGGCTCGCGATATGGCCGCTAAGGCCGATGCTTTTGATATCCAGCAGTTTCTAGTGTTCACCTCTCTGGATGAAACCACGCAAGCCGCAGTTGACAACATGCGCCGCAAAGTACCTGCCATCGCAGGCGACTACCTGATCCTCGCCCAGAGCTATGACGATCTGATTGATCAGGTGGGCAAATTGAAGGAGGAATGGGAATATCTGCAGGCCAATGCGCATATTCTGGTCTTACAGATCATCGCCCTATGTCTGGTCAGTTTTGCGGCCCCGTTTCGCCTCGGCAAGTCCATTGTTGAACTGCGCACCGCCTTTATCCCCGATACGCCTTTGCCAACTTCGCCGGATCAGCCCCAAGAAAATAGCGCGCCAATGTCCAGAGATTCCGCGCACCCCGCCGAAACCAGCCCTGACGGATATAGCGTTCCGCATTCGTAACCGCATTCGCTTTTAACAGCACCGAGCGCGGCAGGGCGCGAACCAGGGCGACATCTTCCATCAATGGCTGATCCGGATACCCACCCGCCGACAGATAGGTCTGGCGCTGGACCAACAGTCCCTGATCTCCGTAAGGCAACCCGAACAGGCGGCTGCGCAAATTCGCCCAGCCAGCAACCCAGAGTGGGGCCACGCCCTTGGCGCGGAACCGCAAACGAAAGGCCGCAGGTTGGCCTGTGTTCAGATGCTCTGCAACCGCTGCGGTCCAGCCCGGTTGCAACTCGGTATCCGCGTGCAGTATCAGCAACCAGTCAGCCTTGGCCTCAGCGCATCCCCTCCGCAATTGCCCGCCGCGTGATGGGGTGCCTGACACGATCCGGGCCCCTGCCTCATCAGCGATCTTTAGCGTGTGATCATCCGAACCAGCATCGCTGACGATCAACTCGCGGATCAGTCCCTGTTGCAGACCTTCCATCAGCGATTGCAAAGTACTTGGCAGCTCCTGCCCTGCATTCAATGTCGGGATCACGATGCTGATTGGGGCGGACACGTCTGATACCCTCTGGTCATGGCGGCGCGTTCTCCTATATCACGAGGCCAGACCAAATGACGAGGATCAACCCATGCCCAATCGCCGCATTCTGCGCCTGACCGGCAAGGATACAGACAGCTTTCTGCAAGGGCTGATCACAAATGACGTACAGCGGATGAACGAGGGGTTGGTCTACGCTGCCCTGCTGACCCCGCAGGGCAAGTATCTGGCTGATTTCTTTTTGAAACGGGACGGATCATCGGTTCTGCTGGACGTGGCAGTGGATCTGGCCGACGCGCTGAATAAGCGCCTGACGATGTACAAGCTGCGTGCTGAAGTTGCGATCGAAGCGACCGACCTCAATCTGCAGCGCGGCACAGGTCCCGCACCAGAAGGCGCTCTGCCCGATCCAAGGCATCCCGATCTTGGCTGGCGCGGCTATTCTTCGGCACCGGAAGACGAAGATGGTACAGACTGGGATGCGATCCGCGTCCGTCATTGCATTCCAGAGACAAACATCGAACTAACGCCAGACAGCTACATACTTGAAGCCGGTTTCGAAGCCCTGAATGGCCTCGACTTCAAAAAAGGTTGCTATGTTGGTCAGGAAGTCACCGCGCGCATGAAGCACAAAACCGAACTGCGCAAAGGTTTGCGTGTTGTAGAAATGACAGGCGCTGCTCCGGTTGGAACCGAGATTCAGTCTGGTGGAAAGCCCGCCGGAACTTTGTTTACGCAATCCAATGGCAAGGCAATTGCATATCTGCGCCTTGATCGCGCCCAAGGGGACATGCTGGCGGGTGATGCGATCGTGCGTTTGACCGACTAACCCCGCGGGTAACCTCGCGCCACGTTTTCGCTGGAACCCATCGCGCTGCGCGGTAACACTGGCGCCGGAACTGCAAGAGGGATGTAAAAGATGTTCCGGCTGTATCGGGCAATCTGGCGGGCCAGTGCGGGCCGGCAAGTTATACTTATCCTGCTGTCATTGGCAGTCGCAGCGCTAGCTGCAGTTCCGCTGGAATTTCAGCGCGACATCATCAATCACCTGACATCTGCAGATGTCGGGGTCGAGCGATTGTTGACATTGGGTGCTGGCATGATGGCTGTCATTTTGTTGAGCCTTGCCCTGAAATGGGTGCTGGGCTACCGGGCGGGCACTTTGGGTGAGGACCTGATCCGCCTGATCCGTCAACGCCTGTTGGTGCGCGCAGCTGACCTCAACCAAACCGGAGGATCCTTTCGCAAGGGAACCATGAGCACTGCTGTCTCTGCCGAGGCTGAAGAGCTTGGTAAATTTGCAGGCGGCGCCTTTTCCGACCCCGTTGTTCAGATCGGAACGTTGATCAGTGTGATTGGCTATATCTCATCCACACAACCCGGCCTGGGTCTGATCGCGTTTTCGATGATCCTTCCACAAATCATCATTGTTCTGGTCTCGCAACGGCGCGTGAACGTCTTTGTCGCCGAACGGGTCCGTATCCTGCGCAATTCGACCGACCGTTTGACGACCGAGGATATCGAGGCTGTATCTACAGCTATTGAGGCACTGTTTGATGACATTTACGAAACACGCCGTCGCATGTTCATCTGGAAATTATCTGCCAAATTCTTGCTGAGCGTTATCAACGGTGCCGGGACGGTTGGCATCTTGATGCTTGGCGGATGGCTGGTTTTGCATGGGCGTACGGACGTCGGCACCGTGGTTGCTGCCACCAGCGGGCTAACACGCATACAAGGTCCAACCGCATTCCTAATCGCATTCTATCGCCAAGTCAGCGCCAATCGCATCAAGTTCGAATTGATGCTTGAACTGTTCGGTCCAGACCCCGAGCGATACCGGCGGCAACGCAACAAAAAAGACCGCACCTAAAGGATGCGGTCTTTCGAATGTGATTGGAACAAGCTTAGGCGCGTTCAGAATATTCCATGGTTTCCGTATTCACGATGATCATTTCATCCTGACCAATAAACGGTGGAACCATGACCTTAACGCCATTGTCCAAGATTGCAGGTTTGAACGAGTTTGCAGCGGTTTGCCCTTTGACGACCGGTTCGGTCTCAACAATCTTGCAGGTCACCTTTTGCGGCAGCGTCGCATTCAACGCCTCGCTCTCGTAGAATTCGACAACAATGGTCATGCCGTCCTGCAGAAACGGGCGGCGCTCACCCAGCAATTCCGACGGCAGCTCGATCTGTTCGTATGTCTCAGAATCCATGAACACCAACATGCCATCGGATTCGTACAGGAATTGCTGATCTTTTTGCTCAAGCCGTACGCGCTCAACCTTGTCCGCAGAACGAAAGCGTTCGTTCAGTTTTGAGCCATTGCGCAGGTTGCGCAGTTCGACCTGTGCAAAAGCACCGCCTTTACCGGGCTTTACGTGATCCACCTTAACAGCCGCCCACAGCCCATCGTTATGCTCAAGCACATTGCCGGGGCGAATTTCGTTCCCATTTATCTTGGGCATGACTTAAATCCTTCACAAACGGTTGATGCGTCAGTTGTTGTCCCTATATCTGGCGTGACCACACCTGACAAGACAACGAAACCTAGTGCTGCACATGCAGCGAGCCATGCAAATGACGCAACGTAGTTATGCGATTTAGGTGTATCCGAATCGCATGTAATAGGTCATAAGGACCGTCACGCCGAAAATTGCAAGAGCAAGAAAAACAGGAAAAACGAGATGAGAGATTTCGTTGACGGCACTGCCTTCAATAACGAACAAGGCAATCGTGCACGCAAACTTTTCGCAGCCGTTGTACTGGCTGCTCTGGATGATGCCATCGCTGACGACAAGAAATACGGCAATGGGCCAGAACAAATTGCCCGCTGGGCCCGTTCGCGCGATGGTCGCGAAGTACTGTCCTGCGCCGGTATCGACCCCAATGAGCGGGTTGTTGGTGGATTGATGGAATTCGTCGGTCGCGGCGTCCGGACTTCGGTGGCTCTGTCACGCGAAGAAAGCGAACGCCGGAATGCGGCTCAGCAGGCCGAAGCGGCCTGATTGAACCCCGCATCCGATTGAAAAAACGCGCCCTGACGACGGGGCGCGTTTTTCATTGACCAGGCTAAAAGTACATTATCCATTGCCTTGCAACCCAGAGCTCGGCCGTAAGCAAAACAGCAAAAAAGAGCTTAGCCCCTATCGAAAGGCCGCGTTGCCACAACACGGCATAGGCCGCCAAACACACCGCCATGGATATGGGCGCGACCCAAATGGCGTGATGAGTGCTGTCCCAATAGCTGATGGGGCTGTCGAATACCCAAGAACTGAGCGGCCAGAATTGTGGCCGACCGTCTCCTGCGTGCAAAAAGAAATCCATCACCAAGTGCAGCAGCCCTGCGGACGCACCTATGGTCAATAGGTGCCAACTTCGCCACAGCCCTAGGCCAAGCGCGGTTCCCCACACAAAGAACGAGTTGTCGACGGCGAACACCGTTTGCCAGGCTGGCGAAAAGTAAAGCTGGTCGAATACAACCTGTGCCGGGATGTTCAGAAAATACAGCGAGGCACTTGCCATCACATACAACGACAAGTCCGGCAGCAACGATCCAAGCAACGCTGCCCATAATGCGGCTCCTTGGGCTGGGCGTGCAAAAGTGGCGGCGCCGATCAAAAGATGCGCAGGTGTGTTCATAGGGGGCTTTTCCTTTGCCCTTAAATCAGGTCATCTGCGCGTCAACATAGGAGACAGGCCATGGCGCGGTCCATCATGATTCAAGGCACCGGCAGCAATGTCGGAAAATCGGTTTTGGTGACCGGACTGGCACGCGCATATACCCGACGCGGGCTGAGGGTTGCTCCGTTCAAACCGCAGAACATGTCAAACAACGCCGCTGTTACTGAAAACGGTGGAGAAATCGGGCGTGCGCAGGCCCTGCAGGCGCGGGCGGCGAAACGGCCGACGCATACCGACATGAACCCGATCCTGTTGAAACCAGAAACCGACACAGGCGCGCAAATCATCCTTCAGGGCAAGCGCGCAGGCACAATGAAAGCGGGCGACTATCGCAAAGATAAATCCAAGCTTCTGGGTGCGGCTTTGGAAAGCTTCGGCCGGCTGTGCAGCGATGCCGATTTGGTGCTGATCGAGGGCGCAGGCAGCCCAGCTGAGACCAATTTGCGCATGGGTGATATTGCCAATATGGGATTTGCGTGTGCCGCTGACGTTCCAGTTGTTCTGGTCGGCGATATCCATCGTGGCGGAGTGATCGCCCAAATCGTTGGAACACAGGCAGTCCTGGACGCAAGGGATCTCGAGATGATCCGAGGCTTTGCCATAAATCGGTTCAAAGGTGACGTGTCCCTATTTGACGAAGGTCGCGATGACATCGCGGCACGGACCGGTTGGCCCTGCATCGGCGTGGTGCCGTGGTTTCACGATGCATGGAAGCTGCCTGCCGAGGATATGATGGATATTCGCTCTCATGCCGGAGGTGCGTGCAAGATCGTTGTGCCTCAGCTAGAGCGGATGGCCAATTTTGATGATCTTGACCCGCTTTCGGCAGAACCCGGTGTGACGGTCGAGATCATTCCTGCCGGCCGCCCCCTGCCCGGCGATGCCGATCTGGTGTTGCTGCCCGGCAGCAAATCCACGATTGGCGATCTGGCCTATTTCCGGGCGCAAGGCTGGGACATAGACCTGTATGCCCATGTCCGTCGGGGAGGACACGTTCTGGGCCTTTGCGGCGGATATCAGATGCTGGGAAAAACCATCGCGGACCCGGATGGCGTAGACGGTCGCCCGGGTCACGTCGAAGGTTTGGGGCTGCTGGATGTCACCACCACCATGGCCGGTCAAAAGCAGGTTACATTGCGATCAGCGACCGCCCTACCCGGTAAGGAACCCGTCAGCGGTTATGAAATCCATATGGGTAGGACCGACGGTCCGGATTGCGCCCGCGCATGGCTGCAGGTCGGGGGGAGGCCAGAAGGTGCTGCCAGCGCCAACGGTCGCATACGCGGCAGCTATCTGCATGGGATTTTTACATCAGACGCGTTTCGCGCAAACTATCTGTCCGAATTGGGCGTTGTATCAGAAAACGCCTATGAAGACGGCGTCGAACAGGTTTTGGACGACCTTGCCGACCATCTTGAGCGGCACATGGATTTAGACCTGCTTCTCTCGATGGCGCAGACACCAAATCGGGGCTGAGGATTAGTCTCGATCCCCAGCGGCCAACGCCCGCACAATTTCGCGCCGAACCATCTTACGCAGGTTCTTAGTTATCCGCTCGCCCAATGCGCCTTGCAGCTCTTCTCGGACGATCTGCGCAACAAGCTCGCGCAACTGCTGCTCCTCAAACACTGCACCGGTGGGCTTTGGTGTCGGATCCGCTTTTACCGAAAGATCGCGTATGAACACGGCCTCTGTTTTGGCCTCTGTGTCAGGTTGTGCGACCTTAGACTGCGCAAATCCCTTGTCCACTGGCCACTCGACAGCCATTGTCTTGGTGCCAGAGTACTCATCGTCGCTTTCACCATCCGGTTCCCACTGATCTTCAGTCCGGGCGATCGCGGCCTCCAAGGCTTCGATTTTTGCGCTCAAACTCCCCGCAAGATCACGCTTTGGTTCCTCGGAGCTGGCCTCCGCATCTTTGGCAGGCACAACATCGTTGGGCTGCAAACGCATCGGTTCATCTGGGTTGTCAGGCGTATTCGCGGCCTGTCTTTCTGCCTCATCGCCCGCGTTGCTATGAGGCATCAACTTCAGAGGTGCCCGCTTCTTGGCAATCAGCGGTTCCTCGCTGACGCGCAAGGCGTCGGTCAAAACCAGCCGCCCAGGCTTGGACGCCGGGGGCGAAGGGACAAAGATAAATTCCGATTCGCCACTGGCGTCTTCGTCGACCATTCGTTTAACCGACGAGAGAACGTCCTGAATATTGGCGTTTACAACACGATCCGACATATTTTTCTACCGCTCTAACCTTGGTTCGATTGTAGCCAATCAAAACCATCGCCACAACAGGTAGCGATACTGTTTAATCCCGGCGCAACGCCTTGAGCACCCGATCCAAATCGCGGCTTTGCTTGCTAACCTGCGATGGCGCCTTTTTGACGAGGTTGTAATACAAGGTCGGGTCATAAATCTGCACCGCCAGCCCCAAACGTTCTGCCGTCAACAAACCCTGCGCCTGCAGCAACTCATACGCAGCACGAGACCGCTCAGTCCGAGACGCAACTTCAGCCAATTGTGCGTCCAACAAATCCTGCTGAGCGTTCAGAACATCCAAAGTTGTACGCGCACCTAGCGTCGCTTCTTCGCGGATACCGTCAAAGGCAACTTGCGAGGCGCGAACACGCTCGGTCGAAGCCCGAAGGCTGGCAGTTGCGGCCTGAAATGCCGCATAGCGATCCGCAACTCCTTGCGTGATGTTTTTCTGTACATTCAGCAAATTCGCGCGAGACGCGTCACGCGTTGCCATCGCCCGACGCACTGCAGCCGCCAGACCACCGCCAGCATAGATCGGCTGATTGAAATTCAACGAGATCGTTGCATCGTTGATGTAGTCGTCGTTGTCATAGCTCTCGGTGATACCTGCATCAGCATTCAAGCTGACATTCGGCCCAAGATTGGCTCGCTGTTGCTGTACGATCAGATCCAGCGCGCGAACCTGATGCTGCGCCGAAAGGATAGCCGGGTGGTTACGCTGCGCCAGATTGACAGCATCGGATTCCGAACGCGGCAGATTCGGCAACCTCGGCTGGCCAGCCGTCCTTCCGGGCGTTTTGCCAACTGCATTCACGTATTCAGCCTGCGCAATGCTCAGGTTACCACGGGCAACGGCCAAGTCCGCTTGCGAACTGGCCAACTGTGCCTCGGACAGCGCGACGTCTGTACGTGTCACTTCACCAACCTCGAAACGGTCTTGCGAGGCACGGAGTTCCTCGGCCGACACTTCCACGTTGTTTTGGCGGATCGCGACAGTTTCTTCCTGCAGCAATACACCTAAATAAGCATTCGCTGCACGAATTAGGATTTGCTGTTCGATATCGATTAAAGACTGACGCGTGGAAAGAACGGTTTCCTGCGCCGATTGCTTGCCCAGAACCGAAGCGCCGCCGTCATAGATCAACTGGCTAAGCGTAAGGCCCGAGAAAAAACTGGAGGGTTCGGTCGTGTTGATTAGGCTGCTTGTATTGGTCCGAGTGTAGTCGCGGCTAACACGCACCGTCCAGTTGATGATGGGACGTAATGCAGACAGCGCAATTGCGACGTCTTCATCCGCTGCCCGCAGCAATGCACGGTTCTGTTCGAGCAGACCGCTGGTACGATACGCACCGATAAACGCATCTGTCAGATTGTCAGCCCAAACTGACCGTCCGGGTATTGCACTAAACGCAATACCAGCAGCCAAAGTGAGACCTTTGAGCAGCTTTCCTGTCGTCGTCCCGCGCATTACCAAATCCTCTCAAATCGAAATTACGCAACCACCGGAGCAGTTTGCGCCGGTGTTTTCAAGTAATCAAGGCATCAAAATACTTCTATTGCCAACTATAGCGAAAATGCACACTCAGCGCAAAACGCGGGCAAAACCGGAGCGCTGGCATTAAACGCATAGCGCCACGAAATCCGGCCTGCAGCCTTAATACCTACCCGCACAGTCCCAAGACTGCCCTCCATGAACAAGCAGACGATCCGTCCACCATCCTTGAGCTGATCCAGCAGCGTGGCGGGCAACTGCTCAACACCGCCCTGAACCAAGATCACATCATAAGGGCCATGCTCAACGGCACCCATTTCGAGAGGGCCTGTGTGAACAATTGCATTATCTGCATCGGCTTCCATCAGAAGTGTCTGCGCTTCTGCCGCCAAATCGTCTTCGGATTCCACAGCCACTACCAACTCAGCCATTCGCGCCACAATCGCAGTCGAATAGCCCAATCCAGGTGCAATATCCAACACCACTTCGTCGTTGGAAATATTCACTACATCCAACATCTTGGCCAAAGTTCTGGGCTCCAGTAGGCAACGCCCGCCTCCCAATTCAATCAGATCGCCGACATAGGCTGCCTCGCGCTGCGAATCCGGCACGAAATTTTCACGTGCCACTGACAGCATCGCATCAATGATCGGGAATTTTGTCACATCCGAGGGCCTGACTTGAGTATCAACCATCGTAAGACGCCGGGCTGCGAAATCTGTCATTTGATCGCTCAATCCTTGTCATTCTGCTTATTGACTTGTGCCACATCCGTCTGCCAGCAGCAACGGCTCAGACGGCAAATTCGGGCGCGGCAAAATGATCTTATCTGAGCGCTTCGGAATTTAGTACAAAAGCCGAAACAATCGCACTTAAAACTCTGGACGTTCACTCAGAAAGCTGTTAGAACGCCGACCACACCACAGCAAGTACTTGATATTGCTTGACAAGGCGAGTTGGCGGAGTGGTGACGCAGCGGATTGCAAATCCGTGTACACCGGTTCGATTCCGGTACTCGCCTCCAATAGATTTCAATAGCTCACCTCTCCCCAGACCGAGCGATACAAATGCTTGTTCTTTGGGGTCACATAGGGGAAATGTAGCCCGATATGGGCTTTTATCGCGCCGCAAGACTTGCCGTGTGATTTCATGCGCAATGCCCATTTTCCCCTACAATTGGGCGCCTCGACTTCAGACCAAGCCCCGCAAATTGAGATTTTGTCTCGTTGTGTGATAGTCTCGTGCCAATCTGGTTTGCTTAAGGTGATGTATGTGTGGGTAGTGCGTGCGAGATGGTTGTTGATTGGTGCAATACTGTTTGTGTTGGCCTTTTTCGTTTGGAGTCTTCTTCCGCGAAATAGCGAGCAAGAAGCGTTCTCCCTGCTAACTCCAGCCGAAATGGCAGAACTCGACAATCAACCTAAAGTTACTGAGTCTCTAGACCGGGGATTGACCGTTACTCAATCCGATGGCCCCTTCGTCAATTTCAATTCGCCCAAAAAGGATATTGTCCAGTCGCCTGTTAATATTGACGTAGACATTAGCCCGAGAGAAGATACGGCAGTTGATTTGTCGTCAATTCGGATCGACTATCGTATGGGGCCAGCATGGATCAATGTGACCAAACGAATAATGAAGCACGCCTCGGTCGAAGGTTCGCGCCTGCTCGCACGTTCGGCTGAACTGCCGGTTGGGCGGCACACGATGCGACTCTCCATACAGGACGAGGATAAGAGGCGGACGAGGGTTACTGTGTCGTTTATCGTGCAGTGAACTATTAGAAGAAGCAACTACTCGCGATATCACTCAGCCGGCCACTCAACCCTGCGCAACTACCAACGGCGGCTCCTTCGGAAACGGACTGATATCGGACCACTTGAAACATTTTTTCTGTCAGGATTGCGCTTGTCTCCCATGTGTTGGAACGCTCCCGCTGTTCGGTGCCGTATCGCATCCCTGATCGATAGACCCCAAGAGCGCTAACTCCGCCGGCAATCCCGCAAATAAGCTGTGCCTCAGCGTCTTTGAATGGTACCCCGTCGAAATCTTTCTTACGGCCCTGAGATGCGTCAGCGACCGGGGCCCATAGTCTTGTACCGGTGCAAAAACTCTCGGAATTCCACCCAATCCGGTCTTTGATTTAGCTCGACAATTTTCTGCGCGTGCCAAGAGCACGCGGCGGCATGCAAGGACGCCAGTTGGTCATCAGACATCAAACGTTGCCGCTCTACCGCAGCCTTTTCCCAAAGCGGCAAGATCGACCGGTCCTCAACCAAATTCGCGTTCATATTGTTCCAATAGGATTCGGCCTGATCATCGTTAATATGATTGGTTTTACCCCGATCCCGTTTAACCATGAACGACCCGATTGAACGCGTCACATAATGATGGATACGCGCAAAATCATGGCGGTAGTTGGATGTGGCGCGCCAGGTCACAGCTTCGGGGTCAAGTAGTTGCCCCCCACCATCAACCCATCTGATCTCGGACATGCGCTCAGGCGCAACTCCTTTGGGGCGATGCGGACCATATCGGGTGAATAACCCGTTGTTGCGCGTTATACTTTTCAGCCCGCCCGCAACGCCCGAATAAAAGCCCTGCTCGGTATCGCAAAGAAAGAACTGCTCAGCCACTGGAATATCGCTGAAATCTTCGACGCCACCGCAACCGAATAGCTTCCAGGCAAAAGAGGCAACATCAAAAGGCTCTCCTGCGGTTTCCTGTAACTTTTCCAGCAACTTGTGCATGGAAGAATCAGGAAGGCGGATGTTCAGATATTCATCAACGTCCAGCGAAAAGGTCCAGTCCGCATCAAGAAACCTCGGATGTGAACGAACTCGCCTGAGCATCGTGTTCTGCGGGCTTTGCTTTGGCTTGACCGAATTATCAACATGGGTTGCGACGCCCAGATCCCCGAGCCGCTCTGCAATCAGGTCAGTCCCGTCGTCGCAGTCATTCGTGTAGATGAGAAAGTGATCAATGCCGAGAGACAGGTAGTAAGACACCCAATCAATAACGAATGGGCCTTCGTTTTTCATAGTCGTGTAGACGAGTATTTTGTCCGACATTGCGAAGCCCAACTCTAAATCAAGGTGAAATCAGGATCATCGGCCAAGCCGTGTTTTATCAAGAGTCCGCCAAAGAAACTTGAGGCCAATACCCGATTTCGTGATCTCGCCAGACGAGGTCGCATAACTGACGAAAAAAAGTGAATAGATGATTTGGATCTCCAGTCAAATTCTTCAAGCTGGCCCACATCCTCGCTAACCCACTCTTTTCGACTGGAAAAAGGAAGCGCACTATACTCTCTTTCAGGTAGCACCCGTTCGATTTCACCACTTTCAAGCAAGAAATGATACGCCGACAGGGGGCCAATTGTGCCAAGGGGAAGCGTACTGAATGATGCTTTCTTTCCGTAAAGCCGCTGATACACTCGCGATGTACGTCTATCCCACCAAGGTGGGATACAGGGTTTGGTTGCCACAAACTCAAGCCAAGCCTTCAAGGCCGGGCTGCACGAGGGAAGGCGAAGAACACAGTTCTGTACGCGACGTTGCCCATCCCGCCGACTTGAAACCAGATACCCCTCGCTCGATTGAAATGGCTTGAGCGCATAAATATCACAATCCACCCAGATTTCATCAGTCTTTGCCATGAGATGCAGGCGAAACAGATCGGCATGCACGGCAGGAGATTGAAAAACGGGATCGACAAAAATCCGGTTATTTGCATTCAAAGGCAAAACTTCGCGTGCATCGCGCATCTCGACATATGCGGGGATGTTTTCAATTGGATGGTAGCAATACAAAATTGGCGTCTGGCCTAGGTCGTGGAACGACTTCAGGCAGAGCTTCTCGAGTATCGTTAGCCTGTTTCCGATCCACAGCGACGCAACACGCTCAGTCAAATCTTCTCTCCCCTGCCGAGATTTGATGGAACCTGAGGCGAACCAATCGGAAACCTGATTTGCACTATGGCTCTGCCCGTTTGAATTGGATGTTTGCAGATTACAGCCATCAAAGCTTCTGAACCGCGACCTGAGCGCCCTTGATCGCCTTAAGACGCAGATCTGCAGAATTTGCGCCCAAAAACTCGTGGAATGCACGCATTACGCCATCTTTCCACCAGCCTCGCCGGTGATAGTCATCCAGCATGATAACCCCGCCTTCGATCATCTTCGGCAACAGCGCATCCAGATCCGCTTTGACCCCTTCATATGAATGGTCGCCATCCAGATATACAAAACCGATACTCTGATCTTCGAACAGGCGCAGTGCAGGAACCGAAAAATCGCGAATAACTGAGACTTGACCCTTCGCTATCTCAGCTGCGTACGTATCTTTTACCGCTTCATAGATGCGGTCCAAATCGATTTGGCTACGCGCTCCGGCCAAAGAAGCACCGCCATCTGCGTCGGGCTGCACGCCCCATGGGTCGATGAGGCACAACTTGGAAGGCTTCAATTCGTCGAGCAATATCCGCGAAAACTCGCCCCGCCAGACGCCGATTTCAACGCTGAGCTTTCCGTGCGGCATTGTCCTGAGCATTTCGCGCCTCAGCGCATCTTTCCGCTCGCGCTGCAGGGCTTGTTTCTTGCGGCGGTCTTCGGCGGATACGGTTTCAGCCATGGGCGTCTTCTCCGATATGAGAATTCTGCAAGGCCTCAACCAAATCGAGCCAATCAGGTCTGGCCTTCAACTCTGCGGCTTTTGTACTATGCCATTCGCAGGCTTTGTGGTGAAGTTCGGCCAACTGTGGATCAGCCATCATCTCGGCTTTGATGTCATGCATGGCGGGCATGTGGCCCAAGATCGAGCGATCTTCGACGTCATTGTGATTCATAACAAGCCAGTATTTCAGACCTTGGTCCTGGCCAACATGGTTAGTCCGGCCCCGTTCACGTTTGACAAGAAAGCTATCGGTACTTCGCACTGCATAGTGGTGAATACGCGCGAATTCATGGCTGAATCCTCGCCACGCTTTCCATTTCACCTGATCTGCCGGGTAGAGGTTTCCGCCTGCATCTCTCCACAACACCCCTTCGTACGGTGCGTCGGGATTTGGGGCGTCCTCTGGATTGATCCGAGGACGGTGGGCGCGAAACCGGCTGAACTTGCCGTTGTTTCGGAATAGCGTTTTGAAACCTTTTGTCCGGTGATGCGGGTAGCCGTCTTCGGTGGCCGCCTGAAAGAATGTCTCAGGGACAGGTTGATCGACAAAGTCGTTTAAGCCGGCATTTCCGAACATACGCCAACAGATCGATATTGCATCAGCTTCACCGCTTGCCTCTACCAGTGACTGAACATTGCCTTCAGGCAAACGGATATTGATGTATTCATCCACATCCAGGCTCATGATCCAATTTGCGGACTGATAGCTTGGATGACTGCGAGATCGGGTAAAAGCCCGGTTCTGGGGCGCAGCGCGTGGTCCAACCTTGTTGCGCTCATGATGCGCCCAGCCTAAGGCCTGCATCCGATCACCGATGACATCTGTGCCATCAGAACAGTCGTTGGTATAGATCAGGATATCATTGAACCCGATTGCGCGGTTGTAAGCCACCCAATCGATCATAAATGGCCCTTCGTTCTTCATCGTCGTCACGATGAGAAAGGTCTCGTTTCCCATAAGTTAAACTCTTGCCTGTGCCATTATCGGACTATTGTTGATCTGTTTAGAATAGCCTCCGAAATTTGTCCAACGAAGCAAGTCCCAGGAATAACTGGCTACCGCACCTCGGCCCCTCGAGGGAGGGGGTCTGATGAAAATGATGGAACTCAATTTGCATTCAGCGCCAACTAATATTGAGTTAACCGCTGACTTCATCAGAACTTTCCCGCGACAATCCGAATAGCCACCTCCGAACCGCAGATAGCTGTGGCATCATCAAACGAAACTCTTCATGAACATCAGCACATTATGTTTTACCGATTCTGAGGAACCACTTCGTAACCCGGCTCTTCCGGCTCATCATCCTGCATTTCCGCGGGGAACCCCGGAGCACGGATATCCAGTCCTGTAGCTTCCTCAAGGCGTTTGATAATGTTAGGGGAAAGTTCCCGGTCACCGTAGCGAGCGATTCCGTCGTCGAAGATTTCCATCATCACCGGGTTTATCTCCAGCGGCACCCCGGCGCGGTCGGCGACCTCCTGAAACAGACCGATATCCTTTTTGACCAGATCCATGGTGAATGAAATATCGCGGGACCCATTCAGAATCACCTGGCTTTCCGTTTCGTGCACAAATGATGTGCCCGACGAAATTTTGATCGCCTCATAGGTCGTACCAAGATCCATCCCTGCAGCCTTTGCGGTCACCAAAGCCTCGGCGCAAGTGATCAGATTTGCAGTTGCCAGATAGTTTGTCAGCACCTTCAACACTGAGGCCGATCCCAGATCGCCTGTGTGCAAAACGCGGCGCCCCATCGTCGTCAGGAACGGCAGAATGCACTCAAATGTTTCCCGATCGCAGCCTGCAAAAATCGAAATATTGCCCGTAGCCGCCCGATGACATCCGCCCGATACCGGGCAATCAACTGCAGCCCCCCCACGTTCGATCACCGAAGCACCCAATCGTTTTACTTCCGCTTCGTCGGTGGTGGACATTTCCATCCAGATCTTACCGGATGTCACTTCGGACAGCATCTCCTGCATTACCGCGTCCGAGGCGGCAGGAGATGGCAGACAGGTAATCACAGCGTCACAATCACGCATCAATTGGGCGGGGCTTTCAGCTGCCTTCGCACCCTGCGCGACAAAACCGGACACAAGATCAGGGTTGAGGTCATGAACGGTCAGGTCAATCCCATTGCGCAGCAGCGAGCCCGACAATTTTCCGCCCACGTTTCCCAGCCCGATAAAGCCTACTTTCATATGACGCTCTCCCTATTCGTCTTTCGATGCACATGCCAACACGCCCGTTGACCTAAGTCATGCCGTCCAGCGACCCTCAGAGGTCGCTTTTTTGCCCCTGTACGCACAGTTGAGCGAGACTCGCTTGACAAGGGGGGTGATGCTGTCCCAAGAGCCAAGTGTTGGTGTCTGCAGCAGCAGATGAAAAGGGAATGCGTCAGCGGATTTTCCGTCAAACGCAGCCGCCCCCGCGACCGTGACCGGAGAGGGTGCCCAAGCCACTGGCGAATGCCGGGAAGGCGGGACATCCGACAGAGCACCGCTCTGACATCCGCAAGCCGGGAGACCTGCCAACGCCCGAAGATGAAACCGGACGGGGTGTTCCGGTGTGGGGCTTTAATCAGCCCACATGAAACCCCGTCCCCCACGAAGAGGATTTGGGGGGATGAGAGACATGACCGACACCACACCGGTCGAACTGCTAGTCTGCACCACCTGTCGTCGCGGCCTACCCGTCGAAGACGACGCCCAACGCCCCGGCACATTGCTGCACAAAGCGCTAGAACAGGCTGACCTGCCCGAAGGCATCACCTTGAAAGCAGTAGAATGCCTTTCAAACTGCGATGAGGGCTGTTCTATCGTGCTGCGTGGTGGACCTGATCGATGGACATTCGTCTATGAACATCTGAGCGAAACCGACCACGTCGAAACTATTGTCGAAGGTGCCACCAAGTATCTTCAAACCGAGGACGGTCTGGTCAAATGGCGTGAACGCCCAGAACACTTCCGCAAGAATTGCGCGGCCCGTATTCCCCCGATTGGAGCCCTGAAATGAGCAATCTCGAAAAACTCCCCGTCACCGTGATCACCGGCTTTCTGGGCTCGGGCAAAACGACGCTGGTCAAGCATTTGATGCAGAACCCGCAAGGCAAGCGCTTGGCTGTTGTAGTCAATGAGTTCGGCGATGTGGGTGTCGATGGCGATATCCTAAAATCCTGCGCAATCCCGGATTGCCCAGCAGAAAATATCATGGAACTGGCGAATGGCTGCATCTGCTGCACTGTGGCCGACGATTTCATTCCCACGATCGAGGCACTGATGGCGCTGGAACCGCGCCCAGATCACATCTTGATCGAAACCTCGGGCCTGGCCCTGCCTAAGCCGCTGCTTAAAGCGTTCGACTGGCCAGACATTCGCTCGAAAATCACCGTCGACGGCGTGATCGCTTTGGCCGATGCCGAAGCTGTTGCCGCTGGTCGGTTTGCACCCAATGTCGAAGCGGTAGACGCCCAGCGCCTTGCCGATGAATCGATCGACCACGAGACGCCACTATCGGAAGTGTTTGAAGATCAGATCTCCTGCGCCGACATCATCCTGCTGACCAAGCCCGATCTGGCTGGTCCCGAAGGTGTCGCCAAAGCCAAAGAGGTCATCGCGGCCGAAGCCCCTCGCCCCCTACCCGTCGTCGAAGTCGCAGAAGGTGTCGTCGACGTGCGCGTTGTCTTGGGCCTTGAAGCTGCCGCCGAGGACGACATGGAAGCGCGTCCCAGCCATCATGATGGTCATCACGATCACGAGCATGACGATTTTGAAAGCATCATCGTCGAACTGCCGGAACAGGCTGATCCGCTGGATCTGGTCACCAAGATCGAACGCCTGGCAAAGGAACTGAACATCCTGCGCGTCAAAGGCTATGCCGCGGTTCAGGGCAAGCCCATGCGCCTGCTGGTACAGGCCGTCGGCTCGCGGGTACGTCATCAGTATGACCGCCCGTGGGAACCTGGTGAAGAGCGCCGCTCGCGCCTTGTGGTCATCGCCGAGCATGATGATATCAAAGAGGCCGAAATCCGTGATATCCTTGTGGGTGTGACCGAGGCCGCCGAGTAAGATTCATGCACGTCGTCTTCCGCGAAAGCCACGGGTTAGAGGAATCCGAGACCCCAACCGATCTGGGCCAGAGCCCGGCGGACTTGGTGGTGCTGTCATTTTCTGACAGTGACCTTGGCGCTTTCGCGACGGGCTGGCATCGCGGTGGCGGGCCAGACGGGCGCATGCCAACCCTGCGGTTGGCCAACCTGACAGCTCTAAAACACCCCCTTTCTGTCGATACATATGTCGAACAGACGCTTGAGGGGGCCAAAGGCATCTTGATCCGCCTGATTGGCGGCGTGCCATATTGGTCTTACGGCTTGCAGCAGGTTCTGGCACTGGCACAGGCCAAGGGGATCGCATTGGCTGTCCTGCCTGCGGACGGGCGCGAGGATACGCGGCTGGATGAGTACTCCACCCTTCCCGTCTCAACCCTGCGGCGCTTGGCGCATCTGTGTGATACCGGCGGACAGGTTGCGGCACAGGCCGCGCTCGCGCAGATGGCACTGGCGGCGGGACTATATGCCGGTCCGGTGATGGGGGCAAAGACCATACCGGATTACGGCGCCTGGTGCCCGGATCGTGGCGTGATACCGGCGGACACAGCTTTTTCGGGCGATGCAAAACGCATTATCGTCACGTTTTACCGGGCCTACCTGACCTCTGCCGACACTGCCTCAATCGCGGCTTTGATCCGCAGTGTGCGATCGCGTGGATTCGAGGCCATTGGCCTGTTCGCCCCGTCGCTCAAAGCGCCAACCGCCGCAGACTGGTTACGTGAGACGATCGTGGCGCTGAAACCTTCGGCGATCATCAATGCCACCTCCTTTTCGGGCAAGGGCACATCAGGCACTTCACCCTTGGATGCTGCCAATGTGCCCGTCTTTCAGGTCGCCCTCGCGACCTCGCGCCGCAAAGCCTGGGCAGAAGCGGAACGCGGGCTTTCGCCTGCTGACCTCGCCATGCATGTGGTGCTGCCCGAGGTCGACGGGCGGATTAACGCGGGCATCGTGTCGTTCAAAGAGCCGGGCAAGCGCGATCCTTATCTGGAATATTCACGTTTTGCCCACCAGCCCGAACCTGACCGGATCGAAGCTGTCATCGATCGGGTCTCTGGCTGGCTGGACCTGCACGAAAAGCCCAGTTCGGATCAAATACCGGCGCTGGTTCTGTCGACTTACCCGGGTAAGGACTGGCAGATGGCGCATGCAGTTGGCCTTGATGCGCTCGCTTCTGCCGAAGCGATGCTGACCGATCTTCAGAATGAGGGATATGCAACCGCACCGGCCGAGCCGATTGCCGAAACCCTGCTGGGCGCCCGGATTTCGTGGTCATTGCAGGAATACCTGATGGCGCATGCAGAGCTACCCGATCAATTGCGCGCCGATCTGCAGACGGTCTGGGGAGACCCCGAGGACGATCCAGCGTTCACAGATGGAGCATTCCATTTCACGGCCCTTCGGCGTGGCAACGCTGTGGTTGCGCTGCAGCCAGAACGCGGCACGCCAGAGCTGCGAGAGGATGACTATCATGACCTTTCGCGCACGCCTCGTCACAGCTACGTCGCCTTTTACCTTTGGCTGCGCAAAGGGATAGGCGCGGATGCTTTGATCCATATTGGTGCCCATGGCACGCTGGAATGGCTGCCAGGTAAATCGGTCGCTTTATGCAATGAATGCTGGCCCGAGGTGTTGATCGGCGATCTGCCGGTGATCTACCCGTTCATCGTCAATGACCCCGGCGAAGCTGCGCAGGCCAAGCGCCGGATCGGCGCTGTTACGCTGGGCCATATCCCGCCCCCGATGAAAGAAAGTGGTACGCCGGATCGCATGGTTCGGCTGGAAGCACTGCTGGATGAGTTCTCGAACGCGGACGGTCTGGACCCCAAGCGCCGTGACCGGTTACAGGAAGATATCCGCGACGAGGCCCAGGCCATTGGGCTGGCAAGCGACCTTGGCCTCGATCAGGCCACCTGCATCGCCGAGGCGATCACGCGCATTGATCGATTTGTCTGCGATATCAAGGAAAGTCAGTTCGGCGACGGCCTGCACATCTTTGGACGGGTTCCAGATGTGACGGGTGATTTCAACCCCGCGCCTTCTGCCCAAGCTGAGCGCAATGCTCTGGTCGATGCGCTAGCTGGCAAACGAATCGAAGCCGGACCTTCAGGCTCTCCCTATCGCGGGCGCTCAGACGTGCTGCCTACTGGGCGGAATCTTTATACCACCGACCCGCGTTCTGTGCCCACGCGTGCGGCCTATACTCAAGGCGTCAAGCTGGCAGAGGAGTTGGTGCGTCGACACCTGCAGGAAGAAGGCGACTATCCTAAGGGGCTGATCGTCGACCTGTGGGGCTCGGCCACGATGCGCACCGCAGGCGAGGAATTCGCCATGGCGCTGCACTTGCTGGGTGTGAAACCGGTTTGGGACAAAGGCTCGGAGCGTGTTTCGGGCATCGAAGTGCTGCCGATCACCGACCTCAGCCGTCCGCGTCTGGACGTGACCTTACGGGTCTCGGGCCTGTTCCGTGATGTGTTCCCAACGCTTTCGGCGCTTTTTGGTCAGGCCGTACGGGCACTATCTGAACGGGACGAAGCGCCCGATTGGAACCCTTATGCCGGTCAGGAACCGGCAGCACGGGTCTTTGGACCGGCCCCCGGCAGCTATGGCGTCAACATGACCCAACTATCCGAAATCTACACCGATGAGGCCCGCTCAAAGGCGGGTGAGGCGTGGTTAGATGCCAGTTCCTTTGCACTGGAAGGTGAGCACATCACGAAGGACGTCGATGGCATTACGCGGCGTGTCGCCAATGCTGACAGCTTTGTACACCTCCAGGACCTGACCGAGACCGACCTGCTATTGGCGAATGACTATGCCACGCATGAGGCCGGGTTTGCTGCCGCCAAGAAAATCACCGGTGGTAACGCTCAGCTCTATCACCTGGACAATACCAACCCGGAAAATCCACGCGCCCGTACCTTGCCCGAAGAGATTAGCCGCGTGGTTCATGCGCGCGCCGCCAATCCAGGATGGATAGCGGGGATGCAGCGGCATGGTTTTCGAGGCGCGGCCGAGATCGCAGCGACGCTTGATCACATGGCCTCGTTTGCACATTTGTCTGGCACCGTCGCGCCGCATCTGTTCGATCTTTATCATGAAGCCACGCTTGGCGACGAAGGCGTCGATGCCTTTCTACAAGAGGCGAACCCGCGTGCGCATCAAGCGATGCAAGACCGTTTCCGCGCCTTGTTGGATGCTGGATTATGGAATACGCGCCGAAACTCGATCCGTGCCGGTTTGGAAGGTCTGGGATGAGCGCTCTCACCGACAAACCTGTCGTCCAAGGCTGGTGCCCCGGCGCCCATCGCCCGATGATGTCCGGCGATGGGCTGGTCGTGCGCGTACGCCCGCGGTTGGCGCGGCTTAGCGCTCAGCAGGCTTTGGGTCTGTGCGAATTGGCCGACCGTTTCGGCAATGGCACTATTGACCTGACCAACCGTGCGAACCTGCAACTGCGCGGCGTCAAGGAAGCCGACCACCAGCCGCTATTGGCCGAGCTGTCTGATCTGAACCTTCTCGATGCCGAGCCCGGCATCGAGATTAGACGGAATATTTTGGTCACACCGCTCTACCGTGCAGGTGATCTGACAGCGCGACTAACGCAGCATCTGATTGACCGCCTAGCAGAGTTGCCCTCGCTGCCCGCCAAGTTCGGGTTTGCAATCGATACGGGACCTGAGCGCATGTTAGCCGGAGACTCGGCTGACATTCGTGTCGAAACCGGCGAAAACGGCCTGATTCTGCGTGCAGATGGTGCAGAGACCGGGCGGACTGTTTCTGAATCTGATGTCATCGATCGACTGATCGAACTGGCAAAGTGGTTCTCTGACACCTATACGCCTGAGACCCGCCGAATGGCCCGCGTGATCTCTGCGCAAGACCTTCCGCTCGAATGGCAAGGCAGCCCGCCTGGCCCAATAAGTACCCCTCTCCAGCCTGGCGCTTGCGATTTGGGAACACTTTTGGGCGCGACGTTTGGGCAATTGCCCGCAGGCCCGCTCTCGAAACTGATCGAGAGCAGCGGTGCGTCTGCCCTGCGAGTTACACCGTGGCGGTTGATCCTGCTGGAAGGCGGAGCAGATACTCTCGCACCAGCCTTCGTCACAGACGGTACTGACCCGCTGATGACCACCGACGCCTGCCCTGGCATGCCGTTCTGTCCGCAGGCGCAAGTGGAAACACGAGAGATCGCGCGCGTTTTGGCGGCTCGAGTGCCCGGATCTCTGCATGTCTCGGGGTGTGCAAAGGGTTGCGCCCGGATGGGCCCTGCAGATGTCACCTTAGTAGGATGCAATGGACGATTTGACCTTGTCAAACAAGGCCGCGCAGGGGATGAGCCCTGCCAACGCGGCCTGACCGAAGAAAAACTTATGACCATGGACTTCACCTGATGCCCTATGAATACGAAACCGACGGCGCGGCGATTTACAAACAGAGCTTTGCCACCATCCGCTCGGAGGCCGATCTCGCTCGGTTTGATGCCGATGAAGAGCAAGTGGCCGTGCGCATGATCCATGCCGCTGGAATGGTTGGGCTGGAGGAGTTCGTTCATTTCTCGCCCGGCTTCGTCACAGCTGCCCGCACCGCGCTGGAAAATGGCGCACCGATCCTGTGCGACGCGCGCATGGTCAGCGAAGGTGTGACCCGCTTCCGCCTGCCTGCGGATAATGAGGTAATCTGCACTCTGCATGACGAACGCGTGCGCCCATTGGCCGCTGAGATGAGCAACACGCGCTCTGCCGCTGCGCTAGAGTTGTGGCGTCCGCATCTTGGCGGCGCGCTGGTCGCGATCGGTAACGCTCCGACTGCGCTATTCCATCTGCTAAACATGCTGGAAGACCCAGATTGTCCGCGCCCGGCCGCCATCATCGGCTGCCCTGTGGGCTTTGTCGGCGCAGTCGAATCAAAGGACGCCTTGTGGGAAGCGCAGCCTGTGCCCTCCTGCATCGTCAAAGGTCGCTTGGGTGGCAGTGCAATCACCGTTGCTGCCATCAACGCCATCGCGAGTCGCGCGGAATGAGCGGGGGCAGGATCTACGGCGTGGGCCTTGGCCCTGGTGACCCGGATCTCATGAGCGTCCGCGCAGACCGCCTGTTGCGCAATGCCCGACACGTGGCGTTCTTCCGCAAGCCGGGCCGCACGGGGCAGGCCCGCAAGATCGTCAATGGAATGATCCCCGGCGACGCTATCGAGTTTGCGATGGAGTATCCTGTAACAACCGAAATCCCGGTGACGGACCCGAGGTACAACGAGTTGCTTTCCGTGTTTTACGAGGATTGCGCCGCACACCTGAAGTCGCTGACAGAGAATGGTGAGGATGTCGTGGTCCTGTGCGAAGGAGACCCTTTCTTCTACGGGTCATTCATGCATCTTTACAATCGATTACGGGATATATCTAAGGTCGAGGTCGTACCAGCCATTACCGGAATGTCGGGTGCCTGGACCGCTACCGGCGATCCAATAACCTGGGGTGATGACGTCCTGACGGTTCTGGTCGGTACATTGTCCGAGGACACGCTGACCGAACGCATGGCCCAAACCGATGCGTTGGTAGTCATGAAGATCGGTCGCAACTTTGACAAGGTAAAACGCGCCCTGAAACGGGCCGATCTATATGACCGTGCATGGATCGTCGAATACGCCCAGATGCCCAACCAGCGGGTTTGCAAACTCTCGGACAATTGCGAGGGTATCACACCCTATTTCTCGATCATCCTGGTTCACGGTCAGGGCCGTCGCCCATGAGTGGCTGGGTCAAAATAGCCGGCCTCGGACCGGGAGACGAAGCTCTGGTCACGCGCGAGGTTACCGCTGCTCTGGCCGAGGCGACGGATGTTGTTGGATACATCCCCTACGTCGCGCGCGTTGCTGAGCGTGAAGGGTTGACCCTACATTCCAGTGACAACCGGGTCGAGATCGACCGCTCGCAGCACGCATTACGGATGGCGGCCGAGGGCAAGCGTGTCGTGGTTGTTTCCTCCGGAGACCCAGGCGTGTTCGCGATGGCCGCTGCCGTGTTCGAGGCCTTGGAGAATGGTCCCGCTAAATGGCGAAGCATTCAGATCGACGTGCTGCCAGGGATCACTGCGATGCTGGCCGCTTCCGCCCGTGCGGGCGCGCCGATGGGGCACGATTTCTGCGCCATCAACCTCAGCGACAATCTGAAACCATGGTCTTTGATCGAAAAACGCCTGCGCCTTGCCGCGCAGGGAGATTTCGCGATGGCGTTCTATAACCCCCGCTCGAAGTCACGCCCGGAAGGCTTTGTAAAAACACTGGAAATCCTTCGCGAGGAATGTGAGCCAGAACGCCTGATCCTGTTTGCCCGCGCAGTGTCGCGTTCGGATGAAGAGTTGCGGATTTCAACATTAGCCGAGGCCACGCCAGACATGGCGGACATGCAGACGGTCGTGATCGTCGGCTCGTCATTGACCCGTGTGATCGAGCGCGACGACAAACCGATCGTTTACACGCCGAGATTCACGCCTGACAAGGATCAGGTATGAACCAGCCAGTCCAAGACCTGCGAAACCTTTTCGAACTCAGTCCGCTGCAGCAACAGCGGACGGTCGATCATCAGAACCGGAAGACCCAGCGCCCGTGCGGCATCCAGCTTTGCGCGCGCCCCGATGCCACCCGCGTTCTTGGACACAACCAACTGCGTCCCGTGACGCTCCATCAGCCCCCGGTCTTCAATTTCAGTGAACGGACCGCGCGAAATAATGACGTCTCTATTAGGAAACGGCACGGTTTCAGGCTCATCCACCAACCGCAAAAGATAGTGATGCTGAGGCTGTGCTGCAAAGTCCTGAAGATGCATGCGACCAACGGCAAGGAACACGCGCTGAGCGGGACCGGAAAGCGCGTCGACGGCACCGTCGATGTCCGGAACATGCTGCCAACTGTCGCCATCTTGAGCGACCCAGGGAGGCCGCGTCAGCGCCGCCAGCGGAGTGGCGGTCGAGGCGCAGGCTTCCACAGCGTTTCGGCTCATCAGCGCGGCAAAGGGGTGGGTAGCATCTACGATATGGCTGATCTCATGATCGCGGATGTAGCGCGCCAGCCCCTCCGTTCCTCCGAAACCGCCCACGCGTGTTGGAACGGGCTGCGGGCGTGGCGTGTCGACACGGCCCGCGTAGGAATACGTGGCCGGAATAGCTTGTTCGGAAACGGTTTTTGCCAGAGCATTTGCCTCGGTCGTCCCGCCAAGAATCAGGAGGTTGGGCATGTCTGAAACTCCTTGGCTAACCGTATTGGGTTTGGGCGAAGATGGACTGGATGGCCTGTCTCCCGCAAGCCGTCAAGTGCTGGATCGCGCCGAGATCATCATGGGTCCGTCGCGCCACCTATCTTTGATTCCCAAAAACAAAGCCGAACAGATTGAATGGCCAGCTCCATTTGCCGATGGTCTTCCGATACTGACCAGATTACACGGTCGGCAAACTGTTGTTCTGGCCTCGGGTGATCCGTTCTGGTTCGGGGCCGGTTCCGTCATCGCGCGAAATTTCGATGCGAGCGAATGGATCGCCCTACCCGGCCAGTCGACCTTTTCGCTAGCCGCTGCGCGGCTTGGTTGGCCGCTTGAAAACACGTTAACCTTTGGACTGCACGCCGCCCCCCTGACCCGTTTGCGCCCCCACCTGGCGCCGGGCCTCCGCGCCATTCTCTTGCTGCGCGATGGAAAAGCGGTGGCTGAACTTGCAACGTATTTGGGCGAGACTGGTTTTGCCGATTGTACCCTGCATGTGATGGAGGCTCTTGGCGGCCCCCGTGAACGCGCGCGGAGCGTGTCGCTGACCGAAGCGCTGCTGGGAACATTCGAACATCCGGTCTGTGTCGGGCTGGACGTCGCGGGCACAGGACGCGCCTTTCCCAAAGCCTCAGGCAAGCCGGATGACATCTTCGAAACCGACGGGCAAATCACCAAGCGCCCTATCCGCGCACTGACCCTGTCGGCCCTTGCCCCACGTAGAGGAGAACATCTGTGGGATATTGGCGGCGGCACAGGATCGATCAGCATCGAATGGCTAATGTGCGATCCGACGCTGACTGCAACGACAATCGAGCCGCGTGAAGATCGGGTCGAGCGCATTCGCCGAAACGCCGATGCGCTCGGGCAGGATCGGTTGCGGGTCGTTCATGGTATCGCACCTGAGGCGTTGGTTGACCTTGACCAACCAGATGTCGTTTTCATCGGAGGCGGCCTGAGCGCGGAGCTGTTGAACTGGCTACACGCAAATCTCCGCGCCGGTACGCGGCTTGTCGCCAACGCAGTGACATTGGAAAGCGAAGCCTTGCTGGCTGCGTGGCACGACAAGCTGGGCGGAGACCTGTTGCGTATAGAATTGGCGCAATCTGCTTCGCTTGGTCCACGGCGGGGTTGGAAATCTGCTTACCCAGTTGTTCAGTGGAGCCTCACGTTATGATCGTCGCCGGGCTCGGATTCTCGTCATCTGCTACGCTGGCCAGTCTGCGCGCTGCCTTTGATCTGGCCTCGACAGGAAAAACAGTCGATGCCCTGGCAACCGTTGCAGACAAGGACGGACATGCCGCACTTGTCGCACTTGCAGAGGCAACTGATCTGCCGGTTCATTTCGTCCCGGCTGTTGATCTTGCCGGGCAACGTACCCTCACATGCTCGCCCCGCAGTCGTGCCACATACGGCACCGGCAGCGTAGCTGAAGCATCCGCTCTTGCTGCCGCCGGGCATGGCGCGCGGCTGATTTCACCCAGACAAATCTCGGACGACCGGCTTGCAACCTGCGCCGTCGCCATCGGAGGACAGACATGACCGTTCATTTCATCGGCGCCGGACCGGGTGCCGCCGACCTGCTGACCCTGCGCGGGCGCGATATCATCGCCTCCTGCCCGGTGTGCCTCTATGCCGGTTCACTTGTTCCCGAAGAGATTCTGAGCCACTGCCCCGACGACGCGAAGATCGTTAATACCGCGCCCATGGATCTGGATCAGATCATGGCCGAGATCGAAGCGGCGCATAAAGCTGGGCAAGACGTGGCGCGGCTGCATTCCGGGGACCTGTCTGTCTGGTCGGCGATGGGAGAACAAATCAGACGTCTGAAAGAGATGGGAATCCCGGTCAGCGTCACGCCCGGTGTCCCGTCTTTCGCCGCCGCAGCTGCTGCTCTGGGAACTGAACTCACCCTTCCGGGACTGGCGCAATCGGTAGTATTGACCCGGACGCCCGGGCGCGCGTCGTCGATGCCTGAAGGTGAAACGCTGAAAAACTTCGCTAAAACAGGTGCCACTCTGGCCATTCACCTGTCGATCGGAAATCTGGATAACGTCATCGCCGACCTGACCCCTGCTTATGGTGCGGACTGTCCCGTGGCCGTGGTTTATCGCGCCAGCTGGCCGGACGAGCGGATCATCCGCGCGACGCTGGCCACCCTGAAAGAGGCGCTGGACGAAAGCATCTCGCGTACCGCACTGATCATGGTTGGTCCGGCGCTGGCGGGCGAAGGGTTTGACGAAAGCTGTCTGTATTCAAAAACATACGACCGCCGCTATCGCCCTCAAAGCGCCGACAGCCCTTGGTCGAGCTGGAGTCATGGTGATGACTAACCCTCCCGGAATACTGATTTCCGCGCCGTCATCGGGCACGGGCAAGACCACGGTCATGCTGGGATTGCTTCGGGCTCTGGCCGAGGACGGATTGACCGTGCAGCCGTTCAAAAGCGGGCCCGACTACATAGACCCGGCCTTTCACCGCGCTGCGGCAGGCCGCGCTTCGTTCAATTTGGATAGCTGGGCGATGGGAGAGCCGCTGCTCAGCGCGATCTCAGAGCAAGCCACGGGCGCGGATATCGTGGTGGCCGAGGGCTCAATGGGTTTGTTTGATGGCGTCGCCAAATCCGGAGAGCTGGGACATGGATCAAGCGCTGAAACGGCGCTGCGTATGGGATGGCCGGTCGTCTTGGTTCTGGATGTCGGCGGGCAGGCGCAATCGGCGGCGGCGACCGCGCTCGGGTTTCGGATGTATAACCCCGAATTGCCTTTTGCCGGTGTTATCCTGAACCGCTGTGCCAGCCCCCGACATGAGCGTTTGACGCGTTTGGGCATGGAGCGCGCCGGATTACCCGTTCTGGGGGTTCTTCCGCGCCGGGGTGAGCTGACCCTGCCCGAGCGGCATCTGGGTTTGATTCAGGCCGTTGAGCACCCTGATCTGGATACCGCAATTGCCGGTTACGCCGCATTCCTGCGTGAACATGTTGATCTGGATACGATCAAAAAGGCGGCCTCCTCAGGCCCTAATGGGCCATCGTCGGCCGCAATGCCGCACCCCCCGGCTCAGCGGATCGCACTTGCCCGAGACGCCGCGTTTTCGTTTACCTATCCGCATCTTCTGGAAGGATGGCGCAGCGCGGGTGCAGAGATACTGCCCTTTTCCCCGCTGGCCAATGAAGCGCCAGCTGCAGACGCCGATCTGGTCTGGCTGCCGGGGGGCTATCCTGAGCTGCACGCGGGAACGTTGGCGGCGGCAGATACCTTCTTGACCGAGCTACGAAAACACGCGGAAACGCGGCCCGTGCATGGTGAATGCGGGGGGTACATGGCATTGGGGGAAGTACTGGTCGACAAAGATGGCACCCCGCATCAGATGGCGGGATTGTTGGGTCTGCAAACCTCGTATCAGAAGCGCAAATTCAACCTTGGCTATCGTAGGGCTGAACTTTTGGCTCCGATGCCCGGCTTTGCGACAGGTACCGCGCTGCGCGGACATGAGTTCCATTATTCCTCGATCATCGAGCAACCTGACGCTCCTCTTGCGCGTGTCTTCGATGCCGAAGGGGCTGAAGGCCCTCAGACAGGATCGCGACGCGGCAATGTCACCGGTACGTTCTTTCACCTGATCGCGGAGGCAACTGTATGACCGGGTTTGTCTCATTCATCGGCTCCGGTCCGGGTGATCCGGAGCTGCTAACGCTCAAGGCCGTGGACCGGATGCAGAAGGCCGATGCGGTGCTGTTTGATGATCTCAGCAGTGGCCCGATCTTGACCCATGCACGTGACGACGCTGATCTGGTGGGCGTAGGTAAACGCGCCGGTCGCCCCTCGCCCAAACAGGATCACGTCAGCCGGTTGCTGGTTGAGTATGCGCAGACCGGCCAGCATGTCGTGCGACTGAAATCCGGGGATGGTGGATTGTTCGGCCGATTGGAGGAAGAATTGGTCGCGTTGCAGGCCGCCGGTATCAAATACGAGATCATTCCCGGCATCCCTTCGGCAGTCGCGGCGGCTGCGACTGCGGGAATTCCTCTGACACGACGCCTGACTGCGCGTCGTGTTCAATTCGTCACCGGGCATGATGCGAGTGGAAAACTGCCTGCCGATCTGAATCTTCCCGCCCTAGCTGATGCTGGCGCGACAACGGTCGTATTTATGGGCAAGCGCACTTTTCCATTGCTGGTCGAAGCGCTGAGCGCGCATGGCCTGCCGCTGGACACACCTGCCTTGATGGCCGAATCCGTTTCAACCCCCGAACAATCTTTGCATCGTTCCACCATCGGAGAGCTTTCCGACAAACTGCGCACCGAGATCGGTACTGCTCCTGCCTTGATCCTGTATGGCCCGCTGGCGGAGTTCGGCGATGTTTGATCTCACACTGATCGGGATCGGCACCGGCAATCCCGACCACCTGACCTTTCAGGGGGCGCAGGCAATCAGATCAGCAGACCTGATCCTGATCCCGCGTAAGGGAGAGAACAAAGCTGATCTGGCCGGTTTGCGCGAAGACATCATCGCGCAGGTCACCGATAAACCTGCGCGGATCGTCTATTTCGACGTTCCCAAACGCCGGGCAGATGACGGTTATCTACGAGGTGTCGACGAATGGCACGACGCAATTGCCCTGCGCTGGCACGAAGCGATTTCAGCCCACCCCGACGCGCAGAAGGTCGCGTTGCTGATCTGGGGTGATCCGTCGCTGTATGACAGTTCGCTCAGGATCGCCGCTCGACTGGACCCACAGCCGCAGGTCCAGGTTGTGCCGGGCATCACCGCGTTGCAGGCGTTAACTGCGGCCCATGCGATCCCGATCAATGATCTGGGGGCACCCTATGTCGTGACCACCGGTCGCCGCATCCGCGATGAGGGATGGCCTGAAACGGCATCGAAAGTGGCTGTTATGCTGGATGGCGAATGCTCGTTCCAAAGCCTAGAGATGGCCGATTATGACATCTGGTGGGGGGCATATGTGGGCATGAAAGAAGAGATTCTGATCAAAGGCCCATTGGCGGATGTGGCGCAAGACATTCTGGACTCGCGCGCGCAAGCCCGTTCTGATCACGGCTGGATCATGGATATCTATCTGCTGAAGAAACGTACGGCCTGACGCGCGCACAGGATTGTGAGCCCCGTTTCAGCGGTTTTCTGTCATCTATTCTCCAATCAACAGGAAGGGATAGAACATGAGGGCGCTTTGTGCTGCGATCTGCCTGCTGGCCATGCCTGCGTGGGCCGACGGCATCGAACCTCTTGCAGGATGGGCGATCTACTCCAGCGGAAAAAGCTATGAGAGCCTCATGGAAGACACAAAGGCCGCGGTAAAAGAGAACGGCCTGATCGTGGTCACTCAGGCCGGACCGACCAAAGCAGCGGCCTCGCGCGGCATTACCATTCCGGGCAACCGAGTGATCGGCGCATTCAACAACGACTACGCAGTTCGGGTCCTTGAAACCTCGACGAATGCGATGATCGAAGCGCCCATCCGTTTCTACGTGACCGAGAACAAGGATGGCACTGCGACCCTGTCCTACAAAACGCCAAGTTTTGTGTTCGCCCCATATACGGATGAAGGCGGTGAGGCGCTGCGCGATATTGCCGCCGAATTAGACGAAAAGTTTCAGGCCGTGGCGGAAAGCGCCGTCAAATAGTCACACTGACGTGAAGCTGCTTGCGTCCGGGCGCGTCCTCCGCAATCTGCTGAAAGATAAACTTGTCGGAGCTTGATTGATGCAGGACCTGTCCCCCCGCGCTGCGGATCTGTTGGCACAACGCCTTTTCGAGGCCGGATGCCGCCACGCGTTCGGAATGCCCGGTGGCGAGGTTCTGACCTTGGTGGATGCGCTGGAAAGCGCAGGTATCACCTTTCATCTGACCAAACATGAAAACGCAGCCGGCTTCATGGCCGAAGCCGTTCATCATCGCGATGGCGCGCCTGCGATTCTGGTGGCCACGCTTGGCCCCGGCGCGATGAATGGGATCAACGTGGTCGCGAACGCTCTGCAGGATCGGGTGCCGATGATCGTGTTGACCGGATGCGTCGATGCGGACGAAGCGCTGACCTACACTCATCAGGTGATGGATCACTCGCAAGTCTACCGCTCGATCACCAAGGGCACTTTCAGGCTAACTGCTGACGGGGCCGATATCATCGCCGACAAGGCGGTATCGCTTGCGAACCAGCCGCGCCCCGGTCCGGTGCACATCGATGTGCCAATCTCGGTGGCCGATACGCGCGTATCGGGGGTTAAACACCGTCGTCTCGCGAAAGTCGCACCCGTCGCACCTGGCGCTGAATGTCTGGAAAAGGCTCGCCGTTGGGTGGCCGAGGCCGAACGCCCCTTGGCGATCATTGGTCTCGATATTCTCTACGACGACTCGCGCTGCGTCGTGCGGGCGTTTCTGGAGCATTTCAACATTCCATTCGTCACCACCTACAAGGCAAAGGGTGTGGTGCCCGAGGATCATCCGCTGTGCCTGGGTGGGGCGGGTCTGTCTCCGCTGGCCGACAAGCATCTGGTTCCGCTGGTAGAACAGGCTGATCTGGTACTGTGCCTGGGCTACGACCCTATCGAGATGCGCCCCGGCTGGCGCGAGATTTGGGATCCTGAAGACAAGCGCGTGATCGACATATCAGCCGTTGTGAACGATCACTACATGCATCAGGCCGGACTAAATCTAGTCGCCGACACCGGCGCAACGCTAGAGGCTATCGCGAAAGGCAACCCCGCCCGAAATACGTGGCCGAATGGTGAACCGGATCAAGTCAAGACAGCACTGGCAGAAGCCTTCCCAACCGATGAAGACTGGGGGCCAGCGGCGATCATCGCGGAAACCCGTGCCTCGTTACCGGCAGAAACGCTCGCCACAGCCGACAGTGGCGCCCATCGCATTCTGCTCAGCCAGATGTGGGAATGTTCAGAGGAACGCGGGCTGATCCAGTCTTCGGCGCTATGCACAATGGGGTGCGCTGTTCCAATGGCGATTGGCTTGAAACTGGCTGAACCGGACCGCCCCGTGATCAGCTTCTCGGGCGACGCCGGGTTTCTGATGGTCGCCGGAGAGCTTTCGACCGCCGCCGAAATAGGCGGCAACCCGATCTTTCTTGTGTTTGTCGATGCCAGCCTTGCCCTGATTGAATTGAAGCAACGCCAGCGCCAGATGGGCAATCGAGGTGTCGATTTCGACCGCCACGACTTTGCAGCCATGGGGCGCGCCTTTGGCGGGTACGGTCATACGGTGCGCAACCGCGACGAATTGCGGGCAGCGCTGGATCAGGCGTTGAAAGCCGACAAATTCACTGTCATTGCTGCGGAAATCGATCGTGGAGGATATGATGGCCGCATCTGAAGGACCCCTGAAGGGCGTCAAGGTACTGGATCTGTCGCGCATTCTGGCTGGCCCGACCTGCACGCAACTGCTGGGTGATTTGGGCGCCACCGTCATCAAGATCGAAAACCCCGCGACCGGGGGGGACGATACACGGCAATGGGGCCCTCCTTACGTTGAAGACGCGGATGGCAACCGCTCGGATTTGAGCGCCTATTTCATGTCATCCAATCGTAACAAGAAATCGGTCGCATTGGATATCGCCTCGGCGGAAGGGCAAGCGGAAATCCGGCGACTGGCGTCTCATGCGGATATCTTGATTGAGAACTTCAAACCCGGCGGGCTGGCGAAATACGGACTCGACTACGCCACGCTGTCCAAAGAGTTTCCCAGCCTCATCTATTGCTCGATCTCGGGTTACGGGCAGACCGGCCCGAACGCGTCGAAACCCGGTTATGACCTGATGGCACAAGGCTATGGCGGGGTTATGTCGCTGACTGGAGATCCTGAGGGCGCACCAATGAAGGTGGGCGTTGGCATCGCCGATGTGATGTGCGGCATGTACGCCTGCGTCGGTATTCTGGCGGCTCTGCGGCATCGCGATCTAACCGGCGAAGGCCAGCAGGTCGACCTTGCGCTGGTGGATTCGCAAGTGGCTTGGCTGATCAATGAGGGTGTGAACTACCTGACCTCGGGCAATGTGCCTCAACGGCGCGGCAACGGGCATCCAAACATTGTCCCCTACGATGTATACGAAACCAGCGACGGGCACGTGATTCTTGCGGTCGGAAACGACAGCCAGTTCAAAAGATTCTGCAGTTTCATCCAACACTCAGAGCTTGCTGACGATCCGCGATTTGCCACCAATCCTGCCCGTCTTGAAAATCGTGACGCATTGAATGCAATTCTTCGCCCTGCCGTACAGGCGCTGGATACCAACAGCGTAATTGCAGGACTGGAGGAGCTGAAAGTACCGGTTGGTCCTGTGCAAACACTTGATCAGGTCTTCGCCTCTGATCAGGTCGCCGCCCGGCAGATGCAGGTCTCCATGCAGGCCGACCCCGGTGAAGTCCGTTTGATCGGGAATCCCCTGAACTTGTCACGTACGCCTGTGACATATCGCAGTGCGCCTCCGGTCTGCGGGGCTGACACACAAGCTGTTCTAAACGCAGAAAATCCCTTCGAAGATTGAAACACTCTGCCCGATTAGGCGGCAAGTTGCTGAAACATGCCCTTGAATCGGCGGTTTTTTTCGCGTTTTCCACACACGCGTTTTCACCAATTCGAGAGCAGGGTCGATACTGTTACGACCCCGCGACACACTCTGTTACATCAAACACTATAGAATGCCGCAATCAGATTGGACCCAAGCATGAAACAAGACGTCTTTGGACAGATGAACACCCTGACCCAGCCCGCAAGCGTCGAGGCGTGGGATGGTGTTCTCCTTGGGTTCATGGCGCACGCAGCTGTCACGCCGCAACATCTGGGCAAGGTGCTGGAGCTTGAGCCGGACTTTGCCCTGGGTCACGCGATCAAAGGTCTGTTCATGGTCCTGCTGGGACGGCGCGAGATGATCGCGGTCGCAGCCGAAGCATTGACCGCAGCCAATGCTGCGATGGAGCGTCAACCGGTTTCGGCCCGTGAAAGGCTGTATGTCGAGGCATTGGCTATGTATATGGCTGACCTCCCCACGCAAGCGGTGCAGAAATTCGAAGAGATCCTGCGGACTCACCCCACTGACACTCTGGCGATGAAACTCAGCCACGCCACTCGGTTCGTTTTGGGAGATTCGCAAGGTATGCGCCGTTCGATTGAGCGCGTGATGCCCGCTTACGAACCCGACCACGCTGGGCGTGGATATCTGCTGGGCTGCCATTCATTTGCTCTTGAGGAAACGGGTGCCTACGAGAAAGCCGAGATCGCCGGGCGTCAGGCTCTTTGGATGGTTTCCGACGATGCGTGGGGATTGCACGCCGTGGCGCATGTGCATGAGATGACGGGCAACGCACAGCTGGGTCTTGACTGGCTTGCGGGGCGCGAGGATGCCTGGGCGCATTGCAACAATTTCCGCTATCATGTGTGGTGGCACAAGGCGCTGATGCATCTGGATCTGGGTCAGGTCGATCAAGTGATGGCTTTGTATGATCACCACATCCGTCAGGACAAGACCGACGATTACCGTGATATCTCGAACGCCACTTCGCTGTTGTCCCGATTGGAACTTGAGGGCGTGGATGTCGGCAATCGCTGGGAAGAACTGGCCGATCTCAGTGCCGCCCGCACCGAAGACGGCTGCCTAATCTTTGCCGACCTGCATTACTTGCTGGCCCTGACTGGCGACAACCGTTCGGATGCGACAAGCAAAATACTGCACCGCATCCAGAGCGATGCCCAGCGCAACCTGGGCGATACGCCGATCCGCATGTCTGATCCCGGCGTTGCTGCGGCCAAGGGGCTTGAGGCCTTTGGCGAAGGTCTCTATGGCCAAGCCTTTGACTTTTTGTCAGACGCACGTGGTGGAATGCAGCTGGCTGGCGGCAGCCACGCCCAACGTGATGTATTCGAGCGCATCACAATTGATTCCGGCCTGCGCGCCGGCCGTCTGGATGCTGTCGAGCGCATTCTTGACGATCGCCGCGCCAAGCGCTCCGGTGGCGAAGACAACTATGCCCTCGCCCGCCGCGCATTGATCGAGGCCGCACGCGACAATGGCGACGCACAAAGCGTCCCCGCCGAATAAGAACAATAAAAAAGACCAAGAAGGACAGAAACCGTATGGCGACTGCATCGCCCGCTTCTGATTTTGCTCCGGTGGCCTCTCAAAGCGCTGCCCCTGCCCGCACGCGCGACCCGCGCCTTGATTTCTATCGCGGTATCGCGATGTTCATCATCCTTATTGCCCATATCCCGAACGATCCCTGGGCCAAGTGGATTCCTGCCCGGTTCGGGTTTTCGGATGCAACCGAAATCTTTGTTTTCTGCTCCGGCATGGCCTCGGCCATCGCCTTTGGCGGAGCGTTCATGCGCAAGGGCTGGTTGATGGGCACCGCGCGCGTCTCGTTCCGTATCTGGCAGGTTTACTGGGCGCATATTTGTCTGTTTTTCTTCGTCGCTATGACTATGGCAGCGCTGAACCAAAGCGGGCTGTTCGAGAAAAACTATATCTCGTCGCTGAATCTGCAGCATTTCTTCAATGATCCTGCACCGCAGATCGTGGGGCTGTTTACGCTGACCTATGTGCCCAACTATTTTGACATCCTACCGATGTATCTGGTGGTGCTTGCGATGATGCCGCTGTTCATGGGGCTGCATCGCATCGGGTTTTGGGCAGTCGCGCTGGCATCGGTCACGATCTGGCTGATTGCGCAATACGACTATCTTGATCTGCCTGCTGAGCCCTGGTCGGATCGGCAATGGTTCTTCAACCCGTTTGGCTGGCAATTGCTGTTCTTCACTGGCTTCGCGTTCATGCGCGGCTGGATTCCCGCCCCGCCGGTTTCAAAAACGTTGATCTGGGCGGCCTCATTATTCCTGATCTTCTCGATGCCGTTTGGTTCGTGGAAGGTTTTTACCTGGATAAATTCCGCAGCACCCGATCTGGCTGATGAAATCCGCAAAGTCTGGCCGGTAACCAAAGAGTTCCGCAACAAGACAGACTTTGGCCTTTTCCGATATTTGCATTTCCTCTCACTGGCCTATCTGGGCTGGGTTGCTGCCGGTGAGCATGGCCATCGCCTGATCGCCACCGGTCAGGGAGCCGCAGCGAAGGTTTGGCAGTTGCTGCTGAGTGTCATCACCAAAGTCGGGCAGCAGTCGCTTGCGGTCTTTGTATTTTCCATGGCTGCAGCACGACTTATCGGCGTCGGATTGGACCTGAGTGGGCGGGATGTTGCCAGTGTCTTTGTCGCCAACATGATTGGCTTTGCCATGATCATCGGCGTGGCCTATCTGGCCGCGTGGTTTAAGTCACACCCTTGGAAGACTAAGAAATGAATTTTACACGCCGCGCTTTCCTCGCATCATCAACGGCATTGATCCTCGCTCCGGCAGCTCATGCGACCGGCGGTGAGGTCGCCTTTGACCGCAACACAGTTATCGAAATGGCGCGCGATCTGGCGAGCCGACCTTATGTAGAACGCGAGATGGTGCCGCAAGAATGGCAGGATCTGAATTATGTGCAATATCGCTCGATCCGTTTCCAGTTGGAAAAAGGCCTTTGGTACAACACCAAGTCACCGTTCGAAGTCGATTTCTTCGCACCCGGACTTTACTTCCCTCGCGCAGTGCAAATTTCAACCGTCGACCATGGTCATGTGACACCTGTTGCCTTTGATCTGGACATGTTCACAAAAAGCGAAGACGTTCCCTCTTTGCCTGCAGATGAAACACTGGGCTTTTCGGGGTTCCGCCTGCGTGCCGAGATGCATCGGCCCGGGTTAACCGACGAGTTCTGCGTCTTTCAGGGTGCCAGCTATTTCCGCGCGATCGGTTTGCACGAAGCATATGGTTTGTCAGCACGCGGTTTGGCGCTGAAAACCGGCGATCCCGATGGGGAGGAATTTCCCGATTTCATTCGCTTCTGGCTCGAAAAGCCGGCATCGGGACAGCGGAACATGGTGGTCCACGCCCTGATGGACAGCCCCAGCGTCAGTGGTGCGTACCGATTTGAAATCACGCAAGGTGACGACACCATCATGGACGTCAGCGCAACGCTGTTTCCACGCACCGAACTGACCCATGTCGGCATCGCACCAGGCACATCCATGTTCCTGTTCGATCAGACCAATCACAGCCGGTTCGATGATTTTCGCCCCGCAGTTCACGACAGCGACGGGTTGCTGATCCGGAATGGTGCGGGCGAAGTCCTATGGCGGCCATTGGCCAACCCAATCCGCCTGCAGATCGCCTCATTTGTGGATAGGAATCCACGTGGCTTCGGCCTGATGCAGCGTAAGCGCGAATTCTCAGACTACGCTGATCTTGAGGCCAACTATCACAAGCGCCCGAGCCTGTGGGTCGAGCCCAATGGGGACTGGGGCAAGGGCTCTGTCACGCTGGTAGAAATACCCGCAGATCAGGAAATCTATGACAATATCGTCGCCTACTGGCGGCCGATGGAACCGTACGCGGCAGGCAGCCAAGTTGATATGTCCTATCGCCTGATCTGGGGCGAAGAACCTCAGCGCACACCCGTCGCGCGGGTCATCAATACGGCCATGGGCGATAATACCTTTGGCGAAGGACGGTTGGCCGTGATCGACTTTGAACCAAGCGATCTGTTTGACGACCCCGAGGAGATGACTGTTTTTGTCGACTCGCCTCATGCTGAGACGTCGGACGGAGTGTTGCAGCGTAATCCAGATACAGGTGGATTACGACTGGCGTTCTCGTTTGAACCTGGTGAACGCAACCATGTCGAATTGCGCGCGCAATTGCTGAAAGACAAACAGCCGGCCTCTGAAGTTTGGCTATACCGTTGGACCTCATGAGCCGCGATCTTCATATCATGCCGCCCGAGGCCCCTCTGGCGATGCCCGCGCAGAACTTTGCGCAGGGGTTCCGCGATGCGCAGGCCCCGACTAGTGATCGGAGACCATCAGCCGGATTCTGGCGTGCGCTGGCCTTTTCACCGGCGATGGCGGCAACTTTGGGCCTGCTCTGGGTCATGTCTGACTGGTTCAGCGCCGAAGGGATCAACCTGGTCGAAGGTATCCTGCTAACGTTGATCTCTTTCAACTTCTTCTGGATTTCATTCACGGTCTGTACCGTGTTGCTGGGCATGGTTTCGCTGTCCCGTCAGGAGCAGCCCAATCGCGAAGGCCGACCGCAACCGCTGCGCGTGGCGCTGTTGACGCCGGTCTACAACGAGGTGCCCTGGAACGTTCTGGGCAATGCTCGCACAATGCTTGAAGACCTGCAGCAACGCGGCGGTCAGCACCATTATGCAATGTTCATCCTGTCCGACACGCGCGAACCCGAGATCGCCACGCAGGAACAGGCCAGCGTTGAGGCGTTGCGGACAACCTTGGCACCAGGTTTGGAGCTTTACTATCGCCGCCGCCCTACAAACACGGATCGCAAGGTCGGGAACATTGCCGATTGGGTCAGCCGCTGGGGCGCGGATTGGGATGCGATGCTGGTGCTGGATGCCGACAGCTTGATGACAGGTCGCGCGATCAGCCGTTTGACCGACGCGCTGGCGCGTGATCCGGGTGCAGGCCTGATCCAGAGCTATCCGCAACTGATCGGCGCGCAGTCGGTTTTCGCCCGGATGCAGCAATTTGCCAATGGTGTCTATGGTATCGCATTTGCCGAAGGTCTGGCCCGCTGGTGCGGGCAAGAAGGTAATTACTGGGGCCATAACGCCATCATCCGCACAAGCGCTTTTGCCTCTAGCGCGGGCTTGCCGAAGCTGAAATCTCTCAATGGGCAGGACAAGCTGATCATGAGCCACGATTTCGTCGAGGCCGGACTGCTGCGTCGCGCCGGATGGGCCGTGCGCTTTTTGCCACGCATTCGCGGATCGTATGAAGAAACACCACCCACCCTCATCGACCACGCCATGCGCGACCGCCGTTGGTGTCAGGGCAACCTGCAGCATCTGAAACTGCTTGGTTCGACCGGCTTCCGCGCAGTCTCGCGGTTCCATATGTTTCACGGTGCGGTCGGATATCTGATGTCGCCGCTATGGTTTGCGCTTTTGGTGATGTGGGCTTTGATCGGCCAGGGCAAGGATGCCTCGGTTCTGCATTACTTCAGCCCCGATAATCCGCTTTTCCCGCAATGGCCTGAGATGTCCGAAACACGCCACGTACTGATCATTTTGGTGATGTACGCAATGCTGCTGGCCCCCAAGGTTCTGGGCGTGGCCGCACTGCCCCTCAGCGGCGTACGATATTCCGATTTCGGCGGCACCCGTAAGTTCTTTACTTCATTCCTGTCCGAGGTCGTTTTGTCCGTTCTCTATGCTCCGATCTTAATGGTGCAGCAGATGATCGCGGTTTTCCGGACTGCTCTGGGCATTCAAAAAGGCTGGTCACCGCAGGCCCGCGATGGCGGCAGCTATGGGGTGCGGACCTTGATCTTGTGCCACGCGCTGGAAACCGTAAGCGGTGTGGCATTGAGCGTTGGTATTCTTGCTGGTCTCGTCTCAGTTTGGTTGGCCCCAATCGCGATCAGTCTTGCGTTGGCAATCCCGCTTTCGGCGCTGAGCGGCGTATCAGCGGGCGCTGCGCGTCGCATGGTCGGGATGCGCGAAGACGTCAGCGAGCCTGCTATCACCCGGTCGGCACGGCGCTATCGTGAGGAGTTGAAGCACCTGATCGAAGGCAAGGGCATAGTCACCCCAGCAGAATAATCAACTGCCGGGTAAGCCCTCGTACCAATCCACCATCATATCGGCCCAACCTTTGGGCACTGTATGTCCACCTGAAAACAGCGCGAATTCCAGCGCGCTTCCTTCAGCGCATCCCATCCAGTTCCGACGCATGAACTGGCCAGTGGTTGAAAACCCGCTGGGTTTGGTATCGACGCATTCATTGGCAACGCGCCAGATCTCCAATCCAGCAAAGATATCACCTTGATGGAACCGGCCTCCGCCCAGTATGCGCCCTTCCAACGGAACCACATTGTCTGTCCAACCGTGGGTGTGGAACAGACGGATCGGTCCTTCGCAAGTCTCGGGATGTGGCCTCCAGAAGCCGCCTGAAACCGGTGCATAGGCCGAGAACGTTTCCGGCGCCGCGCAAGCAAGATAATAAACCATAAATGCACCCGCTGAAAAACCGCTTAGCACCACGCGACCGGGGTCTACGTCAAACCGCTTGGCCGCATCCTGAACGGCTTCGGTCAAAAATGCGGCCTCATCACGCCCGTCCCAACCAGGGAAGAAGTTCCAGCTTTGACGACCATTCCGCTCGGAACCTTCCGGGGCCATCACGGCGTAGCCGCGATTCAGGAGCGGATCGACCATTGCCCTGTTCTTGAGTGTCCCAGTACCCGTGCCACCGTAGCCATGCATGAATACGACTAGCGGCGGATTGTCAGCTGCCGGCAACTCGATCTGATACGCGCCTGCATCTGTCTTGCAAACCCCATCTTGATCACCGCAAACGGCCAGAGCGGTTTCCCCCGTAAAGGCAAGGCCCAAAGCCAGCAATAATCTCGCTCGCATTACGTATCCTCTTTGTAATCATTGACTGGCAGACCCGCACGAACCCAACCTGGTCCGGCGGCCGACCCCAACATACCCTCAGGCACATTGATGACATTGGTGAAACCCGCTTCGGTCAGTTGGTTGCTTAACCGGGCAGAACGTACACCACGCGCGCAAATCAATGCCACCGGCGCGGTGCGATCGCCCTCGAGCAATTGATCCAAAACGGGCACAAAATCTTCGCGTCGCATGTCGAGCGGATGGGCACCTTCACCGATCCCCGTTGCGCGCCATTCGCGAGGGGTACGGATGTCGATCAGAACAATATTCCCCTGCCGCACGTGCTGGTGGGCAGTGGAAACCGCGATCTGATGTCCTGCGTAATCCTGTGGAATCAAAAGGTATTCTCGGAGCGCCAAGCCTCCGGCTATCACCGTTCCTGCTCCAAGCAAGACCCATCGACGGGTTTTGATCGCGTGTTCTGCCAAATTGCGCCTCCTGATGTAAATTTGGGTCATATCACAAGCACGCCACCATTTCGCGCCCCTGTTCGCGCGCGTTGTTCAAGATATTGTCATCGCCCCCCGAACAACTTTGCGATGGTCAATCTCGTCGAAAAAACAGCCCAATCTCTGGACAGTTCGGAATTTTTCCCTACAAAATCAGGACTAACTTGACCGCACAGACCGGAGTATCGCACTTGTCCCTATTCCTTATCGCGGCCCTTCCCTTCCTCGGAGCTGTTTTTCCAGCCCTCTTGATTCGGGCAGGACGAAACGCAGCAGCTTCCGCGGCAGGGCTGACCACATTCCTCGCCCTCATGGGACTATTGATCCATATTCCCAGCGTCATGCGCGGCGAGGTGGTGACTGCGCGATTTGACTGGATACCGGGGCTGGGGCTGAACGCGAATTTCATGCTCGACGGGCTGGGTTTTCTGTTCGCGCTGCTGATCTTAGGGATCGGCTTGCTGATAATCCTGTATGCGCGGTTTTACCTGTCACGCGAAGATCCGATGGGGCAGTTCTACACCTATCTACTGTTGTTTCAGGGCGCGATGGTCGGTATCGTTCTGTCTGACAACATATTACTTCTTCTTATTTTCTGGGAACTTACATCCCTAAGCTCATTCCTTTTGATCGGCTATTGGAGGCATCTGCCCGAAGGGCGGCAAGGTGCCCGGATGGCGCTGGCTGTCACCGGCTCAGGCGGGCTGGCGATGATCGCCGGGATGCTGATCCTGGGCAACATCGTTGGCTCCTACGATCTAAGCGTCATCCTGCAGAACAAAGAACTGATACAGGCGTCGCCCTACTACCTGCCCGCGCTGATCCTGATACTGCTGGGCTGTTTCACCAAGTCGGCACAATTCCCGTTTCATTTCTGGCTACCGCACGCCATGGCTGCACCGACACCAGTTTCAGCATATCTGCACTCTGCCACGATGGTAAAAGCCGGTCTGTTCTTGATGGCCCGGATGTGGCCAGTTCTGGCTGGGACGGATGCGTGGTTCTACATCGTCGCCACCACCGGGCTGATCACCATGCTGCTGGGTGCAGTGATTGCGCTGTTCAAGGACGATCTCAAGGCACTGCTTGCATTTTCGACAGTCTCACACCTTGGATTGGTGACCATGCTGCTGGGTTTTGGCACCAAGATCGCGGCTGTGGCAGCCATCTTCCACATCATCAACCACGCTACATTCAAGGCCGCTCTGTTCATGACCGCTGGTATCATTGACCACGAAACCGGCACACGAGACATCAAGCGCTTGGGTGGATTGCGTCACCTGATGCCGATCACCTTCACCATTGGAACCATTGCAGCGCTGTCGATGGCTGGCCTGCCTCCGCTGAATGGTTTCTTGTCGAAAGAGATGATGCTGGAAGAGACGGTGCACACTACCTGGCTGCACTCGCATTATCTGGTTCCCGGTTTGGCGCTATTGGCCGCGCTGTTCTCTGCCGCTTATTCCTTCCGCTTTGTCGCGCATGTTTTCCTGGGTGCTGAACGCAAAGATTATCCAGCTCACCCGCATGACCCCCCTATCGGGTTGTGGCTGGCGCCTGCGTTCCTTGTGGTTCTGGTGGTCCTTATTGGCCTCTATTCCGCGGCGATCGTCGGCCCTCTGGTCGCGGTTGTCTCCAGCGCCGTGATTGGTGGTCAGAAGCTGCCCTATTATTCGCTGAAACTGTGGCATGGTTTCACGCCCGCGCTTTACATGTCAGCGGTAGCAACACTGGGTGGTTTATTCCTGCTGTCCCTGCATCGCAGGGGTGAGCAGATCTGGAATGCCCTGCCCCGCCCCGAGGCCAAGGTGATCTTCGAAGCAGTCATCAGCGTGTTGACCCGCCTTAGCCAGTGGATCACGGATGAGCTGCACAACGGCGTGATCAGCCGCTATGCCATCATCCTGATCGCCTTCACGGTCGGCATCGGTTACTACGCCTTTGCAACTGGCACGATAGGCATAGAAACCAGGGTGCCGCTCCCGGCCCAGATCATTCCCATCATCGGTTGGATTTGCCTTGTCGCGGCGACACTTGCCATCATGTGGTTTCACCGCAACCGCCTGCTCTCACTGGTGTTGATTGGGGTTGTCGGTCTGATCGTATCCATGGCGTTCAACTATCTCTCGGCCCCCGATCTGGCACTGACGCAGATTTCAGTTGAAGTTGTAACCATGATCCTGTTGTTGCTGTCGCTGAACTTCCTGCCCACCGAAACGCCTTGGGACAGCAGCGCCGCACGGCGCTGGCGCGATGCAGCGATTTCGGTTGTTGCCGGGATCGGCTCAGGCGCGTTGATCTACGCGCTGATGATGCGGGATTTCGCCTTTCCGACGATTTCAGATTTCCATCTTGCGAATTCCTACAAAGGCGGTGGCGGCACCAATGTGGTGAACGTAATCCTCGTCGACTTCCGGGGATTTGATACGTTTGGCGAGATCATCGTGCTGGGTATTGCGGCCCTGATCATCTTTGCCCTGACCGAAGCGGTTCTGAGCACCAACGTGCGCGGCTATTTGCTGAACCGCAAACCGCACTGGCCGCAGTCAGGTGACTCGCATCCTCTGATGATGGTTGTCGCCACCCGGGTAATGATGCCAATTGCCTTGATGGTTGGTGCCTACATCTTCTTCCGTGGCCATAACCAGCCCGGAGGTGGCTTCATCGCAGGCCTCATCGTCGCCATCGCATATCTGATGCAATACATGGCCAGCGGATACACATGGGCCATCGAACGGCAACGGTTCTATTACCACGGCACGATCGGCTGGGGTGTCCTGATTGCCGCCGCCACCGGTTTAGGCGCGTGGTTTAATGAGCGCCCGTTCCTGACAAGTGATTTCGGTTATATCCACTGGCCACCTCTGGAAGAGTTCGAATGGGCCACTGCAATTCTGTTCGATACCGGAGTGTTCCTCGCCGTATTGGGGGCGGTGATGCTGGCGCTCGACAGCCTGTCGCGGTTCGCCTGGCAGCCGGGCATGGCGCAGGAATTCCCGATGGATATCAATCCGTTGCGAGACAATCCTCCGGAAGATGAAAATGAGAAGGAGCAGGCCTGATGGAAGCGCTCGTAGCCTCTGCAGTAGGTGTGATGACCGCCGCCGGGATTTTCCTGATCCTGCGCCGCCGAACCTTCCCGGTTATTCTGGGCCTGTCTCTGATCACCTATGCCGTGAACGTATTCCTGTTCGCCACAGGACGTTTGGCGCTGGACGCCCCGGCCGTTCTGAACAAATACGAAGATGTGCCCTATACCGATCCACTACCGCAAGCGCTGGTTCTGACGGCAATCGTGATCTCGTTTGGGATGACCGCGGTGATCGTGATGATCGCCCTGTCTGCCTATCTGTCCTCGAAGGATGACCATATTGACATGAGTGCGAGCGACAGCGTGGATGCACCGGGAGAAGACGCATGAACCACTGGATCGTTGCGCCGATCGTCCTGCCCGCGATCCTGGCCCCGTTCATCATCATGGTCCTGCGATATCATCTGGATTTGCAACGCATATTCTCGGTCGCGGGGGTGGTCGGGCTGCTGGGGATCGCACTGACCATCACAGCGCAAGCCACAACCGGGGAAATCCAGGTCTATGAGCTGGGCGATTGGCCTGCGCCATTCGGCATCGTGCTGGTATTGGACCGGATGTCGGCCATGATGGTGCTGCTTACTGCGTTGCTGGCCCTGCCCATCGTTCTTTACGCCATCGGATCCGGGTGGGATGATAGGGGCAAGCATTTCCACGCCCTTTTCCATTTCCAGCTCATGGGCGTTTGCGGGGCCTTTCTGACAGGGGACGCCTTTAACCTTTTTGTGTTTTTCGAGGTCCTTCTGATCGCTTCCTACGGGCTCATGACACACGGAGGCGGAGCGGTCCGGCTGAAGGCAGGGGTGCAATACGTCACCTACAACCTGCTGGGTTCAACCCTTTTCCTGTTTGCGCTTGGAACTATCTACGCCGTCACCGGCACGCTCAACATGGCTGATCTGGCTGTTCGGGTCGCAGAAATTCCACCCGAGGATACCGCCCTGCTACGGGTTGGGGCCGTTCTGCTGCTGTTGGTGTTCTGTATCAAGGCTGCCGTGCTGCCGCTGCATTTCTGGCTTCCTGCAAGTTATGCCAATGCGCCTCTACCTGTGGCCGCCCTGTTTGCAATCATGACAAAGGTCGGGGCCTACTCTATCCTGCGGGTCTATACTCTGGTCTTCGGGCCGGACGTTGCCGCAACCGAAGGCCTGGTTGGTGCGTGGTTGCAACCTGCAGCATTGGTCACCTTGGCGGTTGGTGCCGTAGGTATTCTGGGCTCACAGCATATCGCACGGATGGTTGCCTTCTGCGCCATTACCTCGATGGGAACATTGCTCATCGCTATCTCGCTGTTCAGCGAGGTCGCAACGGCGGCAGCTCTGTATTACGTCTTCCATTCGACACTGGCGACCGCTTTGCTGTTCCTGGTGGCGGATATGGTGATGGAACGTCGTGGAGGTGCCATCACGCCGACTGCACCGATGCCGCAAACCGGGCTGATCTCGGCCCTCTTCTTTGTTGGTGCCATTGCGATGGCAGGAATGCCCCCACTATCCGGTTTCATCGGCAAATTGCTTGTTCTTGACGCCTCGCGCGGGGCACCGGATGCCAATGCGGTCTGGGCTGTGATCTTGATCGGATCATTCGTGACCATTGTCGGATTGGCCCGTGCCGGCACGCTCATTTTCTGGAAGTGCCACGACGTACAGGCAATCCCGCCAACTGAACCAGATTCCGAAGAAGAACCAGGTGCCACCGCAATTGCGCCTGAACCACACGCAGCCCTTGCGTTTACCTCAGTCTTTGGCGCGGTTCTTGGTCTGGTACTGCTCACATTATTTGCTGGCCCGGCACTGCAGTACACCAGTAAAACCGCAGAACAGTTGTTTACCCCCGAGAACTACATCTCGGCTGTGCTGGGGAGGGAAGAATGATTAAGCTGCTACACCGGATATTCCCCCACCCTCATCTGACCGTACTTCTGACGATCGTCTGGATTTTACTGGCGAATTCGCCGTCGCTGAACTCGCTTGTATTCGGATTGTTGCTGGGGATCATTATTCCGTTCATCACGCAACCCTATTGGCCTGACCGTCCCAAGCTGCGCAATTGGCCAATGGTCGTGGAGTACATGCTGGTCGTGCTGTGGGATATCGTGATGGCCAATATCGCAGTCGCTCGAATTATCCTGTTTAAAAAGGATGCCGACCGCCAACCTAGTTTCGTTTGTGTCCCGCTCGAACTGCGTACGCCAGAAGCGATCACAGTACTTGCTGGAACTATCACCATGACACCCGGTACCGTTAGCTGTGATCTGTCCGCGCAAGGGCACAATCTGCTGGTACACTGCTTGGATGCGCCAAACCCCGAGGAAGTGCGCGACCAGATCAAAAGCCGCTACGAGCGCCGCCTTAAGGAGATTTTCGAATGATCGAATATGCGATATATTTTGCATTCGCCTGTTTCGGAGCGGCGATCATGATGTGTCTTTGGCGGATCATCACTGCAGATGGCGTGGGCACCCGTGTACTGGCACTAGATACAATGGTGATCAACACCATCGCATTGCTGATACTGTATGGGCTGAGCATCGAAACCGAGATTTTCTTTGAGGCCGCGATGATCATCGCCATGCTGGGCTTTGTCTCAACCGTGGCCTATGCGCGCTTCATGCTGCGCGGCAACATCATCGAGTGAGGGCGGCATGACATTCATCTTCGAACTGCTCATTGCCTTCTTCCTGATCGTCTCGGGCATATTCGGCTTTGTCGGCTCCTTTGGAATGATTAAGCTGAAAGACCCGATGTCGCGATTGCACGCACCAACCAAAGCGACAACGCTGGGTGTGGGAGGTGTACTCCTGGCTTCGATCGCACATTCAGTACTGCTTGAGGGCAAACTTTCACTGCATGAGCTGTTGATTACGCTGTTCCTTTTCCTGACGGCACCGATCACGGCCCTGTTCATTGCCAAATGGCACATTCATCGACATGAAAAGCCCAGTGATTTGCCTGATGCGGGCGAGGATGAGCTTTGGGCCACCCACGCCGTTGAGCAGGTTGAAGACGTCCCGGAACACAGCGCGAACTAGTTACAATGCACACACCACCGCTGCCCCTGACCCGCGATCTGGTTCTGATTGGCGGGGGTCACACCCATGCGCTACTGCTACGCAAATGGGGGATGAACCCGTTGCCGGGCGCACGTGTTACGGTGATCAATCCCGGCCCGACCGCGCCCTATTCGGGAATGTTGCCGGGCTTTGTTGCTGGCCATTATCAGCGTTGGGAACTTGATATCGATCTGGTCCGTCTCGCCCGCTACGCAGGGGCTCGGGTAATATTGGGCACAGTTGAGGGGATCGATCCGGACAGACGTCAAATCCATGTTCCCGGACGCGCGCCGGTGGAGTTTGATGTCGCCTCGGTCAACGTGGGTATCACGTCAGATATGCCTGCCTTGCCCGGGTTTTCCGACCATGCGGTCCCCGCCAAACCCCTTGGCCGCTTCGCCGCACAATGGGAGGAGTATCTTTCAGAGCCCGGCCCCGCCTCGGTCGCGGTGATCGGTGGCGGTGTTGCCGGTGCTGAATTGGTCATGGCAATTGCCCATGCCCTGCATACCAAGGGGCGCACGGCAAAAGTCACTTTGATCGATAATGCAACCGCCCTGTCCGCAACAGTTCCAAAAGCCTCAGCAACCATCCGTCAGGCCATGACGCAACTAGGGATCGAAGTTCTTGAGCACGCTTCGATTCAGCAAATTTCAAAGGGGCGAATTGATCTGTCAAACGGTCATCAGATCGCTGCCGAATTCATCACCGGAGCGGCAGGCGCACGGCCATATGATTGGATTTCCAACAGCGGCCTCGCGCTTCAAGACGGCTTCATCCAGGTGAACGCGTTCCTGCAATCCAGTGATCCTGCGATCTTTGCCGCCGGTGATTGTGCGCACCTCTCAGATAACCCGCGCCCCAAAGCCGGGGTATACGCGGTGCGCGAGGCACCGATCTTGTATGACAATCTGCGCGCGGCACTCGGTGCCGGGAAGATGAGGCGATATGCCCCTCAAAAGGATTACCTGAAGCTCATCTCGCTCGGCCAAAAATCTGCGCTGGCCGAACGATTGGGAACCTCGTTCAGCGGACCGCTCATGTGGAAGTGGAAGAACCGCATCGATCAGCGTTTCATGAACAAATTTCGTGAACTGCCCCAAATGCCCGCCCCCCCTCTGCCTCGGTATCACACTGCTGGGATTCAAGAGGCACTGGGAGAAAAGCCGATGTGCGGTGGATGCGGTGCCAAAATCGGTCGAAGAGCGCTGCAAACCGCGCTGGCCGAACTGCCGCGGCTTGAAAAGCCTGACATCACTCACCTGCCCGGCGACGACGCGGCATTGCTGAAGACCGGTGGTGTACGACAGGTTATAACTTCGGATCATCTGCGCAGCTTCACCAATGATCCGACATTGATGACCCGGATTGCCGCCGTTCACGCACTTGGTGATGTTTGGGCGATGGGCGCGCAGCCACAGGCCGCGACGGCCACAATCATCCTGCCCCGCATGTCCGCTGAACTCCAGCAACGCACGATGGCCGAGATCATGCAGATTGCCAGCACCGTCATGCATCAGGCCGGTGCTGAAATTGTCGGCGGGCACAGTTCGATGGGTGATGAATTGACCATTGGCTTCACGTTGACAGGTCTTTGCGAAGCCGAACCCATCACGCTAGGCGGTGCGAAATCCGGTGATGCCTTGATCCTGACAAAGCCACTAGGCAGCGGTGTGTTGATGGCCGCTGAAATGGCCGGGCAAGCAAAAGGAGATTGGGTCGTTTCCGCTTTCGAGCACTTGATTCAGCCGCAAGGCGAGGCATCCCACATCTTAAGAGGCGCCCACGCGATGACCGACGTCACAGGATTCGGTCTGGCAGGTCATCTGCAGGGCATGTGTGAGGCTTCGGGATGTGGCGCGACCCTGTCTCTGGCGCAGATCCCGGTTATGACAGGTGCAGTTGAACTAAGTGATCAGGGCATCCGATCCACAATCTACGCCGATAACCGCGCCATAACCCCTGAACTTCCAACCGGAGGCAAGGCTGACCTGTTGTTCGACCCCCAAACAGCCGGAGGCCTGTTGGCAGCCGTTGCATCCGAGGAGGCTGAACATCTATGTGCCCAACTGCAGGCCGTCGGCTATCCTGCTGCTCTGATCGGCCACCTGAACACGACACCGGGCCTGCACGTTCACAACTGATCAAGTATCCTTACGATCTGTTCCGCTGTCGCGGACAACCCCTTGCCATCAAGTGACGAGGCATCAATCTGGGCGATTACCTCAGCGTGTTGTGCTTTACGGGATTTGGCGTAAGCTGGATCATAGTGCTGCTCCATCAGTGCCTGAGTCAGAGCCCTTTTGTCCCCCACGTCAATCAAATCCAACCAGCCATCGACAACATCATGGCCACGATGAAACCGCAGCGGGGACAACCGGTCTCGTAACCTTTCGCCGTCCGACAGGATGTCGTCATAGGCTGAGACCAGATACGCCGTGCGCGCCTCGATCGGCGCATTGATTTGAATTCTAGGTGCCGACCACAGGGCAGACCAAAGGCTGGGTGGCAAGATCAGGCTTCCGATTTTCGACGATTCCGCCTCAACCACTATGGGCCGCGTCTCGTCCAATTCAACCAGAGCTTCGGTCAAAGCGGATTCAAACGCTTTCTGACTGGGTTGGCCGCCGGGCATTTCGCCCAACAATGATCCTCGGTGATTGGCCAACCCTTCCAGATCAACCACCTGAACACCTAGCGTCCGCAAGTGCGCCAGCAGGTCAGTTTTGGCCGTCCCGGTGTATCCGTCCAGCGCGACTAGCCGATAGGGCAGCGCATCATCATAAAGATATTGCTTCACCATCCGGCGGTAGGACCGGTATCCGCCTTCAACCACCTCGGCACGCCAGCCAATCTGTTGCAGCATCCAGCCGAAGGACCCGGATCGCTGACCACCACGCCAGCAATAAACCAAGGGTTTCCAGTCTCCCTCATGGTGGCTAAGTCGGTTCTCAATGTGACCCGCTGCATTGCGAAACACCAGTGCCGCACCCAACTTGCGGGCCAGAAACGGGCTTTGCTGGACATACATGGTGCCAACCCGCGCACGCTCTTCATCGTTCAGAACGGGAAGGTTGATGGCGCCGGGCATGTGATCCTCGGCGAACTCAGCTGGGCTTCGCACGTCAATGACCGTATCAAACTCGTGGCTGTAAAGCTGTGCCAGACTGGAGAACTTCAATGTCATGCCAACGGTCTATCGCGCCTATCGGCAGAAGAAAAGCAAGCGGCCATCAGTGACACCGGAACGCCGCATTGATGAGCCATTGCAATACGCGTGCGCTTGGGTAATGAACTATTCTAAATAGATTTCATTCATGGGACCTGCGCTCGAATGGCACAACAGACCCCGAACTCTCTCAAAAGCAAAGCACTAAGTGACCTTGAGGCGGGAAAGCTGCCTCAGGCACTGAAAAAGGCGCAACTGGGCATCAAGAAATTCCCCAAGGATTCAGATTATCAAGCCATTGCTGGTTTTGTGCTCACCGAGATGAAGCGGTACAAGCAAGCCATTCCCCATTTCGCCGAAGCATCGCGCATGAAGCCAGACGATGTGCAATTTGTTGAAAATCTGGCAAATGCGCTGATGCAAACAGGGCAAATCCCACGCGCGCTTACGTATGCCGAACAAAAGCTGGCGCGTTTCCCCAACAGCAAAGAACTGGTTCGTGTCATCGACGAAATCCAGCTCAAAGGGCAGAACTGGCGCTTGATCATCGAACATGCCACGCAAAAATTAGCGACTGATCCTGATAACGCTGATCTGCTATCATCGCGTGCCCGGGCCTATGGGCAGATCGGCTTTGCGCAACAAAGCACCGAAGATATTTCACGCGCCTTTGAGATAGCACCTGAAAAAGAAGACATCGCCATCCGAAAAGCAGTGAACCTGCATCAGGCTGGCGACAAGGACGGGTCAAGGCAGATCTTGCTCTCTGTTCTTGCGGCAAATCCTGTTTCAGCTGTGGCGCTATACCAAATGTCCATGGTAGCAGATGAAAAGCAAGCAGACGAACTTGCCGACACCATTGAAACCGCGATTTCACAAAGCGATCACGACGATTCATTGCTTGGCTTTGCAAAGGCAAACGTGACTTTGGCACGCAAGGGGTTGCATGTGGCGTTGCCTCTATTCGCGCGCGCCAATGCGGCACAACATGCGACAAACCCGTATGACTTTGCAATTGAAGAGAAAAAGCAAAGCGAAATTTGCAGCCTGTTCACCGATGATATGTCTTCAATTGGTTCGATGCCTGACGGCGACCCGAGACCGATTTTTGTGGTGGGGCAGCCCCGGTCGGGCACGACATTGATGGAAATGATGTTGAGTTCCCTACCCGGTGTTGTTGGCTGCGGAGAGCTTATGCTGGGGGCTGATCTTTCAAATTCCTATCTGGATTCGAACACGCCTTTTGACGCGAAAGCAGCCGCAGACTTTGCACAGGTATTCCGCAGACTAATGCCACCGACCCCCAAGGGTACAACCGCATTTGTCGACAAGATGCCTCATAATTATCAGCGGGTTGGATTTTTATTAGCGGCTTTCCCTGAAGCCCGGGTTATCAACATGATCCGCGATCCGCGGGATGTGGGCCTATCCAAATGGATCAGGCGTTTTCCTGAACCGGGGCTGCGCTATGCGTCTGATCTTAAGGCAATTGCGCATTCAGCCAACCTGTACAGGCGCTATATGGCGCACTGGAACAACATCTTCGGGGACCGTATCCTGTCGGTATCTTACGAAGAGCTGGTCGCCGATCCTGAAACTCATAGCAAGAACATTACAGCGTTTTGCGGCATCGGATGGGACGAACAGATGATGCACCCTGAAAGAAACACACAGCAAGTGCGCACTGCCAGTGTCGATCAGGTACGCCAGAAAATCTCGACCCGTTCCATAGGCGGCTGGCGTGATGTCACAGACCACATTCAACCTATGTTAGACGGCTTCGACCAAGCGCTTTGGCCTGAGTACAAGTTCGACTGAATCAAAAAGGCCGCCTGTAGTGGGCGGCCTCTCCGTTTGTTGTGCGAGCATTACTTTTGTTTGATACGACCGTCCAGATAGGGCTGATATGGGGCGTTTTCGGCAAGGTATTCGGCTGTTACATCCGCCAAATCGGGGCCAAAGTCATAAGCGTTCTTGTCATCGCCCGAGAATACGCTGTACCCGTCACCACCATTGCGGACATAGTTGTTTGTGACAACCAGATATGTCGCCGCCGGATCGATAGGCGCAAAGCCGTCACCGTTGGCGACCATGACCTCGACAATCCGGCCTTCATTCGGTGCGACCGATGGATCCCAGGTAAAAGTCATGCCCGCCACTTGCGGGAAGCGACCTTTGACCTCTTCAACCTGGCTCACGCCATTCTCAAGTGCGTCGATGACACCCTGGCCGCTGATCTCAAAGGTCGAGAGCGTGTTCTGGAACGGCAGAACCGTCAGAACTTCGCCCATGGTCACTTCGCCTTCATCGATTGAAGCACGCAGCCCACCAGCGTTGGCGATAGCGATCTGAGTACCCTGATCTGCCACACGCGCAAGCATCGCGTCCGCAACCAGATTGCCCATCTCGCATTCCTGCACACGGCAAACATCACGAGATCCTTCGATGGTCGCGCCAGAATTGGCAACAACACGCTGCTTCATCTCTTCAATCGGGGCGCCCATTTCCGCGACACGCGCCGCGATATCTGCATCTGGAGTGACCGAGGCATCCAGCAGGATCGGCTCACCTTCTGCCGAAATCAGGTTGCCGTCATCGTCAAATGTCAGCACGATCTCACCCAGATATTTCGAATACGCATAGGCCTGAACCACCGGGACGTCGCCCACCATTGTCGGGTAGGCGCCTGCGGCGTCTTCATTCGTGTTCGACAGCAATGTGTGCGAATGCCCGCCAACTACGAGGTCCAGACCCGGCACTTTCTCGGCGATCTCGATATCTTTGGGCAGCCCCACATGGGTCAGCGCGATAATGATGTTCACACCCTCGTCCTGCAGGGCAGCGACATCGGCCTGAAGGCTTTCAATTTCGTCTTGAAAAACGACGTCTTTGCCCGGGCTCGAAGTTTCAACGGTATCCGTTGCGAGGGCTGAGATGATGCCTACTTTCTGACCGCCGACGTCCAGTACAACGTGGTTATCCACCTTGCCCTTCAGTTCAGTCGAAGAAGACAAGTCCAGATTGCCAGAAATCACAGGAAAACTGACCGTATCTACGAAAGCGGCCAAGCCCGCAGGGCCGTCATCGAACTCGTGATTGCCAACCGCCATCACATCGTAACCGATGGCTTCCATAAATTCTGCTTCGGCAGCACCTTTATAGGTCGTATAGAACAACGAACCCTGAAACGGATCGCCCGCGTCCAGCAGCAGGACATTTTCGTCCGCCAATTCGCCGCGCTTGGCATCCACAATTGTCTTCAGGCGCGCAACGCCGCCAAAGCATTTGCCTTCGGCCTCACCCTCGGCGTCACAGGTCGAATCGTATTTGTTAATGGATTCGATGCGGCTGTGAATGTCATTCGTATGCAGAATCGTAAGCTTGTATTCGGCCGCTGCCATACCGGCTGTCAGGCCCAATACAGCGACCGAAGTTAAAAATCGGGTGAACATCTCAAAACTCCCTATCGTTGTTTTGTCGTGATCGTGCGCGTTGCGCAGCAAAGAGTCAAAGGGGGAAATCCAGCTTGATTCCATCAGCCGCGCAAGGCATCAGACCGATATGCTGATTTACAAGATTTTCCGGGCCGACGAGTGGGCCGACTTGCAGGCACACGGAGCCTCGAACGGGGCTCCGATTGATGTGACAGATGGGTTCGTCCATTTCTCAACCGCAAAGCAGGCTGAGGAGACTGCCGCCAAGCATTTCGCTGGTATCGCGGGGTTAACACTTCTGGCATGTAATGCCGATGCTATGGGCGACGATCTGAAATGGGAGGTCTCGCGCGGCGGCGCGCTGTTTCCTCACCTTTATCGTCAAATTCGAATGTCGGACGTGATTTGGTCGCAAGACCTGCCCTTTGATGGTCAAGCCCACCGGTTCCCGGAGGGGATGGAATGACCCGCTTCATCGACCCGGATCGGGAACAGTTTGAGGCATTCAAAGACCTCAACCGTGACCATCCGATCGAGATGCTCAACCTGGTGAAGTTCCGCGAGACAGCACAGTATCCGTCGGATCATCCGCTGGCTAATGCTGGGTTGACCGGAGCGCAAGCCTACCGCAACTACGGGGCAGAGACTGCCCCAATCATCGCCCGCATAGGTGCAACGATCCTTTGGCGCGGTACGTTTCAGACTACGCTTATCGGGCCGCAGGATGAAGAATGGGACGAAGTGTTCATCGCCCGTTATCCCACCGCCCATGCGTTTCTTGAGATGGTGACCGACCCAGCTTATCGCGCTGCCGTGATGCACCGGCAAGCCGCCGTTGAAACCTCGCGCCTGATCCGTTGTGCGCCGACAGAAGGTGGAGATTCCTTCGGATGAAAATGACTGAGAAACTGGGGTTGGCCGCCCTGCACCGCCTTGACCCTGAAATCGCGCATGGGCTTTCGATCAAGGCCCTGACCTCGGGGCTGGCACCAACGCCCGGGCCGGTCACATCGGATCGGCTTAAAACCCGTGTTGCAGGCCTGGAATTGCCAAACCCCGTTGGACTAGCTGCGGGGTTTGACAAAAATGGTGAGGCACTGGCACCACTTTCGCGTGCTGGATTCGGGTTTATTGAAGTGGGCGCGGTGACACCCCGCCCACAGCCCGGCAATCCAAAACCGCGCCTCTTCCGCCTGACGGAAGACCACGCGGCGATCAACCGCTTTGGTTTTAACAACGAGGGAATGGAGATCATGGCCGCGCGTCTGGCGCAGCGTCCCGAGGACGCTGTCATCGGGTTGAACCTCGGGGCCAATAAAGACAGTGATGATCGGCCCGGAGACTTCGCCAAAGTGCTTGCCCATTGCGCTACGCACTTGGACTTTGCCACCGTCAATGTGTCTTCGCCCAATACCGAAAAGCTGCGAGATTTGCAGGGCAAAGCGGCGCTGAGCGCGTTGCTGAGCGGTGTGATCGAAACCCGAAACGCCCTGCCTCGCCCGATCCCGATCTTCTTGAAAATCGCCCCGGACCTGACCGAGGCCGAATTGCAGGATATCGCCGATGTCGCCGGTGAAACCGGCGTGGACGCGGTGATCGCCACCAACACCACGCTGTCGCGCGATGGCCTGCGCAGTGCACACAAGGATCAGGCTGGTGGCCTATCCGGCGCGCCCCTGTTCGAGAAATCGACGCAAGTGCTGGCGCAGCTCAGCCAGTTGACAGGCGCAGATATCCCGCTGATCGGGGTTGGCGGCATCAGCACGGCAGATCAGGCCTATGCAAAGATCTGTGCCGGAGCGTCCGCAGTGCAGTTCTACACAGCGATGGTCTATGGCGGGATATCTCTGGCCGCTGAAATCGCGCAGGGGTTGGATGACCTGCTGGCACGCGACGGATACACCTCGGTCGCGCAAGCTGTCGGCAGCAAACGAGAGGACTGGCTATGATCGAATATTGGCACAACCCGCGCTGCTCCAAGTCCCGCGCGGGGTTGGCATTGCTGAAGGAAAACGGTGCACAGCCTGAGGTGCGCAAATATCTTGAAGACGCGCCCTCGGCTGGTGAAATCCGGACAGTTCTGGCCAAGCTGAATATCCCGGCGATCAGCATGATGCGCACCGGAGAGAAAACGTTCAAAGAGCTTGGTCTGGCCAAGACCTCGCCCGATGAGGAGCTTATTCAGGCCATGGCCAACCACCCGATCCTGATCGAGCGTCCGCTGGCCATCGCGGGCGACAAAGCCGCTATCGGACGCCCGCCCGAGAACCTGCTGGACTTGCTTTAGGCGATCTGTGCCTCAAGTCGCGGATAGCGCCAACCAAGCGTAAGGCCCCGTGCGATGTTCAACACCATCAGCGCGGCCCAAAGCCCATGATTGCCCATCGTTGGCACCAGCACGAACAACGCAACCACGTACAGCGCGACTGACTGGATCATCGCGTTGCGCATATCGCGGGTCCAGGTGGCGCCGATATAGATACCGTCGAACATCCAGCTTGCCACTCCGATGATCGGTGCCAGAGCAGCCCAGAGCAGATACTCGCGTGCCGTCATACGAACTTCAGGCGATGTCGACATCAGATCGATCAGCGCGGGCCCTGCCAGGTAAAACACCAGCCCAAGCCCGATGGCCCCGCCAACGCCCCATTGAGACGCCATGACCGACGCGCGCCGGACCTTCCGGCGGTCGCGAGCACCGACGGCTCCTCCGACAAGCGCTTCTGCCGAGAAAGCAAATCCGTCCAAAGCGAACGCGGTGATTTCGAGAAACTGCAACAGCACCTGATTGGCCGCCAAATTCACGTCGCCCAGATCGGAACCGACAAACAAAAACGTGGTGAAAGCCCCGGTCAATAGAACCGAGCGCACCATGATATCGCCATTCACCTGCATCATCCGGCGCAGCCGTGCGGCATCAAAAATACGCGGCCAATCCCGCCATTGCTTGCCGCCAAACGCATCACCACAAAGCCACAAACCCAGGGCAAGACCCGTCCACTCGGCAATCAGTGTCGCGATGGCAACGCCCTCGACACCCCAGCCCAGGCCAAGCACAAACCATAGATCCAGCGCTATATTCAGCCCATTCATCCATATCTGCAGGATGAATACACCTCGCGTGCGTTCGACTGCGATCAGCCAGCCTGTCACCGCATAAAGGGCAATCGTGGCCGGAGCGCCCCAGATGCGAATCTCCAGATAGGCGTGCGTCAGAGACTCGACTTCGGCGCTGGCGGGCGACAGTGCAAAAGCTCCAAGGAATACCCAAACCTGCGCGGCAATGAAGACCAATCCTGCTGTTCCGCCCAACAGCAAGCCTCGCATGAGCAACGCTCCGGTTTCTGCAGTGTCACCTGCACCGCGCGCCTGTGCCGCCAGCCCGGTAGTGCCCATCCGCAGAAAGCCGAATATCCAGTAGATCGCCGACAAGATCACCGCGCCCATACCCACAGCCCCGATGGGGGCGGCCTGCCCCATCTGACCGACAACGCCGGTATCCACTGCCCCGAGGATCGGTACGGTCGCGTTCGACAGCACGATCGGCATCGCGATTTTCAGGACGCGCCGATGGGTGATGGGCGCGTTGGCCTCCTCCAAGCTCACGGCTTTGTCGGAGGCTGCGGCATTAAGAAATGCCCGGTGCCTTGCGCAAAGAGTTTGGCGTGGTTGTCCTGCCAAGCCTCGACCCGGACGGAAGCATAACGCCGACCAGCGCGGTTGATGAATGCGCGCGCATAGGCGTCGCGCGGCAGGCCAGATCGCAGGTAGTCGACCGTGAAGTCGATGGTTTTGGGAAAGCGGATATTCTCGTCGGTCAAGATATCTTCGGCACCGATCTCACCGCTTTCAATCCTGGGGAACATATGCTCCCAACTCAGCGTGATAACGGCCGTGACTTCCAGGAACGCCGCCGTCACACCGCCGTGGATGGCAGGCAGAAAAGGATTACCGATCAACTTCTCATCGAAATTCAGTACACCTGTCAGTTCGTCCCCACGCCGGTCGAATGTGATATTGAGGAACCGAATATACGGCACACCTTCGACCAAAGCGGTCAGAGCGGCATCACGGCGTTGCTTGACCACCTGCATAGGTTCGGGGCGAGGTCTTGCCATCTCAGCGACCCTCCACGGTGAAGGCACCCGATGCGGTCGCAACCGGCCGGTCGCTGTCATCATCGGTCGCCGTCGCCCGAACAAAGGCCACGTTGCGCGTGATGTGATAGCAGGTCGCGCGAGTTCGGATGCTTTGCCCAGGCGTCGCAGCCCGCATGTAATCAATCCGCAGATCGATGGTGGCGGTCCCTCCGGGGGCCGAAGGATGGCTCATCACTGCGGCACCGCAACAGGTATCCAGCATAGCCGACACGGCCCCGCCATGGATCACGCCGGTTCTGGGGTCGCCGATCAGTTGCTCGTTATAGGGCATCGAGATTTCGGCCTCACCCTCTCCAATGTGGGTCAGATCAAGCCCCAGGGCTTTCGCATGCGGAATCGCCTCGATGAACTGCCGCGCTAAAACTGTCTTATCGACCATGGGGTTGGGTCCTGTCCTTCTACCTGCCCCTTTATGGGCCTGCGTTTACACCAAGGGCAAGCCCACCTGTTGCGCTTGCCGCAACGACGCCCTAGGTTGCAGCCAAGGAGACCCGGAATGTCCGACACCCGTTTGTCATTCAAAGAAATGTGCGCCGAGTTCGACGTAACCCCGCGCACCCTGCGCTATTACGAATATATCGAATTGCTGCAGCCTGACCGTGAAGGTAGGTCGCGGTTTTACGGCCCCCGAGAATGCGCCCGGATGAAACTGATCATGCGTGGCCGTAAGTTTGGATTTCCTCTGGAAGAGATCCGGCAGTGGCTGCTGATCTACGAAGATCAGGGCAATCAGGCGCAGATGGCGACTTTCATAGAGATGGCAGATCGCCAGATGGAAGAGCTGCGCCAGCAACGCGCGCAACTGGATGAGGCGATGGACGCGTTGCAGCAACTACGTGACCAGACAGTCAAACTGCTGAAGTAAACTGCCTTCCCCAACGGCAACAAAATTGCGAAAACCCCTGTTTACGCGACCGGATGTTACGTCAACTTATTTGTGACGCAGCGTCCGCATTACGTAAACGTCACTTGTGTGTTGTAAAACGCTTATCGACTGCGCAACTCAGGTTGCATGACGCCAGTGATGAGAGTTTGAACCATGACCGAAGATCTGCTGACCATCCGCGAAATGTGCGAGACATATGATGTCACGCCCCGCACATTGCGGTTCTACGAGGCCAAAGAGCTTTTGTTTCCGATCCGCGAGGGCCAAAAGCGCCTGTTCACCAAACGGGATCGTGCACGCTTGAAACTGATCTTGCGCGGCAAGCGCTTTGGCTTCAGCCTCGAAGAAATCCGCCAGCTTCTGGATCTGTATCACGTGGGCGACCAACAGCTGACCCAGATGTCCCGCACTTATGAAATCGCGTGTGAACGTCTTGCTGACATGGAATCGCGCCGCGAAGAACTGACACAGGCCATCGACGAGTTGAAAGAGCAGTTGCGCTGGGGCGAGAAGGTAATCGCCTCGATGAAACAGGAAAAGAAGGCGGCTGAATAAACCCGCCTTTCGGACATATGAATTAAGGGAGCTTCACATGCCCGTCTACAACGCGCCAACCAAAGACACGCAGTTCATCCTGCACGACGTTCTGAAAGTCTCGCAGTCGGATATCCCCGGCTATGACGAGCTGGAAGCCGAATTTACCGGCGCGGTTCTGGAAGAGGCCGGCAAGGTTGCCTCCAACGTATTGCACCCGCTGAACGTGGTCGGCGACACCGAAGGGTGCCGGTTGGAAAACGGGATTGTGTACACCCCTACAGGTTTCAAAGACGCCTTCGAGCAGATGAAGGAAGGTGGCTGGACAGGTCTCGACATGCCGGAAGAGTATGGCGGCCAGAACATGCCCTACGTGATGGGTACTGCGGTGGGTGAGATGTTCTCGGGCGCGAACCAGGCGTTTGTGATGTATCAGGGCCTGACCCACGGCGCAGCCTCAGCCATCCTGGCGCATGGCACTGACGAGCAGAAGAACAAGTACCTGCCCAATATGGTCAGCTGCGAATGGACCGGCACCATGAACCTGACCGAACCGCATTGCGGCACCGATCTGGGCCTGATGCGTACTAAGGCCGAGCCGCAGGGCGATGGTAGCTACAAGATTTCCGGTCAGAAGATTTTTATCTCGGCGGGCGATCACGACATGGCTGACAACATCATCCATCTGGTTCTGGCCAAAATCCCCGGCGGACCCGAGGGAATCAAGGGTGTCTCGCTGTTCATCGTGCCCAAATTCATCGTGAACGAAGACGGCACCCCGGGTGAACGCAACGGTGTTTCGGTCGGCAAAATCGAAGAGAAGATGGGCATCCACGGCAACTCGACCTGCGTCATGAACTATGACGAGGCAACCGGCTGGCTGCTGGGCGAAGAGCACAAAGGTATGCGCGCCATGTTCACCATGATGAACGAAGCGCGTCTAGGTGTGGGCATGCAAGGCCTGTCTCAGGCCGAAGCGGCCTATCAAAACGCCTTGGAATACGCAAAAGATCGCCTGCAGGGCCGCGATGTTACAGGCGTGAAAAACCCGGACGGCCCCGCCGATCCGCTGATCGTGCACCCCGACATCCGCCGCAACCTGATGGATCAAAAAAGCTTCACCGAGGGTGCACGTGCGTTCATCCTGTGGGGCGCGACCATGATCGACAAGGCGCACCGCTCGGGAGACAAAGACGCGGACGGGCTGATCTCACTGCTGACGCCAGTCATCAAAGGCTTCCTGACTGACGAAGGCTACGACATGACTGTTCAGGCGCAGCAGGTCTATGGCGGCCACGGCTACATCGAAGAATGGGGCATGTCGCAATACACCCGCGATGCCCGGATTGCCATGATCTACGAAGGCGCAAACGGTGTTCAAGCGCTGGACCTAGTGGGTCGGAAGCTGGCCCAGGAAGGCGGCAAGCATGTCATGGCCTTCTTCGAGATGGTCAAAAGCTTCTGCAAGGAAAACGGCGGCAAGGAAGAATCTTACGATAAAGCCTTCATCGAACCGCTGAAGGCCGCTTCCAAGGACCTGCAGGCCGCTGGCATGTACTTCATGCAGGAAGGCATGAAGAATCCAAACAACGCTCTATCCGGGTCATACGACTTCATGCACATGTTCGGCCATGTCTGCCTGGGCCTGATGTGGGCGCAGATGGCAAAGGCCGCTCAGGACGCACTGGACGGCGGTGCCTCGGATAAAGAGTTCTACGAGACCAAGATCAATACCGGTCGCTTCTATATGGCCCGCCGCCTGCCCGCGACAGCCATGCATCTGGCCCGCATCCAGACCGGAGCAGACACGGTAATGGCACTGGACGCGGCGAACTTCTGATCTCAGTGTGGGCTCGGTTAAAGCAACCCGAGCCCACCAACGGAGGAGACAAGATGCCAAAACGCTTTCGCCTGACCCGCCGATTTCCGGTCGCGATGACCGAGGACGGCTACCGTAAGCTCCGTGGTTTCGCACGAGAAGCGGGATTGGATGAAGGTGAGGCTTTGTCGTTCCTTTTTGAGAACTTCAACAGCGTGATCGATCACGAAAACCTGACGCATAGGCTGCGCATATTTAATTCAGAGCTGGAAGCTCGAAAACGTTAAAACTTCGTGCTGGCCACTGAAGGTAGCACCGAAAACATATCTTTATGCCTTGGGAGGGGCGCACTCATGACCATTCAACTGCATTGCTTTGGTGAAAGCGGAAACAGCTACAAAGCCGCGCTTGCGTTGGAAATGTCCGGTCTGGACTGGGAGCCGGTCTTTGTTGATTTCTTCGGGGGTGTGACGCGCACCCCTGAATTTCGGGCAGAAGTGAATGAGATGGGTGAAGCCCCCGTGATGGTGGACGGTGATTTTCGCACCAGTCAGTCCGGCGCGATTCAAGCTTATGTGACGGAAAAATCTGGAAAATTCGGCGGCAAAGATCGTGATGAAAATTACGAGATCTTTAGATGGGTTCTGTGGGACAACCACAAGCTTAGCTCGATGGCCGGGCTGACCCGTTTCCTGATCAACTTCCTGCCCGAAAAGCACCGCAACCCGGATGTTATCGCGTTCAATCAGGGTCGCCTCAAGGCGGCTTATCAGACGCTGGACGCTCATCTCGAAGGCCGTGACTGGATCGTCGGCGACGGCGTAACCAACGCCGATATCAGCTGCTGTGGCTACCTTTATTACCCCGAACCATTCGGCTTTGATCGTGCTGACTGGCCCAACATTGACGCCTGGCTGACGCGCCTCAGCGAACAGCCCGGCTGGAAACACCCCTACGACCTGATGCCCGGCAACCCGTCGGATCGAGCTTAAGGAGAAGACCCCATGACCGAAGCCTATATCTATGACGCCCTGCGTACTCCGCGCGGCAAGGGCCGCAAGGATGGCAGCCTGCACGAGGTAACCTCGGTGCGTCTGTCGGCCCTGACCCTGAACGCAATGAAAGAGCGCAATAATCTGGAAGGTCACGCCGTCGAGGATGTGATCTGGGGCAACGTCACGCAGGTGATGGAGCAAGGCGGCTGTCTGGCACGCTCAGCAGTTCTGGCTTCGGATCTGGATGAATCGATCCCCGGCCTGGCGATCAACCGTTTCTGTGCCTCGGGCATGGAGGCCGTGAACTTGGCCGCAAACCAGGTCAAAGGCGGCGCGGGTGAAGCCTATATCGCAGGCGGTGTTGAGATGATGGGCCGGGTGGCCATGGGCAGCGATGGTGCGGCGATTGCCGTTGACCCGTCTTTGGCGATGGAAACCTATTTTGTGCCGCAAGGTATCTCGGCCGACATTATCGCAACCGAATATGGTTTCAGCCGCGACGATGCGGATGCGCTGGCCGTTGAATCTCAGAAACGCGCGGCTGCTGCGTGGGAAGACAACCGCTTTGATAAGTCGGTCATCACCATCAAAGATCAAAATGGCCTGACCATTCTGGATCGCGACGAATACATGCGCCCCGGAACAGACATGCAAAGCCTCGGAGCACTGAATCCGTCGTTCCAGATGATGGGTGAACAAATGCCGGGTTTCGACAAGGTCGCGATGATCAAATACCCGCATCTCGAGCGGATCAACCACATCCACCACGCGGGCAACAGCTCGGGCATCGTGGATGGAGCGGCGGCTGTACTGATCGGCAACAAAGAGTTTGGCGAGAAATATGGTCTGAAACCGCGCGCGCGCATCAAGGCGACCGCAAAAATCGGCACCGACCCGACCATCATGCTGACCGGCCCGGTTCCGGTGACCGAGAAGATCCTGGCCGACAATGGCATGAAGATCAGCGATCTGGACCTGTTTGAAGTCAACGAAGCCTTCGCCTCGGTCGTACTGCGGTTCCAGCAGGCATTTGATGTCGATCCTGCGCTGGTGAACGTCAATGGCGGCTCGATCGCGATGGGTCACCCGCTGGGTGCGACTGGTGCAATGATCATAGGTACGCTGCTGGACGAGCTGGAGCGTCAGGACAAGGAAACCGGTCTGGCTACGCTCTGCATCGCATCCGGTATGGGTGCGGCAACAATTATCGAGCGCGTCTGATGCCCAAACTGGATCTTTCTCAGATACCATTCAAAGGCGGTTCTTCTTACCCCGGCAAGCTAGCCGAGGCCACCTCTGGTCGTTTTATCCAGCGCGTCGGAGATGCAGGCGGGCTGACCCAATACGGGGTCAACATCGTACGTTTGGAGCCCTCAGGGCTATCCTCGCTGCGCCATTACCACATGGAGCAGGACGAGTTTGCCATCATGCTTAGCGGCAAATGCATGCTGATCGATGATGATGGCGAGCATGAGATGCTGCCCGGTGACTGCGCCGCTTGGCCTGCAGGTGAGGCCAATGGCCATCACCTTGTGAACAAAACCGATGCGCCCGCAACCTTTCTGGTGGTGGGCACCCGGACCCCGACCGAGACCGGCTACTACAGCGATATAGACATGATGGTGAAAGATGATGAGAACGGATTCTCTTTCACTCGCAAGGATGGCAGCCCGCTGACGGCTGACCAGATTGGAGATGACAATGACTGATTTCACCCTCAGCAAAGACGCCGATGGCGTCGCCTTCATCACCTGGGACGTTCCGGGCAAATCCATGAACGTCCTGTCGCGTGAGGCCTTCACTCTGGTCGGTGATCTTATCGATCAGGCGCTGGCGGATGATGAGATCAAGGGCATCGTTATCACCAGTGGCAAAGAAGGGTCGTTTGCAGGCGGCATGGACTTGAGCACGCTCGCCACGATCCGACAGGAGGCCGGCGACGAACCCGCGCAGGCACTGTTCGATTTCGTCATGAGTGGCCATAACATCCTGCGTCGGCTGGAACTGGCAGGCATGGACCCCAAGTCCAAAAAAGGCGGCAAGCCGGTCGCCTGTGCCATCAACGGCACCTGCGCAGGGATCGGGACCGAGATCGCATTGGCCTGTCATCACCGTGTGATGACCAGCAATCCGAAATCCAAGATCGGCCTGCCCGAGATTCTGCTGGGTATCTTCCCCGGTGGAGGCGGCACCATGCGCTACAGCCGTATGGTCGGCGCAATGGCGGCGGCACCCGTCTTGCTTGAAGGTAAGATGATGGACTCGAAGAAGGCCAAAGGCGCGCAACTGATCGACGCCGTGGCGGACGATCCGGTTGCCGCGGCCAAGGAATGGGTTCTGAACGCCAAGGATTCCGATCTGGTCAAACCATGGGATGCGAAAGGCTACAAAATGCCCGGCGGCGCACCCTACCACCCAGCTGGCTTCATGACGTTCGTCGGCGCAAGCGCGATGGTGAATGGCAAGACACAAGGTGCATTCCCGGCGGCCAAGGCTCTGTTGAGTTCCATCTACGAAGGCGCGCTGGTTGACTTCGACACCGCCCTGAAGATCGAAGCCCGTTGGTTCACCAACGTGCTGATGAACCCTTCGTCTTCGGCGATGATCCGCTCGCTGTTCCTGAACAAGGAGGCGCTAGAAAAAGGCGCTGTGCGGCCCAAGGATGTGCCCGATCAGAGGGTCAAGAAGATCGGTGTTCTGGGTGCTGGCATGATGGGCGCAGGCATTGCTCTGGTCTCGGCTCAAGCGGGCATGGAAGTTGTTCTGATCGACCGTGATCAGGAAGCAGCCGACAAAGGCAAAGCCTATTCCGAGGCCTATTTGGACAAGGGTATCAAGCGCGGCAAGGTTACGGCTGAGAAGAAAGAGGCCATGCTGGGCCAGATCACCGCGACGCCGGATTTGGAACACCTCAAAGGCTGCGATCTGATCATCGAGGCCGTGTTCGAAGACCCGAGTGTAAAGGCCGAGATGACCAAACGCGTCGAAGCGATCATCCCCGAAGATTGCATCTTTGCCTCGAACACTTCGACCCTGCCGATCACCGATCTGGCTAAAGCTTCGGTGCGGCCCGAGCAGTTCATCGGCATCCACTTCTTCTCGCCCGTAGAGAAGATGTTCCTGGTCGAAATCATCAAAGGCAAGGAAACTGGCGATCGCGCGGTGGCCAAAGCGCTAGATTACGTGCGCCAGATCCGCAAAACGCCGATCGTGGTCAATGACGCACGCTTCTTCTACGCCAACCGCTGCATCATCCCCTATATCAACGAGGGTGCTCGGATGATCACCGAGGGCGTCAGTCCGATCTTGATAGACAATGCCGCGCGGCAGTTGGGTTTCCCGGTAGGACCGATCCAGTTGACGGACGAAACCTCAATCGATCTCGGGGCCAAGATAGCACGGGCAACGAAAGCAGCGATGGGCGATGCCTATCCTGATAGCCCCTCGGACGATCTGATCTTCTGGATGGAGGAACAGGGGCGTCTGGGCCGCAAGGCCAATGCCGGATTCTTCGACTATGACGACAAGGGTAAACGCGTCGAATACTGGAAGGGTTTGCAGGACAAATACCCGCTGGCTGCCGAACAACCCGACCTGATCGAAGTGCAGGAACGCCTGATGTTCGCGCAGGTTTTGGAAGCGGTTCGCGCGTTGGAAGAAGGTGTTCTTGAGGACATCCGCGAAGGCGACGTGGGTGCGATCCTTGGATGGGGTTTTGCCCCTTGGTCCGGTGGTCCGCTCAGTTGGCTGGACATCATCGGCACGCCCTATGCGGCTGAGCGTTGCGACCAACTGACCGAGGCCTATGGCGAGCGTTTTGCGTGCCCACCGCTCCTGCGCGAAATGGCCGAGAAAGGTCAGAGTTTCTATGGTCGCTTCAACCCAGCGGCCAAAGCTGCCTGATATTGAACTGCTGGCGCAACCTGTTTTGCGCCAGCAGATTACGTTCAGATGCGCCAGTCCGATCGCAGAAACAAGATCGGGGCATTAGGCCGCCCTGGCCGCCCTGGCCGACGCATGCCCTTGGGGGGGCGAATAGGGAATATTGGTTCCTGCGGGATGGGCGCAGGCAGCGCACCCAATGGGTTTGCAAAAACCGATATGTCGCCTTTCATGGCCACCGCTTCGATCAACAGATCAGCATCTTCTTGGTCGGCAACTTCGTATGTGCAGACCGGTCCCATACCTCCCGCAGGACAGTAGGCTTGGAATCCCCCCTCGATAAAGACAATCTCATCCTGATCAAAATACAACGACGTCACATCGAAGTTTTGCGCCGGAGTATTTGATCTGAGATTGCCAACACCGCTTAGCAAACGCGCAGGGACAATTGAGAGCCCCTCAATTCCCAGATCCAGTTTAGTCTGATCCAGCGCCATTCCCTGCTCTGGCATCAGCCAGACCGGCCGCCCATTATACGCGGCGCGAGCCGGGACAAGGACCGGCAGATACTCTGGCCTGCGTTCCCCCCCTGGAACCACGACGCTGTCGGCGCAGACACGGCGCAATTCTCTAAACCCGTGATCCAGCGTTCGCACCAGTTCGCCAGTAACCAGATTTTCAACCGGCTTCCAGCCACTGGTTGTTGCAACCCTGGTCCCATGCAGCAATCCACCGCGGCGCACTGAAACGGCTGACTCTTGAACAGGTTGCGGGCCTTGACCCTCACGTTTCGAATACCCCGAAACACTCACTAACTCTAACACTTGCGCCCCCCTCTTGGCACTTCGACATAGTTCAGATTGACCATGCTTATGTGCCACGAGCTGACTAAGTTTTGCCACAATTGAGGCGAAATAAGGACCTTTTGGCCATATTTCACGTGACGTTCCGGAACAATATGGGCGGTGAAGATCGCTTTGCACGACACCTGGAAACTATAGGCGATGTGCAAGTAACTTTGCTTTATCTACACACGTCCTCAATTTGGCAGAGCTTTGGGCAGCTTTCTGGCGGTGCGCTTCTCTCTCCATGCCAATAAAATTCCTGCAGTTGCGATCATGCCAATACCGACGATCTGCATCATTCCTACCGATTGTCCAAAGGCGATCCATGCAAAGAAGGGTCCGAATATCATGACCGAATACTCGAACACGGCGACGTAGGAAGGCTCTCCTAATTGGTAAGCTTTTATCAGCATGAAAACGGCGATCGTAGACCCGATCGCCTGCATCACCACCCAAGGCAGGGCTTCATGTATCGGCCAGACCCAACCGCGCATGGCAAACCCCTCTGGGCCTTCGGGCACATCAATCGGAAACACAGCCAGCCATATCAGACCAATCAACCCAGCCAATCCCAGAGTCACCACCATCGCGGCCAGCAGGGCGACGGTGCTTTCATCACGGCAATGCGTGCGGGTTACAACGGCGCTGAGAGCATAGAAAAAACCTCCAGCTACTGGGATCAGCGTCTTGAGATCAAATGAATTGGGGTCAGGCTGCAAAACACTGAGTATTCCGGCAAAGCCCAAAAGAACGGCCACGATCCGCCAGGGGCCGATATGCTGCTTCAGAAAAAGCGCGGAAATCAGCAGCACAAAAATCGGTGAGGTAAACAGCCCTGCCAACGCCTGCGCAATCGGCATCAGAGCCAGAGCCGAAAAATAAAAAAGCATCGCCATGGTTATCAATACGCTACGCACCGCGACGATGCCGTACCGGCGCGGTTTCAAACCGCCCAAGCCAAGAACCGAAAGAAGCGCAATCAGGGGTAACATCAACGTCGCGCGGCTTAGATGAAACTGCCATAGCCCAATGCTTTCGGCGACCCGGATCACAAAGTTATCGATGACGCCGATAATGGCCATCGAGGCGACCATCAGTAAAGACGCCAGCATCGAATGGGATTGTTGTTGTAACTGCATTCCCGCCTCTGCGCTTGATTAGCCAGTGCTGGCCAGAAAACTACCCGCTACAATCAGCACATTTCACAAACCTGACGCAACAGGTTTGCGCCACTGGTTTTTGCCATGCTAAGCTTAGCGCAAAATAATACTCGAGCAGCATTAACCGATGACCGCACTCAAACAGTACCAGCGGATCGAAGCCACCGGTTTGTGGCGCCCTTCGCCCGATGAACAGCGGCGTGAGGTTGTGGTTTCGATTGGCGAAGCCACTCTGACGATCTCGGATTTCAATGACAGCGCGCTCACGCATTGGTCTTTGGCTGCGTTAGAGCGTCAAAACCCGGGTGCGTATCCTGCCATCTATTGTCCCGACGGCGATCCTGGCGAAACGCTGGAACTTGCAGAAACGGAAACCACGATGATCGAGGCCATCGATCGTCTGCAACGTGCCATCGACCGCGCCAGACCGCACCCCGGTCGTCTGCGCTGGCTCAGCGTTGCGGGGGTGGCGCTGGCCGTTGTGGCAGTTCTTTTGCTGTGGTTGCCCGGCGCTTTGCAGCGCCATGTCGTTTCAGTCGTGCCAGAGATCAAACAGCAAGAGATCGGCGATACGATCCTGCAGCGCATAGAAAGGGTATCAGGCAAGGCATGCAATTCACCCGAGGCGCAGGACTCATTGGACCGGCTTGCAAAACGAACTGGTGTTCGACAGATCGTGATTCTGCCCGCAGGTTTGTCCAACAGCCTAAGCCTGCCGGGGGGGACTGTATTGCTGAATCGCGCGCTGGTGGAGGATCATGAAGACCCCGCCGTTGCCGCGGGGTATGTTATCGCCGCGCGCGCTCGCGCGGCACAACAGGCACCGTTGGACGACCTGTTAGATCGGACGGGCCCAACAACCGCGTTTCGACTGTTGACGACTGGTGAGTTGACCACTGAAATCGTCGATACCTACACCGAAGAAATCCTGGCAGAACCTCAAACACAGATTAGTGATGATGATCTGCTGGCAATGTTCGCTCAGGCCGCCCTTCCCTCAACACCATACGCTTATGCTGTTGACATCACAGGCGAGTCCGTTCTCGGGTTGATCGAGGCAGATCCCATGGCAGGTCGAACTTTGGAACAGGTATTGCCGGACCGCGATTGGGTCCGGCTGCAGAATATCTGCGGGCAATAGCGCCTATTTGGTGCCGAACATCCGATCCCCGGCATCGCCCAGGCCCGGCATGATGTAGCCCTTGGAGTTCAACTCACGATCCAGCGCAGCAGTCACGATTTTGACATCCGGATGTGCCTCTTTCATGCGTGCCACGCCTTCGGGCGCAGCCAAAAGACAAAGGAAACGGATATCTGCAGCCCCCTGCTCTTTCAGCAGATCGATCGCTGCGGCCGAGCTGTTGCCAGTTGCCAGCATCGGATCAACAGCAATGACCAGACGGTCCTTCAGCCCTTCGGGAGCTTTGAAATAATACTGAACAGGTTTGAGCGTCTCTTCATCGCGATAGAGACCCACAAAGCCGACCCGCGCCGAGGGGATCAGCTCCAACACCCCGTCCAGCATCCCGTTTCCGGCCCTCAGGATCGAAACCAACGCAAGCTTCTTGCCCGCCAATATGGGTGCGTCCATCTCTTCCATCGGGGTTTCGATGTGGCGCGTCGTCAGCGACATCTCGCGGGTGACCTCATAGGCCAACAGCAACGTGATCTCGCGCAACAACTGCCGGAACACGGCGGTCGAGGTGCCCTTGTCCCGCATGAGCGTCAGTTTATGCTGCACCAGCGGGTGGTCGACGACGGTCAGGTGATCGCTCATGATGTCTCCAGTCTTTTCTTGACCCGCGCGCGGGTCTCTTCATTACAAAAGGCCGCATTCAGGGCCGTTACATTAAGGGCTGCAAAATCTTCGGCTTGCCAGCCGAATGCTGCACCCAACATCTCATATTCGCGCCGCATCGTGGTATGGAAAAACGGTGGATCGTCAGTAGACACGGTCACTTTGACACCTGCATCGCGCAGTTTCGCAATGGGATGCGCCGCGAAATCGGGGAATAGGCCAAGAACCACGTTCGAGCCCGGACACACTTCCAACGTGATATCCCGGTCGATCAGTTCATGCACTAGGTCCGGGTGTTCGATGGCACGGACACCATGGCCCACACGCTCGACCCCCAAATCGCGAATTGCGTCCCGCACACTATCGGGACCCCCAAATTCACCGGCATGTGTGGTCAACTGCAGCCCTGCCTCGCGCGCGCACTCAAAGGACCATTTGAAATCACCCTGCGTTCCAACGGATTCATTGCCGCCCATGCCAAATCCGGTGATCCAGTTCCCAGCAGTTTCGGCCGCACAATGTGCACTGCGCTTGGCTTGCTCGGGTCCGAAATGGCGCACACAGGTCACGACACCGCGCAGCGTAATCCCGAATTTGCGCTCGGCCTCATCAGCGGCATCCTGGATCGCGGTCAAATAGTCCTTCCATGCATGCAAATCTCCTCCGCCGCAAAAATCGGGGCTTAGGAAAGTTTCAGAATACACCACCCCGTTGGCTGCGCTCTCTTCGAGAATGGCCAACGTCAATCGGCGAAAATCCTCTGGCGATTTCAGAACCTCGCAGGCTGCCTCGTAGACACTGAGGAAATGTGCAAAGTCGCGAAAATCATACGAACCATCTGGCTTGAAGATCCCGCTCAGATCCACGCGCTTTTCATGGGCCAACTGACGAATAAAGGCGGGTGGCGCTGCACCTTCGTGATGCAGGTGAAGTTCGATCTTGGGTTGGTCAGCCGCTGTCATAGAAAACTCCGCCCCGGTCCTTGCGCCGGGATATTCAGGTGATGCGCGATACTGGCAGCGACATCGACAAAGTTGATCCGGCCGATTTCACCTGTGCCATGTCCGGCAATCAATACCGGCACTTGTTCGCGCGTGTGATCGGTTCCGATCCAGCTGGGATCATTGCCATGATCAGCGGTCAGCAGCATCAGGTCACCCGGGCGCAGTTTTCGCAGGATGACCCCGACCTCGCGGTCAAACCACTCCAACGCGCGGGCATAGCCGCTGATATCCCTACGGTGGCCATAGATGCTGTCGAACTCGACGAAGTTGGCAAATGTCAGGCTGCCGTCTTCGGCCTCATCCACCAGATCAGAGAGGTGGGCCATCAGTTCGGCATCCGAACCTTTGCGCAACGTATCGATCCCCTGCATCGAGAAGATGTCGCCGATCTTGCCAACTGCATACACGTGCCGACCCGCGTCCTGCGCCCAGTTTGTCAGCACCGGGCTTGGGGGTACGATGGCAAAATCCTTGCGGTTGGTGGTGCGGGTAAATCCAGTTTCCGGTGTTCCGATGAATGGCCGAGCTATCACACGGCCAACTTTCATTTCGTGAAGCTGCGGCGCAAGCACCTTGCACAAATCCAGCAAACGGTCGAGGCCAAAGCTCTCCTCATGCGCGGCAATCTGGAACACACTGTCGGCAGATGTATAACAGATCGGCCAGCCGGTTCGCATATGCTCGGCCCCCAATTCAGCGATGATCGCCGTGCCAGAAGCGTGGCAATCGCCCAGAATGCCCTCGGTACCTGCAGCCTGGGCTGCTGCCCGGCTCAGTTCGGCGGGAAAGGCAGGTGTCGTATCCGGGAAATAGTGCCAGTCCCACGGCACCGGAACGCCTGCCAATTCCCAATGGCCAGAAGGCGTGTCCTTGCCCGGCGAATACTCTCGCGCGCATCCCCAGAGACCTGCTGGTGTGGCTTCTAACCCCGGCGTGACATCATTTGAGGCCAGTCGCGTTGCAGCGCCCAGGCCCAGAGCGTCGAGATTTGGCAAATGCAATGGGCCGGAGCGTTCTTCTTCTGCGCGCCCTTCGGCACAGGCCTGCGCAATATGAGCCACCGTGTTCGCACCCGTATCGGGCGTGGTGCCGTTGTAGAACTGATCGGCATCTGGCGCGCCGCCGATACCAACCGAATCCATAACAACAAGGAAAGCGCGGCTCATGCGCTGATCCTTTCGTGTACATGCGGAGGTTGTTCTACTGACGCATCGCCAAGCGTTACGGCATTCAATACCACCCCGGACGCAAGTCGCGCTGCATCTTCTCGGGCTGCGTGGACCACGGCCAATGGCGCGCCCTTCTGAACGTGCTGACCCAACCGCAAGATATTCGACAATCCAACCGCCGGGTCGATCTCATCACTCTCAACTTGGCGTCCACCACCCAGGGCAACCACCGCCAGTCCTAGTGCCTCACCATCTATCGCAGAGATGTAGCCATCGCGGGGCGCAGGCACCTCTTGGATCACGTTTGCTTCGGGCAGGAATCGCGCCCAGGTATCGACGAAGTGCACAGGGCCTCCGACAGCGGCCATCATGCGGCCAAACCGTTCGGCGGCGCGCCCGTCACGTATTACTTCTGCGATCCGCGCCCGGCCCTCTTCCGCCGATGCGCACATACCCGCATCTGCCATCAACACGCCACCCAGTTCAGCAGAAATTTCGGCCAAGGGTGAGGTTTGCCCGCTGGTCATGACCTTCATCACTTCGGCAACTTCCAGCGCGTTGCCAAGTGCTGGAGCAAGCGGTTGATTCATGTCGGTGATCACCGCTGAGGTCCGGCACCCCGCGGTATTTGCCGTTTCGGTCAGCGCCCGAGCAAGCTTGCGCGCCTCATCCAGCGTCTTCATGAACGCCCCGCTGCCCACCTTGACATCCAGCACCAGCGCATCCGGGCTGGCGGCCAGCTTCTTTGACAGGATCGACGCAGTGATCAGATCAAGACTTTCCACCGTCGCCGTCACATCGCGGATCGCATATAGCCGTTTATCCGCCGGTGCGATCTGCCCCGTAGCGCCGACAATCGCAGCGCCGGTCTCATTCAGTATCTGCGCCAGCCTTGTCTGGCCGATCTGCGTTGTCACGCCGGGGATTGCTTCGAGTTTGTCCAAAGTGCCGCCGGTGTGGCCCAGCCCCCGGCCCGAGATCATTGGTACATAGGCCCCGCATTCGGCCAGGGCCGGGGCGAGAACCAGGCTGACGCAATCCCCGACTCCACCAGTCGAGTGTTTGTCGATCACCGGGCCATCAACATCCCAGTTCAGCACCTCACCGCTGTCACGCATGGCAACCGTCAAATCTGCCCTGCCCTGAGCCCCCAGCCCACCCATGCAGACCGCCATTGCAAAGGCTCCCGCCTGCGCGTCACTTACGCCGCCGTCGGCCAACCCCTGTGCGAACCACTGCAATTCGGCTGATGTCGGTATCTCGTTACGGCGAAGCTTGGCGATAATCGAACGCGCATCCATCTGATCAGGTGTCCCTCATATGCGCGGCACCAAATGCACCCGGCAACAGATCAGCTATTGTGGTTTTGGTTTCCAGACCGTCGGCAGTCGCCATAGTGACCACCACATCGCCTTTTCCGAATTCAGCCAGTTTCTGACGGCAGCCGCCGCAGGGTGGCACCGGATGCGGACTGCTCGCAACCACGTAAACTTCGGTCAGTTCTTTGTCGCCTGCGGCGATCATCGCGGCAATCGCCCCGGCCTCGGCACAGGTGCCTTCCGGGTAGGCTACGTTTTCGACATTACAGCCGGTGTAAACCGCTCCAGAACCTGCCCGGATCGCCGCCCCGACCTTGAAATTCGAATAAGGCGCGTGCGCATATTCACGAACAGCCAAAGCAGCATCTTTCAAAGACATGACGATTCCCAATTTTTGATCACTTGGTCAGAATGTCATACCCTAAATGAAAGCGCCGGGGAATTTGAAGCCCCCGTGCGCGGATAATCACAAGCATTTAGCCCAGAGTCGTGTTGAATGTGCCGGGCAGCGTAACTTCCAACAATTCGACATCGTCAGTTGGATCAGACAAACGAGTTCTCATGCCAGGTGGAATGACGAAGGCGTCGCCCTGTTCCAGCCGATAGGGTTCGCGCCCCTCACCCTCAAGTGTCACCTCGCCATCCATCACAAAGGTAAAGTGGATATCAGTATCGTGGCTGGCCCATTCAGGTTGACCTTGCCCGCGACGGACGACCTGCACACCCGCGACACCCTTGGTGTTTTCGGCAATGGTCGTATCGCGACAGACATATCCGGGCAGGCGGAAAGGTATCCACTCCGCATTTTTGGCCTGATTATAGACAAACCGTTGGCCCTGCCATTCCCGGTCCGGTCGGAAGTGTGGTGTTGGCAGGTCCATCTCGTGGTCAATCTCGGTCACATGTTCAGCCGGTACACCAATCTCGATCACCTGCACGTTGTCCGATGCCTCAAGCACTCGGTGACGGACTTCGGGCGGTTGAATAAAGCAATCACCCGCTGTCAGGCGCATTTTCTCACCCTGATCCTCATAAACCACGTCCACCCAACCGTGGATGCAGAAGATAAGCTGAAACCCGACCTTGTGAAAATGCACCATATCCGGCACCGGGCCGCCATCGGGAATGCGGATATGGCTGGCGATGATCGAACCGCCCAACCTGTCAGGCACCAGATCGCGATAATGCATCCCTGCCCGCCCGATGATCCAGGGCGCCTGATCCTTGAGGCGGCGAACAACAAATGAATGAACCGTTTCCGGCATAACCAGCGGTGGATCCAGTTCCTCTATTTCGATCCGGGTGCCGTTTGGTGCGACAAGACTGCGCTGGCCGTCAGCGAACCTGTCGGGGTCAGACGTCAAAATGCGCAAGGTCCCAGGAGACTCGGGTGCGTCTTTCTCGATCCGCAAACGTAAACCATGTCCGGAAAACACAGCGGTATTTGGATCGTCGGCTGGATAGATCATGTCCATCCGCATTCCCAGCACCTTGGTATAGAACGGAATATCGTTGCGGAGTTCCTGCGTCGGCAGGCGGATTTCAGCGCGCGTCTGGAAGTCTTTCGGATCGCTTGTCATTCTGTATCTCTTCGGATCTGATTTTTGGCCATCCGATCAGAACAGCGGCCAAAATGCCAATTGAAAAGTACATTTCAAGCGTTTCTTCCAGCACGAACAGGCGTGTAGCCATCGTGACCGAAAGGCTTTCCGAGAAAAATCCACTGACTTCTTCGAGTATCTGCGCCAGTACCGCAACACTTCCGGCTAGGACAAAGACCGTCAGAAATGGTGCGCGGATCTTAAGTGCCTGTACTCCGTTTGGTATCCCGTGCCAAAGCAAACCACCAATGACAATCACGCCCAAAGCGATCCGGACTGTGGTTGCATCAAGCAATAAATCCAACCATTCTAGCACGACGAAAAGTACGCTGCCTTCGGTGTAGACCTCTGCTTCCAGCTCGCGCTCGGCCAACAGTAGGCAGACAAGTGCAATATATAAGCGTGAGAGGCCTGGAAAACGCACCAGCGCGACCAGCCCGGCAGCCAGCAACGCAGTGGCTGAAATTGTCTCGATCAAGCCGCCCTCTTGGTTGAATGCTGCGGCCTGCAAAGGCCAGATCATGATCACGCAAAGCAGAACAACAGCCAAAGAAAGCGAACCAACCAAGGCACCCCCATTGGTGCCAAGCCTGTCAAAAGCGGTGGTCATTTGCGCGTCAGCACAAGCTTTGTTTTTATTGCGCATGATCAGATCCGTCGCTTCTGAGGCCCGTTAGATTGTCGGGAATTGACTGTACATAAAAGCAAAGCATCAAATCTCAACCAGCGACCCCTTAAAGTATCCGTGAGACCTTATTTCGACACAAATCCGAGGCGACATAGCCAAGCGTTGAGAAATGGTTTAACCATCAAACGAATATTGGAACGGAGTTGAATTGCCGATGTCTGACACACCGAACCTGCGACAGGCTGCGCTTGAATATCATGCCCATCCAAAGCCCGGAAAGCTTGAGATCAAGGCCACGAAGCCGATGGCAAACGGCCGGGACCTTGCACGCGCCTATTCGCCAGGTGTGGCCGAAGCCAGCCTCGAGATCAAAAGCGACGCAGCCAATGCCGAAAAATATACTGCGCGCGGCAATCTGGTGGCGGTCGTTTCGAACGGCACTGCGGTTCTGGGGCTCGGCGACATCGGTGCTCTGGCATCAAAGCCGGTGATGGAAGGCAAGGCGGTCCTATTCAAAAAATTCGCTGGCATCGACTGTTTTGACATCGAGGTGGATCAGCCTGACCCCGAAAAACTGGCAGATATCGTCTGCGCGTTGGAACCGACTTTTGGCGCGATCAACCTTGAAGACATCAAGGCACCGGATTGTTTCATTGTTGAAAAACTGTGCCGAGAGCGGATGAATATCCCCGTCTTTCACGACGACCAGCACGGCACCGCGATCGTTGTTGGCGCCGCTGCCAAGAACGCCCTGCATGTGGCAGGTAAGAAGTTTGAGGATATCAAAGTTGTCTCAACCGGTGGTGGCGCCGCAGGGATCGCCTGCCTCAGCATGTTGGTGAAGCTTGGGGTCAAACGCGAGAATATCTGGCTGTGCGACATTCACGGTCTGGTCTATGAGGGCCGCGCCGAGGATATGAACCCGCACAAGGACCAGTTTGCCCAAAAAACCGATCTGCGCACTCTGGATGATGCGATCCCGGACGCCGATCTGTTCCTGGGGCTGAGTGGACCGAACGTCTTGAAGCCCGAGATGGTTGAGAAGATGGCCAAAACCCCGATCATCTTTGCATTGGCCAACCCAACTCCGGAAATCCTGCCACAATCGGCACGCGAAGTTGCGCCAGATGCGATCATTGCAACCGGCCGCAGCGATTTCCCGAACCAGGTGAACAATGTCTTGTGTTTCCCGTTCATCTTCCGGGGTGCCCTGGATGTTGGTGCGACTGAAATCAATGACGAGATGCAAATCGCCTGCGTCGACGGAATTGCCGACATGGCCCGTGCGACAACCAGCGCTGAAGCTGCGGCAGCCTACAAGGGAGAGCAGTTGACCTTTGGGCCGGATTATCTGATCCCCAAACCTTTCGACCCGCGCCTCGTCGGAGTCGTTTCGTCATCTGTTGCGCAAGCAGCCATGAAAAGTGGGGTCGCAAAACGGCCCATTGATGACCTCGAAGCCTATAAAGAACGGCTGAATCAGACTGTGTTTAAATCGGCTCTTCTGATGCGGCCAGTATTTGAAGCCGCAGCAGTTGCTTCCCGGCGGATCGTTTTTGCGGAAGGCGAGGACGAGCGGGTATTGCGTGCAGCTCAGGCTATTTTGGAAGAAACCACGGAAACCCCGATCCTGATTGGTCGCCCGGACGTAATCGACGCGCGATGCGAACGACTGGGGCTGACGGTTCGGCCTGGGCAGGATTTCCAGATCGTGAACCCGCAGGACGATCCGCGCTACTACGACTACTGGAACTCATATCACCAGATCATGCAGCGGCGGGGGGTCACTCCGGACCTCGCAAAAGCCATCATGCGCACCAACAATACTGCAATTGCGGCGATCATGGTGCATCGCGGCGAGGCTGACAGCATGATCTGCGGTACATTCGGCGAATACCGCTGGCATCTCAATTATGTTGAGCAAGTTCTGGATGATGGCGATTTACGCCCGCACGGCGCGCTGTCACTTATGATTCTGGAAGACGGCCCCCTATTCATCGCCGACACGCATGTACGGCAACTGCCCACCCCCGAGGAACTGGCCGAAACAACCATCGGCGCAGCCCGTCACGTGCGGCGGTTCGGACTGGAGCCGAAGATTGCATTCTGTTCGCAATCGCAGTTCGGCAATCAGGCAGAGGGATCGGGCAAGCGCCTTCGGGCGGGCCTTGAGATCCTCGATTCTGAGCCGCGCGATTTCAGCTATGAGGGCGAGATGAACTTGGACCTGGCCCTTGATCCTGAATTGCGTGCACGTATTTTCCCGAACTCGCGTATGGATGGCGCTGCGAATGTCCTGATTTTCGCACACGCGGATGCAGCAAGCGGGGTGCGTAATATCCTCAAGATGAAAGCGGACGGATTAGAGGTGGGGCCGATCTTGATGGGGATGGGAAACAAAGCCCATATCGTAACGCCATCAATCACTGCCCGGGGGCTGTTGAACATGGCGGCCATCGCCGGAACCCCAGTGGCACATTACGGGTAAGCCGGGCGCGGCGGTAAGAGGATATACACGACCGGGCTCCGGATCAGTTGCCCAAGTTGATTCTATTGGCACTGTTGCTTTTGCAGCGCTGAGTTTGCAGATTTGCAAAGCCTCATATGGGTCAACTAGAAGGTCATAAATATCAGAGAATTTGCAAAACTTTGCAGTCCAATCTGAAAGGTTCTGCAAAGATTTTGCGATAAACTGACGCGCCGCATTCCGCGTCGCTTGCCCGAGGCACCTTCGGCGCCTAACACAAAACGCGAGGAATTTGGGAGGAGGCCATCATGGCATATCAGGACGTCTACGAGAGCTGGAAGAACGACCCCGAAGCATTCTGGATGGATGCCGCAAAAGGGATCGACTGGGTTCAAGAGCCCGGCAAAGCTCTGTTCGACGACAATGCGCCTCTCTATGAATGGTTCAGCGATGCCAAGGTAAATACGTGCTGGAACGCAGTCGACCGGCATGTGGAAAACGGTCGTGGCGAGCAGACCGCAATCATCTATGACAGTCCCATCACACATACCAAACGCGAAATCTCCTACGTCGAGCTGCGCAACAGGGTCGCTAATCTGGCCGGTGCGCTCCGCGCGAAAGGCGTTGAGAAAGGGGACCGGGTCATCATCTATATGCCGATGATCCCCGAAGCGTTGGAGGCCATGCTGGCCTGCGCCCGCCTTGGTGCAGTGCACTCGGTGGTGTTCGGCGGCTTTGCCAGCAACGAACTCGCGGTGCGCATTGATGATGCGAAACCCAAGGCGATCATCGCCGCCTCATGCGGGATGGAACCGGGTCGTGTCGTGCACTACAAACCGCTGTTGGATGGCGCGATCGATCTTGCCAGCCATAAGCCCGAGTTCTGCGTAATCTTCCAACGTGAACAGGAGGTTGCACAACTTATCGAAGGGCGCGATGTCAATTGGCATGGGTTCCAATACGGAACTGAACCCGCAGAATGTGTGCCTGTAAACGGCAACGATCCGGCGTATATCCTGTATACCTCGGGCACCACCGGAGCTCCAAAAGGTGTCGTGCGCCCGACCGCTGGCCATCTGGTCGCGCTGAATTGGACGATGAAGAACATCTACAACGTTGATCCAGGTGACGTATTCTGGGCAGCCTCAGATGTGGGCTGGGTCGTGGGGCATTCCTATATTTGCTACGCTCCGTTAATCCATGGCAATACGACCATTGTGTTCGAAGGTAAACCCGTTGGCACGCCAGACGCTGGCACCTTCTGGCGCGTGATCTCCGAACATAAGGTCAAAAGTTTTTTCACGGCCCCGACAGCCATTCGCGCCGTCAAACGCGAAGACCCCAATGGGGAGTTGATGTCGAAATACGACCTCTCCCACCTGAAGGCGCTATATCTTGCAGGTGAGCGGGCCGACCCGGACACCATCATCTGGGCGCAGGATGCGTTGAATGTCCCGGTCATCGATCATTGGTGGCAAACCGAAACCGGATGGACAATCGCGGGTAATCCACTTGGTATCGAGGAACTTCCGATCAAATTGGGTTCACCTGCCAAGCCCATGCCAGGCTATGACGTTCAAATTCTGGACGAAGGTGGCCATCCCATGAAACCAGGTGAATTGGGAGCTATCGCGGTCAAGCTGCCATTGCCCCCAGGTACGCTGCCGACCCTCTGGAACGCCGAGGCGCGGTTCAAGAAGTCGTATCTGGAGCATTTCCCGGGCTACTACGAGACCGGTGACGCAGGCATGATCGACGAAGACGGTTATCTTTATATCATGGCGCGCACCGATGATGTCATCAACGTTGCTGGCCACCGTTTGTCGACTGGCGGAATGGAAGAGGTGCTGGCTGCGCACCCCGATGTGGCAGAATGTGCCGTGATTGGCGTGTCGGACCAACTAAAAGGGCAAATGCCGGTTGGATTCTTGTGCCTCAATGCCGGATCTGAACGGAACCACCAGGATGTGGTGGCGGATGTGGTCAAGATGGTCCGGGACAAAATCGGGCCTGTCGCTGCGTTTAAGAATGCGGTGGTGGTAGATCGCCTACCCAAGACGCGATCGGGCAAGATCCTGCGAGGCACGATGGTGTCGATTGCGGATGGCAATGAATACAAGATGCCTGCCACCATCGATGATCCAGTTATTCTGGACGAGATCAAATCGGCCCTGCAAACCATCGGTTACGCACAGTAACTTTGCAATGGAATCCAACAGTGCACCAAAAAGGCGCACTTGATTTGCGCCAAAGCGCGAGTGCGAAGCTCTGCCTCGCGCTCCGGGATGTTTTCGGCCAGATGAAGGGTGGATCCGTTTTGTCTTACTGGGGCTTGTCATTGGTCCCGCCTCCCCTCAGGTTGAGGTGAGGAGGACGAGCATGACAAACGGCGAGATCTGGCGTCTGAGTGCGACCGAACTGACTGTTCTGACAAAAAAGGGCGATCTGAGCGCGGAGGAAGTCGTCAAGGATGCATTGGCGCGTATGCATCAAGTGAACCCCGAGTTGAATGCAGTTGTGGAAGATCTTGGTGCGGAAGCGATGGACACTGCATCCGCTCTTGACCGTGCCCGTCGTGATGGTGCTTTGGCTGGTCCCCTGCATGGTGTTCCGGTTACGATCAAGGTGAATGTAGATCAGAAAGATCATGCAACCACCAATGGCGTGGTGGCCCTGAAGGATGTCATTGCACCAGATGATGCTCCTGTGGTCTCAAACCTGCATAAAGCAGGTGCGATTGTCATCGGGCGGACCAATACCCCCGAATTTTCATTCCGTGCTGATACGGACAACCCGCTTCATGGGCGCACGCATAATCCCTGGGGCCGCCATATCTCACCCGGCGGATCGTCTGGTGGCGCCGGCGCGGCCGTCATGGCGGGAATAGGTGCTCTGGGTCATGGCAACGATATCGGTGGCAGCCTGCGTTTTCCCGCCGCAGCCAATGGTGCGGTGACGGTGAAGCCGGGGCTTGGCCGCGTGCCCGCGTGGAACCCAAGCCAAAAGGCCGAGCGGGGAATGCTGGCGCAGTCGATGTCGGTTCAGGGGGTGATTACCCGAACGGCCGCAGATTTACACCTGTCTATGCCAAGCCTGATTGAACCAGACCTTCGGGATCCCTTTCACGTACACCTGCCCTGGCGCGGTAATATGCAAGACGGACCGATCAAGGTCGCCTTCACAAAAAACACGTTCGGCTACGCATTGCATCCAGAAGTAGACAAGGCGCTGGATACGGCACGGGACGCCTTAATCGATACCGGATATCTGGTTGAAGAGATTGATCCGCCAGATGTGTTCGAATGCGGCCGGTTGGGCTACCGCGCGCTGATGGGCGAAGTGCTGACCCTGATGAAAGGTGATATCGAAGCTGCCGGATCGCAAACCATCCGCGATATTTTTGAAGTTTATTTCCAAGAGTTTCCCCCGATTGTCGGAGGCGATCTGATTCAGGCCCTTGCGCAGCGCAGCCACCATGCGCGCGAATGGTCATTGTTCCTGCAGGATTATCCGTTAGTCCTGTCTCCATTTCTGCCGCAGCCATTTTTTAAGCCTGATCGCGACACCGAAGGCGCGGAGGGTGTTCATGAGGTGCTGGGCTGCGCAGTATATTCTTATGCGATGAACTTTCTGGGGTTGCCCGCTGCCAGCGTTCCCGCACGCCTTGCGGAATTGCCGAATGGCCCCCAACCGATCAACATTCAGATCACCGCCCGGCGCTGGCGCGAAGACATGGCCGTAGATGCCGCAGCCGCCATCGAAGAGCGCGTTGGGCAGATGGCCCCGATTTTATGGGAGCAAATGAGCAATTAGTTCCAACTTGTGCCTACATAGCAGCTTGCTACAAAAAATTGACCCCGGGGTTTTGTGCCCGGGGTCCGCATAATAAAATATGCCCGGATTTCAGAAGACGAGCGTAGCACCACCCACCCTCGCCAGCGCAAAAACTGCGCAATATTCGAAAACACCGTCAGATGGCCACTCACTTCCACCTTGGCGTGTTCTCCGGGCAAGTTGAAGCTAACAAACCATTATCGGTGTGCATGTGAACTGGTTCACACAAATGACAGGAAATTTATCAATTCGCTCACATTTATGTGAACTGCTCGGAAATCAGTCGCTCCTCCAATCCATGCCCCGGATCAAAAAGTATCCGGTGTTGGATGCTTGTTTCAGACCTAATTTCGACCCAGTCGATATCTGGAATGGAGATTGAATCAGCCGCAACGATGACCGGGCGCTTGTCAGCATCGATCACGTCGAACCTGACTTTTGCCATTTTCGGCAGCAAAGCACCGCGCCACCTTCGCGGGCGAAATGCCGCGATGGGTGTCAGCGCCAACACGTCTGCGCCAATCGGAACAATAGGTCCATGCGCAGAGTAGTTATAAGCCGTTGAACCCGCAGGCGTGGCGAGTAATGCGCCATCACACACAAGCTCGGCCATGCGAACACGCCCATCCACACTAATCCTGAGTTGCGCTGCTTGCGGTCCTGCACGCAACAGCGACACCTCGTTGATCGCCAGCGCTTCGTGTTTTTGACCAGACTGATCCATCGCGGTCATTGCCAATGGGTTGACGACCTCTTCCTCTGCCTCGGCAAGCCGAGCCATCAGATCGGTCTCGGCATATTCGTTCATCAGAAACCCGATGGTCCCGCGGTTCATGCCGTAGACTGGTGTATTCAGATGCTGGATACCCTGCAGCGTTTGCAGCATGAAACCATCCCCACCCAGCGCGACAACCACATCCGCATCCCTGGGTGCGGCATTTCCATAGCACGCCACAAGAGAGTCTCGGGCAGTTTGCGCCACTTTGGCATCGCTGGCCAGAAAGGCGATTCTCTTGGTCATGTTTTATGGTTTCCAGTGCTGCACATTTGGTTCCGAAACAAACATACCTTTCCGCAATAGGCCAGACTTGACGCCATAGCAGGCCAATTCGTCGCTTTACAGCCTTTCTGAATTCTATCGTTTCCGATAGGAAATCCGCCAGATAAACCCCAGCCCTGTGGAGCCATTATGAACGCCAATCTTCGTGATACCGGTTTCTTCACCCAATCCCTTGCCGATCGTGACCCCGAGCTATTTGGCTCGATCACATCCGAATTGGGCCGCCAGCGCGATGAAATCGAGCTGATCGCATCGGAAAACATC